>NZ_PQIA01000074.1 GCF_003385235.1 Amycolatopsis circi | reverse complement strand
GTGGACCCGGAGCTGCTCGCGCTGACCGGCCTGTGGCACTGGGGCCCGTCGCCGTACTTCCTGCGCGTGCAGGGCGACGGCCTGATCTCGCTGAACCCGGCCGTCGGCGGCGGACGGGCGTCGCGGTTCCGTCCCGAGGGACCGGACACCTGGATCGGCCTGGACGGCTACTACGCGGGCGAAACGCTCACCGTCGGCCGCGACGCGGACGGGACGGCGAACCACCTGAACCTCGCCACGTTCATCTTCAGCCGCACGCCGTACGACCCGGCCGCGCCGATTCCGGGCGGGCTGGACGAGACCGGGTGGTGCTGAGCCAGACAGCTTCGGCCTGGACGTCGGTCTCCTCGGCGTTCAGGCCGGGCTCTCGCCCCGCCGGGGACAGCCACGCCTTCACGTAGAAGCCCTGGCCGGGCAGGCCCTCGCCCATCTCCGGAGTGCCGAACACCCAGAGCCGCCGATGCTCGATCAGCTCGGCGGCGAGTTCCGGCGGGCAGTGCTCGCTCCCGAACCGCCCGGGCCAGCCGGGTTCGAGCACGAGCCAGCTCGCGCTTCCGAGGACCGGGCCGAGCCCACCCCCGCCCTGCCCTGGGGGGCTGCCCATGCCCATTCTACCGGCGCTACCCGACGAAACCGGCACTTAGAGCGTGCAGAGGCCGACTACTCCACAACCGGGGACGAGTGTGGACAGGCTCGGCGGCTCCTAGCCGGAATCCCACTGAGCGGTATCCCGTCGAGCACGACGCGGACCTCGCGCGCTGGTCCCTTCGGCCGTGCCCTGCCCCGCGGCCACCATCACAGCGACCCGGCGAGAAACGCGGCGGCGAGCACGACCGCGAAATGGCTGAGCCGACCTCGCTCGCGTCCGGCGGTTCGATGAAGAACCCGGCTACGACGAACCCGGCGGAAAGAGCGAACAGCGCAGCAGCGTCCACCCACCGGGCGAACCGTTCCCGCCATCTCGGCACGAAAACCAGCCGCTAAGTCGCTACCAGGAGGACGATCAGCGCAGTCGAGCCCCTCGGGTGCACCAACGCCGTCAAGGCGAAGAGCGCAAACCAGCCCCAGCACGGCCGGCAACCGTGCGATTCCGTCACGATTCCACATGTCGGACACCCGCCAACCGCCGTTACCTGCGTTGTCCCGACCTGAGAGACTAAGCACATGACCGACGCTGAGTTGACGATCCCAGCAGACCTCAAGCCGGCCGACGGCCGCTTCGGCTGCGGACCCTCGAAGGTCCGCGAAGAGCAGCTCGCCGCCCTCGCCCGGTCCGGTTCCACCTACCTCGGCACCTCGCACCGGCAGAAGCCGGTCAAGTCGCTCGTCGGGCGGGTGCGCGCCGGGCTGTCCGAGCTGTTCTCCCTCCCGGACGGGTACGAGGTCATCCTCGGCAACGGCGGGACGACCGCGTTCTGGGACGCCGCCGCGTTCGGCCTCGTGCGCGAGCGCGCCCAGCACTTCACCTACGGCGAGTTCTCCTCGAAGTTCGCGACCGTCACGAACAAGGCCCCGTTCCTCGGCGAGTCGATCGTGGTGAAGGCCGACCCGGGCAGCGCGCCGGAAATCGCCTACCAGCAGGGCGCGGACCTCGTCGGCTGGGCGCACAACGAAACCTCCACCGGCGTCGCGGTGCCGGTGCAGCGTCCGGCGGGCAGTGACGGCGCGCTGGTCGCGATCGACGCGACGTCCGGCGCCGGCGGTCTTCCGGTCAAGGCCGAGGACTTCGACGTCTACTACTTCGCACCGCAGAAGTCGTTCGCGTCCGACGGCGGGCTGTGGATCGCGCTCGCCTCGCCCGCCGCGATCGAGCGGATCGGCGAGATCGGCGGCGGCGACCGCTGGATCCCCGAGTTCCTGTCGCTCACCACGGCGCTCGACAACTCGCGCAAGGACCAGACCTACAACACCCCCGCCGTCTCCACGCTTTTCCTGCTCGCCGAGCAGATCGAGTGGATGAACGGCCAGGGCGGCCTCGACTGGACCACCTCGCGCACCAAGGAATCCTCGACCCGGCTCTACGATTGGGCCGAGAAGACCTCGTACACCACGCCGTTCGTGGCGAACCCGGACCTGCGCTCGCAGGTCGTCGGCACGGTCGACTTCGCCGACGAGGTCGACGCCGCCGCGGTGGCGAAGGTGTTGCGCGCCAACGGGATCGTCGACACCGAGCCGTACCGGAAGCTGGGCCGCAACCAGCTGCGCGTCGGCCTGTTCCCGGCGATCGACCCGGACGATGTCACGAAGCTCACCCAGAGCATCGAATACGTCGTGGAACGGCTCGGCTGAACGAAAAACGCCCAAACCGCCCCGCCTGCCGCCCGGCTCGCGGGGCGGTTCGCGTTGACGACCACTCGTTCGTGACAGACCGTGGTCGGCGTGTCACGGCGGCGACGGGTCAACGCCGCCGCGAAAATGGCCGGGAAAGTGTCGTCGGATTGAGTTCGGATGGGTGAGGCGTCGGCGCGCCTCGCACGTCAAGCCGACGCGCCGTTCTAACGTGGGCACCCACAAAGGTGAACACCGGGGAGGCGAGAAATGCGGGCGTTGCGGGTGGTCGGGCTGCACGAGGACGGGAAGTCCCTCGTGCTGGAGGACCCGGCGAGCCGTACCCGCTTCCTGCTCCCGGCCGACGAGAGACTGCGTGCGGCGGCGAGGGGGGACATAGCCCGGCTGGGCCAGATCGAGATCGAGTTGGAGAGCCAGATGCGGCCACGCGAGATCCAGGCGCGAATCCGCGCGGGCGAGTCCGTCGAGCAGGTCGCGAGCAGCGCGGGCGTCTCGACGCAGCGGGTGGAGCGATTCGCTTATCCGGTGCTGCTCGAACGGTCCCGCACGGCGGAACTCGCGCAGTCGGCGCACCCGGTCCGCGAGGACGGGCCCGACGTCCAGACGCTCGGCGAGGTCATCGCCTACGCCTTCGGCGTCCGCGGCCACGACTACAACCAGGCAACCTGGGACGCCTGGCGCGGCGACGACGGCAAATGGGTCGTCGTGCTGCGCTGGAAAGCCGGCCGCTCCGACAACCGCGCGCACTGGTCGTTCTCGCCCGGCGCGCACGGCGGAACGGTGCACGCGCTCGACGAAAACGCCGAAGTCCTGCTGAACCCGAACTCGTACGTCGCCCCGCGCACCGTGCGTGCACTGGCCCCGGCTCGCGATTCGGTAGTGCAGCCGACGCTCGACGCCGTCGAGGAGCCGCGCGCCATCGAGGGTCCCGACGAAGGCGACGACGAGACCCGCGAGATCCCGCGCGTCCCGGGCGAGTCCGACGGTGATGAAGCCGAGCAGCCGCGCACGAAGGCGAAGAAGAGCCATCCGATCGTCCCGTCCTGGGAGGACGTACTCCTCGGAGTCCGCACCCAGCGCGGCTGACCTCGCCCGCTTCAAGCGCGCCGCAACGCTGCGCTCCCGCAGAAGTCCGTGAGGGGAACCCTGAGGGATTCTGATTCCCTCAGGGTTCCCCTCACGGACTCCGCGTCGGGCAGGTGCAGGCTGGCGTTAGGCGTCGAGCAGGGCGGCCAGTTTCTTCGGGGCGACGTGCCGGTAGGCCTCGCGCACGATCTGGTCCACTTCGGTCCAGTCGACGTCCACGTCGAGCCGCACGCCGAGCCATCCGTGTACTCCGACGTAGGGCGGCCGGAAGAACCGGTCCGGCTCGGTGCGCACCAGTTCCTCCTGCACGCCGGGCGGCGCGGGGCACCAGAACGCGAGCCGGTCGTCGTGATGCCGGTCGGCGAACATCACGAACGTCTTGCGCCCGCGAACGAACCACGTCGGCTCGCCATGGCTGAGCCGTTCGGTGGCTTCGGGCAGGGCGAGACAAAGGGCGCGCAATTCCCCAAGCTGCCGCCCCACCACCGCCCTCAACGGAACGGCGGAGCCGTACGATTCATCAGACGGAGCCATCGGGTCAGTATCCGCGAGTCAGAACACCGTGGCCAGCACGCCGATCCAGGCGAGCACCAAGCCGCCGCCCGCGCCGTACACCGCCCAGCGCAGGATCGGCACCTTCCGGCCCAGCCACAGCGACGGCGCGACGCCACCGGTGACCACCAGCGACGCGATCAGCGCCAGCCACGTGCTCGTCTCGCGGGCGAGCGTTCCGGCCAGTGCGAGCATCGCCACGATCACCACGACAGCGGCGAAAGCCGAGACAGTGAGCCCGGTGAGCCAGGGCGTCGGCTCGTCCGGAGTCCGGGGTCGCGCGGGCTGATCCGGCCGCGGCGGCGGCTCGACGACCGTCTCCGTCCCAGTCACCGGATCGACGAAGCGCACCTCGGTGCCCATCACCGCGGCCAGTCGCGCGGCGAGCTGCCGTCCGCGCTGCGACACGACGGAACCGGCGACGTCGGCGTCGGACTCGGAACGCGCCACCGCCGACGCGACGCGCGCCCACTCGTGCAGGTCCTGCGCCAGGTCGGCGCCGATCGCGAGCCGGCGCGGGTCGACCTCGCGCGCGTGCTCGCCGCCCGGCCCGGCCAGCACCGCCTGCTCGCCGCGGATCCGCAGCTCCATGGTGCCCCTCCCCGCAAGAAACGTGCCGGGGGTCACTCTAGTGGGGCGACCCCCGCCGAGACCTCGTGGAACGCGATCGCCGCGGCCGTGGCGACATTCAGCGAGTCGACGCCGGACACCATCTCCACGCGGACCGCGACGTCCGCGGCCTCGATCGCCTCGTCGGTCAGCCCGGGGCCTTCCGCACCGAGCAGCAGCGCGATCGGGCCCGGCACCTTTTCGCGCAATCCGCGCAGCGGCACGGAATCCGCGCGCGGCGTGAGCGCGGCCACCGTGAAACCCCGTGCCCGCAGCACATCCAGGCCGCCGGGCCAGCTGTCGAACGTCGCGAACGGGACGCGCAGCACGTGTCCCATCGAAACGCGCACACTGCGCCGGTAAAACGGATCCGAACAACCTGGACCGAGCAATATCCCGCCGACGCCGAACGCGGCCGCGTTGCGGAACAGCGCACCGAGGTTTTCGTGATCGCCGACGCCTTCGAGCACCGCCAAAACCTGTGCGCTGTCCACGATTTGAGAAACCGCAGGCGGTTCCGGGCGGTCCGCGACCGCGAGCACGCCGCGATTGAGATGGAAACCGACGACGTCGGCCATCGTCTCCGCCGACGTCACGTACGCGGGCACGTCGACGCCTGCGAGTTCGTTTTCCAGTTCCCGCAGCCGTCTCTCCACGCCGAGCAGCGCTCGCACCGGATAGCGCGAAGCGAGCAGCCGTCCGACCACGACGGTTCCCTCGGCGATCACCAGCCCGCGCCCGCCGGGGCGGTCCGGGCGACGGTCCGCTGTGGACAGGTCGCGGAAGTCGTCGAGACCCGGATGTGCCCGGTCCTCGGTGAAGATCAGTTGAGCCACATCGGACAGTCTCGCACCCGCCCGAACCCGCGCCGATTGGTCCGAACGCTGGATGCCATTTACTGCAAATGGCCTATTTTCGCGCAGGGTCAACTCCCGGTGACGGAGAGCACCAGTTTGGCCGCTAGCCCATCGCCATCCGCTGTGCGACGGTGGTCTGCCTGGCGTACTAGCCGCCCAGACCACTGCGGACAGCAGCCAAGGAGCGCGTCGAACCATGGGTACGGATCTATCGGCACACCCCGGCCGGCTCGATCGCGGACGGTACCGCCGGAAGGTCCAGCGATGTCTGGACACCCTGGCGAGGATGCTCACCGACGGCAGTTTTTCCTTTCCCCGCAAGAACATCGGCCTCGAAGTCGAGCTGAACCTGGTGGACGGACAACTGCGTCCGTCGATGACGAACTCGGTCGTGCTGGAGGCGCTCGACAACGCCGCTTTCACCACCGAACTCGGCCAGCACAACCTGGAACTCAACGTGCCGCCGCGCCCGCTCGCCGGGGATTCCGCGCTGCGGCTGGAAGAAGACCTGCACTCCTACCTCGCGAAAGCCGGGGAAAGCGCGGCGCACACCGGCTCGACGGTGGCCATGATCGGCATTCTGCCGACGCTGGGATCCGAGCACTTCGACCAAAAGTGGCTTTCCCACAAAACGCGCTATTCGTCGCTGAACGACGAGATCTTCGCCGCGCGGGGCGAACGGATCGCGCTCGCGATGGACGGACCGGCACTGCCCGGCACGCAGCCGGAACGACTGCGCCACTACGCGGAGTCCATTCTCCCAGAGGCTGCTTGTACTTCAGTCCAATTGCACCTGCAGGTAGCCCCGGAGGAATTCGCGGCGCACTGGAACGCCGCGCAATGCCTGGCCGGCGTGCAGACCGCGCTCGCCGCGAACTCGCCTTTCCTGCTGGGCAAGGCGTTGTGGCACGAAACCCGGATCCCGTTGTTCCAGCAGGCCACCGACACGCGGCCGGAAGAGCTGAAAAACCAGGGCGTCCGGCCGCGCGTGTGGTTCGGCGAACGGTGGATCACGTCGATCTTCGACCTGTTCGAGGAAAACGTCCGCTATTTCCCGGGTCTACTGCCGGAGACTGATCTCGAGGACCCGATCGAAGCGCTGGAATCCGGGCAGGCGCCAAAGCTTTCCGAACTGCGGCTGCACAACGGAACCATTTGGCGATGGAACCGGCCGGTGTACGACGTCGTCGACGGCCTGCCGCACCTGCGCATCGAAAACCGCGTGCTGCCCGCCGGCCCGACGGTCGCCGACATGGTGGCCAACGCGGCGTTTTTCTACGGCGCGCAACGCGCGCTGCCCGAGCAAGACCGGCCGGTCTGGTCGCAGATGTCGTTCCAGGCAGCGGAAGAAAACCTGTACGAGGGCGCGCGCAAGGGCTTCGACGCGCAGCTGTACTGGCCCGGCATCGGCTGGATCCCGCCGGACGAATTGGCGTTGCGCGTACTGCTGCCGCTGGCGCACGAAGGCCTGCGCCGCTCGGATGTCTCCGACGAGGCCCGGGTGCGCTACCTCGGCATCATCGAACGCCGATGCCTCGCCCGCCGCAGCGGCGCGACCTGGCAGCGGGACTACGTGCTGCGCGCGCACGAACGCGGAGCCGACCGCGAAACCGCGCTCAGCTGGATGCTGCGGCGATACCTGGAACTCTCCGCAGCCGGCGAGCCGGTGCACACCTGGACGCTCGACGCCTGAGCCGTTTCGCGCGGTCCCCTAGAGTGTTTCGCACGGGAAGGGGTGGCGCGCGTGCCGAAGGTGCTGGGCGGTTCGCTCGAAGCGCACCGCCGCGAAGTGCGGTCACGGGTGTTCGACGTCGTCCGTGCGCAGCTGTACGAGCGCGGATTCGACGCGATCACGCTCGCCGGCGTCGCCGCGGAGGCCGGGCTCGGCCGCACCGCGATGTACAACCATTTCCCGGACAAGGAAAGCCTGCTCGTCGCGTTCGTGGAGGACGAGGCCGCGCGGTACGTCGAGCGGCTGCGCGCGGCGGTGGACGCCGAACCGGACCCGGTCGCCCAGCTCGCCACGTTCGTCCGGCTGCAGCTGCGCGTGCTGGCCGAACACCACCTTCCGCCGGGCACCGCGCTGGAGTCCGCGCTCGCGCCCGCGGCGTATCAGCGGATCAGCGCGCACGCCGACCCGATCATCGAACAGCTGCGCTCGGTGCTGCTCGCCGGAGTCGACGCGGGCAGCTGGCCCGCGCAAGACCTCGAAGTGGTGGTCCCGATGATCACCGCCGCGCTCGGCAGCCGGCAAGTGATCGATGTACCCGCTGACCAGCTGGAAGACGCCATTGAAGCCGCCGTGCGGTTCGTCCGGCGGGCGGTCGGTTCGAGTGAAAACGGCTGATTTTAGGGTAGCCTAAGTCGTGGTCGTGCCCTACAGTTCTTTCTGACAGCTTGTCAGAAAGACGTCGGGAGGCCTTTGATGACGGTGACCGCGGACCTCGAAGCCAGCCCGTTCTCCGGACAGCTGCGCGCGTCCACGAGGACAGTCCACGACAAGGCCAACCACTCCACGTACATGAACGCGCTGCTCGGCGGCGAGCTGACGCTGGCGGGCTACGCCGCGCTGGCCACCCAGTACTACTTCATCTACCAGGCGATCGAGCGCGCCGGCGACGCGATGGCCGACGATCCGGTCGGCGGCCAGTTCGTGTTCGAGGAGCTTCGCCGGCTGCCCGCGCTGGAACGCGACCTCGCCCGCCTGGTCGGGCCCGGCTGGCGCACCGAGATCGCGCCGCTCGCCGCCACCGAGGCCTACACCGCGCGGATCGCCGAGGCGTCGCGCTGGTCCGGCGGATTCGTGGCGCACCACTACACGCGCTACCTCGGCGACATCGCCGGCGGCCAGATCATCCGGCGGCTGCTGGAGAAGAAGTTCGACCTCGCCGAGGCGGGCACCCTCTTCTACCGCTTCGACGAGATCGGCAGCGCCCCCGCGTTCCGCGACCGCTACCGCGCGAAGCTCGACGAGGCGCCGTGGAGCGAGGACGACCGCGCCCGGGTGATCGACGAATCCGTGGTCGCGTTCGAGCACAACGTGGCGGTGTTCGACGAACTGGCCGGCGACCTCGCGCGGTACCGCGACCCGGCGGCATGACCCGGGTCACAGCGAGTTGACCTCCACCTAGCTTGAAGTACGAGGCTCGGTTTCAGAAGGCTCCCGCACGGGAAGCCGCCTAGAAAAACCGCGCGTCGATCAAAGGAGGGCCCATGGCCCGGTACGAGCTGCCCGAACTCGATTACGACTACGGTGCCCTCGCTCCGTACATTTCGGGCGAGATCAACGAGCTGCACCACAGCAAGCACCACGCGACCTACGTCAAGGGCGCGAACGACACGCTGGACAAGCTCGCCGCCGCCCGCGAAGCGAACGACTTCGGGTCGATCGTGGGCTTGGAGACGACGCTGGCGTTCAACCTGGCCGGGCACGCCAACCACGTCGTGTGGTGGAAGATCCTCTCGCCGGAAGGCGGGGACAAGCCGACCGGCGAGCTGGCCGCGGCGATCGACGAGGCGTTCGGCTCCTTCGACAAGTTCAAGGCGCAGTTCACCGCGGTGTCGACGACGATCCAGGGCAACGGGTGGGGCGCGCTCTCGTGGGACCCGATCGGCAAGACGCTGATCACCCAGCAGCTGCGCGATCACCACAACAACCTGATCCTGCCGACCGTGCCGATCCTGCTGGTCGACGTGTGGGAGCACGCGTTCTACCTGGACTACAAGAACGTGAAGCCGGACTACGTCAACGCCCTGTGGAACATCTTCAACTGGGCCGAGATCTCCAAGCGCTTCGACAACGCCGTCGCCGGCGGCAACGGCCTGCTGCTCAGCTGAGGCACGCGGCGCCCCTGGGGCCCGGCCGGGAGACGGCCGGGCCCCCGGTTATTTCGCTTGACCTGGAGTGCACTGGAGGTGTGAGAGTGGAACCCATGGACGTCGACGCCTACCTCGCTCGCCTGGACCTGCCGGTGCCTCCGGCGGCAGACCTGGCCGCGCTGCGCCAACTGCAGGAACGTCACCTGATGCACGTCCCGTTCGAGAACCTGAGCGTGCACCTCGGGGAACCCGTCGAACTCACCGAAGAAGCACTCTTCGACAAGCTCGTGCGCCGCCGTCGAGGCGGATTCTGCTACGAGCTGAACGGTCTTTTCGTCGCCCTGCTGCGAGAGCTGGGCTTCGCCGCGACGCTGCACGCGGCTCGCGTCTTCAACGACGCCGGAGTGCCCGGCCCGCCGCTCGACCACGCCGCGATCCTCGTCCAACTCGACGACGAGCAGTACCTCGTCGACGTCGGCTTCGGCAAGTTCAGCAGGCAACCGCTGGCGCTGTCCGCAGTCGAGCCGCAGAGCGACCCGGAGGGCGAATACCTCCTTCTGGACGCTCCGTACGGCGACGTGGACGTCCTGCGCGACGGCAAGCCCGAGTACCGCCTGGAGCGCCGCCCACGGCAGCTCTCGGACTTCGCGCCGATGGCGTGGTGGCAGTCGACGTCCCCGCAATCGCACTTCACGCAGACCCTGACCTGCTCCCGCCCGACCGCCCAAGGCCGGGTGACACTGTCCGGAGACCGGCTGATCGAGACGGTGGACGGCGTGCGGCACGAGGTGCTGCTGCCGAACGACGAGGCCGTGCGGTTGGCGTATCACGTGTACTTCGGCCTGCGGCTGCGCCGGTTGCCAGTGCGGCCGGGTGAGCATCCGCTGGGGGCCTCCGGCGATGCGTTGGCGACGTCGTGAGTGTTCAAGCCGGTTAGAACCGGTCTAGCCACTCACACCATGAACAGAGCCCCGCCTCCTGGGGTTCCCAGGTTGCGGGGCTCTGTCCGTTCCCGAACTGACTGCCGCTCCCACCACGAAGCGGACATGCATGAGGTTAGCCTAACCTCATCAGCGGAAGCAAGGTCGTCCCGGCGGAGACCTCAGTCTCACCCGCCAGAGTGACAACTTTCGGCGGTCTCCGCCGCGCCCGACAGCCATTACCGCAGGTCAGACCCGTTCCCGGGACAGGATCCGCAGGCCGTTGCCCAGCCGTCGAGGCATCCGGACGCCGCCCCGCCGGATCAGCACCACCGCGCACACCACCGCCGCGACCACCGAGATCGCGCCGCCGATGTAGAACGGCGACCGGCCGCCGAACGCGTCGGCCATCCAGCCGGTCATCGGCCCGCCGATCGGGTTGCCGCCGATCAGCACCAGCACGTAGATGCCCATCACGCGGCCGCGCATCTCCGGCGACACCGACGTCTGCACCAGCGCGTTCGCCGTGTTCAGGAAGGTGATCGTGGCGAAGCCGAGCGGGATCAGCCCGATCCCGAACGCCAGGTAGGTCGGCATGAACGCGGTGAGGAATTCGAACGCCCCGAGCAGCGCCGCCGACACCAGCATCAACCGCACCCGTGGCTGGCTCTTCACTCCACGCCGAGCGGACGCCAGCGCGCCGGTGAAGGTGCCGACCGCGACGAGCGTCGACAGCAGGCCGTACCCGTCGGCTTGGGTGTGGAAGACGTTCGCGGCGACGATCGGCAGCGACGTGAAGTAGGTGATGCCGAACGTGCTGACGAAGAACATCAGCACCATGACGGTCACCAGGTCCGGCCGTCCGCGCACGTAGCGCAGGCCCTCCATCAGCTGGCCCTTGGCGCGCGGGATCGCCGGGCCGCGGAACAGTTTCGCCGGGTTCATCAGCGCGACCCCGGTGATCACCGCGAGCGTGCTCGCCGCGTTCGCGATGAACAGCCAGCCGGTGCCGACCCAGGTGATCGCGAACCCGGCGATGGCCGGTCCGACGATGCGGGCCATGTTGAAGATCGACGAGTTCAGCGCGACCGCGTTGGCCACCTGGTCGCGGCCGACCATCTCGGCGACGAACGACTGCCGGGTCGGCACCTCGATCGCCGAGGTCGTCCCGAGCATCACGCACAGCAGGTAGACGTGCCACAGCTGGGCGACGCCGGTCAGGTCGAGCACGCCGAGCAGCACGGCCTGGAGGCAGTTCACCGACTGGATGATCATCAGCAGCTTGCGCTTGTCGACGCGGTCGGCGAGCACGCCCGCCCACAGCGACAGCAGCAGCGTCGGAATGAACTGCAGCGCGACCGCGACGCCGAGCGCGACCGGGTTGTTCCCGGACAGCGTGAACACCAGCCAGTCCTGGGCGATGCGCTGCATCCAGGTGCCGATGTTCGAGATGACCTGGCCGCTGAAGAACAGCCGGTAGTTCCGCACGCGCAGCGACGAAAACATCGTGCGGCGGGTCTTGGTTTCTGGCGATTCCGCGGTGGTCTCAGCGGCGGAAGACGATTTCCCGGCCGGGGCGGAACGGGGGCCGGGCGGAGCGGAACCGGACGGCGGCGGTGCCGTGTCCCGGGTAGCAGTGGATTGGGCCGGACATCCTGTTTCGCTACCCGTGGTCGTCACCTGTGCTAGTTCCCCGCCATCCTGTCGATGATCTCCGCGGCCCGGGAGAGCACTTCCAGCTCTTCCTCGCCGAGTTCGGCCAATTGCCGGTCCAGCCACGCCTCTCGCACCGAGATGGCCTTGCGCACGAACGCGAGCCCGTCGTCGGACAGCTCGACGATGGCCTGGCGGCCGTCGGTCGGGTGCGGCCTGCGCTCGACGAATCCCATCTCCTCGAGCGCGGCGATGACCCTCGTCATCGAGGGCGGCTGGACGCCTTCCTTCGCGGCGAGCTGACCTGGGGTCAGCGGGCCGCACTTGTGCAGGGTGGACAACGCCGCGATCTGCGTGAGCGACACGTCGTCAGCCACCCGCTGTGCCCGGAGCCTGCGGTTGAGCCGCACCACCGCGAGACGCAAGCGGCTCGCCAAGGAACGCTCGTGCGGGTCGCCGGACATATAGTTAGCATACCTCACGACTTGCGCCGCCGGTCAGCTGAGTGCGGCCTCGATCGGCCCGACGGCGAAGTACGCGACGAACGCCACCGCGATCACCCACATCAGCGGGTGGATCTTCCGGGCCTTGCCGGTGACCGCCTGGATCACGACGTAGCTGACGAATCCGGCGCCGATGCCGTTGGCGATCGAGTAGGTGAACGGCATGACGACGATGGTCAGGAACGCGGGCAGCGCGATCTTGAAATCGGTGAAGTCGATGTCGCGGACCTGCGCCATCATCAGCGCGCCGACCACGACCAGCGCCGGAGCGGCCGCCTCGACCGGAACCACCTGATACAGCGGGGTCAGGAACATCGCGGCGATGAACAACAGGCCGGTCACGACGTTCGCCAGACCCGTCCGCGCGCCCTCCGCGATGCCGGACGCGGATTCCACGAAGACCGTGTTCGAGCTGGCCGAGCCGAACCCGCCGGCCGCGCCCGCGAGACCCTCGACGAACAGCGCCTTGCCGACGTTCGGCAGCTGGCCGTCCTTGCCGACCAGTCCCGCTTCCTTGCCGAGGCCGGTCATCGTGCCCATGGCGTCGAAGAAGTCGGCGAGGACGAGGGTGAAGACGAGCAGGACCACGGTGATGATCGGCAGCCGGGTCCACGCGCCGAACGACACGTCGCCGACCAGCGACAGGTCCGGGAGGCCGATGACCTTGCTCGGCAGCGCCGGGTAGCCGAGGTTCCAGCCCTTCGGGTCGGTGCCGTTCGACGGCCCGGCCTTCACGATCGCCTCGACCACGATCGCCAGCACGGTCGAACCGAGCACGCCGATCAGGATCGCGCCCTTGACGCGCTTGGCGACGAGAACCGCGGTGAGCAGCAGCCCGACGACGAACACCGCGGTCGGCCACGAGGCGATGGAACCGCCGATGCCGAGCCCGACCGGCACCGTGGTGTGCGCGGCGTCCGGCAGCCGGCGCACGAACCCGGCGTCGACCAGGCCGATCAGGCAGATGAACAGCCCGATGCCGACCGCGATCGCCGATTTGAGCGCGGGCGGGACGGCGCGGAACACCGCGGTGCGGAAGCCGGTGAGCACGAGCAGGACGATGATCACGCCCTCGATGACCACCAGGCCCATCGCCTCCGGCCAGCTCATCTGCGGCGCGATGGTGACCGCGAGCAGGCTGTTGATGCCGAGCCCGGTGGCGATGCCGAACGGATAGTTCGCGACGAGGCCCATCAGGATCGTCAGCACGCCGGCGACCAGCGCGGTCACCGCCGCGACCTGCGGCACCGGGAGGATGTGGCCGAGCACGTCCTTGTGCGCGGACGGGGTGTCCGCCGCGAAACTGCCGATGATCAGCGGGTTGAGGACCACGATGTAGGCCATCGTCACGAACGTGACCACGCCGCCGCGGATCTCCCGCCCGGTGCTCGACCCGCGTTCGCTGATCCGGAAGAAGCGGTCCAGAGTGGACCCGGCCCGTTCGCGCTGCTCCGCCATTTCCCCGCCTGTCTCGCTGTTTCGTCCCGGGTAAGCTCGGCACCGTGGACGAACCGACCAGTGCACCGGACGCTCCGGCTGCCTTGCGGCACACGCCGGACCTGCCGAAGCGGCTCACCGACCTGACGCCGGTGGTGATCGTAGGTACTGCGCTCTGGCTTGTCGCGCTCGTGGTGCTCTTCTTCACCAGCGGGGGCGTGTGGGTGCAGACTTGTGTCGCGGGGATTCTGCTGGGGGGCATCGGGTTCGGGATCATTTTTTGGCAGCGCGCGGCGGCTCGGCGCGGGTCGAAGTCGGCGCAGCGGCTTTAGGGCTCGTGAGTGCTGATCGCGGTTCTAACCGGGATCAGCACTCACGACGTCAGTTCAGCAGGGTGCGCGGCGCGGGGTCTTCCAGCAGCGCGGTGAGGCGGTAGCGCTCGCCCCAGCGGTCGCTCGCCCAGGCGAAGGCGCGCGCCAGCCCCTCGGACGTGTCGGCCGCGTGCAGCCGATCGTCGGACCACCACGGCACCTCGGCCGTTTCGCCGTCGACCGTAACAGTGAGCGGGTCGTGCAGCAGGACGCCGCCGTCGGGCAGCGGGATGCCGAGCTGGTCCACCGCGAGCGCGAGGGCAGGCAAATCGGCCCACGCGACGTACTCGCCGGTGCTGTCGACCTCGGCTTTGAGACTGCTCGCGACCGGGATGTCGAGGAGTTCCGCCAGCCGCTCCGGTTCGGCGGGCGCGACGATGATCTTCGCCGGATCGAGCGCCGCCGCGACCCACGGCACGTCCAGCACCACCGCGTCCTCGACGACGCTCCCGTCCGCCGCGCGGACCCGGGCGGGCGCGTCGACGTCGGAGATGTCTATCGGCGCGGCCACCAACGCCGCGTGTGCACGAGCCACCAGCCCCGGGGTCGGCGTCCGTTGTGGATCACCGAGCCTTTCGAGCAGATCGGTGACGTCTTCCGCGGTCTCCAGATCCAGCCCGGTCCGGACGCCGACCGCTCGGAACAGGTCGTCGCTCAGCTCAAGGTCCGGCACCGGGTCGTAAAGCCCCGCCAGCGCGGTCGCCGAAGCGAGCCGCCACGCGCCAGGCGCTTCCCCGGCCAGCAAGGCGTACCGCGCGAGCCACCAGCCCGCGTGCCCGTCCGGACTGTGCAACGCCTGCCACGTTTCCGGACGCGCCGCGATCAGTCGGAGCGCTTCGGGCCAAGCGTCGTCCGCGACGAGATCAAGGTCCCTAATGGACACCACCGTCGTCGGCGGTTGCTCGAACGAATCCCACCATTGCTCTTCGTCCGGCAGATGGTGATCGGGTTCGTGCGGCTCCTCGTCCAGCACGACCGCGAACGAGTCGAGCACCTTCGCCGCGACAAGGGTCTCGGTCGGCCAGTCTTCGGCGAATTCCTCGTCCAGCACGGAAAGCGCGCCACCGGGCTCGAAAACCTCAGCGTCGATCACTTCCAGCAACGGCGAGGTCGGCAGCACCAGTTCGTCCGCGCGCCGCCAGCCGTCCTCCGCGGGCAGCGCGAGCGCCCCGATCCACGCCGGTGCCTGATCGCCGCAATCCGTGACCAGCCGAAGTACCGCACCGGCGAGGTTCATTCCGTCCAAACCGGACTGAACGTCCGCGACGCTGTGCTCGACCGCATACTGCAGCTGTTCCGCTTCGAGCAGCTGGCGGGCGTCAGCGTGCTTGGCCCCCAACAGTTCCAGCAACTGATGCGCCGCGCCCGGATGCACCAGCCGGAGCCCCGGAACGTCCACATCGGACAGAAGCTCTCGGAGTTCACTGCTGCCGTCGACCAGCAACGCGCCCTTGACGCCCGGCAACGTCCGCCCGTCCGACAGCGGAACCGGCAGCCCGTCCAGCTGATTCGCGCTGAGCGCATGGCTCTCGACCGCGACCGCCAGCTCCGCGTACAGCTTCCGCCACCAGTCGGGTTCGCGGTCGATCCCAGTCAAGACTTCAAGGACGTCGCCAATGCCGAGGATGTGCGCGGACACCGGCTTGAGCAGCCGCGGATTCGCTTGCACCAGCCCGGGAATGACGTCCGTCAACAACGGAGCCAGCCCGTCGATGTCGAGTACCCGGGCCTGCTGTCCAGAGACTTCCTGACCGTCCACTGTGGCCAGCCAGGGCTCATGCGCGAGCGCGGAGTACACCAGCTCTTTCAGCTTTGCGTCCACATTGGACTGCGGAAACCCGGCCGCAGGCACCAGCAATGGCCGATGCTCTGCCTTAACGGCCCTGACCAGTCCGACGTATTCGCTCGCCGCTTTCTCCAACGCACGAGTAAGCTCCGCCCCGGGAAGCACCCGCCGTCGAGACGGCTCCAACGGCACTTCCGCGATCAACCGAGCCGGAAGCGAAAGCCCTTCGTCAGTCGGCGTCGGCGCGTGCAGCAAATCGTCCTCAAGCGGCTGCGGCACCCCTTCGGCGTCAACCGGAACCGCCCAGACTCCGCGCTTCAGCCAACGCTTGTGCCCGCCCGGCGAAGTTATCTCAACGATCTCTTCCCCGGTTCGAGTCCACTTGCGACCGTCCACTTCGGCCTCAGCGAGCCAAGGCAGCGCCAGCAAGAGATCCTCGATCTCGTTCGCCAGCCCGTCGAGCAGCCCTTTTCCGGATTCCCTTAGCGGCAACCGCACTTCGGTGGCGAACCCGTCGGTCGGCTGCTCCGTGATGGGAAACGGCAGCCGCAAGACCGGAACGTCGCCGCCCCGCCCGGATTCCTCCCGCGTGCGCTGCGCGGAAAACGCGACACCGCCCGACGTGGAAACGACCCGCGGCTCGTCAGTGACGGTGAGAACGGCCGCGAACCCGACCCCGAACCGCCCGACAGTCCCTTCCTTGGCCGATGCCCGCAACGAAGCCAGCGATTCGACCCCGCGAATGTCCAACGGCGCGCCGGTATTCGCGAACCGCAACTCACCGTCCACAACGGACACCCGAATCCGCCCCGGCTCGCCCGCGATCTGCGCGGCGTCGGCGGCGTTCTGCGCCAGCTCGACGAACAACCGATCGCGATACGCGCCGACGCGCAGGTCGCGCTCGGAGTTGGTGTCCTCGATGAAGCGGGTAGGCGAGTCGCGCCAGGCGCTCAGGACCGCTTCCCGCAGCCGGACTGTCCCGAAAGGATCAGCCGCTCCCCCAGCGACTTCGCTCACCGGACGACATCGCTCCCGTCGGAGCCGCCGTGCTGCCGCTCCTCGCCGTTCGACGCGGCTTCTTCCACCCCGGGCTGATCGACACCATCGGCCGTCTCCGCAGCGACCGACTCGACGATGACGTCAGCAGCAGTACCCGCCGCCGCACCCTCGACGACGCCCGCGCCCTCGACCGACTCGCCAACAGCGCTCGCCGGTTCCCCGGACGCCTCTGCGGCCCCTTCGGCTACGTCGCTCGCCGGTTCCTCAGCCGCAGCCGTATTCGCGGTCTCGGCCGCAGCTGGTTCGGCGGCAGCGCCCTCCGCCGCAGCCGGTTCGGTAACCGCACTCTCGACCGGCTCCCCAGCCGCAGCCGACTCTTCGGCAGCGACGGGCTTGGCAACCGCGCCAGTCTCCGACTCTCCGGACTCAACCGCCGACGCCGCGGTCTCCGCAGCGACCGGCTCAGCGACAGTGCCTGCCGTCGACTCCTCAGCCGCAACGGGCTCGGCAACCGCGTTCGCCACCGGCTTCCCGGCCGCAGCCTCGGGCGCGGTTTCAGCGGCAACGTGCTCGGCAGACACGCCAGAGGCGGTCTCCGCCGCGACTGGCTCGGCGGCAGTACCCGCCCCCGGCTCCTCGGCAGCAACCGCGCTCTCCACCGGCTTCCCGGCCGCAGTCTCAGGCGCGGCCTCCACCGCGACCGGCTCGGCGGTATCCGCAGCCGACGCCTCAGCCGCAACGGGCTCGGCCGCAGCGTTCGCCACCGGCTCCTCGGTCGCAGTCCCGACCTCCGCCGCAACTGCGTCCGAAGTGTCCGAAGCTCCCGCAGCAGCCTCCTCAACAGCCACTTCCGCAGCCGCCTCCGGTTCCACCACCGCGACCGCCGCAGTCTCCTCAGCCGCAGCAGCCGCCGCTTCCTCCACGACAACCGGGTCGGCGACAGCACTCGGCTCCGGAGCAGCCTCCGGGGCCGGTGTGAAGTCGATCAGCGAGTCGTCGTAAACGAGTTCCGCGACCGGGACCGAGGAGGTCACCTCGACCCGCACCTCCGAATGCGCCCCGCACCCGTAAGCCACGTCCACGACATGCCCGTCGGCGGGCGCGATGTCGTTCGTGCACGCGCCGAAAGCGCCGCGCAGCGAACCCGCCAGCGGCACGAAGAAACCACAGGTCCCGCAGGTCGCGGGCGCGCTCCGGGCCATGTCCGAGCGCGGGCCGAACTCGCCGCCGTGCCAGCGGGCGGCCGCGTCCAACCGGCCGTAGCGCGAGAGGACCTGCACGCGGCCGAGGCCGACCTCGTGGGCCGCTTCCTCGACCGCCGGGTCGTCCGACTGGAGGTACGCGGGCGAGAGGCGCGGGTCGTCCTTGTCCGCGGGGAACAGGTCGCCTACGCCGAGGTCGCCGGCGCGCACCCGCTGTTCCCACGGCACCCAAGCGGGCGCGACCAAGGCCTGCGGGCCCGGCTGCAGCACCAGCTCGCTCACCGTGACCGGCTCGTCCGGTCCGGCCACCGCTACGGTGACCGACCAGCGCCAGCCGCGGTAGCCAGGCACCGAGGCGTCGAAGAGGTGGCTCGCGGAGACCGCGTCCTCGCGTTCCACTCCGACGTGCTCGCCGACCTGGTCAGCGGGGGCTTCCGCCAGCACGGCCTCCCGCGCGACCTCGACAGCGTCCGCGAGCTTCCGGTGGAGAGAGCCGTCGTCCAGGGTCAACAGCAGCGTCATACCCCCAATTGTGCCGCACGCATCCGCGCCGCCCGTGCCAGGCTGTTCCTCGTGCGAACCCGGATCGTCTGGCCCCTGGTGGCCGCTGCCCTGCTCGGCGGATGCGCGGGCACTCAAGCGACGCCCGCGCAGCCCGAACGGCTCACCGTTCAGGTGCTCGGGACGCTGCCGCACGACTCGACAGCCTTCACCGAAGGGCTCGAGTACTCCGGCAGCACGCTGTACGAGAGTCGCGGCCTCGAAGGGCACTCCTCGCTCACCGCAGGCCCGGCCGGCGGAACTCCAGCCAAACAGGTGACAGTGCCGTCTCCCTTGTTCGCCGAGGGCATCACCGTGCTCGGCCCGAAGCTGTGGCAGCTGACCTGGCGCGACGGAATCGCCATCGAGCGCGACTCCCAGACGCTCGCCGAGTTGCGGCGCGTGCATTACGACGGCGAGGGCTGGGGTCTCTGTCACCAGCCCAGTGGCCGACTGGTGATGAGCAATGGGTCATCGCAACTCACGTTCCGTGATCCGCAAACGTTTGCGGTCACTGGTTCCGTCGAGGTCGGCCAGGATCAGCTGAACGAACTCGAGTGCGTCGGCGACACCGTCTACGCGAACGTCTGGCAGACCGGAACCATCCTGCGCATCGACGCCAATACCGGACGGATCACCGCGAAGATCGACGCCAGCCGGCTCCGCACGCCGGCCCGGCCCGGCGAGGACGTGCTCAACGGCATCGCCGCGATTCCCGGCACGGACGAATTCCTGCTGACCGGGAAGCTGTGGCCGTCGTCGTTCCGCGTGAAGTTCGTCCCGGAAAATCAGCGAACTGGCACGTGAGCGGGCGGTGCGGGACCTCGATGAGGCAGGATTGAACCGTGGCACTCTTCAGCTCGCGCTCCGGTTCCGACAGCCCCCTCGGCGGGCAGTCGGGCAAAGGCCGTGGGAAGAAGAAGCGCCGCTGGACTCCCGAGCCTGGCGCGGCGCAGGCCCGTTCGTGGCGCGACACCCCGCCGACCCGGGTCGATCAGGCCGTTGACCAGCGGGTTCGCCAGGCTCCGCCGGAGTACGCGCCGGAACCGCCGAGGGCCCGGCCGGAGCGCATTCCGCCCGAACCGCCCCGCGGTCGCCCAGCCGAACCGCGGACCGAGCACGTCGATCAGCGTCCTCCCCGGGGTTATCCCGGACGGCCGGAGCCGCGCAGCGCGTTCTACGACGACGCGCCGCCGTTCCAGCCGAACGCGGAAGAAGCTCCCACCGGCGCCGTCCCGATGGGACACCGTCCGCCACCGCCGCCCCCGCGCGGCGCCCGGCCGTACCCGCCGCGCGACCACCGCACCGAGCCCGTCCACCGGCAGCCGTACGACGACCGTCCCGGCAGCGCCGGTTACGAGCACTACGACACCGGCGGTTACGCGGGCGAGCCCCGCGTCGAGGACGACCAGGACGACGCGCTGCACACCACTGCCGTGCCCGGCGCGGGGTCGGTCCCGAAGCTGCCGAAGAAGCTCACCGTCACCCGGGTCGCCGCGCTGCGCAGCCGTCAGCTGAGCGGGCAGGCGATCGGCGCGTTCCAGCGCGCCACCAAGGCAGACGGCGCGGACAAGTCCGGTCTCACCTCGCTGATGTACGCGGTGATGCTGAACTACGCCAGCGACGCCGCGATGGCGATCGCGCTGGCCAACACGCTGTTCTTCGCCGCGACCAGCGGCGAGAGCAAGGGCAAGGTCGCGCTGTACCTGCTGATCACGATCGCGCCGTTCGCGCTCGTCGCGCCGGTGATCGGCCCGGCGCTGGACCGGATCCAGCGCGGCCGCCGGCTCGCGATGTGCGTCTCGTCGGTCGGGCAGGGCCTGATGGCCGTGGTGATGGCGCTGCACTTCGACGACTGGCTGCTGTACCCGGCCGCGCTCGGGATGATGGTGCTGTCGAAGTCGTTCACCGTGCTGAAGGCGGCGATCACGCCGCGCGTCGTGCCGCCGGAGATCACGCTGTCGAAGACCAACGCGCGGATCACCGTGTTCGGCCTCATCGCGGGCGGCGTGTTCGGTGCGCTGGCCAGCGGCGTGAGCAGCCTGAGCAACTCCTCGGGCGCGCTGTGGTTCACCGCCGCGATCTGCGTGGCCGCGGCCGTGCAGTCGATGCGGATCCCGTCGTGGGTCGAGGTGACCGAGGGCGAGGTCCCGACGTCGCTGTCCGCGCGGCCGGAGCCGAAGCAGAAGCGGCAGCGCCAGCCGATGGGACGGCACATCGTCGTTGCCTTGTGGGGCAACGGTTCCGTCCGCGTGCTGACCGGGTTCCTGATGATGTTCGCGGCCTTCGCGGTGAAGGCGCAGACCGAAGGCGCGGGGCACAGTCCGTTCGTGCAGCTGCTGTTGCTGGGCATCATCGGCGCGGCGGCGGGCACCGGCGGGTTCGTCGGCAACGCGCTGGGTTCGCGGCTGCACTTCGGTTCGGCGGACAAGGTGATCGTGGCCTGCGTGGCGGCGTGTGTCGTGACGACGTTGATCGCGACGCTGCTGCCCGGCCTCGCCACGGCGGCGATCGTCGGTCTGATCGGCGCGACGGCCAGTGCGCTGGCGAAGATCAGTCTCGACGCGGTGATCCAGGAAGATCTGCCGGAACAGTCGCGCGCGTCGGCGTTCGGGCGTTCGGAGACGGTGCTGCAGCTGTCGTGGTGCTTCGGCGGCGCGGTCGGGCTGCTGCTGCCGCCGACGTACTGGATCGGCTTCCTTACCGTGACGCTCTTGCTGGCAGTCGGCCTGGCACAGACTTTCCTGGTGCAGCGCGGCGGTTCGCTCCTGCCGGGCCTCGGCGGCAATCGCCCATTGCGCCCAGAGCCGACCGGCAGCTTCCCCGCTCCTGGGCCCGCGCGAGGCCGCCGGTAATCTCGGGCCATGCGACGTTCCCGGGTGATGGCCGTGCTCGCGGCCGGTGGTTTCGCGGTGGCCGGCTGTTCCGCGCCGGGCCCGGCCGAGGTGACTTTCTACGGCGACGGGCACACGATCAACGTCGCCCCGATCGGCAACTGCGACATCAAATCCGGCGTCTGCGCGGCCAACCCCGGCGCGACCGGCAAGCTCAAGCTGCGGCCGGGCCGTTCGGTGCAGATCTCGGTGCCGAAGGAAATCGCCGAGACGCCCTGGAAAGTCACCGTGCAGTACGTGAACAGCAAGGGCGAGCCGCAGCCGCTCAAGGAGGACATCATCACCTCCCGCGACCGCTACGCCTACACCGCGACCCCGCCCGCGAAGGACGACCAGATCGTGGTGGTCGAGATCGCGCAGGCGTCGGTGATCAGCCGCACCGGCGACCCGAACGACGCGGAGGCGGTCACGACGGCGCTGTGGTCTCTGCAGGTCCAGCCCGCCTGACCGCGGACCGCATCGAAATATCCGTGCGGGCCGCCAGCGCCAATTCCAGGACTTAAAGCGGCGCCACGGGTGCAGTTCCGAGGCGCGTCTACCCAGGTCGACGGGGTCGGCACCGCTCTTCGCGGGCGGCGGGATCGTCGTCCGTGAGGGCCACCTTCACGGACTCTGAGTCCCTCAAGGTGGCCCTCACGGACTTCTGCGGTCCTTCCGCCAGCTGCCGATCACGGGTCGAGGTCGCGCGCGACCGCGCGCATGATCTCCGCGATCTGCTTGGTGTTCTTGCGATCCGGGTACCGGTTGCGCCGCAGATCCGGCTGGACCTTGAGTTCCAGCAGCTTGATCATGTCCTCAATGAGGCCGTGCAGTTCCTCCGCGGGACGGCGGCGCGCTTCGGCGACCGAGGGCGGCGGGTCCAGCAGCCGGACGGAGAGCGCCTGCGGCCCGCGCCTGCCGTCGGCCACGCCGAACTCGAGCCGCTGCCCGGCTTTCAGGCCTTCTACGCCCTGCGGCAGCGCGGCCTTGCGGATGTAGACGTCGGCGCCGCCGTCTTGCGTGACGAAGCCGAACCCCTTCTCCGCGTCGTACCACTTGACCTTGCCGGTCGGCACTTCCCTCACCAGTCCTTCTGCTGTGCAGGTCACGACGAACGCGCCCCGAGCGATCTCGAGGCGCGCGTCCGACAAGCGTATCTCGCCACAGGCGCTGGGGAGAAGCGGATAGTCCCGTTACTCTCACCCCATGGAGAACGCAGCCAAGCAGACCGGCAAACCGATCCTCATGCGGCTCGGCATCGGCCTGTTCGCCATCGGCATGCTCGCGGTGGCGACGGTGTTCGTGCTGTTCGCCGCCGGACTCGAAAACCTGCCGGTGTGGCTCAGCGCGGCCGCCGGGGTGATCACCCCGCTCGGCCTGCTGCTCGGGCTCATCGCCCTGATCCAGGAAGCCCGCGCCGGAAAGCACGGCTGACCTGGGCTTACCGCCGGATCAGACCACCGTCCCCACGAAGGTCCGGACGAACCACTCCGGAAATTCGACCAGCGAGTCGAACACCACGTCCGCGCCTTCGACGGTCAGTTCCTCCCGGGTGCACGGACCGGTCGCCACGCCGACGGACACCGCGTTGGCCGCTCGCGCGCCCCGCACGTCGCCGAGGTGGTCGCCGACGTACGCCCGCGCCCCGTGTTCCAGCAGGGCCGCCGCCTTCTGCGTGGACCACAGCTCGCCCACCAGGTCGTCGACCTTCATCCCCAGCGCGTCGAGGTGCAGCTGCGCGTTGGGCCCGTACTTGCCGGTGACCACGACCGTGCGCCCGCCCGCCGCCCGGACCGCCTCCAGCGCCTCGGCCGCGCCGGGCAGCGCGACCGTGCTCGGCACGACCGTCTCCGGGTACAGCTCGCGGAACTGCCAGATCAGCTCGGGAATCCGGTCCGCCGGCGCGCCGAAATCGCGCAGCGCCTGGTCGAGCGGCGGCCCGAGGTTCGCGGCGAACGCCTCTCCGTCGAACGGCAGCCCGGACTTCTTGCCCAGCGCGTTCATCGCCGCGACCATGCCCGGCCGCGGGTCGATCAATGTCATGTCGAGGTCGAACCCCACCGTGATGCCCACGTCCCACACGGTAGCCGTCCGCACCGACAGTTCCGGCGAGCCGCTGTACACGTGCACCATCCAGGTAAACCTTCTTGACACAGATTCTGTCTGTGTCAAGCTGGCGGTGTGACCAGCTTCACCGAGCGAACCAAGGCGACGCTTCGCGAGACGCTGCTGGACGCGGCCGCGGACCTGCTCCCCGACCGCGGCCACCAGGGTCTCCGGATGGCCGACGTCGCGGCGAAAGCCGGGGTCAGCAGGCAGACGGTCTACAACGAGTTCGGCAGCAAGGCGGCGCTCACCCAGGCCGTCGCGCTGCGCGTCGCGGCGGAGTTCCTCGACGGGATCCGCTGCCGGTTCGAGGACGCGGAGAGTTTGCTCACGGGCATCCGCGGCGCGGTCGTCTACACGATCGAACACGCCAGGGAGAACCGGCTGATCGCGGCGGCGCTCGGCACCGAGGCCGGCGAGGATCTGCTTCCGCTGCTGACCTCGCGCGGCGAGCCGATCCTCACCGCGGCAGCCGATCTCGCGGCGCAGCAGTACCTCGCGCTCGAACCCCGGCTCACGCCGGAAGCCGCCGCGCTGCTCGCCGAAACCGTGGTCCGGCTGTCGCTGAGCCACCTGGTGCTGCCGACGCATTCCGCGTCCGAGGCCGCGGAGTCGGTCCTCGCGGTGCTTGCCCCCGCCATCGACCAATTCGTCCACAATGGAGTGAAACGAGAGGGCCAGTCATGACCGAGACGCTTCCGGAACTGCGCAGCGGATTCTCGTCCCTGCGCAAGGGCGGGCTGAACTGGGACTCGTTCCCGTTGCGGCTGTTCGTCAAGGGCAACAAGAAGTTCTGGAACCCGGCGGACCTCGATTTCAGCCAGGAACGCGCGGGCTGGGAAAGCCTGACGCCCGAACAGCAGCGCTCCACCACCTACCTCGTGGCGCAGTTCATCGCGGGCGAGGAGGCGGTGACCGAGGACATCCAGCCGTTCCTGCGCGCGATGTCGTCCACCGGCCGGTTCGGCGACGAGATGTACCTGACGCAGTTCTGTTTCGAGGAGGCCAAGCACGTCGAGGTCTTCCGGCGCTGGATGGACGCTGTCGGGCTGGACGACGACCTGCACTCCTACGTCGCGGAAAACCCGCACTACCGCAAGCTTTTCTACGAGGAGCTGCCGCAGTCGCTGCGCGCGCTGGAGGCCGATCCCAGTCCGCTCAACCAGATCCGTGCGAGCGTGACGTACAACCACGTGATCGAAGGCAGCCTCGCGCTCACCGGGTATTACTCGTGGCAGCTGATCTGCACGCAGAACCAGATCCTGCCGGGAATGCAGGAATTGGTGCGCCGCATCGGCGACGACGAACGCCGGCACATGGCGTGGGGCACGTTCACCTGCCGCCGTCATGTCGCTGCCGACGACGCGATGTGGGACGCGGTGCAGGAGCGCATGGGCGAGCTGCTGCCGCACGCGCTCGGCATGATCCAGTGGGTACAGGACCAATTCGAGGAAGTTCCGTTCGACAACGATCCCGAAGAGTTGATCCAGTACGCCGCCGACCGCGCCCAGCGCCGCCTCGGGGCGATCGAATCCGCGCGGGGCACGCCGGTCGAGCAGATCGACCTCGACTACTCGCCCGAGCAACTCGAGGAGACCTTCGGCGAGGAAGACGAAAAGGCCCTCGCCGAAGCCGCCGCAGCAGCCTCTGCCTGACCTCCTCGTGAGTGTTTATGCCGGTTCTAACCCAATGCCGCGTAGCTTAATTTGATCATGGCCTCTGACCTGCGGCTTCTTCGCGGTTAGCGACTATCGTGGCGAATCTCCGGCGGCGACCGGTGAGTCCATCGTCGCTGGTCACGAGCCTTACTAAATGAGACCGGTTTTCGTTGTCAACATAAGCTACGTGGCATTGGGTTCTAACCGGCATAAACACTCACGAGGGTCACGCGTGCTTCTGCGACGCCGCCTGCTCCAGTCCCAGCAGGGTCACCGACTGCTGGCGCATTTCGACCTTGCGCACCTTTCCGGTGACCGTCATCGGGAATTCCTCGACCACGTGGATATAGCGCGGGATCTTGTAGTGCGCCAGTTTGCCCTGGCAGAATTCGCGAACCGCTTCGATGGTCAGCGGCTGCGCGCCCTCGCGCATCCGGATCCAGGCCATCAATTCCTCGCCGTACTTGACGTCCGGCACGCCGATCACCTGCGCGTCCAGCACGTCCGGGTGGGTGTAGAGGAATTCCTCGATCTCGCGCGGGTAGATGTTCTCGCCGCCACGGATCACCATGTCCTTGATCCGGCCGGTGATGTTGAGGTAGCCCTCGTCGTCCATGATCGCGAGGTCGCCGGTGTGCATCCAGCGCGCGGCGTCGATCGCCTCGGCGGTCTTTTCCGGTTCCTCCCAATAGCCGAGCATCACCGAATAGCCGCGGGTGCACAGTTCGCCCGGAGTGCCGCGCGGCACGGTCAGCCCGGTTTCCGGATCGACCACTTTGGACTCCAGGTGCGGGCCGACGCGGCCCACCGTGGACACCCGGCGCTCCACCGAATCGTCGGCGCGGGTCTGCGTGGACACCGGCGACGTCTCGGTCATGCCGTAGCAAATGGACACCTCGGTCATCCCCATCCGGTCGATGACCTGCTTCATCACCTCGACCGGACAAGGCGATCCGGCCATGATGCCGGTGCGCAGCGAGCCGAGGTCGAACGTCTCGAACTCCGGATGGTTCAGCTCGGCGATGAACATCGTGGGCACGCCGTACAGCGACGTGCAGCGTTCGGCGGCGACCGCGGCGAGCGTCGCCTTCGGGTCGAACGCCGGGGCCGGGATGACCATGCACGAACCGTGGCTGGTGCACGCGAGATTGCCCATCACCATGCCGAAGCAGTGGTAGAAGGGCACCGGGATGCAGACCCGGTCCTCCTCGGTGTAATTGCACAGCTCGCCGACGAAATAGCCGTTGTTGAGGATGTTGTGGTGGCTGAGCGTCGCGCCCTTGGGGAAGCCGGTGGTGCCCGAGGTGTACTGGATGTTGATCGGGTCGTCGGCGGACAGCCCGGCCTGCAGCTGCGCGAGCCGCGCCGGATCGCCGCCGCGGCCGGATTCCATCAGCTCCGTCCACGAGGAAGTGCCGAGCAGCACGACCGCTTCGACGCCCGCGCAGTCCGGCCGGACCTCCTCGATCATCGCGGCGTAGTCGGACGTCTTGAACTTGTCCGCGGCCACGAGCATCCGGATGCCCGCCTGGTTGAGCACGTACTTCAGTTCGTGCGAGCGGTAGGCCGGGTTGATGTTGACGAGGATCGCGCCGATTTTCGCCGTCGCGTATTGGAGGAACGTCCATTCCGCCCGGTTCGGCGACCAGATGCCGACGCGGTCGCCCTTGCCGACGCCGGACGCCAGCAGCCCGTGCGCGAGGGTGTCGACCTCGGCGGCGAGTTCGCGGTAGGTCCAGCGGGCGCCTGCCTCGCGGTCGACGAGCGCGTCCCGGTCTCCGAACGCGGCCACGGTGCGGTCGAAATTGTCCCCGATCGTGTCGCCGAGCAGAGGGACGCTGGAAGTCCCGGAGGCGTAACTCGGCAGTGCAGGCGCGTCAGGCATGGGTGCCTCCCGATGGCGGTCTTCGTCGACGAAGCAGAGTCTAAGCTTGATTTCGGACCTTTCCGCCACCCTCGTTATGGGGTGCGCGCGCACGAGCGGCTGATCGTCGTGCGCGTTCCGCTACCCTCGGTGCGGGTTGTTTCGTGCACGAGGGGACTGGGACGTTGCCAGAGGAATTTTCCCTGGGCTGGACCGAGACCGACGTGGCGGTGCGGCGCTCCGGGCTGCCAGCGTCGTGGCATCCGTTCGAGATCCGCAGCGCGGGCGCGACGATGACCGAGCACAACCGGCTGGCCGAAGAGGCATGGAACGCGCTGCGCGGCAGGGGCCTCGCCGACGCGGAGAAACTCGACCGGGACGTCGAAGCGACCCTGCGCGCCTGGACGAAGCCCGACGTGCTGATCATCGTGCGCGCGGCCGAACTGCCGTCCGGGACGGTGTTGTATCGCGCGTGCATCGGCGAGGGCCTCGGCGTGTTCTCGGAAGAGGTAGCCGACGGGCTCCGCTTCCAGCAGGTCCGGCCGGAGCGACTGGTGGATCTGGTGCTGAGCATGTTCCCGCCCTATCCGGCGCTGCCCGTTTCCCCGGTGGCGATCACCCAAGCCCCGCCGCCGAAGCGCAACGCCCCGGCTCCGGCCCCCTCGCGCCAGGATCGCGACGCGCTGGCGGGGTACTCGCAGTGGCCGCTGCACCGGCACGGAACCGTGGAACTTTCGCTGCGTCCAGGGCAAGGCACGCTGCGCCCGATCTCGACCGCGACGTTCGTCGACACGGATGGCGGGCGGTACCTGACGTTCTCGGAACCGTTGTCCGACGGCGGATTCCGACTGCACTTCACGCCTTCGACCGGCACGCACCTGCGGAAGTGGCTGCTGGAGACGATCGAAGAGGGCGTGCGCTGAGAATTCAGGGCTAATCCCCGATGCCTTCACCCGCTCGGCGGGGCAGGATCGGTTTCATGGACCCGAGTGCCCAGAACGAATTCCACCTCGTCGACGCCTTCACCGACCAAGCCTTCGCCGGCAACCCAGCAGGCGTTGTCGTGCTCAAGCAGCCCGCGGACGCAGGGTGGATGCAGCAGGTCGCGGCGGAGATGAAGCACTCCGAGACCGCGTTCGTCGTCAATACCGGCGAAGGAGCCAAATCGCTCCGCTGGTTCACGCCCACCGACGAGGTCTCGCTCTGCGGGCACGCCACCATCGCCGTCACGCATGTCCTTGGCGGACACCAGGTTTACGACACTCTCAGCGGCCAGCTGACCTGCACCAAGGCCGATGGTTGGATCGAGATGGACTTCCCCGCCGACCCGCCCGTCGAGACCGGCGAAGACCTCTCCCACATCCTCAAGACGCCCGCGAAGTTCACCGGACGGGCTCGCGAGAACCTGTTCCTGGTGCTCGACAGCGTCGAAGCGGTCCGAGACGCCGAGCCGGACCTCGACGCCCTCCGCGAGACCTGGACCGGACGGCTCATCATCACCGCGCAGGGAGACGACTTTGTCAGCCGGTTCTTCGGCCCCGGCGTAGGCGTCGACGAGGATCCCGTCACCGGTTCCGCACACTGCTCGCTGGCCCCGTATTGGGCGCGGCAGCTGGGCAAAACCGCTCTGGTCGGACAGCAGATCTCCGCCCGGGGCGGAACTGTGCGCACCGAAGTCCGCGAGGACCGCGTGCTGCTGCGCGGCCAGGCCGTCACCGTAGTGAGCGGGGAGTTGTACGTCTGATGCGACTGATCCTCAACGTGATCTGGCTCGTCCTCGCCGGTTTCTGGATGGCGCTGGGCTATCTGCTGGCCGGAGTCATCTGCTGCGTCCTGATCGTCACGATCCCGTTCGGCATCGCGTCGTTCCGGATCGCGAACTACGCGCTGTGGCCGTTCGGCCGCACCGTCGTCGACCGCCGAGAGGCCGGAGTCGGTTCGTTCGTCGGCAACGTGGTCTGGTTCCTGGTCGCCGGGCTGTGGCTCAGCATCGGCCACCTGATCACCGGGGTGCTGCAGTGCATCACGATCATCGGCATTCCGCTGGGACTGGCGAACTTCAAGATGATCCCGATCTCGCTGATGCCGCTGGGCAAGGAGATCGTGGACTCCTGAGGCCCAGCTAGCCGGGCGGACTCCATGGCGTCCCTGGCCAGCGGCCACGAGGCGAGATCAGTGATTTCGCCTTTTCTGATGGCGTGGCGCGCCAGGAAGAACTTCTCGTCTATCCGCGCGGCGGCACGCACGAGGTGATCGTCGCCGATGAGCGCTTCTGGCCCACCTCCGACCACCCGTCGCCAAGGCCGTGAACACGATCCCCAAGGTCGTGTTCTCCAGAACCCTGACCACCGCGGACTGGCCCGAGACCCGGATGGCCAGCGGCGACCTCGCGGAGGAGATCGCCAAGCTCAAGGCCGAGCCGGCAAGGATCTCGTCGCTGCGGGCGGCACCGAATTCCTGCATGCCTGGTGAAGAGCACGGCCTTCCCGTCCGGGATTCTCGAACTGCGGTGCTAGTCCTCCGGCTCGAACGGCAGCTTCACCACGAGGCACGGCCCGCCGACGAACAGGCCGCCGTCGATGCCCAGCGCTTTGCCGCCGGCGTAGAGGTACGGGCCCTCGATCTGCGTCGGGTGGATGCCCAGCTGGTCGGCGATCACGCTGTGCCCGTGGACGATCCGCGAACCGCCCAGTGCGCCGAGGAGCCGGTCCGCGTTCTCCTCGCCGTCCGGGCCGCGGAAGGCGTACCGGGTGGTCATCCGGCGCCACACGTCCCACCAGGCCTCGATGTTGCTGCCGGAGAGAATGTCGCGCGCGGTGGCGTTGATCGTGTCGAGGTCCTCGCCCCAGTCGAGGTACTCGAGGGTGTCCGAGTGCAGCAGCAGGTGGTCCTCGTCGACCGCGACGAGCGGGCGTTCGCTGAGCCATTCGATGTGCTCGGGGGTGAGCCGGTCCTGGTCCGACAGCAGGCCGCCGTTGATCTCCCAGCTGCGCGCGAAACTGCGCGGCCCGAACTCGGACGGCACCGGACGGTCGCCGAAGTGGTACATCCCCAGCAGCAGGATCTCGTGGTTGCCGAGCAGCATCTGCACCGAGCCGCCCGACTCGGCCGCCTGCTCCCGCAGTTCGCGCACGAAATCGATCACCCCGACGCCGTCCGGGCCGCGGTCGGTGAAGTCGCCGAGAAACCACAACCGGTCGTCGACGCCGGCCCATGTGCCGTCGCTGTCGACCAGGCCCTCGGCGCGCAGCGCGTCAACCAGGGCGTCCCGGTGCCCGTGGACGTCGCCCACCACATAGACGCTCATCGCTCGACGATATGCCCTGATCCCGGCCGGTGGGCGGTCAGCCTTCGCCGAACGGGTCGAGCGTTCGCCCGATCAGGTCGGCGACCGAGCCGATCACCTTCGTCGGCCGGTACGGGTAATTCTCCACCGATTCCTCGTTCGAGATGCCGGTGAGCACCAGGATGGTCTGCAGCCCGGCCTCGATCCCGGAGTGCACGTCGGTGTCCATCCGGTCGCCGATCATCAGCGTCGACTCCGAATGCGCGCCCAGCCGGCGCAGCGCCGAGCGCATCATCAGCGGGTTCGGCTTGCCGACGTAATACGGCGAGCGGCCGGTGGCCCTCTCGATCAGCGCCGCGACGGACCCGGTGGCCGGCATCGAGCCCTCGACGCTCGGGCCGGTCGCGTCCGGATTGGTCGCGATGAACTTCGCGCCGCCCTCGATCAGCCGGATCGCGCGGGTGATCGCGCTGAAGCTGTACGTGCGGGTCTCGCCGAGCACGACGTAGTCCGGGTCGCGTTCGGTCAGCACGTAGCCGACCTCGTGCAGCGCCGTGGTGAGCCCGGCCTCGCCGATCACGAACGCCGAGCCGTTCGGCCGCTGCGACGCGAGGAACTTCGAGGTGGCGAGCGCCGAGGTCCAGATGGACTCCTCCGGAATGTCCAATCCGGTGCGCAACAACCGCGCGCGCAAGTCGCGCGGGGTGTAGATCGAGTTATTGGTGAGCACTAAAAAGTCGATATCGTTGTTCCGCAGTTCGGCGAGGAACTCGTCCGCCCCCGGGACGAGGTGTTCCTCCCTGACCAGCACACCGTCCATGTCGGAGAGATACGTCCACCGGCCTTCGCTCATGCGCGAAAATCTATCACGCGCGCGAGACGCCTGCGGCATACGAGGAAAACGGCTACAGTGGAAATTGCCGGGTATCGCGAGGGGAGTCGCGCTCCCGGTCACCGAGGGGGTTCGGGGGAATCTTTTCCGCAAGCGCCGGCGTAATCGCCGTTGCGCAATTCTTCCTGCCCCTTGCCTTGAAGGGGAGAAAGCACATGACCGAAATTGCCGAACGTCCGGCAGCCGTCGGCCCGATCACCGGTCCGACCTGGGGATTGACCAAGTTCCTCGACCCGCTTCCAGTTCCGCCGGTGCTGCGGCCGCCGTGGTGGGGCCAGGACATGATCACCATTCCGATGGTGGCGAAACAGCAGCAGCTGCACTCGCAATTGCCGCCGACCACGTTATGGACCTATGCGGGACATTTCCCGGGTCCGACAATCGAAGTGCGCAGCGGCAAACAACTGCGGATTTCGTGGTCGAACGAAATAACGGGCAAGTTCCCGCTGGTCGCCGTTCAGGGCCCGGTGGCCGACGGGCCGACCAGCCGTCCCGGCCGCGAACTCGACCGGCCCGGCTACTCGATCGTCGACGGCGTCGCGGACCTGCCCTCCTGGACCGTCGTCCACCTGCACGGAGCCCGCACCAACGCGAGCAACGACGGATGGGCGCACAACGCCGGGCTCCAGGGCACTTCGCAGCTCGCCGAGTACCAGAACCGGCAGCAGGCGATGCCGCTCTGGTACCACGACCACGCCATGGCGATCACGCGCTTCAACGTCCACACGGGCCTGGCCGGCATGTACCTGATCCGCGACGACGAGGAGGACGAACTCGACCTGCCCAGCGGCGATCGCGAGCTGCCGCTGATCCTGACCGACCGCAACCTCGACGTCGACCCGGCGACCGGCCAGCTCACCGGGCAGCTGCTGTACAAGTTCCCGTACGTGCCGAACGGGCCGATGATCCCGTTCTCCGGTCCGTTCACCCTGGTCAACGGCGTGATCTGGCCGCACCTCGACGTCAGCGCGCGGTGGTACCGCTTCCGGCTGCTCAACTCGGCCAACTCGCGGTTCTTCACGCTCGACCTCGTCGACGAGAACAACGTGCCGCAGAACGACGCCGTCCGGCTGATCGGCACCGACGGCGGGTTGCTGCCCGCGCCCGCGCCGCTGCCGGCCGGCGGGCTGACCGTCGCGCCCGCCGAACGGTTCGACGTGCTGATCGACTTCAGCCGGTTCAAGGGGCAGAACGTCAAGCTGCGCAACGCCAAACCGGGCGGGGTCGAGCCGGACGTCATGGAATTCCGGGTGGACAGCCACGCCAGGCACGATTCGTTCGAACTGCCCGAAAAGCTCTCGACGTCCTACATTCGGATCAAGCACGGTTCGACGCAGCCCGAGGACCACGACCACGTCTGGGTCGCGCTGCTGCTCAACGCCAGCGGTCACCCGGAGATGTGGGACCTCGAACAGGTCGACGCCGATCCGGGCGGCAAGGGCATCATCCAGATCAACGACCCGGCGGGCGGGCTGAAGACGTTCCGGATGATCGGGCGGCTCTTCGACGACACCACCGGCATCTTCATCGACCACGACAAGTGGGCGGTGTGGAACATCGTGCACGTCGCCAGCGGCGGGCCCGCTCATCCGTTCCACATCCACCTGACCGAATTCCAGGCGCTCTTCCGCCGCAGCTTCACCACGACGTTCGACCCGGCCGCCGAGCGCACCGCCAAGCCGATCGACGGGTTCGCCGACGTCCCGCTGGAGAAGTACGAGGAGGGCTGGAAGGACACGATCATCGTGGACCCCGGCCAGTGGGTGAGCGTCGCCGGCCAGTTCGGCGGCGGCACCGGCGAGTTCATGTACCACTGCCACATCCTCGACCACGAGGACGAGGGAATGATGCGGCCGTTCGTCGTGCACCCGCCCGAGGTGGCGAAGTTCCACGTCCACCCGGGCGGCGGCCACCACCACGGCGGCTGACCGGGCTGCCGAGCGCCGCGTGGGGGGACGCTCGGCTCAGGAGGCCGCGGCCGGGTGCACTGCCACGGTCGCGGCCTTCACCGACAACGTCACTACCGGCTCCAGCGCGAGTTCGGCGACCGCGGCCGGGGTGAGGTCGGCGGTCAAGCCGCGTGCCCAGCCGCCGCCCTCGACGGAAGTGCCGCGCGCCGCTGGCCTGTTCAACGCCACCTTGGCGTTTCTCCGCGGGCCACAGTGCCGACGGAACGCGGCGTGCTCCCCGGTGCGGGGTGCGGCTGTCCGTGAGGGGAACCCTGAGGGACTCTGAGTCCCTCAGGGTTCCCCTCACGGACACGAGCAAGCGGCCGCAAGGGCAGAGGGCGGGCGTTTCGGCGAGGTTGGCGTCCTTGTGGACGGTGGGCAATGCCGAAGGTCGCACGGCCTAAGTCCCTGGCATTGGATCTCCGCGCACGCAGCGCCGCGCACAACGGCTGCTGAGAAAGCCTCGTTGGGATGGCACAGGTCAGGAGGCCGCAGCCGGGTGCACCGCCACGGTCGCGGCCTTCACCGACAACGTCACCGCCGAGCCCGGCTCCAGCGCGAGTTCGGCGACCGCGGCCGGGGTGAGGTCGGCGGTCAAGCCGCGGGCCCAGCCGTCGCCCTCGGCCCGGACGCGAATCACCGGGCCGTGCGGTTCCAGCGCCGCGACGACGGCGTCGGTCGTGTTGCGCGGACTGCCGTGGTGCTCGCCGTCGTGCGGATAAACGGCGACGGCGTTCGGCGCGAACACCGCGACCGCCTCCTCGCCGACCACGGTGTCCGGCGTCAGCAAACCTGTCACCACCTCGCCGGAAGTGGTCCGCAGGCCGTCTTCGACCGCCGTGCCCGCGACAAGGTTCAGCCCGGCGATCCGCGCGGTGAAAGCAGTCCGCGGCGCCGCGAGCACCTCACGGGTCGGCCCGCGTTCGACGATCCGGCCGCCGTTCATCACCGCCACGTGGTCGGCCAAGGCCAACGCGTCCAGCGGATCGTGCGTGACCAGCACGGTGGTCGGGCCGTCGCGCAGCACTCGGCGCAGCAGGCCGCGGATCGCCGGTGCCGAGTCCACGTCGAGCGCGGCGAACGGCTCGTCCAGCAACAACAGATCCGGTGCGGACGCCAGCGCCCGTGCGATAGCCACCCGCTGCTGCTGCCCGCCGGACAGCTGGCTCGGCCGCCGGTTGGCGAACTCCGCCGCGTCCACTTCGGCCAGCCACAGCGAAGCGACCTCCCGCGCCTCCGCGCGGCTGGTGCCGGTCGAGCGCGGCGAGAACGCGACGTTGTCCAATGCGGACAGATGCGGGAAAAGCAATGCGTCCTGGGACAGCAGGCCGATCCGCCGTTCGTGCGGCGGCAAATCGACGTCGTTCCCGCACAGCCGCCGGTCGGCGAGCGTGACGTCGGCCGAGGTCACCGACAGCAGACCGGCGAGGCCACCGAGCACCGTCGACTTCCCGGAGCCGTTGGGGCCGAGCAGCGCGAGCACGGTGCCGCCGGGCACGGTGAGTTCGACGTCGAGCGAGAACTCGCCGCGGGTCAGCGCCAGCTTCGCGGAGAGCGTCACCGCAGCCCGCCTTCCCACGACCGCGGCCGCGCGACCGCGATGACCAGCACCGCGACCACGATGAGCAGCAACGCGAGCGCGACCGCGCTGTCGATGTCCACTTCGGCCTGGGTGTAGACCTCGAGCGGCAGCGTGCGGGTCACTCCTTCCAGACTGCCCGCGAACGTGATGGTCGCGCCGAACTCCCCCAGCGCGCGGGCGAAGCTCAGCACCACGCCGGAGCCCAGCGCCGGGAGCAGCAGCGGCAGCGTCACCCGGCGGAACACCGTCCACGGGCGCGCGCCGAGCGTCGAAGCGACCTGCTCGTAGCGGTCGCCGGAGCCGCGCAGCGCGCCTTCCAGGCTGACCACGAGGAACGGCATCGCGACGAACGTCTGCGCGATCACCACCGCGGCCGTCGTGAACGGCACCTGCTCGCCGGTCAGCCAGTTGATCAAGATGCCGAGGAAACCCTTGCGGCCCAGCAGGTACAGCAGGGCCAGGCCGCCGACCACCGGCGGCAGCACGAGCGGCAGCAGCACGATCGACCGCAGCATCCGCACGCCCGGCACCCGGGAGCGGGCCAGCACGATCGCCAGCGGAACGCCGAGCACCACACAGGCCACTGTGGACAGTGCGGCGGTCACCAGCGACAGCCGGAGCGCGTTCAGCGACGAGGACGTGACCAGCAGCGACGGCAGCCGGGTGAGGTCGGAGCGCACCAGGAGGCCGACGACCGGCAGCACCACGAGCGCCAGCGCGGCGGCGGCGGGGAACCAAAGGATCAAGGGCACCCGGGCGTGCGGCGGCCGGGTCTCGGCCGCCGCACCCGAGCGCGCCTTACTTGCCAGGGCCAAACCCGATCTTGGCCAGTTCGGCCTTGCCCTGCGCACCGAGGATGAAGTCGGTGAACTGCTTCGCCAGCGCCGCCTGCGGGGCGTTCTTCACCACCGCGATCGGGTACTGGTTCACCGCGCCCGAGGACTCCGGGAAGTCGACCTTGTCCACCTTGCCCGCGGCCGACGTCGCGTCGGTGACGTACACCAGCCCGGCGTCGGCGTCGCCCGACTGGACCTTGGCCAGCACCTGCTTGACGTTCGTCTCCTCGCTCACCGGCTTGAGCGCCTTGCCGGTGCTCTGCTCGACCTTCTGCGTGGCCGAACCGCACGGCACCTGCTGCGCGCACACGACCACGTTCAGGCCGGGCTTGGTCAGGTCGGCGAAGGTCTTGATGCCCTTCGGATTCCCCTTGGCCACGGCGATCGCGAGCTTGTTGGTCGCGAACACGCTCGGCTGGCCGTCGATCACGCCGTCCTGCACGGCCTTGTCCATGTTCTTCTGGTCCGCCGAGGCGAACACGTCGGCCTTGGCCCCGTTGTCCAGCTTCTGCACGAGCGAGGAGGAACCCTCGTAGTCGAAGGTGACCTTGACGCCCGGGTGCGCGGCCTCGAACTGCTTGCCCAGCACGTTGAAGGATTCGGTGAGCGAGGCCGCGGCGAACACGGTCAGCGTGCCGCTCGCGGCGCCGCCGGGGGCGGGCGCGGACGCGGAGCCCGCACCCGGGTTGGAGCTGGGCTGGTCGCCGGAGCTGCAGGCGCCGGCGAACAACGCGATCGCCGCGGTTCCGGCTACGGCGAGGGCGAGCTTCTTCATCTGGATCCTTCCGGGGTTTCCACCACGACGGTGGTCGCCTTGACCACGGCGACCGCGAGCACGCCCGGGCGCAGCCCGAGTTCGCGGACCGCCTCGGTGCTCATCAGTGACACCACTCGGTGCGCCCCGCACTGCAGTTCGACCTGCGCCATCACCTTGTCGGCGACGACCTCGGTGACGAGCCCGACGAAGCGGTTGCGGGCGGAGCGGCCGACCGCCGACGGGTCGTCCGGCTCGGACGCTTGTGCCCGGGCGAACCCGGCGAGCTGGGCGCCGTCGACGACCTTGCGGCCGGCGGCGTCGTCCGTCGCGGTCAACTGACCCGCACGGACCCACCGGCGGACGGTGTCGTCGCTTACGCCGAGCAGCCGAGCGGCCTCGGACAACCGAAATTGCGGCATGGCCGGAACATTATCCCCGCAGATGCGGAAAAGCTATGCGGGATGCGCGTTTTCGCGTAACGCTTCGAGCATTGCGAACTGATAACGGCCGAGGACTTTCCGTTCTGCGGAAGTGAACTCCGCGAGCACCTCGGCAAGGCGCTCGCGCACCCGTCCGGAGATCGCGGCAAGCCGTTCCCGGCCGGCCTCGGTGATCGTCACGAGCACCTTCCGGCGATCGGTCCGGTCGCGCTCGCGGAGCACCAGACCGGCCTTCTCGAGCCGGTCCAGCACGCCGGTCACCGCACCCGTCGACAAGCCGGTGAGCTGCCCGATTCGGCCTGGAGTAAGGGAATCCGCGGTTTGCCCGGCGAGTTCGAGCGCTTGCAGTTCGGTCGCCGAGAGCCCTTCGCGGGCCGCGTCGCGCGCGTGCTGGAGGACGGTGTGCGTGTGCAGTTGAGCCGCCAGCGCCGCGAAGTGAGTCAGCTCACTATTCGTCTCAGCGGTGCTCACCGAGTGCCTCCACATCGGAACCGAGGGTGGTTTCCAGGATTTTCGCAAGACTGCCTTTTCCGGCCGTGCCAGCTATCCTGAGCGTAATGACAGCAGTAGATCTCGGGTTTCCTCGCGTCCCCGGCAACCGAGGTCCGTCCGGCACGCCCCGGCCCGAGCACCCCGGTCTCGTCGATTCCTTCGGCCGCGTCGCGACGGACCTGCGGGTCTCCCTCACCGACCGGTGCAATCTCCGCTGCACGTACTGCATGCCGGCCGAGGGTCTCGACTGGATGCCGAGCGACCAGGTGCTCTCCGACGACGAGCTGGTCCGGCTCATGCGGATCGCGGTGGAGATGCTCGGCGTCACCGACATCCGGCTCACCGGCGGCGAACCGCTGCTGCGCCCGGGCCTGGAGCAGATCGTCGAGCGGATCACCGCGCTCGACCCGCGCCCCCGGGTGTCCATGACCACCAACGGGATCGGGCTGGCCAAGCGCGCGCCCGGCCTCGTCTCGGCCGGGCTCGACCGGATCAACGTGTCGCTGGACACCATCGACCGCGAGCGCTTCGCCGAGCTGACCCGCCGCGACCGGCTGCCGCACGTGCTGGCCGGCCTCGCCGCGGCCCGCGACGCCGGACTGTCGCCGGTGAAGATCAACTCCGTGCTGATGCGCGGATACAACGAGCACGAGGCTGTCCCGCTGCTGCGGTTCTGCCTCGAAGAGGGTTACCACCTGCGGTTCATCGAGCAGATGCCGCTGGACGCGCAGCACGGCTGGAACCGCCGCGACATGGTCACCGCCGAGGAGATCCTCGCGATGCTCGGCGAGGCGTTCACCCTCAGCCCGTTCCCCGCTCCGCGCGGCGGTGCGCCCGCTGAGCGCTGGCTGGTTGACGGCGGCCCGGGCGACGTGGGCGTGATCGCGTCGGTGACCAGGCCGTTCTGCTCCGCCTGCGAGCGCACCCGGCTGACCGCCGACGGAGCTGTCCGCTCCTGCCTGTTCTCGAACGACGAGACGGACCTGCGTTCCCTCGTGCGCGCGGGCGCGCGCGATGAAGAGGTGGCGGACGCGTGGCGGGACACGATGTGGCGCAAGCTCGCGGGCCACGAGATCAACGAGGCCGGCTTCGCGCAGCCGATCCGGCCGATGAGCGCGATCGGCGGTTGAGCCATGACCTCTCCTTCCGCGTCCTCTTCCGAGACGTCTTCTTCTCCGGTGACAGTCGTCGTCCGGTACTTCGCCTCGGCGCGGGCCGCGGCGGGCACCGAGGAGGAGAAGGTGGAGCTGACGGCGGGCGCGACCGTGGCCGACGCCGTCCAGGCGCTGCGCGAGCTGCACCCCGGGCAACTTTCCCGGGTTCTCGACGCGGCGAGTTTCCTGGTCAACGAGGTGGCGGTCCGCGATCGCGGCCGCGCGCTCGGTGACGGCTCCCACCTGGACGTCCTTCCGCCGTTCGCCGGCGGGTGAGCCGCCGAGAAAGCCCCGTGCACCCGGCTGAGCGCCGCACTGACCGGCGGACCGGCCGTTCCCAGTCGATTGGTCCGGACCACGGCGAATGGCGGCACTGGCGCGCTGAGCGGTCATTCCTCTTTATCCCTACGCTCCGAAGTGTTTCGCTCACGGCGTATTCGGGCAACTCAAAGAACCACTCGGCGGGCAGTGGCCGCTGGTTGACGAGTGGGTTAAAGTGCCCGCCCTTATCTGCCGCGAATGGCCCCTTGACGCGTTATCGACGTGACCCAAGACTCACGATCCGTGAAATATCTCGGCTAGAAAACGGCCAGATAACGACGCTCTGACCAGCGCAAACAGGCGGATCGAGCGAGGTTGCGTGCCGTTACTGTGACGTAGGTCACACCTCGAATGATTTCCGATCACGCTCGGAATTACGTACCGTCGCTTTTCGGTTGGCCCCGACCGACCAAGCAACACCGGGAATCCGTAGCGCCCAGCTCTGTCCAACGGATCCCCGGACCCATACCCCGAGCGAAAGCATTTCCGGACAGAGACGAGGGGACGAAGACGGCGCGTCGTGCGACGTCCGCGTCAGCCGCCCGGCAACGGGCGGACGGGCTCCCAACCCGACCCGCAGCAGCAAGCTCGTAGGCGCAGGAAGCGAGAAGTTTCAAATGTCGTACCGAGGCAAGCACCGCAAGATGTCCGCTGCCACCCGCACCATCGCCCGTGTCGCAGTCGCGGGTATCGCGGTCGGCGCCCCCCTCGCGATCGCCGCGACCCCCGCGTCGGCGACCAACTGGGACGCCATCGCGCAGTGCGAGAGCGGCGGCAACTGGAACACCAACACCGGAAACGGCTACTACGGTGGTCTCCAGTTCACCCAGAGCACCTGGAAGGCCTACGGCGGCACCGGCAGCCCGCAGGGCGCGTCGCGTGACCAGCAGATCGCTGTCGCCGAGCGCGTGATGCAGGGCCAGGGCCCCGGCGCGTGGCCGGTGTGCAGCAAGAAGGCCGGCAGCTCGGCCTCCTCGCACAAGGCGACCCCGAAGAAGAGCACCGCCACCAAGAAGGCGACCCCGAAGAGCATTGCCCCGAAGAAGCAGCAGGTCACCCAGCCTGTCGCGGCCGCGGTGGCGAACTCGAACCCGAACGGTGACTACACCGTCGTGGCGGGCGACACGCTCTCCAAGATCGCCAAGGCGCACAACGTCCAGGGCGGCTTCCAGAAGCTGCAGGACCTGAACAAGCAGTACGTGTCGAACGCGAACTTCATCGTGGTCGGCCAGAAGCTCGCCACCAAGTGAATCCGAGCCTCCTCGTGAGGCGGGTTCCGGCGCAGCAGCTGCTGTGACAGAACGTCCGAAGGGCCCCACCGCGTCAAATCCCCTGGCGGTGGGGCCCTTCGTCGTGTCCGGGCTCGTGAGTGTTCGTGCCGGTTAGAACCGGCGTAGCCACTCACGAGGGGGTCAGGGCGAGTTGACCCATTCGTCGGTGCCGTCGGTGAAGTGCTGGTGCTTCCACACCGGAAGCCGCGCCTTCACCTCGTCCACCAGCTCCGCGCACGCGGTGAACGCCTGTCCGCGGTGCTCGGCGGCGACCGCGCAGGCGAGCGCGACGTCGCCGATCGCCAGCGCGCCGACGCGATGGCTCACCGCTACCGCCCGCACGCCCTTCCAGCGCGCCGCCAGGTCGTTGACGACCTCGGCGAGCACGTCACGGGCCGTCGGGTGGCCCTCGTAGGTCAGGTCGCGCACGCCCTTGCCGCCGTCGTGGTCGCGGACCACGCCGGAGAACGTCACCACGGCACCCGCCGCGTCGTCCTCCACCAGCTGCGCGTGCTCCTCGACCGACAGCGGCTGGTCGCTCACGTCAGCCCGCAGGATCCGGACCGCCGGACCGGCCTGCGCGGGCTCGCGCGGGTGGTCTCCACCGGCGAGCTGGTCCACCGCGTGCTCGAGGATGTCCGACAGGACCCGCAGACCGTCCTTCACGCCGCCGCTCGACCCCGGAAGGTTCACGACGAGGGTCCGGCCCGCCACTCCGGCCACGCCGCGCGACAGCACGGCTGTGGGCACCTTCGGCAGTCCGGCCGCGCGGATCGCGTCCGCGACGCCGGGCAGCTCGTAATCCAGCACCGCGCGGGTGACGTCCGGGGTCCGGTCGGTCGGCGAGATGCCGGTGCCGCCGGTCGTGAGGATCACCTGCACGCCGTCGGCCACCGCCGCGCGCAGCGCGACGCCCACCGGATCGCCGTCCTCGACGACGACCGGCGGCGGCACGTCGTAGCCCCGGTCGGCCAGCCAGGCGACGAGCACCGGGCCGGTCTTGTCCTCGTAGACGCCTCGCGCGGCGCGATTGGACGCGACGATGACACGTGCGGTGCTCATGGCCGCTCCCAGGTTCCGGTCTTGCCGCCGTCCTTGCGCAGCAGCCGCACGTTGTCGAGCGTCGCGGCCGGGTCGACGGCCTTGATCATGTCGTGCAGCGTCAGCCCGGCGACCGCGACGGCGGTGAGCGCCTCCATCTCGACCCCGGTGACGTCCTTGGTCTTGGCCGTCGCGCTGATGTGGACAGCGGCACCGTCCAATTCGAACTCCACCTTGACCCCGGAAAGCGCGATCTGGTGGCACAACGGGATCAGCTCGGGCACGCGTTTGGCGCCCATGATCCCGGCGATCCGCGCGGTCGCCAGCGCGTCGCCCTTGGGAAGGCCGTTGGCCGAAAGCAGGCCGACGACCTCCGCCGTGGTGTGGACGGTCCCGCCGGCGAGCGCGGTGCGCGCGGACGCCGTCTTGCCGGAAACGTCGACCATCCGGGCAGCGCCGGACTCGTCGACATGGCTGAGTTCACTCACGCCCGCGAGGCTACTGCGCAACTTCGCCCAAAGTCCGTGAAGGGCTCCTTGCGGGAATCAGATTCCCGCAAGGAGCCCTTCACGGACGGAACGAGGCGGGGTCAGCCAGCGCGTTCGGCGCGGACGGCGTTGCGCACCGCTTCGGCGACCGCCGGGGCCACCGCGCTGTCGAACACGCTCGGCACGATGAACGACGCGTTGAGCTTGCCGTTGTCCACCACGTCGGCGATCGCGTCGGAGGCGGCCAGCAGCATGTTGTCGTCGATGTTGTGCGCGGCGGCGTCGAGCAGGCCGCGGAAGACGCCCGGGAACGCCAGGACGTTGTTGATCTGGTTCGGGAAGTCGCTGCGGCCGGTGGCGACGACCGCGGCGTGCTTCTGCGCCTCCAGCGGATCGATCTCCGGGTCCGGGTTCGCCAGCGCGAAGACGACCGCGTCGTCGTTCATCGTGGCGACCTGCTCCGCGCCGAAGAGGTTCGGGGCCGAGACGCCGACGAAGACGTCCGCGCCGACCAGCGCGTCGTGCAGGGTGCCGGACTTGCCGTCCTTGTTGGTGTGCTCGGCGATCCAGGTCAGGTTGTCGTCGAGGTTGCCGCGGTCGGGGTAGACGATGCCGTCGATGTCGGCGGCCACGATGTCGCCCGGGTTCTTGCGCAGCAGCAGGCGGATGATCGCCGAACCGGCCGCGCCGACACCGCTGACCACGATCTTGCAGTCCTCGATGTTCTTCCCGACCACGCGCAGCGCGTTGCGCAGCGCGGCGACCACGACGATCGCGGTGCCGTGCTGGTCGTCGTGGAAGACCGGGATGTCCAGCTGCTCGCGCAGCCGCTTCTCGATCTCGAAGCAGCGCGGCGCGGCGATGTCCTCGAGGTTGATGCCCGCGTACACCGGCGCGAGCGCCTTCGCGATCATGATGATCTCTTCGGTGTCCTGGGTGTCCAGGCAGACCGGCCACGCGTCGACGTCGGCGAACTTCTTGAACAGCGCCGCCTTGCCCTCCATCACCGGCAGCGCGGCGGCCGGGCCGATGTTGCCGAGGCCGAGCACGGCGGAGCCGTCGGTGAGCACCGCGACGGTGTTGCGCTTGATGGTCAGCCGGCGCGCGTCCTCGGGGTTCGCGGCGATCGCCTGGCAGACGCGGGCGACGCCCGGCGTGTACGCGCGGGAGAGGTCGTCACGGTTGCGGAGCGCGACCTTGGGGCTGACCTCGATCTTGCCGCCGAGGTGGATCAGGAACGTCCGGTCCGAGACCTTGCGCACGCGCACGCCCGGCAGCGAGTCGAGCGCCGCGGTGATGTCCTGCGCGTGGTTTTCCGACAGCGCGTTGGCGCTGATGTCGATGACGATGGTGTCCGCGTGCGACTCGACGACGTCGAACGCCGTCAGCACGCCGCCGACGCGGCCGACCGCGGTGGTGAGATCGCCCGCGGCCGTGGACGAGGCCGGGGCCTCGACCCGGACGGTGATCGAATACCCGGGACCGGGAACCGGCATGACACGTACTCCCCGCTGGTGGAGTGGGTTCGGACGGCTCGAATCTAGTCCGGTGACCCGCGCCACCACACCCCAACCGGGTGACTGACCAGTAACTTCAGCCTCGTGAGTGTTTACGCCGGTGAGAACCGGCATCGCCACTCACGAGGGGTCCGCAGGTCAGCGGTTGATCTCGGTCTCCGGGTGCACGTAGGGCACCTGCTCGAGCGGGAAGGCCAGGTCGCCGAACGGCGAAAGCGCTCCCTGCCGGTCCGAGGACAGCTCGGTGACCGGGTGCTCGCCCGGCTCGCCCGGCCACGTCGGGTCGATGCCCTTGTTCTGCTTGTCGCCCTTCGCCACTGCTTCCTCCGAGGCCCTCGTCCGGCTAACTCGACCACAGTCTGCCCGAACACGTCTCGTGCGCGCGCACCCGCCCGGTATCCTGGGTGTCTATGCCCGCGACCTCTCTGGCGGACTGGCTGCGTGCGGAGTCCGACGACGCACTCGCCGAACTGCTGCGCACGCGTCGCGATTTGTCCACCCCTCCTCCGTCCGACACCACTGTGCTCGCCACGCGCGCGGGCACGCCGGGGTCGGTGGCTCGCGCCTGCGAAGACCTCGACACGTTCACCCTCGCGGTGATCGACGCGCTGCTGGTCTCCGGTGCTGACGTCGAGCCGGCGCCGGTGTCCGCGGTGACGGCGCTGGTCGGCCGCGACGTCAGCGAACCGCTCGCCCGGCTGCGCGCTCGGGCGCTCGTCTGGGGTGCCGACGACGAGCTGCGGGTACCGCCCGCGGCCCGCGACGCCCTCGGTCCGTTCCCGGCTGGGCTCGGCGCGCCGGCGCCCGCGCTGGCCGCCACCGACCTCGACGCGCGACTCGCGGAGGTCGGCAACGACGAGCGGGCCGTACTCACCGCGCTCGCCGCCGGGCCGCCGATCGGCCGCACGCGCGACGCGAGCTTCGACGTCGGGCTGTCCGACGCGGCCACGCCGGTGCAGAAGCTCCTCGCGCGCGGCCTGCTGCTGCGCCGCGATGACCAGACCGTCGAACTTCCCTGCGAACTCGGCCTGCTGCTGCGCGGCGGTCGCGCGTTCGAACCGGACACGCTCGTCGAACCAGAGCTGCCCGTCCATCCACATCGGACGAACACAGTGGACGAAACGGCCGCCGGCGAAGCGATGGAGTTGTTGCGGCAGACGGAGTCCCTGCTGCGGATGTGGTCGGATTCGCCGCCGCCCGTACTCAAGGCGGGCGGGCTCGGAGTGCGCGAGCTGAAGAAGGTCGCCAAGGATCTCGAAGTCGACGAGACTCGCGCGACGCTGCTCGCGGAGCTGGTCGTCGGCGCGGGACTCGTTGCGGACAGCGAAAACACCGCCCCCGAATATGTGCCCACCATGCTCACCGACAGCTGGCTCGCGTCGCCGTCGGTGCAGCGGTGGATGACGCTCGCGCAGGCGTGGCTGGAACTGCCGCGACTGCCGGGTCTGGCCGGTGGCCGGGACCCGAAGGACAAGCCGATCGCGCCGTTGTCCGAGGAGCTGCGACGGCCGCTCGCGCCTGTTTCGCGGCACCGCGTGCTCACTGCGTTGGCGGAGCTGAATCCAGGCGCAGGCGTGAAAAGCGTCGACGAACTGGTGGCCGTTCTGGCCTGGCGCGCGCCTCGACGAGGTGGTCGACTGCGCGACGAAACCGTGCGCTGGACGATGGGCGAGGCGACCGCGCTGGGCCTCGTCGGCCTCGGTGCCCTCACCACCGCCACGCGGCTTTTGCTGGAAGACGACCGCTCCAGCGCCGTCGAAGCGATGCACGACGCGCTGCCCGCGCCGATCGACCACGTGCTGGTGCAGGCTGACCTGACCGTGGTCGCGCCGGGCCCGTTGGAGCCGGAACTGGCGGCGGACATGGCCGCGGTCGCGGACGTTGAATCCGCTGGGCACGCAACGGTTTACCGCGTCACCGAGCCGTCGGTGCGGCGCGCGCTCGACACCGGACGGACCGCGGACGAGTTGCACGCGATGTTCCGCAACAAGTCCGCGACTCCGGTACCGCAGGGCCTCACGTACCTGATCGACGACGTCGCCCGCCGCCACGGCCGATTGCGCGGCGGCACCGCGGGATCGTTCCTGCGCTGCGACGACGAGGCGCTGCTAGCCGAGGTGCTCGCTCATCCAGTGGCGACGGAATACGACCTGCGGCTGATCGCGCCGACGGTGCTGATCAGCTCCGCGCCGCTGGCCGAAGTACTGGAAGCCTTGCGCGGCGCGGGTTTCGCCCCCGCGGCGGAAGGCCCGGACGGCCGGGTGGTCGACCTGCGCCCCACCGGACGCCGACTGCCCGCCCGCGCCCGCGCGGCTCGGGCCCGTCCGGGCGAGCAGGCGGTGCTGACCGACGAACAGGCGACGCGGATCGTCTCGAACCTCCGCGCGGGAGACCAGGCTTCGGCCCGCCGCCGGGGTTCCACGGTGCGCGCGCCCGGCGGCGGAGGTGCGGACACGACGGCGACGTTGGATCTGCTGTCCCGTGCGACGCTTGAGCAGCGCGAGGTGTGGATCGGTTTCGTCGATTCACGTGGGACGGCGAGCCAGCGAGTGGTCCGCCCGCTGCGGGTCGGCGGCGGGGTGCTGGAGGGCGCGAACCACGAGCGGTATCCGTTGCACCGCATCACTTCCGCGGCTCTGGTCGAGGACTGACGCCGCACCACTGTGGCATTGGGTGCATCTGACGCACCCAATGTGGCGTTCGTTGTAGCGGTGCTGGCCAGGGGGATGCGGAGCATCGCCTGGTGGGACGGGCTGCGTGGCTCGGTTCCGGCGAAGGTCCGTGAGGGGAACCCTGAGGGAATCAGATTCCCTCAGGGTTCCCCTCACGGACCTCGGCACCGCAAACCAGGCCCGTCAACGGGGCGAGAACCCCGGCGCGCTACTGAGAAAACCACTTTGGGGTGCTTTCGGTGGGAGTCCGGGATTGCACGGGCGGGGCGG
>NZ_PQIA01000065.1 GCF_003385235.1 Amycolatopsis circi | reverse complement strand
GTCCCTCGATGCCACCAAACCCGGTGACACCACCCCCCGGATCATGGGTTCGACTGGGGGAGTAAGTCATGCCAGGCCTGGCGACCACGAACTCCTTGATCAGGAGCTACGAAGAAGGTAACGGGGGAGCGCGGTCGACGGCGAGAATCCGGTGCCGCTGCCGAGGAAACGGAGATCCTCGAGCTGACCAGCCGGGTGCCCGCGGTCGGAATCCGGCTGCTGGGGCCCATTGTCTAGGGGGTGGCAGCGATCCCGTTGGTGCGTAATGTCGGACTGGTCATGCCGCACATCTAGCCCTGGGGGGCCGTTGAGCGAGTCCGAACGCAACCTGGTCGCCGCATTGCGTACGTCGCTGAAGGAGAATCATCGGCTCAAAGACGAGAATCGGCGGCTGCAGGGCGCGGCCGCGGGAGCGGAACCGGTCGCGATCGTCGGCGCGGGATGCCGGCTGCCGGGCGGGATCGAGACGCCGGAACAACTGTGGAGTCTCCTCTCCGAAGGCGGCGACGCGATCGGCGGGTTCCCGGACGACCGGGGCTGGGACGTCGAGCGGCTTTACGATCCCGAAGGGGTCCGGCCGGGGTCGATTTCCGTGCGCGAGGGCGGGTTTCTGACCGGGGCCGGAGAATTCGACGCCGGGCTTTTCGGGATCAGCCCGCGCGACGCCCTGCTGATGGACCCGCAGCTGCGGATGCTCCTGGAAACCGGCTGGGAATCCTTGGAACGGGCCGGAATTCCGCCGCGTTCGCTCGGCGGCAGCCGGACCGGCGTGTTCACCGGCGTGATGTACCACGACTATCCGGGCAGCTTCGCCGCGTCCGGGATGGTGTCCGGCCGGGTGGCTTACACGTTCGGCCTGCAGGGACCGGCGATCACGGTGGACACGGCCTGTTCGTCGTCGCTGGTCACCGTGCATCTCGCGGCGCAGGCGCTGCGCGCGGGGGAATGCGAACTCGCGCTCGCGGGCGGGGCGACGGTGATGTCCACGCCGCGTACGTTCGTCGAGTTCAGCAAGGACGGCACGTTGTCGCGCGGCGCGCGGTGCCGGAGCTTCGCCGAGTCGGCCGACGGAACGGCGTGGTCTGAAGGCTGTGTGATGCTGGTGCTGCAACGGCTTTCGGACGCGCGCCGGTCCGGGAGGCCGATCCTGGCGGTGCTTCGCGGCAGCGCGGTCAACTCTGACGGTGCGTCGAACGGCATCACCGCCCCGAACGGTCCGGCGCAGCGCCGGGTGATCCGGCAGGCGCTGGCGTCGGCCCGCTTGTCGGCCGCGCAGATCGACGTCGTGGAGGCGCACGGCACGGCCACACCGCTCGGCGATCCCATTGAGGCGCAGGCACTTCTGGCCACCTACGGCGCGGATCGCGGAGGCGCGGGCCCGCTGCGGCTCGGGTCGTTGAAGTCCAATCTCGGGCACACGCAGGCGGCGTCCGGCGTCGCTGGGCTGGTGAAACTCGGGCTCGCGTTGCGGCACGAGCTGCTGCCGAAGACTTTGCACGTGGACGCTCCCAGCAGCCGGATCGAGTGGGCCGCCGGTGAGGTCGAGCTGCTGACCGAGGCGGTGCCGTGGCCTCGCGGAAGTCGGCCGAGGCGGGGTGCGGTCTCGAGTTTCGGGTTGAGCGGGACGAACGCGCACGTCGTCGTGGAGGAAGCGCCGCCAGCCGCGGAAAGCGCCGCGGACGAGCGGGCGGCGGTGCCGGTCGGGCTCGGCGGGCACGATCCCGAGGCACTGCGGGCGCAGGCGGAACGGCTGGCCGAGCGGCTGCGCGAGGAGCCGGATCTCCGTCCGGCCGACGTCGCCTGGACTCTCGCGACCGGACGCACCCATCTGGAGCACCGGACGGTGGTCGTCGCACGCGATCGGGACGAACTGCTGGCCGGGCTGGACGGACCGTCCGCCAGGGTGGCGCGCGGTGAGGGGCCGTTGGCGGTCCTGTTCTCCGGCGCCGGTTCGCACCGGACGGGCATGGGCGAGGAGCTGGCCGCCGCGTACCCGGTGTTCGCCGCCGCTTATGCCGCTGCCTGCGCGGAACTCGACCGGCACCTGGACCGTCCGCTGCGGGAGGCGATCGGCGGCGCGCTCGACGAGTTCCGTTACAGCCAGGCGGCGTTGTTCGCGATCGAGGTCGCGTTGTTCCGGCTGGCCGAATCGTGGCAGCTGCTTCCGGACGTCCTTTGTGGACACTCCGGCGGCGAGCTGGCCGCCGCGCACTGTGCGGGAGTGCTGTCGCTCGCGGACGCGGCGGAGCTGGTCGTAGGGCGGGCAACGTTGATGCAGGCTCAGCCGCGCGGGGTGATGGCGGCGATCGAAGCGGAGCCGGAGGAATTCGCCGGGGAAGCGGTCGATGTCGCGGCGGTCAACGGTCCGCGAGCCGTCGTCGTCGCCGGCGAGGAAGCGGCGGCGCTGGCCGTCGTCGCCCGGTTCTCCGCTGCGGGGCGGCGCACCAAGCGACTGGCGCTCTCGGTGGCCGGCCATTCGCGGCTGATGGACCCGGTTCTGGAGCCGTTCCGCGCGATCGCGGCGCGGATTACGTACGCCGAACCCGCGTTGCCTGTCGTTTCCACCGTAACCGGCGAGCCGATCGAAGCCTTCGACGCGGACTACTGGGTGCGCAACATCCGCCGGACTGTCCGGTTCGGCGATGCGATCCGCACCTTGGAGAGCCAAGGCGTCACCCGGTTCTTCGAACTTGGCGCGGATGGGCCGCTGACCGCCTTGTTGCCGGACGCTCCGCTGGCCGTCGCCGCGCTGCGCCGAGACGTGCCCGAGGACGTCGCGATCGCCAAGGCGATCGGGGAGTTGCACGCCGACGGGGTCGCTCTGGATTGGGCAGCGGTTTTGGCCCCTCGCTCGGCGAAACTCGTTGACTTGCCGACCTATGCCTTCCAGCGGGAACGCTACTGGCTGACCGCCTCGGACGGCGCGGGAGACCTGTCCGCGACCGGGCTCGAAGCTGCTGGACACCCGCTGCTCGGCGCTGCGGTTCCGTTGGCCGACGGCGACGGATTCCTGCTGCACGGCCGGATTTCGACCGCCGCGCAGCCTTGGCTGGCCGGACACTCCGTCGGCGGCTCGGTGCTGTTTCCCGGTACCGGCTTCCTGGAACTCGCTCTGCGCGCCGGTGAAGAGGCCGGTGACACGCGAGTTCGTGAGCTGACCGTGCACGCGCCGTTGGTGCTGGACGCTGACGGGGTCCGGGTTCAGGTCCGTGTCGGCGGGGCTGATGACGCCGGGGTACGGCCGTTGAGCATCTATGCGCAGACCGGCGACGCGCCTTGGGTGCGGCACGCCGACGGCGCGCTGGCTCCGGCTGGTCCGGCACCCGCGGCTGGCCCGTCCTGGCCGCCGGTCGGGGCCGAGCAGGTCGACCTCGACGGGATGTACGAGCTTCTCGCCGAGCGCGGCGTCGAGTACGGGCCGTTGTTCCAGGGATTGAAGACCGCGTGGCGGCGCGGGGACGAGGTGTTCGCCGAAGTCGCCTTGCCGGAATCCGCCGTGCTGGATGCTGCCGCGTTCGGCCTGCATCCGGCGTTGGCGGATGCCGCGCTGCACGCCATCGGCCTCGGTCCGGCGACCGGCGCGGAGACACTCCTGCCGTACTCGTGGTCCGAAGTGGACTTGTGGTCGCCAGGCAGTTCCGAGCTTCGAGTACGGGTGAAACCGCAGGGAGAGAACATGGTTTCCCTGTCCTTGTCCGACTACGCGGGCAATCCGGTGGCCACGATCGGCTCGCTGGCGCTGCGGCCGGTCACCGGCGTTCGGCGGGCTCCTCGCTCGGGCGCGTTGCTCCGTCCGGAATGGACTGAACGCGCGCTCGCCGCTGCAGAAGCGGAGGACGTCCAGGCTCTGGTGGTGTCACCGGGCGCCGACGCTGTCGCGGCACAGCACGAAGTCCACCGGATCCTCGCCGCGTTGCGCACCGCGCTCGCGGACGACCGGCGGATCGTGGTGCTCACCCGCCACGCGGCCGGGCTTCCCGGGGAACCGGTGGACCTGGCCGGTGCGGCAGTCGCCGGATTGGTCCGCTCCGCGCAGACCGAACATCCGGGCCGGATCGTGCATCTGGACACCGACGCGCCGCCGTTCGACGACCTGGTCGCCACCTTGAACGAGCCAGCCGTCGTCGTGCGCGGCAAGCGGATTCTGGCCCCGCGCCTGGTCGCCGTCGAAGCCGTCGAGAGCGCGGAGTGGGGACCAGGCCCGGTGCTGATCACCGGCGGAACCGGGCAGCTCGGCCGGTTGGTGGCCGAACACCTGGTGCGTCGCCACGGGGTCCGGGAACTGGTGCTGGCGAGCCGGACCGGCCGGGGCGGGGACGGCCTCGCCTGCGAACTGGCCGCACTCGGCGCGCGAGCCGAGGTGGCGGTCTGCGACCTCGCCGACCGATCCGCCGTAGCCGCGCTGCTGACCGCACACCCGGTCACCGCGATCGTGCACGCGGCGGGCGTGCTGGCCGACGGGATGCTCACTTCGCTGAGTGCGGACCAGGTCGACGCGGTCTTCGAAGCCAAGGCCGCCGCCGCGTGGAACCTGCACGAACTCGCCGGTTACGTGCACAGGTTCATCCTGTTTTCCTCCGCCGCGGGCATCTTCGGCGCACCGGGCCAGGCGAACTACGCGGCGGCGAACGCGTTCCTCGACGCACTGGTCCAGCACCGCCACAATCTCGGGCTGCCCGCACAGTCGTTGGCCTGGGGATTGTGGAACTCCGACGAGCGTACCGGCGGCCTTACCGAGGAAGCAGGCTTGGCGCTGTTCGACGCGGCCATTGCCGACCCGGCACCGGTACTGGTTCCGCTGCGGCTCGACGCGTGGCGTGGCGACGACATCCCGCCGCTGCTTCGCGGCCACGTGCGGACGCCCCGGCGCGCAGGTCGTTCCGCCGCAGGTCGGCTGCAGCGCACTCCGCCAGCCGAGCGTCGGGAGCGGTTGGAAGAGTTGGTCGGCGCGCAGGTCGCGGCCGTGCTCGGACACCGCGGGACCCTCGAACCCGGCCGTGCGCTGCCCGACCTTGGTTTCGACTCGCTCACCGCGGTCCAGGTACGCAACCGGCTCGCCGAACTGACCGGCCTGACGCTCGGTGCGACCCTGGTGTTCGACCATCCGACCGTTGCGGAGCTGGCGGCCTTCCTGGACGAGTCCTTTTCGGACTCTCCGAAGGAACCGTCGTTCCCGAAGCAAGCGGATCCGGTCGTCCGGCTGTTCGCCGAGGCAGTGGCCGCGGGCCGGGTCCCGGAAGGGGTCGCCCTGCTCGGAGCTGCGGCGAACCTGCGCGAGTCGTTCCGGGGGCCGAGGGCGGCAGCTCGGCCAGTGCGGCTCGCCGAGGGACCACGACGTCCCGCGCTGCTGTGCGTGCCTTCCCCGGCCGCGATGACCGGTGCCGTCCAATATGGACGCTTGTCCGCGCCATTCCGTGGCGACCGGCGGGTTTCCGTGCTGTCGCTTCCCGGTTTCACATCGGACGAACCGCTCCCGGCCGACCTCGCCACGCTCGTCGCAGTGCTCGCCGATCAGGTCCGGGAGGCCGCCGACGACGAACCGTTCGCGCTCCTCGGGTACTCGTCCGGCGGGCTGCTGGCCGAAGCCGTGGCTGCGGAACTGGCGCGCACCGGCCGTGCTCCGGCGGGCCTGTGCCTGCTGGACACCTATGAAATCGGCGGCCCGGGCGAGAACGCCGTCCACGCGATGGCCGGGGAAGTGCTGACCCGCGAGGACGACGGCGGATTCGACCGGGCGCAACTGACCGCCATGGGCCGCTACCTCGGCCTCCTCGCCGCCGCGGGGCCGCCGGACCTCCGGGTCCCCTCGGTGCTGCTGCGCTCCGGCAGCAGCTTCGGGGACGTGGCCGGGGCAGCGTGGCAGACGACGTGGTCGCGGGCCGACCGCGTGGAAACCGTGCCCGGGGACCATTTCAGCATCGTCGCCGAGGACGCGGAGAGCACCGCGTCGGCGGTCGGCGCGTGGCTGGAATCCGTGGCAGAACCGATCGTGGAAACCGTTACCGGACTTGGGAGTTCGTCGTGAACACTGAAGTGTGCCCGTACCCGTTCGCACCGTCCGCGCTGGCTGTCGACGCCCGGTACGGTCAAATGCGCGAGCAGCAGGGGATGAGCCGGGTGCGGCTGCCGTACGGCGGCGAGGCGTGGCTGGCGACGCGGTACGAGGACGTGCGGGCCGTGCTGGTGGACCGGAGGCTGATGCGCAGCCTGACCGTCGGCAAGGACGCGCCGCGCGGGACCGAGGCGATCGAAAGCGAAAGCTCGATCATCACCATGGACCCGCCGGTGCATTCCCGCCTGCGCCGGCTCGTCGCGGCCGCGTTCACCCCGAAGCGGGTGGAGACGCTGCGCCCGCGGATCCAGGAAATCACTGACGGCCTGATCGACCGGATGATCGAGCAGGGCCCGCCGGCGGACCTGGTGTCGGCGTTCTCCATCCCGCTGCCGATCACCGCGCTGTGCGAGCTTCTCGGTGTGCCGCAAGAGGATCGCGAGAAGGTGCACACGTGGACCGACACCATGCTGATGCTCAGCGGCGACGGTTCGGACCACAGCGCGATCATGACCGCGCAGCGCGAACTGTGGGGTTACATCGCCGGTCTGGTCGCTGAGCGCCGGGAAACTCCCACCGACGACTTGATCGGCGCGTTGGTGCGAGCCCGCGACGACGAGGGCCGCCTGTCCGAGGGCGAGCTGATCGACCTGTCCGGCGGGATCCTGGCAGTCGGCCACGAGACGACCGCGAACCACATCTCCAACCTGCTCTACACCTTGCTGACCAATCCGGAGCAGCTGGCCCGGCTGCGCTCGGACCCCGGCCTGATGCCTTCGGCGGTCGAGGAACTGCTGCGGTTCGTCCCGCTCAGCGCGAGCGCCAGTTTCGCGCACATCGCCAGCGAGGACGTCGAAATCGGCGGCCAGCTGATCCGCAAGGGCGAGGCGGTGTTCGCCGACGTGGACGGAGCCAACCGCGACGCGACTGTGTTCGCGTGCCCGGAGGACCTCGACCTCGCCCGGCCGCGCAACCACCACGTCGGCTTCGGCCACGGCCCGCACCACTGCCTGGGCGCCCAGATGGCGCGGCTGGAACTGCAGGTCGCGCTGGGGACGCTGCTGGCCCGGTTCCCGGACCTGGGGCTGGCGGTGGACGCGGCCGAGGTGCCGTGGCTGAGCGCGCGGCGGCAGCGGGGACCCGAACGGCTGGAGCTGACCTGGACCGAGGCGTTGCCCGCGCAGTGACGCTCCCGCAAAGGTCCGTGAAGGGCCCCTTGAGGGAATCTGGTTCCCTCAAGGAGTCCTTCACGGACGTTCGAAGAGCCGTTGCGTCACCAGCCGCTGCGGTAGAAGCTTCGCGACACGTAACTGCTAGCCTCTGCCGCCCGCGCCGCGCACAGCTCCTCCTTCACCGCTCGCGCCTGCTTGACCAGCGGGTCGTCCCCAGGCGCGAGCGCCAGAAGGTCGATGACGTGCAACGCTTCCTGCGCCCGCCCGTCCGCGCGCAGCCGCTCAGCCTGGTCGAGCACGGCCTGCTTGTCCGTGATCGCCTCCGCCCGGGCAGCGGCCGCGACGTCCGGACGGGACGGGTGCAGGGTAGTCGGATTCCCGTCCCACCAGCCGGTTTCCGAGCGCACGATATCGCGGACGATGTACTCGCGGTGCCCGTAGTGCTCGCGCATCCACGGCACGTCGAACAGTTCGGCCGGATACCGGAGATCGTGCACGATGTCGTCCACCCGCCGGCCCCGGTTGAGCTGGTCCACGACCGCACTCCGCAGCCACCGGAGCGCGGCCGCGGTCATGGTGAGCTGCCGGACCGGATCCTCGCGGACGACCGGGCCGAACTCCGGTACCAGCACGGCTGGGTTCAAAGCGGCCAGCCGATCCAAAGTGTCCGCCCACCGGACGGTGTCGCGCATGGTCCGCATGGGCGTGCCGATGTTGGGGATGCCGTTGATCACCGCGGCACTGCCGTACAAAACCCGCTGTTCAGGCAGCCACACGGCGGTCACGTCGTCCGTTTCGGACGGTGCCCACAACAGCCGGACGTCCGGGGTCAGCGTCAGTGCTTCCCGGTAGGTCTCGTCGGGGAACGTGATCGGCGGAGGGGCCGTCAGGTCCGCCATCGGGCGGCGGAATTGCCGGGTGTTGATGTGGTTCTGCAACCCAGCGGTCTCCAGGTACCGCTGATAGCGGCGGACGACATTCTCGTGCGCCACGACGGTCGGGCGGCGTTCGCCATGCGCCGCGGCGTAGTCGAAGAACCCGGGCACGCCGTAGTTGTAGCCGAGATGCCCGTGGCTGTAGACGATCCAGCGCACCGGTTCGGACAACTGGTCGAGCACCGGCGCGACGAGGTCCGGAGACGGCCCGGTGTCGACCACGACGAGCCCCGAAGCGGTTTTCACCGCGAGGCTGTTGCCCTGCAATCCGATCGAGCGGACCCCGGGGGCGACCTCCGTGATCTCGCCGCTGCCGAAGAGCGGGTTTTTAGTGTCTTGGAAAGGCATCAGCCGACCACCTCGGTACGGAGTCCGAGCCGCCGCGCGGTGCGGTCTGGGTTGACGAAGAACACAGCCAGCAGACCGCCCACAATGGACAGCAGGCCGCTGATCGTGAAGGCGAGCGTGAAGCCGCCGCCGGGCGACGAAGCGGCCTGGATGAGCCGTCCGGTGAGGTACGGGGCGAGCAGTCCGGCGGTGGTGACCAGGCCGACGCTGATGGACAGCACCGCGCCGCGCTGCCGGGTCGGGCTGATCTCGGCGTTCATCGTGACGCCGAGCGCGAAAACCACCCCGCCGAGGCTGAACGCGACGGTCAGCAGCGCGATCTGGAACCAGCCCCCGGTGTGCGGGAACAGCAGCATCGCGAGACCGGAGATCAGCACCGCGACGCCGCCGAGCACGCCGCGCGCGACCCGGCTCGACACGCCGCGCCGCATCAGCCGGTCGCTGAGCGTGCCCTGGGCGAGGTTGAACACGACTGACGCGATCCATGGCAGCGCGACCAGCGTCCCGGTGGTCACCGTGCTGTAGTGCAACACCGTTTCCAGGTAATGCGGAACCCACGCGACCAGCACCGACAGCGCCCAGTACGCGGCGAAACCGGCCAGGAAACCGCCGAGCCACGTGCCGTTCAGCAGGATCCGGCGGTAGGGCACGCGGGGTTCGTCCGCTTCGGACTTGGCCTCGGCCGCGTGCACGGACGCGGTTCCGGCGACCTTCCCCTCCCGCCCGAAGATCGCCCACAGCAACGACCACACCAGGCCGACGACGAGCAGCGCGAAGAACGCCCACCGCCAGCCGTAGCCGACGATCAACGCGGTCAGCAGCGGCGACGCCAGCGCCACGCCGATGCCGGAACCCGCGTTCAGCAACGCGCTCGGCAAGCCGCGTTTCTCGTTGGGGAACCACTTGTACGCCGCGTGCATGGCCAGCGGATTCGCCGGGCCCTCGGCCGCGCCGAGGACGATCCGGCTGACCAGCACCGCGCCGAAACCGACGGTGCCGAGCATCGGGGCCTGCGTCAGCGCCCAGACCACGCCCAGCACCAGCAGGATCCACTTCGTCGACACTCGATTCGACACGAAGCCGACCACGATCGCCGAAATGCTGAACAGGAAGTAGAACCCGCTGCTGATCAAGCCGTACGACTCGGGCGTCAGGCCGAGATCGTGCATCAGCGGTTTCGCGGCGAGGCCCAGCACGGCCTTGTCCGCGAAGTTGATCAGCATGAACACCAGCAGCAGCCCGGTGACGACCCAGCCGCGGGCGCTGGTGCCGCGGGTGCGCCGTCCGGCGGCGGCTTCGGCGGGGAGAGCGGGAGCGTTCATCGTGGGATCCCCATTTCAACGTCGTTGTCGGACGGGGTGGTGGCGGGTCAGAAGGCCCAGCGGGTGCGTCCCGCGGTGCGGGTGCGGAGTTGTTCGGCGCGGTCGGTGCCGTCGAGCACGGCCTGGGATTCGGCGGCGGCCCAGGCGTAAACGCCCTTCGCCATCGTCGAGGTCGCGGCTTTTTCGAGTGCGGTGAACACTTCCGCGCGGGCGGTGTGCGCGGTCTCGTCCTCCGGCGCGGCGTCTACCGCGAGCTGGGCGAAGTGCCCGGCCAGCCGGTGTTCCCCGGCGGCGAGCAGTTCCCGCGCCCGCGCGGCCAGCCGGTCGGAGCCGCCGGAGAGGTCGGCGAGTTCGCGAGACAGTTCGGCGCGGCGGGCGGGTTTGAGGTTGGCCGGGTTGCCGTCGTACCAGCCGCCGTAGAGCCGCCAGACATTGCGGACGACGAACTCCGGCTCGTCGTAGGACGGTTTCAGATACGGCTTGGCCAGCAGTTCGGCGGGCGCGGTGACGCCGTGCACCACCTCATCGAGCGTGGCGCCGGCGTTCATCGCGTCCACGGTCTGGTCGTGCAGGGTTTCGAGGAACTCGGCGGTGTCGGTCAGCGCGGTGCGGATCCGGTCGGCGCCGACGATCGGCACGCCGTGTCCGGGCAGCAGCAGTTCCGCGCCGAGCCCGGCCATCCAGCGCAGCGCCTGCGCCCACTCGGCGGCGTAGCGCTGCACCTTCTGCGGATTGCCCGGATTGGGGGAGGACCAGATGAAAAAGTCGCCGCAGCACAGGATTTTCCGGTCGGGGAGCCACGCGATCGTCGCGTCGTCCGTTTCGCCGCGGCCGTGCTTCAGCTGGACGTCGAGGTCGCCGATCCGCAACGTCGTGGTGTCGCGGTAGGTGACGTCCGGATGCCGGTACCGGTCGGGCCAGCGGAAGCCGGGGGACTGGAACTGCCGCTGGTTGATCACCGTGTTGTAGCCGCGGGTGCGGTCGTACCGTTCGAAACGCGGCGGCGTGTTTTCGTGGGCCAGCACGGACGGGCGACGCCAGCCGCGTTCCTCGGCCTCGAGATCGAACGGGCCGACGCCGAAGACGTGGTCGATGTGGCCGTGCGAGTAGACGGCGGTGTGCAGCGGCGCGTCGGTGCGGGCGCGAGTCGCGCCGAAGAGGTCTTTCGCGGTGCGGCGTTCGCCGGTGTCGAAGCAGAACAGGCCTTCGTCGGTGGGGAAGAGGAAGACGTTGCCGAACGCCGGCCACATCCAGACGCCCTCGGCCAGCTCGTGCAGACCATCCTTGCGCAGCGTGCCGGTGTGGTAGACGCGGGTGTCGGCCTCGCCTCGCCAGACTTTGTCCGCGTAGTCGAGCAGGTCAGTCACTGGATGCCTCCTGAGCGGTCTCGGTGAACAGCGCGTCGACGGCGATCAGGTCGTCGCCGGTGACGCAGAGCGGGTTGAGGTCGGCCTCGGCGAATTCCGGGTGGTCGTCGAGGATGCGGATCAGCCCGTCGATCGCGGCGGCGACGGCGGGGACCGGTGCGGCGAGGACGTCGCCAGCCCATTCCGCCAGTTCGGCCCGTTGCTCCGGTCCGGCCGGGAGCAGCAGCGCGCGACGGGGCGCGGTGGGGTCTTCGGCACGGTCGCCACCCGCGCCAAGGACGATCGCGGTGCCGTACAACGGATCTCGCGTCGCGCCGAGGGCGAGTTCGGCGGTATGCGGCAGAAGCGGTTGCACGACAAGGGTGCGGTCCGGGTCGGTGGAGACCTCGTCCAGGCGGGCCTGGAGTGTCTCCAGCACCGCTGGCAGTTCGGCTGCGGTGACGCCGACACGGACCAGCCCAGCGCGGGCTCGGTGCGGCACGTCGGCGGCATCGCCTTTGACCACGTACGGTCCCGGCCAGCCGTGGTGCTGAACTGCGGAGGCGAGATCGGTCCCGGCGACGGTGTCGACGTGCGCGATGCCCGCGTCTTCCAGCAGCGGAATGGATCTCAACTCAGTCCACACTGGACGGTCGTCGCCGGTGATGTGGTGCGTGGGTTCGGGGACTCGGTCGGGGACCAGCACTCGTAGCCGACGCACGAGGGCACCGATGCTGGGCAGCACAGTGTCCGGCCGCCCGAGGTTCGCCAGCTCGCCGGGCGGCGCGCAGGCCCAGACGAACCACGTCGGCGTCCACATCTCAGCGGCGGCCGCGGCCAGCCGGTGGTAAGCCTCGCGGAACCGATCGCCGAACGTCAGATACAGCACGACGCCGTCCAGTTCCGGGTCTTCGTCGAGCGCGCCGAGCAGCTCGCCGACCCGGTCGAGCCAGCGGTCGATGTTGCCGCCGAGATCGACGGGGTTCTCGTCGGCCGCCTCGACCCCGCCGACCTCGGCGAGCTTCGCGCGCGTCGCACCGGACAGCGGCGGGATCCGGACGCCCAGCGCGGTGAGGTTGTCGGCGAGGATGCCGCCCGCGCCGCCGGACATCGTCAAGACCGCGAGCCGTGGTGCCGGGGGCAACGTCGTGCCTTTGCGCGCGCAGAGCACCGCGTCCACGAGCTGGTCGTCGTCCGTGACCAGGTGAATGCCCTCTTGGCGGCACAGCGAGGCGAGAAGGAAGTGATCACCGGCGACGGCCGCGGTGTGCGACAAGGCTGCCTGCCGACCGGCGGCGCTGCTGCCCACCGCGAGGGCCACCACGGTCTTTCCCGCCGCTCGCGCCTGACGACCAAGCTCGCGGAGGCCGTTCGCGTCGCGCACGCCTTCGAGGTAGAGCACGAGCACCTCGACGTCCGGCTGGTCCAGCAGATAGCTGCCGATTTCGTGGCCGGACAGACAGGCTTCGTTCCCGACGCTCGCGTAGTAGGAGTAGCCGATCCCGGCCTGTTCGAGCAGGTCGGCGAGCACGAACCCCATCGCGCCGCTCTGCGTGACAATCGCGATCGGGCCCGGCGGCACACGTTCGCGGTCGAGGAAAACGGTCGTGGACAGCTGCACGCCGGCGGGGTGGCTCACGACGCCGAGGCAGTTCGGACCCAGCACCGGCAGGTCACCGGCGGCCTCGCGCAGTTCGTCCTCCAGCGCGGTGTTGCCGCCCTCGGCGAACCCGGACGCGAAGACGATGACCGCGCCGGAGCCGAGTTCGCGCGCCTGCCGGACCAGTCCCGGGACTGTTTCCGCCGGGGTCGCGAGGACCACGAGGTCCGGGCGGTACCCGATCTCGGAGAGGGAGCCGACCGTCCGCACGCCGGGCAGGTCGAGCGGGCCGCGGGAGACCGCGAAGACCTCGCCGCCGTAGCCGCCGCGCAGCAGCCGGTCCAGCGCGATCCGTCCCCAGGACAGCGCGGTGGTCGCGGACACGCCGACCACGGCGGCCGACTTCGGGCGGAACAGCGGCTCGCAGCGCATGGGTCCGGGGCCTCCTGTGATCGCGGTCATGGACACAACCCCAACTGTCGCCGCTGGCAGATCCAGCTGGTAGCGCACATTGCCCAGGTTTTCGGCTACCGTGCTGTGACATGTCACAACTGTCGTGGCGCAGCTTCGAGCACCGGCTGCCGAAGGCGGCCGAGCGGACGATCCGCCGGTACGTCGAGACCTCCCCGCACTACCGGGGCGAGGCGCCCGCGGCCCTGCACCTGCACATGGCGCACACGTGCCGCGAGTTCGGCCGGATGTTCGCGCGCGCGGCGCGGGAGGGGACCGGGCTTCGCGAGGACGAACTGGAACTGTTCCGCCAGCGGGGCCGGGAACGGGGCTCGGAGGGGCTGCCGGTCAGCGAGTTCGTGCACGCGTACCTGCTGGCGGCCGAGGAGGTGTGGGCGGAGGTCCAGGACCTCTCCGGCGGGTCGCCGCCCGGCGAGACGACCGCGGTGCTGCTGAAGTGCCTGCACCAGGTGCTGAACGCGGCCGTGCGGGCGCACCAGAAGGAATTCCAGACCGCGGACCACGAACAGCGCGAGGCGGCACGGGCGCTGGTCCGGCGGCTGGCGGCGGGGGAGGTGGTTCCGGAACCGGCCGACGTCCGGCTCGCTCCGGCGTACGGCGTGCTGGCGCTGCGGTTCGCCGCGGACCCGGCGGATTCGGTCGGCGACGCGGTCGGCCGTCATCTGGCCGGACAGCGGAAGGCGCGGTTGCTGCTCCAGCACCTGCACCGAGAACTGTCCGGAGACGTGCTGGCCGCCTTGGAGCCGGACGGCGGACTGCTGCTGATCCCGTCCACTTCGGACAGTCAGGAGACGGCACTGATCGCGGCCCGGCAGGCGGTTCCGCGAGCGCATCAGACGACCGGCGTGGAGATCACCGGTGCCTTCGCCCACGCTGCCGAGTTGTCGGAAATCCCGGCGGCAGTGGCGGAAGCCGAGCGGCTGCTGCGGCTGAATACGGTCCCCGACTCCGTTGCGGTGCTCGCGGAACACCTCTTCGAATACCAGCTCAACCACGACAGCGCGGCGACCCCTCAGCTGCGTGCGCTGGCGGCACGACTGGACGGTGAGCCTGACTTGACGACGACGCTCCGGACATACTTCGACACCGACTTCAACCGTCGTGAGACCGCGCGGAAGCTGCATGTCCATCCGAACACAGTGGACAATCGCCTGTCGCGCATCGCCAACCTGACCGGCGCGGATCCGCGTACGGCCAAAGGGCTTTTGCTGCTCGGCGCGTCGCTGGGCTTGGCGGGCTGATCACCCGGCGAGAGAACCGCTGCCGCGGGGACCGGTCACTGTGACTCGGACGGTGCGAGCCGAAGGCAACTGGACGACGGTGACCTGCCAGGTCTGCGGCGTGCCGACGTCGATGGTTCGCAAGGCTTTCCGGACCAGGCCCGGAATCTCGTTGACCGGCAGGGTGCGGAGGTCGAAGCGCGGAACCTGGGCGCCGCTCGGTGCGAAGACGACCGTCAGCCGGTGCTCCTGGACGACCGCGGTCAGCGTCTGCGAGACGTCAGTGCTTTGGGCCAGCCCGTCGACGGCGCGGCGCAGCTCTCCCTCGTCCAGCAACGACTGGTCCGGGCCGACCTCGACCGTCGCGGAACCCGAAGAGGTCACCGTGGACGACGCGGGAGGCGGCTCCGGGGCGCTGGTTTCTTCTGGCGCGAAGAGTTCGACCCGGAAGAGCCCGAGGACGGCACCCACGGCGAGCAGCAGTCCGACGAGGGTGAGGACACCGGCGACGCAGCCTTCCGGCGGCGGGTGGACCAAAGCGGACTCGGCCGCAGGCTCGATGACCGCGTTCGCCGCCCGGCGCTGCCATTCCGGCGACGGGTTGGCCACGAGCCGCACCTTCCACGGCCGATCCGGCGGGTAGCAGACCACCAGGACGTCGCCCTTGCGGTAACTGGGAAGATCGACCAGGTTGACGGTGTGGGTCGCCGCCACGCGATGGGACGGTGCCCCGTCCGGCGCGACCGTGAGGACGAATTCGACCGGGAGATCGCCCGTTTCGGTGCCTCCGGCGCGGAGGCTTTCGATCCGCGCGAGCGCCACTACGGGACCCACCGCCGCCTCGCGAGCGCGTCGCGGAATGCCGCCGAGGTAGACGAGAATGCCGTAGCCGAGCGAAATTCCCAGCCCGGTTACGAACAACGGAACGCTCTCGACGATGATGCCGACGACGAGCGAGCACAGGGTCGCTCCGATCGCCAAGCCGGTCAGGAAGCCGAAGGCGATCGTGCGGAGGGCTGCCATGAAAGTAGTCCCTTCTCGGCGGTCAGAGGGAAATCGGTTCCACCAGAACGGCTTTCGGATCCTTCGGGTCGTAGCGGACCTGCACCGCGGAACCCGGCGAAGGGGCTTGGAAGATGGACGTGATCATGGTCGCGACGACCTCGCGTTCGCCGGTTTCGGTGGGAAACCGCACGTGGACGGTGAACCGCGGATTTCCCATGACCCAGACGTTCGTGAACTCCACGCGGGTGAGAGTCCCGGTCACCTGGCGACCGCAGTGGAGCAGTGCCTGTTCGCGATCGTCTGCCTCGGCCGCGCGCAGGAAAGACCGCAGCAGCACCACGATCAGGACCAGTGCGATGAGCCCGGCCACCGCGGGCACCAGAAACGGCTCGTAATAGACGACCCAGTCCACATCGGACCACGGCTCGGCCTTGCCGTCGAGGAAGGGCAGCCGTTCGCCCACGGATTCCGGTGCCGTCCACGACGGAGCCGCCACGCCGCTGCCCAGCGTCACCCCGAGTGCTGCGGCGAGCGAGCTTGCCCGGAAGCTGAGGCCCATGCGGCGCAACGACATTCCGCCGCCCCACAGCATCGCGAAGCCGAGCGACGACGCCACCGTGACCGACAGGCTGAAGAACAACACGAGCGAAGCCGCCGGTCCCGCGTCGGCCCCCCACGCGCCGACGCGGTTCAACGACATCAGCCGGAAGTTGTCCAGCAGCCCGAGCGCGCCAGACCATCCCGCGACGGCCCAGGCGAGCGTCGTGGGAATCCCGAGCAGCCACAACCGTCGGCTCGACGCACGGGTTTCTTCAGGATCGTCCGCCAAGCCGAACGCGAAGGAACTGAACATCGCGGCCGCCTACGCGATCGGGCCGAACACGGCGACCTTCGCCGGGTCAGCGGGGTCGAGCAGGGCTTCGTGCCGGGTGCCGGGCGCGTACTGCTGGATCGTCGCCTGCGGGGTGATCAGCGGGGTGACCGTCCGGTACATCATGCCGTCCGCGCGGGTGACCTCCAGAGTGGCGGTGTACTGCGCCTGCCCGGCGACCGTGCGGCCCGTCGGCTCCAGCGCGCGGATCACGAGGGTGGCCTTCTCGCCGGTGTCGTAGAGGCGGCGCAGTTCGGTGCCGTAGGCCTGGAGTTCCTGCTGCTGGCGCAGTTGCTCCTCCATCGGCAGCGCCAGGAACGCGGCCGTCTCCGGGTCGGCTGCGATGTTGCGGAACGCCTGCGCGGCCAGCTGCGGAGTCGGCAGCTGCGGGGTGATGTCGTGCCCCTGCGCGGCGGCCGCCTGGCGGAACTGCTCGGCGTGCTGCCGGAAGTCCTGCGCGCCGCGGGCCATGCCCTGCTGGGTGGCTTCGTTGATCTTGTCGCGGATCTTCTTGAACATGGGATGCCTTTCGCTGTGCCGGTGTGCTGGACACAGCTTCGGGCGGGCGGGGTGCTACCGAACCCAAGTTTCGCTGTCGTCGGTGGTATCGAGGCTGGTCAGGGCTGTCCGGGACGACCGGGGGAGTGGGTGCGGCGCGGACGGCGGCGTTCCGGCGGTTGGCCACGGTCTTGCCGCCGTTGGCGGACACAGGTCAGGGGTGCCCGGAAGACGGTGCGAGGGCTGGTTCGTGTCCCGGGAGCGATGGCCACAGACTGCGGGGTGGGTCTGCCACCGAACCCAAGTTTCGCCGTCGGCTGTGGTAGCGACGCGGGACATGGCTGCTCAGAGAGCGAGGGGCGGAGCTGCGGTGTTCGGTTCGGCTGGTGTGGCGGACGGGTTGCTATCTAGCCCAGGTCTTCCCGTCGTCAGTGGCGTCCAGGCAGGTCAAGGCCGCCCAGAAGACCGGCGACCGGCCCGGCTCCGGCTGTTCGCGCCAGCGGGCGAGCCGGGTCCGCTGCCATGCGCACAGTTCGGCGACCGGATCCGGTCCGGCGAGTGCGGTGTCGACGGCGATGAGCAGCTCGGCCATCGGATCCGCACCGGGAACCGCGGCCGAGGTCGGCAAAGCCCAGACCGTCGCGGCGACCAGCCCGGCTCCGGCGGCGACGGCGGCGAGGAGCACGCCGAACGGTTCCGGCAGGCCGAAGTCGCTCGCGCTGGCGCAGCCGATCAGCGCGACTCGCGCGGGCATGTCCACTTCGGACAGTGCTAGGTCGGCGGCGGTGAACGGCCGGTGCGCCCCGATCGGTGCGGCGGTGCCGGGCAGGTCGGCCGAGCAGGACAAATGGAGCGCGGTCTGCGCACCGTGAACGTCCTGGATGCGGCTGACGTGCCCCGCGAACACCAGCCGCGAGCACGGTTCGGCCAGCAGTTCGGCCAAAAGCCGCCGGTCGGTGTCGGTTCGGCGGACCAGGTCCAGGCCGTGTGCGACGGAGGGGCGGACTGGGCCGGTGGCGAGTCGCTCGTCCAGGTGGCGGATCAGCGGCGAGGTCGCATCCTGCTTGCCGAGCACGGACCCCAGTTCGCCGAACGCGCTCTGGCCGGGGATCCGCGGATCGAGCAGGTAGACGGGCGGTCCGGCGGCGGCTGGCTCGCGGCGCGGGATTCCGGCGGGGGCGAGCAGGGAGACGTCGGCGAGGTCGAGGATCCGGACGTCGCTGTCGAAGCAGGTGTCGACCTCGTCGGCGTCGAGCACGTGGTCCGGGCGTCGATCCGGCAGCGCGAGCAGGCCCCACGGGACCCCGGCGAGCGCTGGGGACGGCTGGATTCGCAGCAGTGGACGCGTGGTCCGCCGGAGTTGTGCGACGAGATCGGCGGGCAGGAGGTTGAGGGCTAGGACGCGGGCAAGGCGTTGTTCTCCGGCGGAAAAGGCCTCGAGCGAACGACGGACGGCGTCGGCGACCCGTTCGCCTTCGCGCGGCGTCGGGGAAGCCTCGGCCAGGAATCCGCGTGCCGTTTCGACGAGGTCGGCGTCGATCGGGTGCGTGTGGACGGTGTCGAGATCGCTGGTGGTGCGCCAGCTGAGGTAGGTGTGCCCGGCGTCGACATAGCGCAGGATGAACGTATCGCGACCGGGTTCGGCGGCGGGCCACGTCTCGACGGTCCCCGTCGCCGAGGCGCACCCGTACCGTTCGGCGGCCAGCCGGGACCAGGCGTCCAGCTCCATCGGCGAGGACGGCGACCAGCGCAGTCCGGGCGGCGGGGCGAGGCGCAGCGGGAGCGACGAGGTGACCGAACCCAGTGCTGCCAAGGGAAGCTGATCGGTCTCGGCGGGCAGTGCCGCCAGCGCGGGGAGTTCACCGGTCAAGTTCAGGGAGCGGTCTTCGGGATACGCCCCGACGGCGCAGGCGCGTTCGATCAGTTCGGCCGTCAGGCGCGTTTCCCCGAGCTGGGTCAGCAGGACCATCAGCAGTTCCGTCGCCGGGCCCGCGACGCTGTTCGCCCACGCGGTGCGTGCCTGGGCCGACGCGAAGGCGAACCGGTACTCCTGCGCGGCGAGGGCCACCGGCAGCAGCAGGTCGAGCACCGCTCGCGGGTCTTCGCCGCGCCCGTAGCCGATCGTGGCCGACAGGTAATCGGCTCGCAGGCACTCCAGCCATTCGCCCGACTCGCGGGCCGCCGTCCGGAGCCGGGTCACGTGTTCCTCCGCGGACGGCCAGTCGCCCTCGGCCGCCGCACACCGAGCCAGCGCCGACGCGAGCCGGCGCGCGCCCGGAGTGTCGCCGTTCGCCGACCACAGCTTTCCCGCGTGTTCGAACTGGTCTCGCGCCTGCGTGGCCTCGCCGGCGAGCAGCAGCAACGTGCCCAGCGCGTAGCTTGCCTCGGCGACGTCACCGGTTACTCCGGCGGCGGCGAGTTCGTCCCTGGCTTTGACAATGGCCGCGATCGCGCCGGGGAGATCCCCGTCGAGCGCGCGGGTTTCGGCGAGCCCGATGGCGAATTTCGCGGCCGCTGGGCCCTCGTGCCGGGTGGCGAGCCGCAGCAGGTCCGCCGTCGCGTCCGCTTCCTCGCCGCCTGCCTGGCGGATGCGGGCGCGTTCGGCCCGTGCCATTGCCTGCAGCGACGTCACCTGGTCGCGGACCTCGTCGACGTCCGCGATGCGGTCCAGGTCGGTCAGGATGTGGTCGATCGCGTCGCGCGCCCCGGCCGGATCCCCGGCGGCCACTTGCACACGGACTTCGAGAATGCGCAGTTCCAGTTCGTCGGCACCGTGCGGGTCGAGCTGCTCGCGGGGGAACTGGCCGGTTTCGGCGGCCTTCCGGAACGCCGCGCGCCGTCGTTGACCGGCGAGCAGCTCGCGCGCCCGGTCGAGGTCACCCTCCTCAGTGGACAGTGAGATGAGGGCGCGTTCCGCTACCTCGCGGGAACCTTCGATGATCCGCAGCTCGGCGTACTGTCCGAAGTGGACGATGGCGGCGGTGCTCACGGTGAAGACGCCGAGCACGGCTTCCGCGCACTGGCGCGCGTTGCGGAGGTCGCCCGCGGAATAGCAGACGGTGGCCAGATCGCTGACAGCGGCAACTTCGAGGCTGACGCGGTCGAGTTGCTGGGCGAGCTGGCGCATCCGTGCGTAGGCCCGTTGCGCACCGGCGACGTCCCGCGCCGCGGCGAGTTGCTTGGCCTCGGTCTGGACGGCGAAGGCTTCGGTGAGGAGGGCATCGTACTCGGCTTCGGTCAGCGTGCACGCGGACAGTTCCTGGTAAGCCGCCGGGTCGAGGTCGAAATGCCTTGCGACGCAACGGCAGTTGTAGCCGTGCGAAACCGCGTCGGCCAGCTCCGGGGGCGGCGGACGGTCCGGCGGCGCGAGCGGCGGCGGAAACCCGACGAGCACGTCAGAACTCCTCGTCGGCGACGGCTCGCTCGGCCAAGGTCCGGGCTTCGGGTGGCAGCGCTTCGCGGGCTCGCACCAGGGAAACCACCTCGGCGCGGTCTTCCGGCGTGGTCCCGTTGACGTCGTCGGCCACTCCTACGAGAAGGCCGATCCGGGCGGCGGGCGTTGCCGCGAGCCTGGTCCCGCCTTCGTCCAGGTCTGCCGTTCCGGCGAATCCTCCGCTGCCGAGTTGCAGCGAGACTTCGGCGAAAGGCTCGCCGTCGTGGGTCGCGACTGCGCTGAGGGACGCGTCGTCGAGCGCGCCCGCGACTTCGACCTCAAGCCGGGCAGCGGTCCTGGTCGCGACGATCCGCCAGGCCACCGTGTCCTCGGCGGCGTCCAGAACGCCCGGCGGCACTCGGGCCCAGTCGACGCTGACGCGTCCCTCGGCCAGCACACCCTCGCCGGACGCGGTGGGGCCAGCACCGGCGGCCAAGACGTACGCACGCTGACCAGGGGCCACCCGAGCCGCGAGATCGGCGGCGGCTTCGGCTCGCTCGAGGTCGTCCTGGCGGTCAAACCAGGCCGAAAGCTGCGTGCACAGCTGCTGGACTTCCTCGGCGACCGGCCCTGCGGCAGCGAACAAGCCGAAGTCGGTCGCCTGGTCGAACAGCTCTGCTGGGCTGGCTTCGAAGCCGTCGAGCAGGCCTTCGGCGCTGTCCTCGACGGCCGCCGTCGCGACGGCCGCTTCGAAGTCGAGCAGGGCCGGGTCGAGCGACGGGATTCCGAGCGTCGGGCTGGCGGGCCACCAGCGGCGCGCCCACAACAGGAATGCGAGGCGGGCCAGTTCCGGCTGGGCTGGGACGTCGACCTGCTCGTCGCGGAGCGCGGTCAAACTGGCTTCGGTGCCGACGAGCCGGGTCAGCCACGGTTCGGCTGCGCTCGCGTCGGTGAGTTCGATCCGCATCGACGGTGCCGGGGCGCTGAGCAGGTCAGCCAGTGTGAAGCGGATGAGACCCCCGTCGGCCGCGATGACCGGCGTGTGTACTGGATGCGTCACGAGGCGGCCTCCAATCGCGGCAGGTTGGCGACGAGTGCGCGGCGCACTTTCGTCCGCAGGTCCAGCGAGGTCGACCGGACGACACCCGTCAGGAGGTCTCGGATGTCGGCTGCGGTGGCGGGTACCTCGCCGCTGACGTCGAAGCCGTGCAGCCGGGCCCATAACCTCGCGAGGAATCGCTTGGCGAACTCGCGCAGTTCTCGCACGATCTCGTCGTCTGGCTGCGCGGTGAGGGGAGTCGAACCGGCCAGCGCCCGGCGTGCGTACAGGACGTAGCCCTCCCGCGAGACCTGGGCGTTGAGCCGCTGCGCGAACTCCGGGATGTCGCCGGACGTGGGGCCGTCGAGGGGGCGAAGCGCAGGCGCGAGCACGACGCCGAGCACGAAACATGTTGCCAGCACGGGCAATTCCAGCCCGAATCCGGCGGCCGCCCGGAGGAGTTCTTCGTCCACCAGGTCCGCGACGGGATTCTGCTCGGCGGCGGGAAGACGGCGCAAGGACGCGCGGATCCGACGTTCGATGCTGCGTTCGAGAAGCTCGCCGCCGGTCTCGTCGCGCTGGCTCAGCGGGGGCACGGCGGTGCGCTCGCCGCGCTGAAGGCCGAGATCCGGTGCGGGCAGCCCGGAAACCTCGCGGACGGCCCGCGCGAGCGCGGCGGTGCCCCCGGGTTGGCGTAACGCGAGGCCGAAAGCGTGTCCGGCGGGGGAGTCGGCGAGCGCCTGCCAAGCCGCGTCCGTGAAGCCATTGGCGACCGCGTCGAGAAGTCGGACGAATGCTGCCGGAGATGCGTCCGGTGCGGTGACCCAGCGATGGCGCAGTTCGGCGGTCAAGTCCGCGGTGTGGCGGGGATCTGCCAAGTAGCGGCTCAACTGGTCGACTCCGGACGCACTGTCCTCGCCGTGCCATTCGCGCAACGCCGTCGCAGCCTGTTCCGGCGCGGAGGCGTCCGGCATGCCGATGGCCGTCGCGAGTTCGTAGGCGAGGGGAAAACACACGTCCTGGACGTTTCCCGCCGTGATGCGCAGGGCTCGCCGTTGCCGCTTCAAGTGCGGGAACCACGCCGCTGTGGCGCGCAGCCGAGCCGAGTCGGCGAGCAGCAACTCGGCCACTTCCGCCGCGGCGGCCGGATCCAGCAGCGGACGGCCCAGTCGAGGCCGCGCCGCGGTGCGGATCACCAGCGGATCGACGATCTTCTTGACCGTGCGGGTCAGCGGCCCGCCGTCGGTCGCCGAGAGGACCTCGACGCCCGGAATCCGCCGCCAGGCCCCCGCGAGAACGGCCGAGCGCAACTGGGACTGCCCCTGGCCTGCCGTCATCACGCCCCCTCGCTCCGCCCGCACTTTATCCTGCCCGCGGCGGTTCACCGCCCGGATGATCGCGACGACGACGACCGGACGTCGGCAACAAGGGAAACCGCGTGCCGAGTCGGCGCGGTGCTCATCCGAGGAAAGGACTTCCCGGCCATGGTGCACACCCAGTTCGACCCGGCCGTCCGCGAGGCGCTGGCCGCGAAAGCGGTGGAAGCCAAGACCCGCAAGGATCTCACCTGGCAACAGATCGCCGATGCCTCCGGCCTGTCGGTGGTCGTCACGACCGCCGCCGTCCTCGGCCAGCATCCGCTGCCGAAGGAATCCGCCGAGGCGGTGCCCGAACTGCTCTCGCCGGACGAGGAGGCGGCGCTGGTGCTGCAGACGGTCCCGGTCCGCGTGCCGACCGACCCGGAAGGTCCGTGAGGGGAACCCTGACGGAATCAGAGTCCGTGAGGGTTCCCCTCACGGACCTCGGCACCGCGCGCCAGGCCGCTCAGCAACCAGACCCCAGCGGCAACGTCGCGGTCAACCCGTCGTGCTGTCGGCCTTCGAGCCGGGTCAGGCGGATGCCCCATTCCGCCGCGAGCCGGGTCAGCACCTGGGCCGCCTGCTCGACCGCCGCGGCGTGCGGGGAAGCGACGCGCACGGCGGCTGTCACCTCGGGCACGCCGTCCGAGCGGCGGGCGGTCAGGGAGAGCGTCACCGCGGTCTGGGACGTCGCGCCCAGCAAAGCGCGGATCAGGCGCGGAGTCGTCGCGGGCGGGAGGGCGGACCAGCCGTCCAGCCGGAACGCCGTCTGGGAAACCGTGCCGCTGTGCCAGAGCCGCCACTGCTCCCGGATCCGGGTGCGGCCCGCGGTGACGTGCGCGAGCGACGCGATCGAGCCGAGGAATTCGGGCTCTCCCAACGGAGTCGTCGGCACGCCGTCCCGCCGCAGGCGCCGTTGTACGCGCCGCAGTGCGTTGGCCAGCGCCTGGCGCACCGCATCGTCCTCGTACCGCTCGACGGTGCGCAATGCTTGCAGCGCAAGCCAAATCTTCGGCGGCTGCTGACGGTCGACACCCGCGTGGTACAGCACCTGGGCGGCGAAGCCGGTGCCCGGTTCGGCTGGCGGCAGCAGCGCTTCGGGGCCGGGTATCGGAGCTGGCGAGAGCGAATTCGGGCGCAGGACAGCGGAGATCCCGTCCGTGCGGCTGAAGAGGAAGACGGGGTCGTCGCCGAGTTGTCCGGTGTGTCCGGAACCTTCCGGCGACAGCGCGCGCAGCAGCGCACGGCCGGTCTCGTCGGCGTCGGCCAGTTCGCGGTCCCGGTCGCGCAGCGCGTAGCCCAAGGACAGGAGCAGCCATTCGTAGCCCCAGCGTCCGCGGTACCGCAGTGCCGCCAGGGCCAGCATCGCCGCGGCGCCGAGTCCGATCGTGGCCGCCACCGGCCATGGCCGGTCGATCGCCAGGACCGCCGCCACGAGCACCAGTTGCGCGCAGGCGATCTGCAGCGCTCCCCACCGGCGCGGTCGCTTAACTGTCGGAAGGAGCGCTGGAGTCGGGGGCGGGGTCGTCACGATCGGCCGCCACGGCTGGGCATGGGTCGCCACCGGAGCAGGAGCCGCTGCTCTCGCGGCGGTCAAGGCGGCGCGCGCAGCTGTGCGGGCCGCGGCCTGGGCATCCGCCGGTACGGGAATCTGCTGGCCCTGGCCGATGGGCCGGGGGAGCGGCGCCGCCTCCAGGGCCGGTCGCGCCGGGGCGCTGGCGCGCCGGCCGGGATGTGCCTCGCCGGGATAGGTCACGGTAGCCCTCCTCAGGTCCCGGACAGGGTCGCGGGGAGAAGCTGAGGTTTCCGTGACAGCACGTTTAATCAGGATTTCAACGGCTTGCCCTAGCGTCCGGGCATGGGTTCCGGATGTATCTCGGCTGTAGCCGCTCTCGTTACGGTCCGCCGGTGACCACAGAAACGCCGCGCGCGAGGCGCGCTGCCCTGTTCCGGCTCGGTGCGGTGCTCGTCGCCGGCCTGGCGGTCGTCGGCATCGCCGTCACCGGGCACGCCTCGCTGCCCGACGACCTGCAGTTCGTGCAGGCCGGGCACTGGGTCTACAACACCTCGTCGCAGTCGGCGGTGCACGTCGACGGCGCGACCGGCCAGGTCGACGCCCAGGCGGCGGTCCCGGGAGCGGAGGCGGGCAGCCCGGTCGTGCAGAGCGGCCGTTCGGGCTACGTCGTCGACCGGACGCGGATCACCGAGTTCAGCAAGTCGACGCTCGGCGTCGAGAGCAGCAAAGCGCCGCCCGCCGCCGAGGAGCCGGTCGTGCTGGAGGTCGCGGGCGGCCCGTACCTCGTGTACCGCAACGCCGGGCAGATCGCGCGGCTCGGCGACCCGGCCGCGACCGCGCCGACCGGCGGCCCGCTGTCCGCGCCGGTGACCACGTCCGACGGCACGGTTTGGGTGCACCGCATCGACAACGGCTCGATCTGCGACCTCCCGCGCGGCGCCACGCTCCTGACCTGCCCCGCGCAACTGCCGCAGGGTCACGACGCGTCGCTCTCGATCGTCGCCGACCGCCCGGTCGTGCTCGACACGACGGCCAGCGTGCTCCGCTCGGTCGGCGCGAACGGGCTCGGCGACCCGGCCGACATCGGGCTTTCGCTGCCCGCGACCGTCCAGGTGGCGAGCGACGACGTCGACGGGCGGCTCGCCGTCGTCGACCCGGATCACGGCCAGCTGCACCTGATCGACGCCGCCGGGCTGTTGCAGAGCCGTCCGGTAGCGCGGCCGGTGTCGGTCCCGCTGGAGAAGGGCGGCCACTACGCCGGTCCGGTCGCGACGTCGCACACGGTCGCCGTGGTCGACCAGGCCCGGCACGAGGTGCGCACCTACGACAGCAAGGGCGCGCTGAAGAGCAGCAAGGCGGTGCCCGAGGGCGGCGGCGAAGCGCGGCTGTCGCTCGGCCAGGACCACCGGATCTACGTCGACAACCACGACGGCTCGCACATGGTCGTCGTGGACGGCGGCGACGGCGTGGCCGCGGACGTGGACGTCAGCGCGAAGACGCAGCCGAAACCCAGCCCGCCTCCGCAGCCGGAAACCACGCCCAGCAGCCAGCCGCCCGCGCCGCCGGGTCCGCCCGCGCAGCGGGACAACCCGCCCCCACCGGTCGCGAAGCCGACCCCGCCGGGTTCGCCGCGCAACGTCCGCGCGACCGCGGGCACCGGTTCGGCCACGGTGATGTGGACGTCCGCTCCCAGCAACGGTTCCCGCGTGGCCCGGTATGTCGTGTCGTGGGACGGCGGATCGACCACAGTGGACGGTGCGCGGTCGCGGGTCACCGTGAGCGGATTGACCAACGGCCAGTCCTATTCCTTCAGCGTGGCCGCGGAAAACTCCGCGGGTCGGGGCGCGGCGGCCAGTTCCCGCTCGATCGTGCCGGGCGGAGCCGCCGAGGCGCCGAAGGTCACCGCGACCGTCGGGTCGAACGGCGCGGTCTCGGTGAGCTGGACGACCCCGGACCTGCACGGGGCCGACCTCGACCACTACGCGGTGAGCGCGTCCGGACAGGGCGACCGGTCGGTGTCCGGGAGCTCGACCAGCTTCCAGGGCCTGAGCGGCACCATCACCTTCACGGTCCGGGCGATCACCTCGTACGGCTCGGGCGGGCAGCTCACCGGCAGTCCCGGTTCGGCGCGGGTGACCGTCGCGTCCGGCCCGCCGTCGGTGAAGATCACGAGCGTCCGCAGCACGAACGCGCTGATCGTGACGGTCGACGCGGACTCCAACGGGGGTGCGGCCACCTGCCAAGCCTCGTTCATGGGCGCGACTTCGCCAGCGAAGTCCTGTTCCGGCACCACTCAGCTCACGATTTCCAACGTGGTCTGGATGGGGGCGATCACGATCAAGGCGACGATCCGCAATTCCGCGGGTTCGGCGAACGACAGCTGGACCGGCACTCCGACCACCTCCTGAGAAGGGCGAACGTGAGCTTCACGCCGAAAGCGGCCTACGACCTCATCGCCGACAACGTGCAGACTGTGCTGCGCGGCCATCCGGACGTCGTCCGGATGGCGGTCGCGGCGCTGTTCGCCGAGGGGCACCTGCTGATCGAGGACGTGCCCGGGGTCGGGAAGACCACGCTGGCGCGGTGCCTCGCGGCCAGCGTCGGCGGCCGGTGGAACCGCATCCAGTTCACCCCGGACCTGCTGCCCGGCGACATCCTCGGCGTGATGGTCTACCACCAGCACGCCGAGAAGTTCCAGTTCCACCCCGGCGGGATCTTCGCGAACGTGGTGCTCGCCGACGAGATCAACCGCGGCACGCCGAAAACGCAGGCGGCGCTGCTGGAGGCGATGGCCGAGCGCCGGGTCACGGTCGACGCGGTCAGCCAGCCGGTGCCGCGGCCGTTCCTGGTGGTGGCGACCCAGAACCCGATCGAGATGGAAGGCACCTACCGGCTGCCCGAGGCGCAGCTGGACCGGTTCCTGATGCGGTTGTCGGTCGGCTACCCGAGCCACGACGCGGAAGTGATGGTCGTGATGGGCGACTGCGCGGGCGTCACCGCCGACGAGTTGCGGCCCGTTCTCCGGATCGAAGACGTGCAGCAGGTCATCGCCCGCGTGCGGCAGGCGTATTTGGCGCCCGAGGTCGTGTCGTACGCGGTCCGCCTCGCCGCGGCGAGCCGCAGCCATCCGGCGGTGCGCTACGGCGTGAGCCCGCGCGGCAGCATCGCGCTGATCCGTGCCGCGCAAGGACTCGCGGCCACGCACGGCCGCGATTTCGTGACTCCGGACGACGTGAAGGACGTGGCGCTTCCGGTGCTGTGCCACCGCGTGGTGCTGACACCCGACGCCGAATTGAACCAGCGGCGGGCCGAGGACGTGGTGGCCGAACTGCTCGCCGACACTGCCGCTCCGACGGCCGCGCCCGGGCGCTGAGGCGTGCGGCTCACCCGCCGCGGAATCGCGGCGCTCGTCGGTGCGGTGCTGGGGTACGGGCTTGGTGAACTGGCCGGATACCCGCTGCTGCGCGTCCTTGCCGGGGTCACGGCTGGTGCCGTGCTCGCCGCGGTGTTCGTCACCCGTGCCCGGCCGAAGGCCGAGGTCTCGCGGTCGGTCCACCCGGAACGCATCGAACGCAGCCGACCGGCACTGGCGACTTTGGCGGTGCGCAACGAAAGCGAGCGACGGCACAGCGGGTTCGCCGCGCAGGACTGCGTCGGCTCGGACGTCCGCGAAGTGCAGGTCCGCGCGCTCGCGCCCGGTGCCGCGGCGACCTACCACTACGAGCTTCCGACCAGTGTGCGCGGCAGGCTCGAGGTCGGGCCGCTGGTGCTGCGCCGGTCGGATCCGTTCGGGTTCGCGCGCGCCGACCGGACGCTGGGCGCCGCCGCCTGCCTGTGGGTGCACCCGCGGCTGAACCCGATGCGCCCGGCCGCGTCGGGGCACCCGCGCCATCACCACGACGGCCCGATCACCGATCCGCCGCTGCGCGGTTCCGCCGACCTGCTGGCCGTGCGCGAGTACATGCTCGGCGACGAAGTCCGGCACCTGCACTGGAAAGCCAGCGCGCGGACCGGACGGCTGATGGTGCGCGACTACGCCGATCCGGCGCAGCCACGGCTCACTGCAGTGCTCGACACCCGGCTGGGCGCGATGCGACCGGAGGTGTTCGAGGAAGCGGTCGAGGTCGTGGCGTCTCTGCTGTACGCGTCCGCGATGGCGGGCCAGCACTGCCGGTTGCTGACGTCGTCCGGGCTCGAAACCCCAGTGGGGAGCGGGATTCCGACGGCTCGCCTGCTGCTGGACGAACTCTGTCTGGTGGCGCAGGACGACGGCGATTCGCTGCTGCTGCCCGCGGCGCGGCTGGCCGGTGCACGGCCGGGCGGGGCGCTGGTCGTGGTCACCGGGCCGGAGGCCGATCTCGGGGCGGCGCTGCGCTGGCGCCCGGACACCGTGGTCCGGCTGGGCGTTCGCGAGCCGGGTGTGCGCGCCGGTTCGATCGACGCGGTGGATGCCGTGGACGCGGCGGCGAAGTGGAATGCCCGGGGCAAAGGGTGAACGCCCGGTTGGCGGTGACCGGAATGCTCGGCTCCACCGCGGTGGCCGGGCTGTTGTTCGCGCCGGTGTTCGGGTTGTCGGCGTTGCTCTTGCCGGTTCTCGTGGTCGTGGTGCTCGGCTACGGGGGTGCCGAGCTGTGCCTTCGCTGGCCGGGGCTGACGGCGTGGCGTCCGCTGGTCGTGCTGGTCGCCGGATTGCTCGGAATCGTTGAGACCACGCTGTTTTCGACCACCGTCTCCGGATTGCCCACGGGAGCCTCGCTTCAGGGATTGAGCCACGGACTGACCGAGAGCTGGCTGCAGACGCTGCAATCGACCTGGCCCGCGCGGCCGGACCCCGGGCAGTTGCTGTTCGTGCCGCTGGCGGTGCTGCTGGCTGTCGTGCTCGGCTTGGAACTGTTGCTGCGCCTGCGAATGCCGCTCGTGGCGCTGCTGCCGAGCCTGGCTGTGGCGGGTCTGGCGCAGGCTTATCAGGCGCTGGCCGGGTTCACGGCGCTGTACGCCGCGGTCGCATATCTCGCGCCGGCCGGGCTGCTGTTATGGGCGGCGCGGCCCGGTGGCGGTTCTCTGCGACTGCGGCGGCCGTCCTCTTCGGCCGCGTGGGCGGTGCTGCCGCTGGTGGTCGCGATCGCCGCCGGAGCCGTCGCGTTCGGCGGCCTCGATCCGGCGGGACGGGAGCCGTACCGGCTCGCTGACGGACATCCGGTGCCGCCTCCGCAAAGCCCGGTCAGCAACCCGCTCGACGAGATCGCGGGACAACTGGCCGATCCGGCGCGGCCGGTGTTCAGCTACCGCAGCACCGCCCCGGTCGACCGGTGGCGGCTGGTCGTGCTGACCGGTTTCGACGGCGCGGGCTGGCTGGCCGAACCGAAACTGCGCCGGCTCGGCACCCGGATCGACGGCGTTCCCGGCGCGCCGGAGGTCTCGGCGGAGCTGAGCGTGCCGCCGTTGTCCGGGCCGTGGTTGCCGAGCCAGCCGGAGTTGACCAGCGTGACCGGCGCTGCGCCCCTGGTGGATCCCGGCGCGGGCGTGCTGCTGTCGGCTTCCCCTGGCGGGCAAACCGATTACCGGATGACCTGGTCGGCACCGGAGGCGGACGCGAAATACCTGGCCACCGCACCGGTTGACGCGCAAGCACCGGGCGGCCTCGGCGGTGTCGGCGCAGTGCCCGACGACGTCGCCCGGCTCGCCTGGACGGCGGTGCACGGCCTGCGCCCGACGTTCCAATCCGCCTTGCAGCTGCAGCGATTTCTCCAGCAGAACTACCAGCTCGCGGTCGGCGACGACCTGCCGACCGGGGCTTCCTGGCCGCAGCTGCGGCAGTTCCTGACCGTCTCGAAACGGGGGACGAGCGAACAGTTCGCCGCCGCGTACGTGGCGCTGGCCCGGATCACCGGCATCCCGGCGCGGCTCGTGGTCGGGTATCGCGGTTCGGACACTGCCGGGGCGCACGTCGTGCACGCCGGAGATGCGCTGGCGTGGCCGGAGGTCGCGGTCGCCGGGGTCGGCTGGGTGCCGCTGGACCCGACGAAGTCCGCGACCACGTCCGCCAAGTCGTCCGGGCTGGCGGGCGCCGCGGGACGGGCGCAGTCGCAGTTGCCGCCGCTGGAAAAGCTCCAGCCGCCGGTGTCGCCGCCGGACAGCAGGCCGGAAGCCGCCGCGTTCGTTTCCGGAGCGGGCAGCTGGCCGTGGTGGATCGCCGCGGCGGTCGTGCCCGCGTTGCTGCTGTGTGGACTGATCGGCGTGCCGCTCGCGAAGCTTCTCCGGACGAGACGCCGACGCCGCCGTCTGGGCAAAGACGCGATTTTCGGCGCGTGGGCGGAGGTCCGAGACCGGCTGCGCGCACACGGGGTCGCGTACCGGGCGGGAATGACGCCCCGGGACCTGGCGGAATCGGCGGGGTCGGCGTTGGGGGAGCGGGTGCGCGATCCGGTGCTGCGACTGTCCGGCGTGATGGACGCGGCGCTGTGGTCCCGGTTCCCGCCGTCGGACAGCGCGGTGGGGGTCGCGTGGATGGAGATCCGGGAACTGCGCCGGGCACTGGCCCGCCGTCCTTGGCGGAGCCGGGTGCGTGCGGTGTTCGATCCCCGGCCGTTGTTCCGGCGGTCTGCTTAGGACAGTGCGGTCAGGACGTGCAGACCGCGCCGCGGATCGGGACCGGGGGAGTCTCGTACACGTGGCTGCCGTCGGTCGCACGGATCTGGAAGCAGTACTTGCGAGCCGGGTCGACCGGAACCGACATCGTCCGGTTGCGGTTGGCCACCAGCACCATCGGCGCGATCCGCTCGGCCCCGACGACGACCGCGAAGTCCAGATTCCCCTCGGCGGTCCAGGAAAGCTTGATCTGGGTGCCGAGGTCTGTGGGGGCGGCCAGCGCGAGATGCACGTCCGGAGCCGGGGCCCGTTCGGCAGGCGGAAGCTGCCCGGAGGACGGCGCGGTCGCCAGCGGGAGTGCGGGCCGGGGATCCTGCTTCGCGGTCAGCATCGGGACTGCGATCAATGCCCCGACGGCGGCGGCCAGTCCGGCGGCTAGTGCGGGCCACCAGGCGAATCGTGGCAGCTTCCGGCCATGGCGGGGTTCTTTGGTGTCGTCGAAGGTGTGCAGGAGGGTTCGGCCGGGGGTTGATCCGGTGGCTGGGTCGGGGGAGTTGGCGGACTGAGGAGTCGCGCCTGAACCGCTGGGTTGGCGGGGCGCGGTGAAACTGTTCGGCTGCAGGGCGGAACCGGGCTGAGGAACTGCGCTCGAACCGCTGGTTTGGTGAAGGGATGCGGCGGAACTGTTCGGCTGCTGGGCGGATCCGGACCAGTTTCCGGATTGCGGTGGTGCGCCGCCGATTCCGGGGAGTTGGGCGGTGGGGTTCTGCCAAGCGTCGGGCTGATGCTGTGTCGTGCCGCTCGAACCGCCGGGTTGGTGCCGAGGCGCTGCGAAGCTGCCCGGCTGCTGGGCGGGGCCGGTCCAGGCACCGGGTTCCTGGGGCGCACCGGTGAGAGCGCTGTCCGGTTGATGGGGTGCGTGCCCGATCCCGGGCAGTGGGGAGGCGGGGTTCCGCCAACCGTCGGGCCGGTGCTGTGCCGTGCCGCCAGGTTCCTGTTGAGGCACCGCGGAACCGTTTGGTTGCTGGGCGGGGCCTGGCCAGTCGCCGGATGGCTGTGGCGCGCTGCCGAGTCCGGGTGGCTGTTGGCCGGGGTCGGGCAAGCCGTTGGGTTCCTGAGCCGTGCCGCCTGGGGTGCCGGGCTGGTGTTGTTGCGCGGCGAAGCTGCTCGGCGGCTGGGCGGAGCCGGGTTGCCGCACCGCACCGCCGAGTCCGGGCGGCTGTTGCCCAGGAACGGGCCAGCCGCTGGGTTCCTGCGCCGCGCCGCCTGCAGCACCGGGCTGGTGGTGAAGCGCGGCGAAATCGCCGGGTTGCCGCACCGCACCGCCCGGACCGCTGAACTGCTGTTGCGGCGCGGCGAAACCGCCCAGTTGCGGCGCGGGACCAGCCCAACCCCCGCCCGGCTGCGGTGCCATTCCGCCGAAGCCGACCTGCTGCCCGTGCCCCGCGAAATCGTCGAATTCCACCTCGGCCGGGGCGGTGCTCGTCCGGTACAGCCGCTCCAGCGTCTCCGCCACCGCGGCTGGGTCCTGCGGGCGGTCCGCGGGGTCCTTGGCCAGCAACCGCCCGATCAGCTCGACCAGTGCGGGCGGCGCACCGGGCACCCGGATCGGCGGCACTGGATCGCGGAAAACCTGCAGGATCCGTTCGGCGCGCTGCTGTCCGGTGTGGCGCGGGAACGGCGACGAACCAGAAAGCGCCGTGTAGAGCACGGCACCGAGGCCGTACAGGTCGCTCGCCTCGGAGAGGGCGTCGTCCCGCAGGGTTTCCGGCGCGGCGTAGTCCACCGCGTGCAGGGGGTCGCGCGGGAACCGTCGGCGCAAGGCCAGCCCGAAATCGGCGAGCGCGAGTTCGCCCGAACGGCGCAGCAGCACGTTGTGCGGCGTGACGCCGCCGTGCACGACGCCCACCTGATGCGCCGCGGCCAGTGCGGCCGAGACCGTCCAGCCGACGGCGAGGACGTCGCTCACCGGCAACTGCCCGCCGAGCAGGTGCGCCAGCGACCGCCGGCACAGCTCCATCCGCACGCCGAGGCGGCCGCCCGACAGTTCGCCTGCCTCGTCGACGGGCAGGATCGCCCGTTCGCCGCGCACGGCGGCGAGCGCCTTGCGTTCCCGGTCGAACCGGGCCGCGGTGTCGCGGTCGAGGACGCCGTCGAACACCTTGACCGCCACGTCCTCGCCCGCCAGCCGGCCCGCGTAGACCTTGGCGACCGGTCCCTCGGCGAGCAGCCGCTCCTCGCCCACCCCGATGCTCATGACCGCCATTCTCCCCTGTCCGGGCGCGTCCGGCGCAATGCCCGGGCAGGTTCCTGCCTCGCGTGCGCGTGTCATCGAAACCTCATCCGCCGCTGCCTAGTTTCGATCCCGTCACCACAGCTTCGGCGGCGCCGCGCCGCCCGGAACGGACGGGAACCTCCATGGACATCTGGCACATTCTCGCCAAGCCGATCCTCACCGGCCTGATCATCTTCGGCGTGGGCTGGCTCAGCATGACCGTCCGCAAGCGCCGGGTCGCCCGCACGGAAGCAGCCGCCCCGGCACCGGTCGAGGACCGCTCGCAGGCCGTGCTCCGGCAGGCGCAGCAGTTCGACGCCGAACGCGACGCGCTGGCCGCCCGCGGACAGGACGCGCTCGCCAAGGCCCGCGCGGCGGTGGACAGCTGGCAGGAACTCGCGCAATTGCGGCCAGGCCGCTTCCAGTCCGAATTGCAGGCCGCGTCAGCACGTTTCGACGAGCTGAGCAGGTCCGCGCGCACGGCCTGAAAACCGAAGGGGGAATTCCGATGCCCACCGCCTTGTGGACCGGCCGTCGCGCCGAACCCGCCACGGTCGCCGCCGACGTCGCCGCGACCGTGCAGAAAGAACTCGGCCTCATCGCCACTCCGGCGGCGATGACCTTGCCGGGCAACAGCACTGGCGTCCCGGCAGGCAGTCTTCTGCCGCCGCGCGAACGCTTCAGCGGCATGCCCGCGCCGACCGACTGCTTTGTCTACGTCGACGCTCAGCAGCCCCGACCGTTCGAACTCCGCGCCGCCGTCATGAGCGGCCGCACCGCGGTGCGCCGGGCGCTCGGCCTGGGTGCACTGGTCTACGCGGTGCCACTCCACCTGCCGAACCCGGTCCGGGTTTCGCTCGGCGCACCCGGCGGCCGGGGACTCGCCCCGTTCGAGGGCGACCCGGCGGTCGCGAACCGGCTGAACGCCGACACGGATCTGCTCGAAGCCGCCAACCGCCTGTCGAGCACCCGAGCGGGCCAGACGAAAACCCTGCCGAGCGGCACCGCCCGGCAGAGCTGGGACGTCGATCGCCTGCTGATGATCACGCCCGGCGCGAACGGCGCGGTCCTGGTGGTGCGCACCCTGCACCGCGTGGTCTCGTCTGGCTGGCAGCTGCGCGCGGACACCGTCTTGGACTTCGCCGCCCGGCTCGAAACCGCCCTTCGCGGAGTGTGTGCCTGACGGCGCCTGCCCTTGCCCCGGAAACACCGACGGGGCAAGGGTATTGCCGTGTTTGGAAGTCCTTTGTGGACATACAGCGAGAAGTCCGGAGCGGCGGCAGGTTCCTGCCTCGGCTCCCCGCGGCGGCGGTTCCCGGGAGAAGGTGGGCGCATGCAGACAGCCGGCTTGATCAGAGTCACGATCGCCGCCCCGAAACGACGGATCGACATGGCGCTCCCCGAGCACGCGAGTGTCGCGGAGCTGCTGCCGGGCCTGCTCGCCCGCGCGGGCGAGGGGCTCGCCGACGACGGCGCGGCGGGCGGCGGCTGGCAGCTGCGCCGTCCCGACGGGGCGAGGTTCGATCTCGGCCGCACGCTCGCCGGGCACCGGGTGCGCGACGGCGAGGTGCTGCATCTGCTGCCGGCCAGGGCCGACTGGCCGGAACCGGAGTACGACGACGTGGTGGACGCGATCGCGACCGGCTCGAGCGGGCTCGGCCGGGCGTGGGGCCCGCGGCACACGCGCACGGCTGGCCTGGCCGCGGGCGGCGCGGCTGTCCTGTTAGGACTGGTCACCGTGCTGCGCGCGGGTGCGCCGTGGACCGGTCCGGCGATCTGGGCGCTCGCGGTCGCCGGACTGCTGCTGGTCGCGGGCGTCGTGCTCGCCCGCGCGGCGGGAGACGCCGGGGCAGGCGCGGTACTCGCTGCCGTCGCCTTGCCGTTCGCGTTCCTCGGCGGCGGGTTGCTGCCCGCCGGGACGCACGCGTTGACCGACCTCGCGCCGGGGCAGGTGATGCTCGCAGGAGTGACGCTGACACTGGCGGCCGTGGCGGGCTACCTCGGAGTCGCCGCCGCCCAGTCGTGGTTCGCGGGTGCGGCCACCGCCGGATTCTTCGCCGTGATCGGAGGTTTCGTCGGCGCGAGCGGCGATTTCGCGGCATACCAGGCAGCGGCCGCACTCGCCGCCGGACTGCTGGCACTGTCCATTGTGTTCGCTCCGCTCGCGCTGCGGCTCGGCAAGGTGCCGATGCCGGTGCTGCCGCGGTCGACCGCTGACCTGGTCCGCGACGATCCGCAGCCGCCGATCGACCGGGTGCACGCCGCGGTGGCGCGCGCGGACGGCCTGCTCACCGGCATGCTGGCCGGCGCGGCAGCGGTGGTGGTGTGCTGTGAAATGCTGCTCGTGCACGACGGCAGCGCCGCTTCGGTGACGATGGTCGCGGTGGTCTCTGCCGGATTCCTGGTGCGGGCTCGGCTGTATCCGACGCTGCGGCAACGGAGCCCGTTGCTGGCGACAGGAATGGCCGGGGCCGCGGCACTGGCGACCGGACTGGGCTCCGGGCCGGCGATCCCGCTGGTGTCCTCAGGCGCGATCCTGCTCGTGGTCGCGGCGGTCGTCGTCGCGGCAGGGCTCCTGTTCAGCACTCGCGCGCCGAACCCGTATCTCGGCCGGTTCGCCGAGTACTCCGAGATCCTTCTGGTGTGCTCGCTGGTACCGATCGCGTGCTGGGTGCTCGGGCTGTACGGCTACGTGCGCGGACTAGGAGGCTGAGGGCCGTGGCGTCGAAACGCGATCAGCTCCAGGCTTACCAATTCCTCGTCCAGCGGGCGATTTCGGCGCTGGTCACCCGGGAGACCGACCCCGAACAGCCTCCGTTCCGCCGCTCCGGCGCGGCTGCGTTCGCCGGCCTCGCGCTGGCGATCGTGTCGCTGGCGTGCGTCGGCGTCTACGGGATGATCGTGCCCGGCGGCAACGATTCCTGGCGCGGCCAGGCCGCGGTGATCGTGGAGAAGGAGACCGGCACGCGGTACGTCTTCCAGAACGGCAGGCTGTACCCGGTCGCGAACTACACCTCCGCCCTGCTGGCGCTCGGTCAGCACGCGGCGACCGAGACGGTGTCCGGCAATTCGCTGGCCGGAGTGCCGCGCGGGCCGCGGATCGGGATCCCGGACGCGCCCGACGCGCTGCCCGGCCCGGAGCGCCTGCGGACCGGATCGTGGTCGCTGTGCTCGACTCCGGCCCGCGACACGGCCGGGAGCGCGATCCAGGAATCGGTCCTGCTCGCCGGGGCCGAACCGGGCGGCGGGATCGGACTGTCGGACGCCGCGCTGCCGGTGCAACTCGTGTCCACCGGAGACCGCTACCTGCTCTGGCACGGCTACCGGCACAAGATCACCGAGTACGGCACAGTCGGCACCGTGCTCGCGCTGACCGCCGCGTCGTGGGCTCGGGCGGGGCAGGCCTGGCTGGACGTCGTGCCCGAGGGCGCGCCGATCGGGCCGCTCCCGACTGCGCAGGCCGGCCGTCCGTCCACCGCCGTGCCCGGGCGGTCCGACGTCGTGGCCGGCTCGCTGCTCGTCGTGCACACCGCGGGCGGCGGGCAGCAGTACTACGCCGCCGAACCGGACGCGCTTCGCCCGATTACCGAGCTGCAGTACCAAATCGAGCTGGCCGATGCTCAGCTGGCGCGCGCCGCTTACTCCGGCGCGCAGCCCCGCGCGCTCCCGCTCGCCCCGGCCGAGGCAGCCGCAGCGCGCCAACTGGACCCGGTCCCCGCTACCGCGGACGCCGCGCCGGCCGCTCGTCCGCAGCTCGCCCGGCTGTCCGATCAGGACGCGACGCTGTGCGCGGTCTACGCACCCGGTGCGAGCGCGCCGCAGCTGATCGTCGGCCCGGAACTGCCGCCGGAAAACCAGCTGCTGTCCACCGCCGGCCGATCCGCCGCAGGGACTCCGCTGGCCGACCGCGTCTACGTGCCGCCGGGCTCCGCGGTACTGGTGGAGGCGATGCCGTCCGCGCAGGCCGGGTCCGGCACGCTCACCCTGGTCACCGACCTGGGCAGGCGCTATCCGCTGGCAAAGCCGGATGTCGCGAAGACGCTCGGCTACCCGTCCGCCGCGCCGGTGCGGCTGCCCGGCGGGCTCGTGGCCCGGCTGCCGGAAGGACCCGGTCTCGATTCCGCCTCGGCGATGCGGCCCACCGTGGCTGGGTGACGGCCTATGCTGGCGCGGCAGCGATCACGGAGCCTGGGGGTGGTGATGCCGGAACGTCGTGCCAGACAGCGGATTTCGCGGACGGCCGTGCTCGGGATCGCGCTTCTCGGACTGGCCGGATGCGGTTCGGGCTCGCAGCCCGCCAGTTCCTCGACGTTCCTCGACCTGGTGCGGGCGTCCAGCCCGGCCAAGGAATTGCGGTTCCGGCCCGTGCTCGCTTCGGCGGAGACCGCGTCCACCGGCACACCGCCGAGCTCGCAGGATCGGCAGAGCACTGACCCCGCGGTGCAGCAGCGGACGCTCGGGAGCCTCACCTGCGGATCAGGCCGTCCCGATCCGCAGACCGGTGAGGACGACCCCGCTCTGCCGCTGGTGACCTGCGACCGGTGGAGCGGTACCCGCTACCTGCTCGGCCCGGCGGCGCTCGACGGCTCGGCGATCAAGTCGGCGGGGCCCGGCACGCGAGGCTGACGTCCGTGAGGGCCGCCTTGGCGGAATCTGTTTCCCTCAAGGCGGCCCTCACGGACGTTTGCGAACCCGCCGTACGCCGCCGCTGCCGAGATCAGGGCACCGGTTCAGAGGTTTTCCCTCGGATAGCGGGCTTCCCACTGCGCCGCGTACCGGGGATCGGCCTGCGGCGGGTGCGCGGAGAAATGCCAGAACGCGTCGCCCGCAACGGTTTCCGCCAGGTCGCGCGGCTCAAGCCGGTCCAGCCACTCGGCGGGCAGCCCGGGCATCCCGTACCGCGCCCCGAGGGCCGCACCGGCCAGGGCACCGGTGATCGCACTGCGGCCGGAGTGGCGGATCGCCGACACCAAAGTCCAGCGCGGGTCGAAGAATCGCCGGAAGACCGCTGTCATGCTCCGGCCGACCGCGTCCGCGGCGGTGTGCCCGGAGCCGAGCGCGTCCAGTTCCTCGTGGTCGGCCCGGACCAGCTCGACCCGTGCCCGGGCGGCGTAGGCCAACGCGTCGGCGACCGGGCCGGACACCGACCCCGCGGCCAGCATCTGTTCGACGTGCACATGCGGCGGCAAGACCGGGTCGGCGCGCCGGAACAGCCGGGCGAACAGTTCGGCGATCGCCGCGGCCGCGTCGGCGGCAGGCTCGTCGGCACCGGCGCCGGCGGCGAGCAGACGGCCCGCTTCGGCCGCGGTGCGTTCGTCGGTGTCCGGCCCGCCTCCGCACAGCGCGGCGGCCAGGCCCGGGACGAGAAAGCTGACGTCATCCGGATCGGCGGGCACCCGGGAACGCAACTCCTCGACCCGCGTGAGCCAGCCGTCCTCGATTTCCGTTTCCTGCCAACGACGTCGGGCACGTGCGCCAGTCTCGCGCAAGTCAGGCAGCCCGCGCAGCAGGCCGTCGGTGTGGAACAGCAGCTGCGCGGTCAGCGGACCGAGCGGGCCGATCCGTGCCGGTTCCTCGTCGATCTCGGAGACGGGCGACCGGTCCACGGACGCACCGAGCGATTCCCCGAGCGCGAACCCGACGAACGCCCCGGCGATGCGATGCCACTGGAAGCCGACGCCGTCCGCGTCCTGCCGGAAGAACTTGCCCGAACCCGTGGCGTGCGGGCGGACGCGGCCGAGAGAGTCGTAACCGGCGGTCAGGCCGTTGGCGGCGAGGTCCTCGGGCCACTCCTCTCCCGGCGGCGCGTCGAGGTCGCCGGGGCCCACGCCGTTGTGCCGTTCCCACGCCCGGCCGACGACGAACCGTTCACACTCCACTTCGGACAGTTCGAACCCCGCCGCCCGGGCCTTCGCCGCTGCCTCGGACAGTCCGGCGAGCGGCTCCGTCAGCCCGAACCTCTCGCCGACCAGCCGGGCAGTCCCGGTCACCCGCACCGAATGCTCGGGCGAGACCTCCACGACCCGCGGCGCCGGTCGCAACTGCGGCCATTCGCTGCGCGCCTGCGCCAATTCCGCGGCGGCGAGCCGGTCGGCCGGGAACGATCCCGGGTTGATCAGCAGGCCGGCGCCGGGGAAGTCTTCGAGGATCGACAGCACGTCGGCGCGGAGCCACTGCGCCGTGCCGACCGGCAGCCTGCGCCGGGAGCTGTACACCCGCAGGATCGTCCGTTCGTCCTCCCACTGCTGCTCCAGCGGCAGCCCGCGGTCTGGATCGAGCGGCACGAGGATCTCGGCGCCGAGCAGCCCGGCCAGGTAGCGGGGCCGGTCGTAGCGGCCGGTTCCGGCGCAGCCGAGCAGGTACTCCAGCGGCGTGTCCGCGGGCGGGTACCCGAGTCGTTCCGGTCCCTGCCGGTATTCGGGGTTGATCCGGATCTCGCCGGTCGGCGCGCCGTCGACGTATTCACGCCAGGCGAGGACGGCTTCCAGCGGTACGCCGAGGCAGGCGACGCCGCTGCGTTCGAACTCGGGTTCCAGGACTTCGCGCCAGTCGCTCTCGCCGCCCGCCGCGACCGGCGAACTCGGCAGCCGCCCCTCGGGGCTGAGGTCGGGCTGCCGGAGCGCGCCGTCCTCGCGCACCACGAGCGCGGGCTGCGGGACCAGGGACGCCAGCCAGTCGCCGGTGTCCAGCGCGCGGGCCGAGTCGTAGGGGACGTACCAGCCCTCCGGCACCCGGAGCACGTGCTCGCGGTCGACGCGCACGGCATGCTCGCCAGCGGTGAGATCGACCGGCGTGCCGGTGCGCAGCCACTGGTCGACCATGGCCGCCGCTTCCGAGGCTTCCAACGCCGCTCCTTCGTGTGTCACCGGTAGTCCCTCGCCATTCCGTCGCGGCCGTTCCAGATGCGGCCGGTCCACTGTTGTCCGCCGATCCGGCCGAGTCGTTGGACTTCCTCGTGCCGGTCCCGGGCCTCGTCGGCCGCGTACTCGCTCATCCCGCTCGCGCGGAGCATCCGCACCAGCCATCCGGGATCGATCGCCCGGATGCGGGCCAGCACCTCGGCGTCGAGCGGCCGGTTCAGCCAGGCCGCGACGAACGGCGAGTTGATCCCGATGAGATCGTCGGCGTAGTCCGGGAAATTCTGCCCGTTGTCGATTGCGACGACGTTGCCGTCCTTGGACAGCGCCTTGCAGTCGGAACTGGCCCCGACATAGCCCAGGTACGCCATTTCCTGCTGCTGCGCGAGCGGGTAGGCCGAGACGTCGAGCGCGGGGGAGAGGCCCTCGATCCGGCGCTGCGCGGAACCGGGGCCGCGCGGGCCGTCGATGTGCGCGGTGACCGGCACGACGTTCGACCCGACGGCTCGGGCCAGCCGGTACATCGCGTTCTCACGGAAGCCTTGCCCGCCGTGGGGAATCGGCACGGCGAGCGAGCGGGACTCGCCCGAGGCGGGCTTGTAGACGGCTTGCGACCCGTCGGCGTAGGTCAGCCAGTGGGTTTCGTTGGCGCTGGCGAGATTGTCGCCGAACTCGGCGTGGCCGACCATCTCGGCGGCGACCAGCGCTGCTTCGTCCGGGTCCACAAAGGACTCCGAGTCGGCAGGCGGCGCGGGGAGGCCGCGGCGCAGGGCTTGTTCGAAGAGTTCGCGCTGCCGCCGGCGCAGGACTGCCGCGACAGCCTCGTCATGCGGGGTGCTCGGCTGGGTTTCCTCGACGGCACGGGCGAAATTGCCGAGCGCACGCACGGTCCCGGCCACGTCTTCGATCGCGGTCAGCCCGAGCCGGAGTTCGGCCGGGCACCCGTCGGGCAGGCGGAGGGAAATCCGGATCTCGCGGTGTCCGGTGGGGTCGGGAGCGGCGAATCCGTCCTCGACGCCGGTGATCCGGGCCGGGCCGTCCCGCCGCAGCACCTCCAATGCCTGGTAGATCCAGGAGACCCGGTCGAACCGGACGGAGCCGGGTCCGGCGGTGCCGCCGGTTTCCCCGGCCAGCCAATGGACGAGATCGGCGACGGGTGTCCTCGCCGGGACGGGATCGCTGACGTTCTCGCGGATCGAGTCGAGCGTCTGGGCCTGGGCCGGAGCCGGTTCGAGCGGCCGGGGCGGCGGGGCGAGAGCGTCCTCGCGCAGGATCGCCTCCGGGCCGCGGGCTTCGACCTCCGCCACCGCTTCGGCGAGGATGACGTTCTCCGCCGGTTCCGGGGCGGCCTCGACCTGAGTGTTCTTGGTGACCACGACATCCAGCTTCGCGAACTCGTCGTCTGCGTGGATCCCCTGTGCCGCCCGCCATTCCCGCAGCCCGGACGCCTTGCTGCCGTAGAAGTGCGGCTTGACGTCGGTGTAGAACTCGACCCCGCGCCGGTTCGGCGGCAACGGGCCGTTCCACGCCTGTACCGCCGGATTGCTGCCGTGCCGGGGCGTCCTGCCCCAGACCTCGTTCGATTCTTCGATCAGTTTCGCCGTTTCCGGGGATTGGCTGCGGCTTTCCAGCCGGTGGTACGGGCCGTAACGCGCCGGTTTCGCCGCGTCCGAAGGCGGTCCGGCCGGATGCGGCGCCTGGCGCATCGGAGGCCGGAGCGGACGGCGTGGTCCGGGCATCGAAAACTTGACGCCGCGCCCTTCGTCCACACCGGACGAAAGCGGGTCCCGGGCGAGGTCCCGGTGCCCCGGTGTCCACATCGGACCGGGTGCGGGGGTCGCTCGCGGCTCGCGGTAGGGACGCCGCAGGTCGACGCCCGGGCTCGGTGGCGGGGGGTCCGGCACGTACAGCTTGCCCGCCGCGGGCTGGTACTCCGGCGGCGCGTCAGGCCAGGGCAGGAAGGCGTCGGTGAACGGCAGCAAGGCCAGCCGGGCCGGATACTCGGGCAGGCGCAGCAGCTTGCCTTCCAGCCGGTCGAAGAACGCGATGCCGTAGCGGCCGTGGGCGACCCAGCCGAGCTGGTGGTATTCGTTGTCGTAGCGGTCCGTCGTGACGATGTGCAGGAGAGCTCTCGCGCCGAGCGGCCGTTCCGCCATCGCGATGATCACGCTGTCGTAGGAATCGTGGCTGTGGAACCAGAATCCGCCGAACCAGTACGCCAGATAGCCCTGGTCCACTCGCCCGTCCGGATGCCACGCGGCGCCGTAGGCGTTCGGGTCCGGCCGGTCGTAGCCAGGCTGTGCCTCCCGCACGAAGCGGGCCGCCTGCGACTTCGACACGGTGCCGGCGTCGATCGCGGGGAGGGAGTGCGTCCGGGTCGCCCGCGCGAGCGGGGATCGCCGCCAGAGCCGGAACACCGGATGCGTCAGGACATGAACCGGCGGGCTCTGCTGTTCGGCGGGCAGCGGCGGGAGGTTCTTCCCCGCGAACTGCGGTGATTGCCGCAGCACGTCGTAGACCGCGCGCAGCCGTTTCCCGTGGTAGCCCTCGGTCCGCTCTTCCGGCCGCACGCGGTCGAGCCCGGCGGGCGGCGAGACGACCGGTTCCGTCGACCGCAACGCGGCGAGATCGACCGGGAGCAGGTGGATCTCCAGCGCTCGGGCAGGCAGTTTGGTGGCGGATCCGGTCATCGGGTCGGCGAAGATCGGCACTCCGGTCCGTTCGCTGACGATCACCGCGCTCACGTGCCGGGCGAGCGTGCCGTCGTCGCCGAGCGAGCGCACGGCGACCGCGGCCACGAGCCCCTTGCGGCCGGTGAGCGCGGCGATGAGCCGGTCGTACTCGCTGCCGTGCGCTTCCCACGTCCCGCCGAGCCGCTGCCAGAGCGCGGCCAGCGTTTCCGGCTCCGGCCCCGCGGGCACCGCGGTGGTGTCCCACCCCGCCATCCGGTGGAAGAGCGCGCTCGTGGCGGAGACGCAGTTCGACCGGTACCGGTAGCGGTCGAGGCGGGCCGAGCGGTAGTTCGGGTTGACCTCCCGCAGCAGCGGGACTTCTTCGCGCAGCAACGCTTCGAGCACGGCGGCGGGCGCGGTGTCGGCGGTGACCGCGGGCAGCGTGTACTTCCCGTTCTTCTTCCCGGACCAGATCGCCAGTTCCACCGCTTTCCTCGCCTCGGCGAGCTGTTCGGCGCTCCAAGCGCGGGCCCGGGTTGCCCAGCCTTCGGGCACGACGTCGGCGAGGAAGCGCAGTCCCAGCACCGTCCGCACGGGGTCCGGCCGGTCCGCGAGACGGTCCGCGAGCAGCTGCCCGGGGCTTCGGTAATCCGGTTCGGGAAGCTCGGCGGCGGGGGGCTCGAGGCGGGTGAAGCGCATCGGATCGCTGGCGGCCTGGTACTCGCCGAGGAGTTCGTTGAGTTCCCGGATCGCGGCGACGGCGAGCCGGGCTGCTCGCGTGCGTTCGTGCTCGAACGGCAGCAGCAGCCGGCGCAGCTCGCCGGAGAGCCGCTCGGGCTGGCGCAGCAGGTCGCGGGCCTGCCGGGCGAGCTGGCCGTCACCGCTGTTGTCGTGCCAGTGCACCAAAAGCTCCACGTGCGCGGCGATTTCCTCGTCCCGGGGGCGCGAGTTCAGGAGCTCCGTCACCCGGTTGACGAGCTGGCGGCCGCGGTCGTGCTCTCGTACCAGGTCTCCCAGCCGTGCGGCGAGGTTTCCAGTTCCTGCGTACTGCCGTACAACGGAAATCAGCCCGTGGAGCAGTTCCGCGTCGGCGGTTTCGTGCTGCTGCAGCACCTGCGTTACGTGCGTGGCGAAGTCGCCTTCGCCGGTGCGCAAGTACTCCCGGAGTGTCGCGTCCAGGTGGTTGGCGAGGAAGCCGTGCTCGCTGCCTTCGTACTGGGTCAGCTGCGCCCTTGCCCGGGCGGAAAGGCGGGGCAGTTCGTCGCGCAGCAAGGCCTGGCGGCGCTCCAGCGTCGGACGGAAACCCCAGTGCCCCAGTTCGTTCTCGACCGCCAGGTCCAGGGCGTCCAACTTCTCCCGGAGTTCCGTCGCCCATTCGCCGGATCGGAGGCTTTCGTCGGTGAAAGTGAGCGGCTCGAATTCGGAAAGCGGCGTCACAGCAGGGAGCCTCGGCTGCTCGCCTTGCTCCCGCCCGGCGGTTTCGAACAGGAGCCGGAGCACGTGTCCGTTGGCGACCGCGTCGCGATCGCTTTGCTGCTCGACGGGAGTGCCTGCCCGGTCGTCGGTCAGGATCTCGCGGATCCGGTAGTACGGCTTGCCGACGACCGCGAGCAGCCCGGCGACCGCCGCCGCGACGGCACCCCACACGGACGTGGCAGGCACCCCGGCGAGCACGCTCAACCCGACCGTGAATCCGCCCACGGTGACCGATCTGGCGGTGATGACCGCCGCGTACCGCAGCCGGGAAACAGCGGCCTCGCGGGACACCGGTTTGGGCAGCAGCGGCGGTTTCGAACGTATTTCCGCGAGTGCTCGCTCCACTGTGGACGACCTCGCGCCCGGCCGCGCGGTTCCCACCGCGGCAAGCGCCTCGCCCACCAGGTCTCGCAACAGCAGGTCCCGGTCCCGGATTTTCACCGGCAGCTGGGTTTCCCGTTCGGCGCGCATGCGCATCGCGATCCGGGCGAGCTTGTTGTTGACCTCGCCCACCGCGAGGTGGTTGTCCGCAAGGGCGGAGATCCAGCCCGCGACCCCGAGCTTGGCGAGGTCCACGGCGGCGAGGATTTCCAGCGGGGTGAAGTGGTCGAGCAGGGCCTTGAGCGGCTGGAGGGTCGGGTGGGTGATCTTGTACAGGTCGGGCAGATAGGGGAGGAAGCTCGCCACGGCGTCCATCAGCTTCGAACCCGTGACGTGCTCGGCGAAATCCGCCGTGGCGCGTTCGGCCGGAACCGGGGTCAGCTCGGCGAGCGCGGAGCCGGGGATCACGCCGTCGGCCAGCAAGCCTTCGATCGCGGCGCGGGCGTGCACCAGCTGCCGGTACAGCTCTTTCGCGTCTTCGAGGTCGTACTCGTGGAGTTCGCGCCGGATCGCGTCGTGCGCCGCCAGCTCGGCGCCCTTGCGCCGCCGACGGGTGTAGCCCTCGGCGAGCGGCCGGAACACCGCCGTGCCCACCCCGGTCGCCACGAGCGCGAAGAACGAGCCGGTCGCGATGTCCAGCGGGAACCCGACCGCGGCGGCGGTTCCCAGCGCGACCAGCGGCGGAGTGCTGAACCGGACGATCCGGGTGCGCAGCGGCAGGGCGATGTCCGGCGCGTCGCTTTCGAGCTGCGCCGGGGCAGGCACGCCGGTGCTCAGCAGCGGGGTGCCGAAGTTCGCTTCGTGCCAGCTGTTGACCAGTTCGTGCTGATCTCGGCCGCGGTCGGCGTTCGCGCGGATCTCGTCGTACTTCTTCTTGAGCGCGGCCTGTTTGTCGCTGGCGATGTCGTAGCGGCGGGTCATCGCCGCGCCCAGCACCGCGGACGCCGCGCCGTACACGAGGTAGCCGATGCCGTTTCCCGGGTGCCCGTTCGCGAAACCGGAGATCGAAAGCGCGACAGTCATCGCCACGGTGGCGGGCTGCTCGAACACGATTGTGGTCGCGACGGTGAACGCTGTGGTCGGGTAAGCGGTGTCCTTCCGCTCCACGGCGAAGGTGTCCACGACGGCGCGCGCATGGGCGCCGAGCGCGGCGACGCGGTAGGCGTAGCCCGGCAGTTGCTTTTCGAGCCCCGCGTGTTCGAGCAGGCTGCGCAACTGAGAGATCAGCTGCCGCCGGTGCCGCGGACGCCAGGCCGGAGTCGTGGTGATCCGGTCTCCCAGCACCTCGAGCCGGGCCTCCAGCGCGCGGTCCGCAGGGCCTTCCGGCAGCCGGTCCGCGTCGGTGTCCGGGCGGAACGTTCCCGGATCGCAGGTCGCGGTGCGGAAGTAGCGCGTGCCGAAGGCGAACGCCGCGCGGACGATCTCCTCGACGTCCTGCGGCCGGAGCCGGGCCGGGAGGTAACTCGAGAGCACCCGGGTGCCGGGGTGCACGGAAAGCCCAGTCGATTCGAGCGTCGTGCGGGGCAGCACGTGGAACGCCGCGGTGAAGAGGTGGCGGCCGTCGTGGAACACGTCGTAGCGGAGGCCGGGGCCGGCGGGAACCAGCAGGATGCCGGTCCGTTCGGCGGCCTTCCCGACCTGCGCGCGGATCGCCGCTTCGACCGCCGCGGGATGGTCGAAGCGGCGCGCCGGGGTGTCCACCGGAAGGCGATGGCCGATTTCGGCGGCGGGATCTGCGACGGGCCAGTGGGTGACGCGGTAGCCCTCGACCGCCTCGGCCGGACGGTATCGGTCAGCCACGGTCAGCGCGCGGTCGATGCCTTCCGTGCGGACGCTGTGCGCGCCCAGCGCGGAGAGTCGGGCGCTGGCGTGCGGATCGTCTGCGGCCATGCCGAGGCAGGACAGCAGCCGCGAGAGGTGTTCGCGCATCCGCCGCCGGTCGCGCCGCCGCGTTCTGTCCCGGTCGAGTTCCGCGCCGAGCGCGGCGACCTGAGCGACGTAGCCGAGGTCGGTCGGTGTCGGCCTCGGTGCGGTGCCGGGGAATCGGTCGTGCCAGAAGTGCTGCTCGGGAAGGGAAACCGGGTCGCCGCGCCGGTGCGCCGCGAGCAGTGCCGCACCGGCGGCCATCGCGTGGGCCATCGGGAGGACGGCCAGGTCCGGGGCCAGCCAGTCGGGAAGCCGCAGGACGACCAGCGGCAGCGGCTGCCCCGGCGTGGGCTCCCGGAAGACCTGGAAGGTGATCGGGTTCCGCGGGGAGTACCCGAGGTTCGGGGTCGGGATGACCTGGAAGGCGAACACGGTCCCGGACTGGTCGAGGAACACGGTGTCGTCCGACGGGCGGGGGAACGGGCCGTTGTCCAGAACGTGCACACCGGCTGCGACTGCCGCGGCGGGCAGCATCCGGCGGGCAATGTCCTCGGCGGCCGGACGCTGCCGGGCGGCGGGGATCGTGCTGAGCGGAGTGTGGATCTCGATGGCGCCGGTGAGGGGCGGCGCTGCTGCTGCTTCCGCTGCGGGTTGGACGGCGTGGAGCTGATCGGCGCTGGGTTGGAC
>NZ_PQIA01000073.1 GCF_003385235.1 Amycolatopsis circi | reverse complement strand
GCGAAATTGCGCACGTTGGTTGCGTGGGGCACCCCGAAGCTGATTGTGCTGACGGTCTGAGGGTGGTTGTCAAGGCTGGAAAGATGCCTTGACAACCACCCTCAGACCGCAGAGAAGGCTTCGTATCGGGGTGCGGGGGTGGTGTGGGTGCACTGGTGGGTTGAGTGCATCGGCTGCGGTTGGGTGCGGGTGGCGGGTGGTCCGTGAAGGGCTCCTTGAGGGAATCTGGGTCCGTGAAGGGGTCCCTCACGGATCGTTGCTGGTCGTGAGGGGAACCCTGAGGGACTCAGAGTCCGTGAGGGTTCCCCTCACGGACGGGGCTGGCGGCATCACTGTCCACAGGGGACGTTCAGCCATTCGGCTTTGGGGATTCCCTTGCGGGTGTCTTCCAGGTGTTCCAGCAGGGGTTCCAGTTGTGTCGGGTCTGCTGTGTATTCGAGGATCGCTCGGTAGAACGCGCCGGTCATGGTCTTCGGCATCAGGTCCGATGCGTCGAAGCAGACTGGTTTTCCTGCGGTGAGGGTGTCCGCCACTTTGCGTCTTACCGGGTCGCGGTAGATGTTCTTCGTTACTGCGGTTCCGGCGGAGAAGGCCGTCGCGTTCGGGTTGCCTGCCCAGATTTGCTGGGCTTCCGGCGAGACCAGGAAGTCCAGGAACTGGCGGGCTTGCGGGGTGTCGTTGAACATCGCGGCCAGGTCTGCCGAAACCTCCGACGCGCCGGAGCCGGGGAACGGGAAGAAGTCGTAGTCGGTTCCTGGCTGTGGGCGGGGACCGGTTTCGTTGTGCAGGTGCATGGATTGGTAGCTGCCCATCGCGAACGAGCCCTGGTGTTCCATTCGGCAGCCGGGCGGGTCGGCGAAGAGGGGGCGGGCTGCGTCGCGGAAGTCGGTGAGCAGGGCTGTTGGTGCACCGCCTTGGATGCCACCTGGGTGGACGACCAGCGTGCCCCAGTCCTGGAAGGCTTGGCGTACTGGGTTCGACGTCCACGGCAGGGTGCCTGCAGCCCATTGGCGGTAGGTCTCCGGGTTCGCGGAGTGCAGGAGGATGTCTTCGATCCAGTCGGTGCCTGGCCAGCCTGACGTGGGAGGGGCCGCCAAGCCTAGGCACCAGGGGGTGTTTTGGCTGGCGGCGAGGGTGACAAGTTGTTGCCAGGTGGTCGGTTTCGGGCCGGGGAGGGTGGCTGGACGGTACCAGATCGCGCTTTTCAGGTCGGCTTTTACTGCGACTGAGTAGAGTTTGCCGGTGCCGAGGCGTTGCAGGTTGACCCATTGTCTGCCGTAGAACGATTCCGCCTTCGCTTCCAGGAAGTCCAGGGGTTTGATTTCTTGGCGGCGGGCGTAGTCGGCTAGCAGGCCTGGGCTGGAGAGGACTGCGATGTCTGGGGCAGCGCCTTGTTGGACGTCTGCGGCTAGGACTTGCTCTACTGCGCGCGTGCCTTGGTATCGGACTTCGATGCCGGTTTTTTCCTCGAAACGTTGCTTCACCTGGTTGAAGGCTGCTTCCTCGCCTTCGGTCCATACTCCGATGACCTGGAGGGTGTTGCTGCCTGCGGCTACCCCGCACGCCGACGAAGCCGCCACTAACACTGCTGCGGCTAGCAGGAGCAGCTTCTTCCACAGTGGACGGTTCATGGGCGGTACCGGTATTCGTCGATTCGCCGGTACAGTCCGGCGACTACTAGACCGCCGACGAGGATCAGGGCGGCGGGGACCAGTACCGGCAGGCCGCCGGATTCGGTGGCTGCGGCTCCGGCGGAGGTCACGGCTCGGGCGGCTGAGGTGATCGCGTTCTGGGCCGGGGCGGCAGTCGAGGTGGTTTGGGTTTGGCGGCGGAAGTCGTCCACAGTGGACCCACAGCCGGGTGGGCCGCAGCGTTGTTGCAGGAGAGTGGCCAGACGGGCGTGGCCGCCTGCGTCGGCGGACTCGATGCTTTTTTCTCGGACGGCGACCGCTTGGTCCACATTGGTGCGCACCGTGTCGAGGCGTCCGGCCAGGGCGAAAGCGATCAGCAAGCCGGCGACGGCGCCTAGTCCGAGCACGGTCGCGCCTAGCAGGGGCAGGTTCAAGCGGCGGCGGAAACGCTGGCGCAGGAACACTTGTGTCGCGACCAGGAGGGTGAGCAGCACGATCGGCGGCAGCAGCCAGAGGATGAGCAGGCCGGCGCTCATTCTGGTGCCGGAGATCTGGCCGTCCAGCGCGGCGCGTTCTTCTTTTTGCAGTTTGCCCAGCAGTTCCAGGACATTGTCCGGGGCGTGCAGCAGGCGTGAGGCGTACCAGAGGTCGGCCAGTCCGACCAGTTCCGTGCCCGGTTGCCGGAAGTGCGCGTCGGCCTGGCCCATTGCGCCCGAATACGACGCGACCAGGCCTTCGACGGTTTGCAGGGTTCCGGCGCCGGGGTCGCCTGCCTGGTTGAACTCCGCGACTCGCGCGAGGCTTTGGCTCGCCGACGCCATCCGGTTTTCGTACTCCTGTCCTGGCCCGGCCAGTTTTGCCTCGCCCGAAGCGAAACTGGCGATGGCTGCGGCGTCGGCGGACACGAGGGCGTCCCGCGCCGCGGCGACCTCCAGGATCGCCCGGCTGGTCGCGGACGAGATCTGGTCGGCGGTCCGGACGACGCCGCTCACCGCGAGGTACGACGTGACCAGCGCGAGCACGGTCCCGGCCAGCAGCACCGCCCGGATCCGCACTAGTGCTTGCCGCGTCCGGAGCGTCACGCGGCACCTCCGGACACCGGCTCCCCGCATTCCTCGCAGAATCGCGCGCCGGACGGGTTGGGGTTCTGGCAGTGGGGGCAGATCGCTGGTTTGGCGTCCGGAGCGGGCGCGGGGCGGGCGTCGCGAGGCTCGTCGCCGACGTTCGAGACGGTGGAGACCAGCAGGTTGAGCAGTTCGCTGCGGGTGACTTCGGGGCGAAGCTGCACCGCCTCGCCGTCCGTGTCGACTACTCGGGCGAGTCGGCGCAGGACTTCCTTGTTGCTGGTCCGCTTGGCGATTTCGACAGCCTGGCCCCATTCGCGCGCGGCCCGCGCGTGGTCGCCTGCGGCGTAGGCTTCGTCGGCGTTCACCAAGGCCTCGCTCAGTTCGGCGTGCATGGTGTAGCGCCGCACTTTCGGGTCGACCAGCGTCGGGGCAACCGGGTCGTGGGTCCAGTGGGCCAGCAGCGGGGCCGTCGAATCCGGCGCACCGTCGACCTCGACCCACGCGAGCATCCGGTCCGAGCCGTACTCCGGCTGAGCGTCCGCCGAGACTTCCACCGCGAGCTGGAATTCCCGGGTCTCGCCGGCGCTCCACGAACCGAGCGAGAGGACCGCGTTTCCGTCGCCGTCGGGGACGCAGCGCGAGGTCAGGTCGTATTCGCTCGGCCAGACCTGCTTCACGAACCGCAGCGTGGTCTGCTCGGTGACGCCGATCCGCAGCCGCGCCGACGGGATCACCTTGGCGAGCGCGGCGGCCATCAGCCCGCGGAAGTCCTCGACCAGGTCCTCGTCGCGCACCACCGAATCGACGGAGCCGCGCAGCACCCGGCCGATCTCGACCAGTTCCGCCCGTTGCCAGCCGTCGCCGATTCCCCTTGCGTCGCAAACGAAATGGCCTTCGCAAGCGTCGAGTTCACGGCGCAGCGACTCGGCGGACTGCGACTGATTGTTCCCGTCGGTCAGCAGGATCGCGTGCCGCACTGCATCCGGCACTGAAGCGAACAGCTTCCGCGCGCACTCCAGCCACGTGCCCATCGCCGTGCCGCCGACCGCGACGAACCGCTCCACCGCGGCGACCGCTGCGGCTCGGGTTTCGTCCGACGCGACCGCGAGACCCGGTTCGGCTGGATACACCAGGTCGGCGCGTTCGGTGCCGCGGACCACGGCGAAGCCGACGCCGTTTGGCAGGGCCCAGATCGCGGCGGCTGCTGCCCGGCGCGCGGCGGCGATCTTCGTCGGTGGGTAGCGCATAGACGTCGAGCAGTCGACCAGGAGCACTTCCGCGCCGGGCGGCCGGGACGCGACAGCGCCATTATCGCGCGCCGAAACGGTGACCACAGCTTGCATCCCGGTATCGCCTTCGCCGAGGTAGCGGTTCTGATGGACCTCGACGTCCCAACCCCTGCTCATCCCTCGCCCCTTCGCCGGTTACACCCAGGTCGTCGGCCTCGTCTCGTTCGCCCGGTCGACCAACGCGTCGTGGTACTCCGCCGAACCGGCCCGGCGCGCGATCCGCCGGTACGACTGCTCGACCAGCAGCCGAAGCCCGTGCTCGTCGAGCCGTTCGCCGAGGACCGGGCCGGGCGGCATGCCGCGCATCCCGGCCACGAAACAGCGCAGCGCGCTCTCGCGGACCTCGGCGGTGAGCCGGTCCGCGGTGTCGCGGTCCAGTTCCAGCGCGGACAGCCGCTCGATCGCCTCGGTCAGGTCCTCGATGCCGGGCAGCGCGTCCCCCACCGGCAGAATTCCCGCCCGCACCCGGATCCCGGCGATCCGCGCCGCCTCGTCGTGCCGCGAGTACTCCGGGACCTGGTCGAGCAATTCCACCGCCGCCGTGCGCTGGTCCAGCTGCAGATGGCCGCGAGCCAGCCCGAAAACGGCGTTGACCTGGAGGTGGTCCCGTACCCACAGCGCGTCGTAGTAGCGCGCCGCCTTCTTCGGGCCGCCACAGTGCTCCGCGCACAGGCCGAGCGCGAGCTTCGGCGTCTCCTCGCCCGGGATGTCGCGGTGCACGCGCTCGAACCAGGTCTGGGCGGTCTCCACGGCACCTGCGGCTAGCGCGACCAGGCCGCGGTGCCAGGCGACCCGCCAGTCGTGCTTGGCGCGGGCACCGAGCAGTTTCTCGGCGGCGTCTACTCGTTGCGCTGCCTGATCCGCACCGCTTGAGTCCATTTCGGACAGTTCGAGCCAGGCCCGGCAGCGGCGCAGCTCCACCTCGACGGTCGAGTCGGCGCGTTCGAGTTTCTTCAGCAGCCGCGCGGGATCCGGCGCGCGGACGGTGCGCAGAAAGGTGACTGCCGGGTCGTGCGGATCCTCGTGCGGCACCGGCAATCCGAGCGCGATGTCGAGCGGTGCGGGCAGCGCGCCGAGCGGGCCCGCGGTGCGTCGGGCGCGGCGCACCCACTCCCCGACCGGCCGCGGCTGGCCGAGCCCGGCGTCCAGCAGAACAGCCGCTTCGGTGAAGAGCGTGGAGATCGACGGCCGCGATTGGCGGTCGCGCAGCGAAAGGATCTCGTGCAGTACGCCGTCGAGTTGCACGAGCATTTCACCGGCGGTGGCGAACCGGTGCTCGTACGGTCCGGTCGCGCGGTCGAGCACCTGCGTGAAGGATTCGACGCCGAGCGCGATCCGTTTGTCGGCCGGATGCGGCCAGCCGTCGCTGCAGCGGAACAGGTCGCGCAGCGTCGCGCCGACGGTGTGGATGTCCGAGCGCACGGTCAGCCCGTGCTCGTCCAGTTCGGTCGCGCCGATCTGGAAGCGCGGGTTGCCGACGATCGGGCTGGTCTGGTCGCCGATCTTGCGGATCGCGCCGAAATCGATCAGCTTGACCCGTTTCTCGCCGTGGATCACGTTCTGCGGGCTCAGATCGCAGTACAGCAGGCCCTGCTCGTGCAGGTAGCCGAGCGCGGTGAGGATCTCCCGGCCGTAGGCGACGACGTGCTCGACGAGCAGCCTGCCCTCGGGCCCGTCGAGCATCGCGCGGCCGCGCCGCATCACCTCGGCGAGCGGGAGGCCGTCGACGAACTCCATGACGATGTAGCGCGCGTCAGGCCCGCCGTGCGGATCCGGATGCGTGGCGACGTCGTGGATCCGCACGATGTTCGGGTGGTCGAGCGAGGTCAGCACCTGGCTCTCGGTCTCGGCGATCCGCACCGCGGCCTCGTCGCCGGTGTTGAGCAGGCCCTTCAGCGCGACGTATTGTTTCAGCCGCAGATCGGTGCCGAGGTAGACGTACCCGAGGCCGCCGCGCGCGATGCAGCCGTGCACCTGGTAGCGGCCGTCGACCACGTCTTCCGGAAACAGCTTGGGAGAGAAGGAGAACGGCGTGCCGCACTGCGGACAGAAGCCCTCGGTGCGCGCGGGACGGCCGCCGGTCGAGCGGCCGACCGGCGCGCCGCAGCCGCGTTTGCCGCAGTACCGCTCGCCCTCGGCGACGTGCGGATCGGCGAGGACTCGCCCGGCGATGTCCGGCAGGACGACCACGGGGAGCGGGATGTAGTCGTCGCCAGTGCCGTGACCGGCGGTCTGCTGCTCCCGCGTGACGACGGTGTCGGCGATCCGGCTCGCGCCCGGAGCGGGGATGACGAGTGTCGCGTCGGCTTTCGGCGTGGGTTTCTTCGGCTCGGATCCCGGTGCCCAGCCGCACTTCGCGCAGAACCCGGCACGGTTGATCGTGCCGGAGCAGTTCGGGCGAGCGCAGGAGGTCATCGATTCCCCTTGCGCACCGCGGCAGCGAACTCCTCGACCGCCGCAGCGGCCGCCACCGGATCGCACGCGCCCTCGTACAGCAACTGCCAGGCGTTGGCATACAACGAATCCAGCAGCGGATCCTCGACCCGGCCAGCGGCGCGAGCACGTTCTCCGTACCCGTCGAGGCGAAACCGCAACTCGGTACGGCGATCGTGCGCGGCATCGAGCCGGTCTCGGGCGGTTTTCGCCGCGGCCAGATCGGCGGCCACCACAGTGGCGACTTCCTCGACGTGTCGCTCCGCCCACGCGACATCGCCGAGATCAGCGGCTTCCTGCAACCGGCTCACCGCACCACGACGGCGGCGCACCCGCGGCGGCGGAACGTCGGTCACCGCGAACCGCGGGGCCAGCTCGGCGATGTGTTCCTCCAGAGCGGCGAGTTCGTCGATCTGCTTGTCCAGTGCGGAAAGCCGGCGGGCCAGCCCGTCCGGCCGCGCTCCGTTCCGGCGCGAACGCAACTCCGTGAGCCCCGGCGAAGACTCCCGGCGAAACCCGAGCGCGAGCCGGATCCCCAGCCGCGCGGCGCGGTCCGCGAGCGGCGCGATCACCTCGCCGATCAGCTGTTCCGGCTCGGCCGCGTCGTCGATCGCGTTCACCACCACCGTCCGGCCGATGCCCGAATGAGTCTCGCCGTTGTCCAACGTGAGGTCGAGCCGCTCCGCGAGCCGTTGCCGCACCTGAGCCGAGGTTTTGCCCGCCGCGTCCACCGCGAGATCGACACTTCCCGCTGGCGGCAAGGTTTCCTTGGCCAGAGTGTCGCGCAGTGCGTTCGCCGCGGCCGAACGCTCTCGGTCGGCGAGCACCACCGCGAGATCGAGCGCGGCGGCTTTCGCGGACCCGACCTCGCCGGTCACGACGATCCACACGCCGTGCCCCTCGCCGAACCAGCCCACGACTTCGCGGGCGAACTGCGGATCGTAAGCGACCTGGTCGAGTTCTCGCCCGAAAGTCTGGTCGACAGCCGGACTCCCGTGGCCCCATCGATCCGCACCGAGATAGCCGAGAATCGTCTCGACCGGGATCATCCACGCGACCCGCTCGCCCTCGGCTTTGTACCGGGACACGACCATGCCGACCACGCGGCCGGTCTCCTCGTCGAGAACCGCGGTGCCGCTGAACCCGCCGGAGATCGGCTGGTCGTCGTTCTTCCGGGCCAGCTGCACCCATTCGCAGCCAGGTCCGCCTTCTCCGGCAAGCTCGCCGAACGTCCACAGCCCTTCGTCCGCGCCCGCCGGAAACCCGTACGCACGCACGGCTTGCCCGTCCGACAACGGCATCCGGTACAACGGCGCGCCCAACGCCCCCGGCACTCGCTTGACCAACCGCAGCACCGCGATGTCGCCGCGCTCGTCGCGTCCCGGCGGCACCCAAGCCCCCGGCAGAACGCGACCGACGCTGACTGGAGTACCGGGCAACCCGACGAAGTCGACCAGGACGTCCGCGTTCGGCCCGCCGGCCCGCTCGACGACGTGCGCGCAGGTGAGCACATGGTCCTCGTCGAGCATGGTGCCTGCCCCGCGGATCCCGCCGGTGCGGTCGCGCAGGCGAACCCGCCAGCGTCGACGCTCGGCCTGGTACCCCACGGGGGGACCCTACGCCGGGCCTGCGGCGACCCGGGCGGCGTTCGCGGAAAGTGGCCCACGCTGGAGCAGCAAGCTCACCCGTTCAGCGGCGTCTCGGCACTTCTCGTGGGTGACACCGGTTTCTTTGGGTCGCCCCGTGTTGGCGGCCGGACAGAGAAGAAGCCGCCGATGGTGGCGACATTGCCGAATCGGCTACCGAAAAGCCCGCCGGGTTCGGGTTTCCCGCGCTGACGCTAAGCGGATCAGGCGGACAACGAATCTGCGCGGGCCGCTGATTCCTGCTCGTCCGACCGGATTCGCCGCCGATTTCGTTGCCCGCGCCGTCGATCCGCGACTGCCCAACCGAATGCCGTCACGCGTTCCGCTGGACTCGCGCTCGCCCCGAACGGACGCGGCACCGATTCCGCCGCCCGCGCAGCCGACCCGCGACCACCCAACCGAATGCCGTCACCCGTACCGCCGGACCCGCCCTCGCCCGAACCGACGCGGCACCGATTCCGCCGCCCGCGCCGCCGACCCGCGACCACCCAACCGAATGCCGTCACCCGTACCGCCGGACCCGCCCTCGCCCGAACCGACGCGGCACCGATTCCGCCGCCCACGCCGCCGACCCGCGACCACCCAACCGAATGCCGTCACCCGTACCGCCGGACCCGCCCTCGCCCGAACCGACGCGACGCCGATTCCGCCGCCAGAGCCGCGTCGGGCCCGGGGCCGGTCGCCGACCCCGGGCTTCGCGCCTCAGCTCAGTGCGCGGCCTCGTTCCACGACCGCCCGTATCCGACCGAAACCTCCAGCGGCACCGCCAGTTCCGCGGCCGAGCCCATGCCCTCGCGGACCAGCTTCTCGACGTCCCCGCGCTCGCCGTCGGCGATTTCGAGGACCAGTTCGTCGTGGACCTGCAGCAGCACGCGGCTGCGCGCGCCCGCTTCGGCGAGGGCGCGGTGCACGTTCAGCATCGCCACCTTGATGATGTCCGCGGCGCTGCCCTGGATCGGCGCGTTCAACGCCATCCGCTCGGCCATTTCGCGGCGCTGGCGGTTGTCGCTGTTCAAGTCCGGCAGGTAGCGGCGGCGGCCGAAGATCGTCTCCGTGTAACCGCACTTCGCGGCCTCGCCGACGACCGACTGCAGGTAGTCGCGCACCCCGCCGAACCGCGAGAAGTACGCCTCCATCTGCTCTTTCGCGTCTTCCGTCGAGATCTTCAGCTGCTGCGACAGGCCGTACGCCGACAAGCCGTACGCGAGCCCGTACGACATCGCCTTGACGCGGTAGCGCTGTTCCGGCGTGATTTCCGCGGCGGGCATGGAAAACGCGCGCGACGCGACGAACGTGTGCAGGTCCTCGCCGCTGTTGAAGGCTTCGATGAGGCCCTCGTCCTTCGACAGGTGCGCCATGATCCGCATTTCGATCTGGCTGTAGTCCGCGGTCATCAGCTCGGCGTAGCCGTCGCCGACCACGAACGCGTCGCGGATGCGCCTGCCTTCTTCGGTGCGCACCGGGATGTTCTGCAGGTTCGGCTCGACCGACGACAGCCGTCCGGTGGCCGCGATCGTCTGCTGCAGCGTGGTGTGAATACGCCCGTCGTCGGCGACCGATTTGATCAGGCCTTCGACCGTGGTGCGCAGCCGCGTCGCGTCGCGGTGTTCCAGCATGTGCTGCAGGAACGGGTGCTCGGTCTTCTCGAACAGCGACTGCAGCGCGTCGGCGTCGGTGGTGTAGCCGGTCTTGGTGCGCTTGGTCTTCGGCATGCCCAGCTCGTCGAACAGCACCACCTGCAGCTGCTTCGGCGAACCGAGGTTGATCTGCTTGCCGATCACCTCGTACGCGGAGTCCGCGGCCTGCGTGACCCGGCTGAGGTAGTGCGCCTCCAGCTCAGTGAGCTGGTCGACGTCGACCGCGATGCCCGCCGCCTCCAGTTCGGTGATCACTTCCAGCAGCGGGAGTTCCAGCTCGGCCAGCAGTTTCGCGCCGCCGAGTTCCTCCAGCTCGGTGGTCAGCGCGCCGGACAGCTCGAAGATCGCGCGCGCCTTCACCAGTTCGGCGGAGATTTCCTTCTGCTCCAGCTCGTCCGCGCCGCCGTCGAGCAGCGACAGCTGACCGTCGCCGTCTCCGGCTTCCGAGCGCAGCTCGCGGTGCAGATAGCGCAGCGCCAGGTCGTCCAGCCCGAACGTGCGCTGCCCCGGCCGCGCGAGATACGCGGCGAGCGCGGTGTCCATGCTGAGCCCGGCGAACGTCCAGCCGCGGGCGCGGACCGCGTGCAGCGGCACCTTCAGGTCGTGGCCGATCTTGCGGACCTTCGGATCCGCCAGCCACGCCGACAGCGCCCGGTCGTCTGCCTCGTCCATCGCGGTGACGTCTACATACGCGCCCTCGCCGTCCGCCGTCGCGAAGGCGACCGCCTTGAGGTCGGAGCGGACCGAGGCACCGGTCGCCCGGAACGACAGCGCCACCGGTTCGGCCGCACCGGCGTGCGCTTCGAGCCACGCGCCGAGCGTGCCCGGCGCGAGCGCGGAGCCGGACACCTCGAAGCCCTCGTCGGCCTCGGGTTCGGCGCTGCTCAGGGTGTCGAAAAGCCGATCGCGCAGCACGCGGAACTCCAGCTCGTCGAAGAGCCGGTGCACCGCCTCGCGATCCCACGGACGCAGCTCCAGCTGGTCCGGCACGGACTCCAGCGGCACGTCGCGGACCAGTTCGGTGAGCTGCCGGTTGAGCTGGACCGAGGACAGGTGCTCGCGCAGCGCGGTGCCGACCTTGCCCTTGACCTCGTCGACCCGGTCGATGAGGTCGGCCAGCGAGCCGAACTGCCGGATCCACTTGGCCGCGGTCTTCTCCCCCACGCCGGGGATGCCGGGCAGGTTGTCCGAGGGGTCGCCGCGCAGCGCCGCGAAGTCCGGGTACTGGGTCGGCGTGAGACCGTATTTCTCTTCCACCGCGTCCGGCGTGAACCGCACGAGGTCGGAGACGCCCCGCTTGGGGTACAAAACGGTTACCCGATCGGTGACGAGCTGCAACGCGTCGCGGTCGCCGGTACAGATCAGCACGTCGTAGTCTTCGCCGGCCTGCGTGGTGAGCGTGGCGATGACGTCGTCGGCCTCGTAGTTCTCCTTCGTGAGCGAAGGGATGCCGAGCACGTCGAGCACCTCTTTGACGAGGTCGACCTGCCCGCGGAACTCGTCCGGCGTGGCGCTGCGGTTGGCCTTGTAGTCGGCGTACGTCTCCGACCGGAAGGTCTTGCGCGAGAGGTCGAAGGCCACCGCGAGATGCGTCGGCTTCTCGTCGCGCAGCAGGTTGATGAGCATCGAGGTGAAGCCGAAGACCGCGTTGGTGACCTGCCCGGTCTTCGTGCGGAAATTCTCCGCGGGCAGGGCGAAGAAGGCGCGATAGGCCATCGAATGGCCGTCGATCAGCAGCAGCCGGGGGCGTTCCTGCGCAGCGGCGGCGCCTGTGGTCTTGGCAACGGTTCGGTTCTCACTCGGGCTCACGGGGGCGAGTCTAGGGTGAGGGTCTGACACTCTTGCGTGTCGCATAGGTTGAGGAGCAGAGAGTGACCGAGCAGACGGCGGAAATCACGCCGGGCCAGTTCGCGGGCATGGACCCCGCGGCAGCGGGCCAGCAGCTGAACGACAAGATCGGGCTGAAGCTAGTGGAAATGACTCCCGAGCGGGTCGTCGGCACCATCCCCGTCGAAGGCAACCTCCAGCCCTACGGCCTCCTGCACGGCGGAGCGAACGCCACCGTCGCCGAAGCCCTTGGCTCGGTGCTGGCCGCGCTGAACGCGGGCCCCGAACGCGCCGCGATGGGCCTGGAACTGTCGTGCACCCACCACCGCGCCGTTCGGTCGGGCATTGTCACCGGCGTCGCGACTCCGCTGCATGTCGGCCGGGGAACGATCACCTCGGAGATCGTGCTGACCGACGACGAAGGCCGCCGCACCTGCACCGCGCGCCTGACCTGCGTAGTCCGGGACCGCCCGCCAGGCGCCTGATTTTCGGTGAAACGCCGTGAGGGGAACCCTGAGGGACTCTGAGTCCCTCAGGGTTCCCCTCACGGCCCTAAACCGCAGCCAGCGCACCCGACCCGCCAGTGCAGCCACACACCCCCGCGCCGCAGTCACAATCAAGCTTCGGGGTGCCCCGCGCAACCAACGGGCCAATGTCGCCGCCAGGCGACGAGGCCCGGAAACTCACCCAACCCCGAGATAAGCCTCCTTGATACTGGTATCAGCCAACAACTCCTGCCCAGTACCAGTCTTCGTAATCTGCCCAGTCTCCAGCACATAAGCCCGATGCGCCCGAGACAACGCCTGCTGCGCATTCTGCTCAACCAGCAGCACGGTCGTCCCCTGCCGATTGATCTCCGTGATAATCCGGAAAATCTGCTGAATAAACTGCGGCGCCAACCCCATCGAAGGCTCGTCCAGCAACAACAACCGAGGCTTGGCCATCAACGCCCGCCCGATCGCGAGCATCTGCTGCTCACCCCCGGACATCGTCCCGCCGACCTGAGTCTTCCGCTCAGCCAACCGCGGAAACAACTCAAACACCCGATCGAAATCAGGCTGCAGATTCTTCCGGTCCTTGCGCGCATAAGCGCCCATGTCCAGATTCTCCAGCACCGTCATCCCAGGGAAAATCCCCCGGCCCTCCGGCGCCTGCGAAATCCCGCGAACCACGCGCAAATCCCCGCGCAGCCGCGAAATGTCCTCGCCGTCGAAGCGAATAGCACCGCCGGAGATCGGCCGGATGCCGGAAATCGCCCGCATCGTGGTCGACTTGCCGGCGCCGTTCGCTCCGATGAGGGTGACGATCTCGCCCTCGTTGACCGTGATGGACAGCCCGGACACGGCCTGGATCCGTCCGTAGTGGACGGAAACGTCGGACAGCTCAAGCAACGTCATCGTCGGGAACTCCCAGGTAAGCGGCGATCACGGCGGGATTCTCCCGGATTTCGGAGGGAAGCCCGTCGGCGATCTTCTTGCCGAACTCCAGCACCACGATCCGGTCGGTGACGCCCATGACGAGCTTCATGTCGTGTTCGATCAGCAGGACGGTGTAGCCGTCGTCGCGGATCGTCCGGATCAGCCCCATGAGCTCTTCCTTCTCCGCCGGGTTGAACCCGGCGGCCGGCTCGTCGAGGCACAGCAGCTTCGGCTCGGTGGCGAGCGCCCGCGCGATCTCCAGCCGCCGCTGATAGCCGTACGGCAGGTTCTTCGCGCGGTCCGCGGCCCGGTCGGCGATGCCGACGAATTCCAGCAGCGCCATGGCCTTCTCGATCGCCTGCTTCTCCTCGCGGTGGTGCCGCGGGACCCGCAGGAGAGCGCCGAGCAGGCTCGTCTTGTGCCGTGCGTCGGTGCCGACGACCACGTTCTCCAGCGCGGTCATCTCGGAGAACAGCCGGATGTTCTGGAACGTCCTGGCGATGCCGAGCTGGGTGATCCCGTGCCGCGACGTCTTGCCGAGCGGCTGGTCCTCGAGCAGCACCTGCCCCGACGTCGGCCGGTAAACCCCGGTCATCGCGTTGAAGCAGGTGGTCTTGCCCGCGCCGTTCGGCCCGATCAGGCCGAGGATCTCGCCGCGCCGGATCTCGAAGGACACCGAGTCCAGCGCCACCAGGCCGCCGAAGCGGACGGTGACGTCGTCGACCTTGAGCAGCGTCTGCCCGACCTCGGCCTGGATCTCCCGGTCCGGCGCGACGACCTCGGCGACCTCGGCCTCGTGTTCGGCCAGCTCGTCGGCGGTCATGTTCGCGACCTCGGCCACGAGGCCGCCCTCGGCCGGGACCTCGGGCCCGTTTCCGTTGCCAGGGACCGTCATGCCTTCTCCCCCGGGTTGTCGGACGCCAGCGAACCGTCGCTGCTGACCTGCTCGCCCTTGCCGAGCAGCCGCTGGTACGCCTGCCTGCCGTACGCGAGCAGCCGCTGCCGCGCGCCGAGCAGGCCCTGCGGGCGAAAGATCATCAGGATGATCAGCGCGAGTCCGAAGATCAGGTACTTGTACTCCGCGATCTGCTGGAACCGCAGCGGCACGTAGGCCACCACGATCGCGCCCAGCAGCACGCCGACCTTGTTGCCCGCGCCGCCGAGAATGACCGCGGCCAGGAACAGCATCGACGTGACCACGTCGAACTTCTGGTTGTTCACGAAGCCTAACTGCCCCGCGTACAGCGCGCCGGAAAGACCGCCGACCGCGGCGCCGCCGACGAACGCCCAGATCTTGAACTTGAACGTCGGCACGCCCATGATCTCGGCCGCGTCCTCGTCGTCGCGGATCGCGACCCACGCGCGGCCGACGCGGCTGCGCTCCAGGTTCCCGACCACGAACAGGATCACGATGATGATCGTGACGCAGAGCCAGTACCACGGGATGCCGTCGGTGTTGTTGAAGAGCGGATTGCCGTCCGCCTTCACGCCCGGCGGATGCCCGACTCCCTGGAAGCCGCGGTTGCCGCGCAGCGGGTCGATGTTGTCGGCCAGCAGCCGCACGATCTCGCCGAAGCCCAGCGTGACGATCGCCAGGTAGTCGCCGCGTAATCGCAACGTCGGCGTCCCGAGGATCACCCCGAAGATCATCGTGACGACCATCGCGATCGGCAGCACGACGAGGAACGGCAGCTTCGCCAGCGACGAGTCGGGGCTCGTGAACAGCGCCATCACGTAGGCGCCGATCGCGAAGAACCCGACGTAGCCGAGGTCGAGCAGACCCGCCTGGCCGACCACGATGTTGAGCCCGATGGCGACCAGCGCGTAGCGGGACACCTCGAACATCGCGATCGGGAAGTCGTACCCGGGCTGGGTGGTGATCAGCGGCGGGTTCAGCACCGGCAGCAGGTAGACCAGCGCCACCAGCGGGATGAGCACGCCCCACTGCTGGACCCGGGACAGCCGGTTCCACCATTCCGAAACGGGACGGCGGCGGGCCTTCGCCGGGGCGGCGGGCGGCGTCGTAGTCGTCGTCATACCCGTGCCTTTCCGAGCGATTCGCCGAGAATGCCGGTCGGGCGGAACATCAGGATCAGCACCAGCAGGGCGAACGCGACGACGTCGCGCCACGCGCCGCCGAACAGCGACTGCCCGTAGTTCTCCACGACGCCGAGCAGCAGGCCGCCCAGCAGCGCGCCGCGCAGGTTGCCGATGCCGCCGAGCACCGCGGCGGTGAACGCCTTGATGCCGAGGATGAAGCCGCCCTGGTACGAGGCGCCCTGCGGGATCTTCATCATGTAGAACAGCGCCGCCGCGCCGGCCAGCAGGCCGCCGATGAGGAACGTCAGCGTGATGACGCGTTCCTTGTTGACGCCCATCAGCGTCGCGGTGTCCGGGTCCTGAGCCACTGCGCGGATGCCGCGGCCGAACTTGGTGCGGTTGACGAACATGTCCGTGCCGACCATCAGCAGGATCGACGCCACCACGGTGATGATGGTGACGATCGTGACGCTGCCGCCGAAGATCGTGAAGACCTCGTCGTTGCGCAGCAGCCGGATGCTGTTCTCCGGGTTGCCGCCGCGCCAGATGAACAGGATCTGCTGCAGCACGAAGGAAGCGCCGATCGCGGTGATCAGGAAGACCAGCCGGGGCGCCTTGCGTTTGCGCAGCGGCCGGTAGGCCACGCGTTCCAGCACGACCGCGGTCCCGCCGGAGACCGCCATCGACGCGATGAGCGCGAGCAGCAGGAAGCCGATCAGTTCGAAGATCGGCAGATCCGGCGTCGCGCCGGGGCGGAAACCCAAGCCGTAGAAGGTGAACCACGTCGCGAAGGCGCCGTAGATGAACACCTCGGAGTGGGCGAAGTTGATGAGTTTGAGCACGCCGTAGACGAGGGTGTAGCCCAGCGCCACGAGCGCGTAAATGCTGCCGTAGGAAAGACCGTCGATCGTGTTGTCCCAGAACTGGTTCAGGAACGAATTCACGTCGAAGGTGATCCAGCTGCCGCCGCCCTGCGCGAGGACGAGCGAACTGAGGTCAGGGGTCATCGACACACTAGTTCTCCATGTGGGTCCGGGGTGCGGGCGAGGCGGGATCATGCCGCCTGGCCCGCACCCCGGTACTGGAACCGAAAGCGGTGAGCTACTTGATCTCGGTGTTGCGGACGATCTTTCCGTTCTCCACCTTGTAGGTCCACACGGTGGTCGCGGACAGCTCGCCGTGGTCGTCCCACTTGAAGTGCTTCGTGATGCCCTGGCCGTCGTAGGTCTTCACGAAGTCCAGCAGATCGGCGCGGGTCTTCTTGCCGGCGTCGATGCCCTTCAGCAGGATCGTCGCGACGTCGTAGGCCTCGGGCGAGTAGGTGCCCGGGTCGACGCCGGTCGCCGCCTTGTAGGCGTCGGTGAACTTGGTGAACTGGTCGGCCGGGACACAGGGGCAGGTGAAGTACGCGTTGGCCGCGGCGTCGCCGGCGCCCTTCACGAACAGGTCATCCTTCACGCCGTCCGGGCCGACGAACTTCGCCTTGACGCCGGCGTCGTTCAGCTGCTGTGCGAACGGAGCGGCTTCCTGGTAGTAGCCCGAGTAGAAGATCGCGTCCGGCTTCTCGTTCTTGATCTTGTTGACCACGGCCGAGAAGTCGGTCTGCTTCGTCTTGACCTTGTCCTGGCAGCTCGCCTTGTCGCCGAGCGCCTTGATGGTCGAGGCGGCGAGGCCGGTGCCGTACTCGGAGTCGTCCTCGATCACGCAGACCTTGTTGGCCTTCAGGTCGCCGGTGATGAACTTCGCGGCGGCCGGGCCCTGCGCGTTGTCGTTGCCCAGTGCGCGGAAGAAGGTCTTCCAGCCGTTCTGGGCGAGCGACGGGTTGGTCGCGGACGGGGTCACGGCGACCAGGCCCGCGGAGTTGAAGATGTTGCCCGCGGCCTTCGACTCGCCCGAGAACGGGAGGCCGATGACGCCGACGATGCCCGGCGTGTTGACGATCTGGGTCACGATGCCCGGCGCCTTGTCCGGGGTGCCCTCGGTGTCGAACTGCTCCAGCTTGACCTGGCAGTCCGCGTTCGCCTTGTTGTGCTGGTCGACGGCCAGCTTCGCGCCCTTGAGGATGTTCTGGCCCAGGGCCGCGTTCGCGCCGTTGATCGTGCCGGCGTAGGCGATCGAGGTCGGCGCGCACTGCGCCTTGCCGTCTCCTGCCGGGTCCGCCGCGTTCGCCGCCGCCGACGGGGCCGCGGCCTGCGGCGCGCCGCTGTCGCCACCCGAGTCACCGCCGGTCCGCGCCGAGCAGGCGCCCAGGGAGATGACTCCCGCCGCGGCCAGCACGATGACCTTAGTGAGTCGTGCTCTCTGCACTCGTTCCTCCAAATGCCACCCGCGACGTTCCAGGGGAACGGCGGGTCCCTGCGTGGGACTTCGACTGGGCGCTGAACGTAGCCGCCGGGTGAGGTGTTGCACAGAGTCACAGCGAGTCTTGTATCCACATCGTGACGGTCGTCACGAGAATTAACGGATGATTTACACTCGATCGTCTTATTGCAACGACCGAGTGAATGACTCTTCGTGTCCGAGCACCCCTCGAACGGACCTTGACCTGACGTCCGATCGATGGGGGCAGTCTAGGAACATCCCCTCCGTCATCGTGACCGACACCACGATCCCCCGGACTCCAAGGTAGCAACCTTGCCCTTTCGCGCAGGGCAGATCAACCCGCACGGGTGGGTCCGGCATCGCTGCGGCAGCAGGGTTTTCGCTGGTCAGCAGCCAGGTTTCGGCGCGACACGGCGGCCCGGGACGGACGCGGCAAACCGGACGGAGTCCCGCTGGGCGGGAGCGCGCTCCGGGGCCAGGCAGTCACTCTCCGGCGCGGTTTGCGGTTTCGGGCAAGGAAAAAGCGGGCGCGACCCCTGGTCGCGCCCGCTTCTCCGGGTTCTTGCCGGTGCTCAGCCGATGCTTTCCACGACCGCCTCGGCGACGGCCTTCATCGTGGTGCGCCGGTCCATCGCGGTGCGCTGGATCCAGCGGAACGCGTCGGGTTCGGTGAGCCCCTGGCGGCTCATCAGCAGGCCCTTCGCCCGGTCGATGACCTTGCGGGTCTCGAGCCGGTCGGTGAGCCCGGCGACCTCGGCCTCGAGGGCCTGCAGCTCGGAGAACCGGCTGACGGCCAGCTCGATCGCGGGCACGAGGTCGCGTTTGGCGAACGGCTTCACCAGATACGCCATGGTGCCCGCGTCGCGGGCCCGTTCGACGAGGTCGCGCTGGCTGAACGCGGTGAGAATGACGACCGGCGCGATCCGGTCGCCGGTGATCCGCGCGGCCGCCTCGATGCCGTCGAGCTTCGGCATCTTGACGTCGAGGATCACGAGGTCCGGCTTGAGGTCGGTGGCCAGCGCGATGGCCTCCTCGCCGTCGCCGGCCTCGCCGACGACCTCGTAGCCCTCTTCGCGCAGCATTTCCACCAGGTCGAGCCGGATGAGCGCCTCGTCTTCCGCGACGAGCACCCGTCGCTGCGGCACGCCGGCGGCGGCGCCGTTCGACTCGGCAGCCTGTTCGGTCACCGGTGTCCTCCTGAAGGCTCGGCGGGACGTCTTCGACACGCGGTCACCCGCGAGAGCCCAGCGTACCGGGACCGATCCAGATCCCACGATGGCGTTCACCACGAAGTGGCGGGAGACACCCAGCCCCGGCCCCAAGTCGATCACTGCCGATCACCGCCGATCACCGGACCCGGTCGACGGCGGGAAGGGCGGGTCCCGTAAAGTTTCCCGCACTGCGCCCCCGTAGCCCAACTGGCAGAGGCAACGGATTCAAAACCCGTCCAGTGTGAGTTCGAATCTCACCGGGGGCACCCGCGAGCACCTGCAGTAAACGGCCCTTGACCAGGATGAACCTGGACAGGGGCCGCTCTTGTTTGGTTTGGTTGTGTCCAGTAGTACCCGGCCGGATACAGCTGTCCGCGGCCTATTCGTGGCCTACATTCGGCCCGGTGGGAGGCGCAGCACCTGGGCGATCTTTGCCAACCCCACCTTTTCCAGACCGGCCAGGCGCCTTGGCGTAGACCTCGAACAGCACGCCACCTGGGCAGGTTGCCCTCCTGCCGCCAACCAGGTGGACACGCAGGCATGCCGCAGGTCGTACGGCCGCCGGGCCAGCGGAGAGCGGTGCTCGTCGTCGGACAACGCGGACTTGCGCGCCTTATCCCGGACTCTTGCCAGTGTCGATTCAGCGACTGGGCCGCCATCGAGACTTCGGAACAACCTGCCGTCCGTCGCGACGCCGTACTGCTCGGATGTGCCGGTGGAGCATTGCCGTCAGCGGCGGCGCTGACAGCACCGACCGCACCTCGCCTTTCGCACGCTGCTTGAGGTGTCTGTGATCGCGGCACTCGCCGGAGTCGGTCCACGCCGCGCCTGCGATCGGCTCTGTTGCGCCGTTCGGTACCCGCATCACCTTCTGTTCGGCGACTGCCGCCAACAGTTGCGGCCCTTGCGTCGTGTTGACCACCACCCGCGTATCGATCGCCCGCACCTGCTTCGGCGGCGTCCACTTTGACCTCCGACAGCCGGTTCTTCTGCAAGACTTCTTTCTCCACAGCGAACTCCAGTGCGTTCTATACGACAGCGCGCTTGCGGTAGACGGTCTTCGCTGCGGCTGCTGTCCCGTCCATCTTCAGCGCGAGCTGGTCCAGAGCCGCGACACGTTGAGCGTGTTCGATGCCAGCCAGGCCAGTGCAGGCTCGACCTCCGGCGGTTTGACCGTGTCCCGCCGACTGGTGTTGAAGGCGCAGCCCGTCATCGCCCTGCGCAGCACCTCGTCCGCAGGTTTCCCGCGACGCCCGTCAGCAAAGCCAACGTTGCTGTCGCCAGCGCGTCTGCGTTCCCAGCGCGCGATTTCGCGGCAGCATGGAGCCGTTTCATCTCCACGCCTTCGGTGCGTCTCCGAGTTCGAGCGGGAGGGAGTGGTCTGCCTCGTAGTCGCTTTCACCTAGCGCGACGATCGTTCCGGCGTCCTCGCAGGTGCCCGGCGACGTCATCGCGGCGACGCCAGGCTCCGGACGCGCGCGGGTGTGGCGGTCTGATCTGCGGGCCTGCCAGAGTGTCGCGTTGCGGATCCCGGCTAGCGCGGTTCGAGGAAGACGAGCGGGATCTCGCGCTCGGTCTTCGTCTGGTACTGCGCGTAGTTCTTGAAGTCGGCGGCGATCTTCGGCCACAGGCGGGCGCGTTCTTCGGTGTCGGCGATCCGGGCCCGCATCGGCTTCCGGGGCGCGCCCTTCAGCGACACTTCGACCTCCGGGTTGTCGCGCAGGTTCAGGAACCACGCTGGGTGCGTGTCGTCGCCCCCGCGCGAAGCCACCACGACCAAAGTGTCGCCCTCCTGGTGCGGCGACGTCAGCATCACCGACCGTGCCTGCCCGCTCTTGCGGCCGACCGTGGTCAGCTCGAGGACCGGCATGGCGACGTTCCAGCCCACCCGGCCACCGGTGAGCTTGATCAGGCCGCGGTGGACGGCGTTCATCGTCTTCAGCGTGAAGTCGCTCGGCATGGCCTCAATCTAGCCCCCTCAGTGTCTCGATCGCCTGCCCGTGGGCGAGATCCGCGAGTTCACCCATCGGCGAGCTACTTCAGCCTTTCGGACGGGGCGGCGTCGCCGGAGGCGCTGGTCGAGGACGCCAGCAACCGCCGCATCGAGCAGTAGGCGACAGGCCGTGCGGCTAGGCAGCTGCAGCTCGCGAAACGCTGCCCGGACACGGACTCGCCTCGCGGGCCGCGCAGCAGCGCGAGGTACTGGAGCCGTTCCGCAGGCGTGCCGGGAGAGCCGCGTTCCAGACCCCGCCGGGATCGACGCCCGGAGACGGACGGACCGCGAACTGCCGAGGATGCTGGCACTACCTGCTTTGCGAGACAGGGGACAACGACCAACGGCCGAGAGCCGGACACCGCGCTGGAGCATTGCGGAGGGTGCGCCACCTGCGGATGCGGACAGCGCACCCTCATCACATCAGCAGCGGTGGAAATCAAGGTCGCCGCGCCCGTCATCATCTGGCATGCATGAGTCATGCATGACAAACGGCTGGCGAATCTGCTCGGGGCTGCCGCGCTGGCGGTGAACGACGTGATGCTCGCCGGGGTGCGCCAAGCCGGCGAGGTCAGCACCAGCGGAGCCGGTGCGCTGGTGGCCCTGTCCACAGCGCCGGGAATCAGCGTGACGGAGCTGGGCCGGCAAGTGGGCCTGAGCCAGTCCGCCGCCGCCCGCATGGTCGACTCGCTGGAAGCGGCCGGGCTCGTCCGCCGATCGCCCGGCGCCGGGCGGCAGGTGAGCGTGACGCTCACCCCGCCGGGCCGGCGAGCGGCCGGCCAGATCCTGACCGCTCGCGCCGAACCCTTGGCCCACCTGGTGTCCAGACTCGACGCCGCCGAACAGGAGGCTTTGGCTGAGCTGCTGGCCAAGCTGCTCACCGGGCTGTACGGCGAGATCGGCGACGCGGATCTGTTGTGCCGGTTGTGCGACCGCGCCAGTTGCACCAGTTCGGCGGCCTGCCCGGTCGGCGAAGCCGAGCGCAACCGGCAGAGCTGATCGCCGTGGGTGCGTTGCTGGCGCTGGCATCAGCGCTGAGCTACGGCTTCTCGGACTTTCTCGGCGGGATCCTGTCCCGCCGTTCCGGTTTCGCCCGGGTCGCGCTGCTGGGCCAGGTCGGGGGGCTGGTCACCGCCGCCATCGCCGCGCCCCTGGTCTCGTCAGCCGAGCCTCGGCTGACGGACCTCGCTTGGGGTGCTCTGTCAGGGGCCGGAACCGGGATCGGGATGGTCTCCCTGTTCCGCGGCATGGGTCGCGGCGCCATGTCCGTGGTCGTGCCCGTCAGCGCGGTCGTCGGAGTCGCGTTGCCGGTCCTGACGAGCGTCACCGTGTTCGGGGAGCGTCCCGCACCGGCGGCCTGGGCGGGGATCGCGCTTGCTCTGCCTGCGCTGTGGCTGGTCGCGGGCGGTACGACCGGTACCCGGCGTGCGCTGGGGGACGGCCTGATCGCGGGCTTCGGCATCGCAGTGCAGTACCTGGCCCTGGCGCAGGCAAGCCCGTCATCCGGCATCTGGCCGGTCGCCGCCGGCCGGGTTGCCGCCATCGCCGTTGTCGCGCTCGTCGCCCTCCGCCTCGCGCCGCGCTCGAACCGCACGGCCAGGGTTTCACGCCACGACCTCGGGAGTCTGCTCGCCGGCGCACTGGCAGCGCTGGCCCTGGTCTGCTATCTGTTCGCTACCAGAACCCAGTTCCTGGCCGTCGCCGTCGTGCTGTCATCGCTCTACCCGATCGTGCCGGTGCTGCTGGGCATCACCGCGCTGCGCGAACGACTCCGCTGGAGGCAGACCATCGGACTGGGCGGCACCCTCGTCGCCAGCGTCCTGATCGCCATATCCTGACCACGGGCCCGCGGCGCGGCGGTTCCTCTGCGGCCCGTCTCGGCTCGATCTCCACCGTCGAGCCCTCGGAGCGGCGGTCGAGAACCTGACACAGAGCCCGGACAACTCCCCGCACCAGACGGCAGATGGCGCTGCGGCCGAACTCGAAGCCGTACTTGCGCAGTTCTGGGATCAACTCGGCAGTGGCTGTACCGGTTCTTGCGGACCGCCTGACGCATGATCGCTGAAGTCGTCGTTCGCCTCCGTCTCTGTCTCGGCGACCGCGAACGCGCGTTGCAACGCGGCCTCCTCCCTCATTTCAGCCGAGAGCAAGAGCAGGACAATCCAGTGCACGTCGACCGGCACAATCTCCACCCGGCCGGCGTCTACGGACGCGGTTTCGCGCCATTCTTCTTCGGCATCGCGCTATGGGTGTTCGGCCTCTTCGCCTACCTGCTCCTGCGCGCCTGAACAAACGCGCACTCGCCTCCCGGGCATCGCCCGCCACCGTCGCCGTGCTCGGCTGCGCCGGGGCGCTGGTCCTCCGAACCTGGTGCCGCCTCGCCCGTCCAACCGGACGGCAAAGTCTGCCGGGCACCCGCGTGGGTGACGTCGACATCGTAAGCGCGCCAAGGCGCTTACCCCACCTCCAGGGTCGCCGGTTGCCCGACTTGCCCGGCTGGATTCGGGTGCCCGGCGCGGGTCGCGGCTGGCCCGGCATCAGGCCAGCCAGTCCTTCGAGGACTTCGCAGGCGCCCCGCTACTCGGGTAAAAGACCAATCGCAGCTCGGCCGTGCATGCGGGAGCTGGCCCCTGTGGGCTAATCAAGGCATCCGGTGTCTCAGCCCTGAGCCCTCTGCTCCCAACGTGTCCGGGCACCGGAAAACGGGTATCTGGCGCACATGAGTGCAGAACAGCTCGTGGTGGTCGGCAGCGGGCCGGCCGGGGTCTCGGCTGCCCGCGCCTACCGCGAAGCCGGCGGAACCGGCGAAGTCCGCCTTCTCAGCGCCGACGACGATCCACCTTACGAGCGGCCGCCGTTGTCGAAGGACTTCTTGCGCGGGGAGACCACAGAGGACGAAATCTCCTTAATGGACAAGGAGGTCTACCAGGACCTCGACATCGGGCTCGCGCTCGGGGACCCGGTCGTCGAACTGAACGACGGCGAAGTGCGCACGGCGGCGGGCCGGGTCCACCCGTTCACGCAGTGCGTGCTCGCCACCGGTGCCGAGCCGATACGGCCGGACTTGCCCGGTGCCGACCACGAGGCGGTACGGGTGCTCAGATCGCGCCGCAGTTCCGCCGAGCTTCGCGACGCGGCTGCGGACGCGGACGAGGCGATCGTCGTCGGTGCCGGGTTCATCGGCTGCGAAGCCGCGGTTTCCCTGTCACGACTGGGTTTGGGCGTCACCTTGCTGTGCCCGGACACCGTGCCGCAGCGGCAACGCCTCGGCCGCGACGCGGGGGAACTGATCGCGGGCTGGCTCGCCGCCGAAGGCGTCCGGCTGCTGCGCGAAACCAGCCTGGTCTCCATCACCGGCGGACGGCGCGTGCGCACCGACACCGGATGGGACCTCGACACCGGTCTGGTGCTCCTGGCGACCGGCGTCCGGCCGCGCGTCGAATTGGCGGAGAAGGCCGGACTGACGATCGAGAACGGCCGGATCCGGACCGACGAACGCATGCGCACCAGTCGCGCCGGAATCTGCGCGGCGGGCGACGTCGCGCTCGCGCACAACGCTTCCGCCGGCCGAGCGTTGCCCGTCGAACACTGGGGCGAGGGGCTGGCCATGGGAGAAATCGCCGGTCGCACGGCCGCGGGCGCCGAAGCGGTGTGGGACGCCGTGCCGGGGTTCTGGTCGGAGATCGGCGACCGGACGCTCAAGTACGCCGCGTGGGGCGACGGGTACGACCACGCGTGGCCTGCCTCGCGCGACGGCGCGTTCACCGTCTGGTACGAGCGCGACGGCGTCGTGGTCGGCGTGCTCACCCATGAGGCCGACGAGGACTACGAACGAGGCAGTGACCTGATCCGCGAGCGCCGTCGCCTGGAGGACGCACGATGACCCTGTTGGAGGATGCCCCGCCCAAGCCTCTCCCGCTCCCCCGCACTCCGGAAACGCTGGGCGGGGAGCTGCGGAGAATGCTCGCCTCCGGCACGCTCGACCTGCCCCTGCCGGGCGGCGGCGAGCTGCGGCGGCGGTGGTCCGCGCTCGCCGGGTTCGGCCGCCGCGACCTCGCGCTGGGCCGGCTCGCCGAGGGGCACGCCGACGCGACCGCGATCCTCGCCGAAGCGGGTCTCGCCGCGGAACCCCAGGCGCTGTACGGCGTCTGGGCCTCCAAATCGAGCGGCACCGGCTCCTCGCTCCACAATGGACGATTGTCCGGCACCACCCGGTTCTGCTCCGGGCTCACCCTACTGGACCGCGCGCTCGTCGTGGCCGGCGACCAGCTCGTCGAGGTCGACCTGACCGCGCGCGGCGTCCAGCGGCACCCGGACGCGTGGCAGTCGGTCGGTATGGACGCCTCCGACAGCGGCGACGCGGTGTTCGACGACGTCCCGGTGCTCCGCGAAGTCGGGCCGCCTGGCTGGTACGTCGCGCGGCGCGGGTTCGTGCGCGGCGGCGCCGGTGTCGCGGCGGTATGGCTGGGCGGTGCGGCGGGCGTGGTCGACAGCGTCTGCGAGAGCCTGCGCACCAAGGCGGACGAACACCAGCTCGCGCACCTCGGCGCGCTGCACGCGGCGCTGCGGGGCTCGGAGGAATTGCTCACCGCCACCGCGGGCACGATCGAGCGGGCCGCGGACCCGGGGCTGGAGAACGACACGTGCCGCGCGAGCGTCGAACGGACCGCGCGCGACGTAGTCGACCTGGCACCGCGGATCACCGGGCCCGGGCTGCTGTGCCGGGACCGGCGGTTCGCGCAGCAGGTGGCGGACCTGCAAGTGTTCATCCGCCAGCACCACGGCGAACGGGACCTCGCGGCGCTCGGCCGTGCTGTGCTCGCGGAGGGCCGGGCATGAGGCCGTTCGTGCCCGAGGACGAGTGGACGCGCACCTTCCCCGCTTGGCCGGAACAGGAGTTCCGGCGGGCGCTGGTCGTGGCTGCGCACCCCGATGACGAAACGCTCGGCGCGAGCGGGCTGCTCCAGCACCTGCACGCGGCGGGCACCGAGGTGACCTTGGTCGTCGCCACCGACGGCGAAGCGGCTTTCCCCGAATCCGGTGCCGCGGAACGCGCCGAGCTGGGTCGCGCACGACGCGAAGAGCTGGAGCGTTCCCTTGCCGCGCAAGGACTCGACGTGGAACCGATCTGGCTGGGCCTGCCCGATTCCGACCTCACCGCGCACGCCGGGGAGCTGACCGACGCCCTCCGCGAGCACGCGGCGGACCGCGACCTGTGCTTGCTGCCGTGGCCCGACGACCCGCACCCGGACCACCAAGCGGCCGGACGGGCGGCTTTGGCGGCGGCACCGGCTTCGGCGCACCGCTGGTCGTACCCGATCTGGATGTGGCACTGGCGGGCTCCGGACGCGCCGGACATCCCGTGGCGGCAAGCACATTCCTACCGGCTGACGCCCTCGGAGCGCACGGCGAAAGCCGCGGCCGTCGGCGAGTTCACGACGCAGCTGAAGCGCGGCCCGCGCGGTGAGGACCCGATCCTCCCCGCCGAGGTCCTGGCGCACTTCGACCGCCCGTTCGAGACGTTCTTCCGGCAGCCGCCCGAAACGTCGGCCCCAGTCGAGCGATTCGCCGCGCTGTACCAGGAAGCCGATGATCCGTGGCAGGTCGGGACGAGCTGGTACGAGCGGCGGAAACGGTCGCTGCTGCTGGCGTCGCTGCCGCGGGAACGCTACGGCACCGTCGTGGAACCGGGCTGCGGCACGGGGGTGCTCACGCGGGAGCTGGCCGGACGGTGCGATCGGCTGGTCGCGTTCGATCCGGTCCCGTCTGCGGTGGAGCGGACGCGGACAGCGGCGCCGGGTGCGGAGGTGCGGCAGGGGCTGGTTCCGCACGCGTTGCCGTCCGGGCCGGTGGATCTGTTCGTGTACAGCGAATTGCTCTACTACCTCGACGAAGCGGACCTCGAAAAGACGATCGAAGCGTCCGTCGCCGCGCTGCGTCCCGGAGGCGATCTGGTAGCCGTGCACTGGCTGCCGTGGGCTCCCGAGGCGCCCCACGACGCCGCCGGGGTGCACGAGCGCCTCGCCGCGCATCCCGCGCTGGAAACGCTGGTGACCCACCTCGACGAGCAGTTCCGCATGGACGTATTGAGGCGGCGGTGATCGCCGCCGTAGGAGTCGTCGTGCCCGCGCGCGACGAGGCTGCCTCGGTTTCCCAGTGCTTGCACGCAGTCCGCCGGTCGCTGCTGCGCCTGCCGGTCTCGGTGGAACGCGCGGTGGTCGTGGTCGCCGACCGCTGCGTCGACGACACGGCCGATCGGGCCAGCACGCTGGCCGACGTCATGGTCGCGAACGCGCCGCGCACGATCGGCGAGGTCCGCGATCTGGGCTGTCAAACGGCGCTGTCCCGGCTTTCCACACGAGAGGCGTTGTTGCTCAACACGGACGCCGACACCGAAGTCGACCAGCACTGGGCAGCGCGGCACCTCGCCCGCGCCCGCCGCGGCTGGCACGCCACGACCGGCCCCGCACACCTCGTCGGCGCAGTCCCGGGGGGTCCGAACGCGGCCGCGCGGTACCGCGAGATCGTGGACACGACCGAGAACGTCTACGGCGCGAACCTTGCCGTGCGAGCCGACGCCTACACCGCGGTCGGCGGGTTCGGCCGCGCGGCCACCGGCGAGGACCACTCGCTGTGGCGGCGGCTCAGGGAAGCCGGATACCGGATCGGAGTGGAACCGGGCGCGGTCGTGCATACAAGCGCCCGGTTGACCGGCCGGGCCCCCGACGGACTCTCGTCGCTGCTGCGGCGACTCGCCTCAGGCGGGTAAAGGCACGCGACCCCACGGCGAGCGGCGATGTTCCGGCCAGTGGATCTTGCGAGTTTCGGGGTGGCATTGCGAGAGTTCGCGACGGGCTGACCCGGTCCTCCGGCAAAATGGCGGCGACATTGCCGAAGCGACGTGGTTGAGAGCGGACTTCGGCGGAGAAGGAGGCTGGCAGCCTGATCCCGGTCATGCAGCACCGCAGCGCGTCCGGGTCGACGAGACCGAAGGCAGCGAACTGGCTGTCGGCGAACGCGCGCAGGAACGGCAGTTATCGGGGTCGAGGTGCTTCCCGCCCTGCCCTCGTTCCGCCGGACGACGGATCCCGAAGCTACGCAAGGAGCTTCTGCGCCAAGCGCGCGACTGGTATGGCCGCCCGGTCGAGTTCGTGCCTGAAAACGTGTTGAGAGCGGTGTCCCGCGAACGGCCGTAGTCGCGGTGATGAGCGGGCTTCCGGCGTCCACGACAGCGGCGCTGAGAAGCTGCGGTGATCTTGCAGTTCGGGCTGCCGCCGCGGCGAGCCCAGACGACGTCAGCGCTGGCTGGCACCGTTGGCCGAGGCTATTTGTCCAGGGTCCGCGGCTCACTCGGAAGTTTCGCCTGGCGGTTCTCCCTCGGCGGCGGTGTCCGGCTGGTCGGGCACGGCACGAGCGTTCGCCGGGCGGAGCGGGTTGACGTCGCCGGGTTCCAGCTGCGGGTCCCGGAGCAGGGACCCGACGGCGGACTTGGCGACGGCGAGGATGGGCACGGCAAGGAGAGCGCCGACGATTCCGGCGATTTCGAGGCCGAGCGCGATGCCGACGACCACGGCCAGCGGATGCAGCCGGACCGCGCGTCCGAGCAGGAATGGCTGAAGGACGTGGCTCTCGAGTTGCATCACCGCCACCAGGACGGCCAGCACGATGATCGCGGCGATGAAACCCTTGGCCACCAAGGCGATCAGCACGGCGACCGCGCCCGCGATGACCGCGCCGACGATCGGGACGAAGGCGCCGATGAAGATCAGCGCGGCCAGCGGGACCGCGAGCGGCACTCCGACCAGCCAGATGCCGATTCCGATGCACACGGCGTCGACGCAGGCTACGCCGGCAGTGGCGCGCACGTAGCTGACCAGGGAGGCGAAACCCCGGCGTCCGGCGACGTCGACTTCGTCGCGCATCGCCGGCGGGACGATCCGGAGAGCGAATCGCCACACCTGGCTGCCGCTGTAGAGAAAGAAAATGAGCACGAACAGTGCCAGCAGCGCTTCGGTCATCGTGCCGCCGACCGCCGCCGCGGTGGACAGCGCCCGGCTGGTCAGCTCCGAGGTACTGCCCCGGATGGTGCTCACCGCATTGTTGAGCAGCTCTTGCAGCTGGGCGTGCGTCAGGTGCAGCGGGCCGTCCTGCAGCCACTTGTTGATGTTGCCGAGGCTGGCGTCGATCTGGCTCTGCAGAGCCGGAAGACTCGCGGTGACGGTGGTGATCACCAGGGTCAGCACGCCGCCGAGCACCGCGAGCCCGACGATGATCGCGGTCAAGGCGGCCAGCGCCCGGGGCACGTGCCAGCGCACCAGCCGGTCCACCAGCGGCGCGAACAGGGCGGACAGGAGCAACGCGATCCCCACCGGAACCGTCACGGTCGCCAAGTAGCCCAGCACCCAGGCGAGCACGCCGATCGTCACGGCGACGACAAGGAACCGCCACCCGGTCGCCGCCGCGACTCGCAACGACCAGGGCACGGCGTCAGCGGCGTCCCGGTGCCGCGGCCGGCCGCCGCCGGCGATCCGCCGCGTGGGGAGCTGTCCGTCTTGAACGGCCACCAGGTCACCTCTTCGTCTCTGAACGCGGCGCGGGCGGTGTCGACGCGAGCGGGGTCAGCCCTTGCCGCGCCCGAGCGCTTCGCGTTTCACGAAGCCGATCACCGCGGTGGCGACGAACAGGATCGCGCCGATGATCAGCAGCCAGAACAATCCTTTCACGGCGATCCCGACCACGATGCACACGACCCAGATCACCAACAGCAAACCCAGCAATGCCAGCATGTTCTTCTCCTCGTTGATTCGGCGGCACGCCGCGAACGGCTGTGCGGCGGGGCCGCACCTCGCGGCGCGGCCCCGCCAAGCCTCCTGCGCGGGTGTGACCGAGCGTCAGTCGTCGACGACGTCCTTGACCGCGTCCTTGACCTTTTCGCCCGCTTGTTTCAGATTCCCTTTGCCCTGCTCGGCTTTGCCTTCGGCTTCCCACTGCTCGTTGCCGGTCGCCTTGCCGACGGTTTCCTTGGCCCGGCCTTTCAGCTCCTCCGCCTTGTTCCGGGCTTTGTCGGCAGTGCTCATCGCGGAGTCCTTTCCTCGCTGGACCTCGCCGGTCCGGGCCTCCCGGGTATCCCCCGTCGCCGCCGCGCCGAAACCTCGTTTCGCCGAACCGGGCAGCCCGGTTCTCAGTGTCCTCACAGCGGCTCTCGTAGAGGGTGCGCCGGTGGCCCGTTCGCCGTGAACGGGCCGGTTCCGCGATGCGTTTGGAGCTGCTGACGTGCTGGTTGCCGCGATATCTTCCCCTGCCCTTGCCGGTGACCTGGCGTTTTCGTTCTGAGCGCGGGCCTGTCATGGCACGCACGCGGGTGTATCGCGACGGAGTGCTTGCGGCCGAAGGGATCCCGGTCGCGGAGGTGTCCGACTACCTCGCCGACCCTGAAACCACTGTGTGGCTGGACTTCTGCGCTCCGACCGAGGAGGACCTGGCCGCCATCAGCGAAGAACTCGGCCTGCACCCCCTCGCGGTGGAAGACGCCGTGCACGAACACCAACGCGCGAAACTCGACCGGTACGATTCCCACGCCTTCCTGACCGCCTATTCGGCCGCGCTCGACACCGACGGAACACTGCTCGTATCGGAACTCGCGGCCTTCATCACCGGCCAAGCCCTGGTCACCGTCCGCAAAGACGAGAATTTCCCGGTCGACGCGGTCGTCGCCCGCTGGGACTCCGCCGCGGATCTGGCGAAAAACGGCGTCGGATTCCTGCTGCACGGGCTGCTCGACCACATCGTCGACGGTCATTTCGAGGTCGTGCAATCGCTCGACGAGCAGATCGAGGAACTCGAAGACCTCGTGTTCGACGAACGTCCCCGCTACGCCGACATGCAGCGGCGCTCATTCGCTCTGCGCAAGAGCCTCGTGCGCATCCGGCGCGTCGTGCTCCCCATGCGCGAAGTCGTCAACACGGTCATGCGCCGGGACATGCACCTCGTCGACGCCGAACTGCAGCCCTACTTCCAGGATATCTACGACCACGTCCTGCGCGCCTCGGAATGGACGGAGTCGCTGCGCGACCTGGTGACGACGATCCGGGAGACGCAGCTCAACATTCAGGGCAACCGCCTCAACACCATCATGAAAAAAGTCACCAGCTGGGCGGCAATCATCGCCATTCCGACCGCTGTCACCGGTTTCTACGGCCAAAACGTGCCCTACCCCGGATTCCAGACCACAGCCGGATTCTGGACGTCCACCCTGGTCATCGTCATTCTTTCCGCCGCCCTGTACGTGTCCTTCAAGAAAAAGGACTGGCTGTAACCTGCGCGCTTTTCGGCCGGACCTCACCGGGCACGATGGACGATGCGGTAGCGCAGATGTGTGACACCGCGGCCTTCGAGCCGCCGCACCGGCTCCAGTTCGACCTGGCCGAGACCGGTCGGCTCGAACAGCCGCCGCCCCTCGCCCAGCAACACCGGGACTAGGTGCAGTTCCAGTTCGTCGAGCTGGCCCGCCGCCAGCAGCGCCTGAGCCGCGCCCGCGCCGTGGACCAGCACGGCCCGGTCTCCCGCTTTGTCCCGGGCCTCCTCGGCGCACGCGTCGACGTCGGTGTAGAACTTCGCACTGCCCGGCGGCTCGTCGGCCGGGTCGATGTGGTGGGTGAGCACATGGATCGGGACGCCGTCGTGGTGGTCGCCGTTCCAGCGCTTGGCCAGCTCGAACGTGCGGCGTCCGGAAATCACCGCGCCGGTCGCCGAGGCCTCGGCGTACACCTGCCCGTTGATCCCCTCGGACATCCGGTCGTCGAGCCAGTCGAACAGCCGGAATCCGTCGCGGCCGAGTTCCTGGCCCGGCCGGTCGTCCGGCCCGGCGATGTACCCGTCGACCGACACGGACATGTACAGCCGCAATGGTGTCCTGCTCATGCTCAATCCTCTTTCTCGGGCCAGTCGGCGGCGGTCATGCCGTCGAGGTGTCCTGCGGGCCATTGCACGAGTTCGATCCGGTCGAGCGTGTCGGCCATCGACTCGACCTGCACGACAAGATGGCTCACGTCGGTGCCGCGCTCGACCGGGTCGCCGTCATGCACCAGTTCGACGGTGACGAACTCGTCCTCGGGCAGCTTCCGCATGGTCAGCCGCCCGATCGGCGTCTCGGGTCCTCATTCCAGTACCTCCTTCGCGGGCGACCGGCACGCGGCGAGCTGCTTTCACCTGTGCGTCGATCGCGCGGCACCGGATTCGACAGCCTGGAGCAACAGCCCGCCCCGGCAACCAGGGCCGCGTCTTTTCCAGCCGTCGATGTCCGCACAGGACGAGTTGTCCCGGACCGCAGACCGGACGTCGACCCCTGACTCGTCTCCCCCGATCGCCGGTCGGCCGCCTTGTCCCTGGGCTCCGTACGGGACGGGAACTACCCTCGATGGAGGGTGGTTTTCCGGGAACGGCCTTCCGCGGAAGGCGGCATGCCGTTCGTCGGCCGCAGGGGCCGCCGGAAACCGCGCCCAGGAGCGAGAAGGAGGCCGCCGGTGTCTGCGATGCTCAAGCTGACGCACAAGGCGATCGGGGTCGAGGTGCGTCGTGGCGCCTACGAGGTCGAGGTCGACGGCGAACCCGTCGGCTCGGTGGAAATGAACAAAACGATCGAGACGCCCGTCGAACCAGGTCGGCACACTGTGCTCCTCCGCGACGGCCGCAACTCGAGCCGGACGGAGACGTTCGACGCCGCCGACGGCGAAACCGTCGCTTTCCGGTGCACTGGAAAGCGGTTCCTGCCGCTCTTTCTCGCGTCGTTCTTCTTCCGCGGACTGGCGATCAAGCTCGTCCGCGAGTAGTCGCCGCCGACGGACCACGCCGGGTGACTCGCCGGTGCTGTCTGACGCGAAGTCCGGCGTCGTCGCAGCGTTTCCACTGTTTCGCGTGGAGCACCGCGGAAACTGTCGGTGCCGCGTGCGAAGCTGGCGGAGTGGAAGTGCACTTTGACGCTGAGCTGTGGATCTGGGAAGCGCGACGGACCGACACCTGGACGTTCGTCAGCCTGCCTGGCGACATCTCGGACGAAATCCGCGAACTAGGCGGGCCGCGCCGCGGGTTCGGATCGATGCGCGTGCAGGTCCGGGTCGGGGGCAGCACCTGGCGGACGTCGATCTTCCCGCTCAGCGCGCACGGCTACGTGCTGCCGGTCAAACGCGCGGTGCGCAAAGCGGAGAAGCTCGATCCCGGCGACGTCGCCCGGGTGACCGTGACCGTCCTCGACTTGTGACCTCGGCGAAGCCGGTCCAACCTGATCTCGAAGCACTACGGGACCCGTCGAGTCGCTCTGCCGGGACAGCAAGATCGGCGAGATCTGCGAAGGCGCCAACGAGATCCAGGAGCGGATCATCGCCCATGCCCTCTTCGGCGAGGAGATCGCCCGGCTAGTCCCGGCCTCCGTCGGCCGCGCTCCGATCAGGTCGCCGAGTGCGGGGCAAGACCGCCTGCCCGGTCGGACAGGTGACCTGATCCGGCTCTCTTCAGACGGCGGCATCGCAGCACCCGTCGACGCCGACGTCACCGGAACAACGTCCCCGCCAGCACCTGTCCCAGCGCGGCCGAGGTGCCTGGAATGCGCGCGTGAGCCGACGCTGTACGACCTCAGGCGGCGTCCGCACGTCGGCTGCCGCCTGCATAAAACTGATCTCGTTTGACGCCAGGCGGCAGGTGCCGAAACCCGGTACCCGGGGCTTTGATCCGCTGGTTCTGGTTCGAGCCCCAGGCGCCCTGCCGTGCGGAATCGCGGTCGCGAGCCGTCGACGCCCGTCCGGGCTCTCCGCCTTCGCGGGCGCACGAACGGCACGCGGCGACCGGCCGCGTGCCGTGCCGGAGTTCAGTCCTCGGTGCGGATTTCCGCGTTTTGGCGCTGGGCTTCGTGGAGCTGGTCCTCGAGGGTGATGATGCGACAGGCGGCATCGACGGCGGTGCCCTGGTCGACCAGTTCCCGCACCCGGGTGGCCAGGCGCAACTGGTGCCGCGTGTAGCGGCGGTGCCCGCCGGCCGAACGCTGCGGCGTGATCAGGCCGGCCTCGTCGAGGCTGCGCAGGAAGCTTTGACTGGTGCCGAGCATGTCGGCGGCCCGGCCCATCGTGTAGGCGGGGTAGTGCTCGTCGTCGAACTTGTCGGCCCCGCTGGGCGCGGCCGGTCCTTCTTGGTCAGGGATCATTCCACCTCCACGTCAGAAAGGACCCCGGGTGCCGCGCGCGGCACCCGGGGTCCTCAGGGTTGGGTTTCACCATTGTCTACCGACGCTGACGCCGGTTTCCTGCACCCGCGTCCGGCATACCGCCGGATTCCGCGGGGATCGCTCATTCGTGACCGAGAACCACCTCCGAACTCGATGGGACTGCGGCACCCGCGCGGCGCGTTCCGGCCGCCGCGGGCGATCCAATGATGCTCCCGTTCCCTTTCTTCCGGTGTTTTCCACTTGCCGGGTACTGCGTTTTCACTTACGGGTACTGCGATTTCACTTGCCGGTACTGCGTTTTCCACTGCTGCGAACGTCACCGCCGGGACCCTTCCACTGATCGGTCCCAGCACGCTGACGCCGCTGGCCACTGCCCGGAGCCCTTCCGCTGATCGGCCCCGGCCACCTGACCGGTCTTGCACTTCAACTCGACTGAACTTCACGAGCGCACCTGCTCCGCCCGTGTCCTGCGACTTCCGCCCCGGGGCCGGTTACTTCCGAAAAACAACCACCCGGCCCCGGGGGTACAGCTTCCGGCCACCAGCCGGAGCCCGTTCTGCTGATCGGCTCCGGACTGCTTGACCGGCTCATCTCACCTCGCGGGCAGTTACGTCATCTCCCGCGCCTGATTGACGTTGTCTTTCTCGGTACGAACAGAAGACTACACACAACCGCCGCCGAATGTCTACTCCGGCGAGCATAGATTTTCTGGCGTGTCCGGGCGGCGCGGAGACGGAGCCGGTACGACCCGGGGGCGTGCGCCTTCCCTGTGCCAGCGACGCACCTGCAGAAAACGGCCCCGACCAGGACGAACCCGGGCAGGGACCGCTCTTGTTCGGCGGCGCTGTCGTGGACGGCTTGGCAGCCGACGCCGCCGACTGCTTCCGGTGGCTGCACGACGCTGTCCAGGACCGGCTCGGTGCCGCCCGCCTCAAGACCCAGGCCACCCGCAATGACCTCGCCCGCTGGCGAGGGAAAACAACGAACCCTGCCGCAACCAACCGCACGGGCTCTCAGCTGGGCACGGCAGACCTCGCGACCTTCCGCTGGCCGCCGATCGTGCACAGGGCGGCGAAGGCGAAGGCTGCCGCCTCGTAGGTCATCGCGTGCCATAACGCACCACTCGCGGTCGCGGCCGGGGCCGTGTAGGCGATCCCGGCGAACGTGACACCCAGCGTTCCGCCCAGTTGTTGCGCGGCGGGAAGCAGGCCGGACACCGAGGCCGCCGCCTCGGGGCGCACCCTGGCGATGATCTGGGTGAACGCCGACGCGGTGAAAACCCCGAAGGCGACTCCCCCGACGCACAACGCGAGCCAGTACAACCAGAACAGGTCGATGACCACCGGGACGGCGATGGACACCAGTCCCATCGCCAGCGAGGAAGCGGCGAGCGCACGGTGGCCGAACCGCTTGCCCAGCCTGTTCGCGATCCGGCTTCCGGCCAGCGCTCCGACTGCGTACGGGGTAAGGCTCAGGCCCGTCTCAAGCGGACTCCAGCCTTTGGCGCCCTGGAGGTGCATCGACAGCGGCAGGGTGAAGGACGGGACGCCCGCGTTGAAGACCAGCACGGCGGCCAGTCCCCACCTCGTCGCCGGTTCGGCCAATGTGGACGGTTGGATGAGCGGTTCCGCCGCCCTGCGCTGGGAAACCACGAAACCGGTCAGCGACAGCACGGCCAGCGCCAGGCTTGCCCAGGTCCACGGCGGCCAGCCGGTCTCGCGTCCCATGGCCAGCGGGAACACCAGCAGTGCGCAACCCAGCAGGCTCAGCGTCGCACCGACCGGATCGACTCGTTGGGGTTTGTGTTCACTGTGGACGGACGGCAGTGCGGGTGAGAGCGCGAGGGCGGCGATCCCGACGGGTACGACCAGCAGCATCGCCGCCCGCCAGCCCAGTCCCAGCGGATCGAGCTGGGTCAGCACGCCGCCGAGTACCGGGCCGGCGAGGGAGGCCGCCGCCATTGTTCCGCCGAAGGCGCTCAGCGCGGCGGGACGGCGGTTCGCGGGCACCGCCGACTGGATGATCGACAGGATCTGGGGTGCCATCAGACCGCTGCCGAAACCTTGCAGGGCGCGCCCGGCGATCAGCACCCACACGTCCGGCGCGGCGGCGGCCCCGATCGAGGCGGCGGTGAACAACGCCATCCCGGCGACGAACATCCGGCGGTAGCCGTGCTTGTCCCCCAGCCGCGCGGAGACGATCAGCGAGCAGGCGTAGGTGAGGGTGTAGGCGGCGAGCACCAGCTGGGTCTCCGCTGCCCCGGCGCTCAGGTCCCGCTGGACGTCGACCACACCCACCTGCACGACCGTGACGCTGAACAACTGGACGAAGGTGCCGGACAGGACGATCGGCAGCAGAAGTCGTTGGGAGGGCGGCGAAAGACGCACCGCGCTCATCGGTCTGACCGGTGCAGGGCGACCGCGGCGAGGGTGGGCGCCAGTTCGTCCGGCCGGGTCGCGAACGGAGAATGGCCGCCCGGCAGGGAGTGCACGCGGAACGGGTTCTCCGGCGTCAGCCGATCCGCCTCGGCGATCATCAGGTCCTGGGTCGCTGGCGGCAGGGCGAGGTCGCCGGTCAGCCGCACGTAGGAGCGGGAGATCCGTCCCCAGCGCGCGGCGGTGACCGGGATCGGCGTGGTGTAGTTCGCGAACGGGAGGTCGGGGTGCAGGAACTGCCGCCACGATTCCGGGCTGCCCGCCGGGAGATCGTCGAGGAAGGCCCGGCGAATGACGTCGGCGACGGCCGGGTCCGGGGAAAGCGGATTGATCCGGATCGCGCCGAGTTCGGCCGGATCGCCGATCGGCGGGACCTGGACCGCGCCCGCGTTCTCCTTCGCTTCGATGTAGTCGGCGAACCGGGGCCGGCCCGCGGGCACGAACGCGGACAGATAGACGAGCCGGTCGACCAGTTCCGGCGCCTGCTCCGCGGCGGCGGACGCGGCCGAGCCGCCCGCGCTGTGGGCGACCAGGACGACGTTCCGGTACCGGGTGCGGGCGCTGACCAGCGCGTTGAGCACGACGTCGGTGCTGTCTTGCATGGTGACGTCGTGCAGGGCCGACCTTTCGCTGGCGAAACCGGGTTGGCCGGGCAGGAAGTACCCGCTGGGGACAGGCGCGCGGAGCCCGCTCCCTGGCAGGTCCACGGCGACGCTGGCGAGGCCGTGTCGCGCGAGCGCGCGCTGCGTCGAGGTCCAGTGCAGGGCGGAATGCCAGGCACCGTGCACGAGCAGGATGACGGTCTCGGGCGAGGAGGGTCGGGGCACTTGGGGTCCTTCGGGAGTGTCGATCACGGACCTCCCCAGAGCACACTCGCGGGGCCCCGTTATCCACCCTGATATCTTACGAATGCCTTCGCGATACTTCGTACGTATCATGAAGCCGTGGAAGCTCGTCACCTTCGTTACGCCCTGGCCCTCGCGGAGCACCAGCACTTCGGCCGCGCCGCCGCGTCGCTGGGCATTGCGCAACCGCCGCTGTCGACGCAGATCGCCGCGCTTGAGCGGGAAGTCGGCGAGCGGCTTTTCGACCGCACCGCACGAGGCATTTTCCCCACCGCGGCAGGGGATGCGTTCCTTGTCAGGGCACGCGGCGCGCTTGCCGAGATGAGCCTCGCGCTCGTCGACGCGGGCCGCGCGGCACGCGGGGAGACCGGGCGGCTGCGGCTCGGGTTCATCGGGTCCGCGCTGCTCGACCCGCTGCCGGGGGTGATCGGCCGGTTCCGGAAGGCCCATCCGGAGGTTCGGATGACCTTGCAGGAGCTGGACAGTTCCGCCGGGTCCGCGGCGTTGCTCGCGGGCGAACTGGATGTGGCGGTGGGACGGGGCAGCCCGCGCGGCAACGGCGCGGAGCACCTGGTCACCGTGCCCATCGGCGCCGACCACCTGGTGGCCGCGGTTTCGGCAGGACATCCGTTCGCCGGGCAACAGTCCGTCGACGTCGCGCAACTCGCCCGCGAACCGCTCGTGGTCAGCGCGGACGCAGCGGGCTCCTATCTCAGATCGGTGTTCGAGCCCGCCGTGCTCGACAGTGCCACGCTGGCGCGCGACATCCACACGATCGCCGGGCTCGCCGCCTGCTCCGCGGGGGTCGGTCTCGGCCCGGAACGGATGCGGCTGATCGCTCGCAAGGACATCCGGTTCTGCGCCGTCGAACCGCGGTTCCGGCTGCCGGATCTGCAGATGTCCTTCCGGGTGACCGATTCCTCGCCGGTGCTGGCCGCTTTCCTCGCCGTGGTCCGGCAGAACTGCGCCGACGTCGGCGGCCGGCTCGACGAGTTGCTCGCCCGGCATCCGGCTGCCACTGGGCGGCAGGCGGCGCTTGGCGTTTCGTGACAGGTGCGGACACTCGCTGACCGCAAGGGGGAAAGCAGACTTCGGGACACGCTCGTCGCCAGACCTGCGCGGTTACGGCGCATCGGGACAGGCCCGTTCGGGCAGTTACGGCAAACGCGCCACCGCCGCCGATCTGATCGGCCTGGTCGGCCCTGACCTGCACTACGACCAGCATTGGGCCATGGGCGCACTCCTTTATCTGGACGCGCGACTCGGCACCGACCGCACCAGCCGGTTCGTCGGGCCGGGCGAAGCGTGGCACCGATGGACAGCGGCGACGGCGACGCCGTTCACCGATCCCGGTACGCGGCATCACCAGATAGACGCGCTGTGTTCCTTCGCCGACCGCTGCATGCGATCCGGTAGCGAACCGGACACCCGCGGATAAGCCTCATCGGGAGTCAAAACCTGCCCGTGTGAGTTCGAATCCCGTCGGGCCGAGGCTGCCCTCGATGATCCAGATGTCGTGTTTCTCAGTCGTCACCCCGCACAGGGCGCGACCGTCCGCTGAGATCGCCAAGAATTCGGGCTCGCCGGCATGGACCGCGAGATGCCGCGCGAGGGAAAGGTTTCGGCCACGGCGGACCTGCGCCCACGGCAGGCTTCCCAGGCCGTCGTCAGCGACGCTGATCAAGAAGTTCTTCCGCCACCGCCTCCCACGCTCGGTCGAACGCACGCAGATCGTCGTCCGAAGCGGATTCGGTCTCCACCCGCACGGCCGGAACTACGCTTCCGCTGATGGGGACACCCGGAATTCTCAAGCCGGGAACAGCAGGCTCGCCAGCAAAACATGCACCGCCGTACCGCCGACGATGCTCAGTACTGCGTTGCGGCGCCAGAGATGCAGGCCGATCGTCGCGGCCAGCGCGATGGTCGGGGCGAGAGCGCTCGGGGACGTCCACGACACGTCGCGCAGGCAGTAGACGAGCAGGATCACCATGACGCCCGCGGGCATGCGGGTGCTCAGGTATTGCACGGTCCGGCTGGCGCGCAACGGGGCCAGGACGGCGAACGGGAGCGCGCGCAAGCCCCAGGTGACCGCGGCGGACACCGCGACCGCGGCGAGCAGGTAGGTGGGGTCAGGCATTGCTCATGCTCCGTTCGGCGACAAGGCAGCGAGCGATCAGTCCCCCGGCGAACAACAGGAAAGCCGCCAGGAGCATCTGGCCGGGGAAGATGACGCGGCCTACGACTGCGCTCAGTGCGGCGAGGACGGGAGTCGGCAGGTCGCCCTTGCGGTCGCGGACGGCGTCGAGCGCGAGTACGACGAACAGGGCCGTCATGGCGAAGTCCAAGCCGACGACGCTGCTGGGGATCAGCGAGCCGAGGAGGGCGCCCGCCGTCGCTCCGCCGACCCAGAACAGGTGCAGGAACAGTTGCAGCCACAGGATTCGTGCGCCGTTCCACTCTCGGGCCGAGTCCGTTGTGGACAGTGCGTAGGCCTCGTCGGTCAGGGCGAACGTGCTGTACGCGCGTGCTCGGCGGCCGCGCACGCGGTGCAGGGGGAAGGACAGGGCGTAGAAGACGTGCCGGACGTTGACCAGGAACGCGGAGAGCCCGACTGCCGCCAGCGGTGCCGCCGCGGCGGCCAGGCCGATGAGGAGGAACTCGAACGAGCCCGCGTAGATGAAGGTCGTGAACACCGTCGCCCACCACCAGGCGAGGCCCGAATGCGTGAGGAACGCGCCGAACGCGAGTCCTAGCGGGACCAGGCCGATGCCGACGGACCCGCAGTCCTTCAGCGCGGCCAGAGCGGGCGGGCGATCGCGAACAGCCAGGTCGGAGACGGTTTCCACTCTTGAAACACTACGTCAGCCCTCGGCTAATTTGGTGTCCGATCATGGCGCTAGAATGAGGCCGTGGGCAATGTTGTGCGGCTGGATGCGCTGGATCGGGATATTTTGTTTCACCTGCGGCAGGACGGCAGGCTGACCAACGTCGAACTCGCCAAACGGGTCGGGCTCACTCCTCCCCCGTGCCTGCGCCGGGTCAAGCGCCTCGAAGAAGCCGGAGTGATCGCCGGGTACCGCGCGGTGCTCGATCCCGAAGCCGTCGGGCGGGGGCTGGAAACGCTCATTGACCTCGAGGTCTACGCGACCGACCGGGCGACCATCGAGGCGCTCGAGGACACCATCGCCTCCTACGACGAGGTCATCGAGTTCCGGCGGCTGTTCGGCCGCCCGGACTACTTCATCCGTGTCGCGGTCGCCGACCACGCTGCCTACGAGGAGTTCCAGACCCGGAAGCTCTCGGGGCTGCCCGGCGTCCTGCGGGTGACGTCGCATCTGACGATGAAGAAGATCAAGGGCGACGCCTGAACGGACGCCGAGCCGTCGCTTGACCTTTCCGCTACGGCACCTGGTTGGCTTCAGGTCATGTACGGAATCGGAACGGTGGCACGGCTGGCCCAAGTGTCGGCACGCACGCTTCGCCACTACCACGAGATCGGCCTGCTGGCGCCCGCGCACGTGGACGCGGCCACCGGGTACCGGCACTACACGCCCGACCAGGTGCTGCGGCTGCACCGGATCCTGGTCCTGCGCGATCTCGGCGTTCCGCTGTCCGAGATCGGCACGCTGCTCGAAGACGACGTCACCGTCGAGCAGCTGCGCGGCATTCTGCTGCTGCGCCGGGCCGAGGCGCGCGACCGGCTCGCCACCCAGGTCGATCAGCTGCGGCGGGTCGAACTGCGGCTCGCTCACTTGGAGAGGGGACCGATGAACGGTTACGACGTGATCGTCAAACGACTGGAACCGCTGCGGGTCGTCGCGCTCAGCGCGGACATCGCGGGACCGCAGGAGATCGCCGAAACCGGCGGCCGGATGTGGCCCCGGCTGCACGCTGCCCTGGACCGGCACCGCGTCGAGTTCGAGGGGATCTCGTTCATGCTGTACGAGGAGGTCGGCGACCCCGAGCGGCCGATGCGGCTGACCACCGCGCTGCCCGTGCCGAGCGGGGTCACGATCGCCGAGGAAGGCCTGGCCACGCTGGAGATCCCCGCGGTGCCGCGCGCGGCGACCACTGTGGTCCGCGGGGCGCCGGACCAATTCGGCGACGCCTTCCAAGCCCTGCAGGACTGGATCGCGCAGAGCGGCGCGCAGGGCACGTCGTTCGAGCGGGAGGTCTACGTCGACTGCGGCGGCCCGCCGGAGACCTGGGTCACCGAACTGCAGGTCGTGCTGGCCGACTGACCGAGGGGGCGCACGTACTGCGGTGCCCGGGCACCGCGAGGCGCCCGGGCACCGCGGGTCCGCGTCAGTGCGCGGCGTTGACGAACTTGTCGGTGTAGGTCTTGCCGAGGTCGATCTGCTTGCCCTTCACGTCCGGGTTGAACGCCTGCAGGACCGTGAGGTCGGTCTTCGGGCCGTCCGGCGGCATGATCCCGGTCGGGTTGTAGATGCCCTTCTCGTTGTCGAATGCCTTGGCGTAGGCGTCTTTCCCGGAACCGGCGTAGTAGTCGGCAGGCATCACGCCGGCCAGCTGCGCGCCGTTGTGGCCCTGGATCCATTTGAGGGCCTCGACATACGCGTTGACGAGCTTCTGCACGACCTGCGGGTGGCTGTCGACGTACTTCGTGGTCATGTACAGCGACGTCGCGGGATATTGGCCTCCCAGCTGCTGTTTGGTGCCCGCCGCGGTGCGCATGTCCAGCAGGACGAAGGCGGCGCCCTGGGCCAAGGCGGTCGACACCGTCGGCTCGGTGGTCATCGCGCAGTCGACGTTGCCGTGCTGCAGCGCGCCGATCAGCGTGGCCCCGGCCTGCACGCCGACCCGGTGGATTTTCGTGGGGTCGACGCCGTTCTTCTGCGCGAGGTACTGGGTCAGGAAGTCAGTGGAGGAACCGAGATCGGTCACCCCGAGGTTGCGCCCGGACCAGTCGGCGGGCGAATGGATCTGGCCGCGCACCTCGTTGCGGCACAGTTCGACCTCGCCCGGCGTGGTCAGCATCGACACCACCGATTCCATCGACTGGCCGAGCCCCTGCATGGCGATGGTGTGGTCGTAGAACCCGCCGACGCCGTCGACCTTCCCGGCGACCATGTTCGTCGTCGCGTCGACCCCGGCTCCTTCGTCCTGCAGGGTCACGTTCAGGCCCTGCTTCTGGTAGAGGCCGAGCCGCTGGGCGAGCATGAACGGCAGGTAGATCTGCTTGTTCAAACCGCCGACCATGATGCTCACCGGGGTGCCGGTACCGCCGGTGGAGCTGGTTCCGGCGTTCTGGCTCGCGGTCGAGGCACAGCCGGCCACGGCGAGCAGCGCCGCCGCGAGCACGGCCGCTAATTTCTTCGCGGACACGGGAATCTCCTTTGTTCGAGCGGACAATCGGGGGGTCACAGGTCCGGACCGGACAGCTGGGCGGGCCGCCAGCGCAGCAGCCGGCGTTCGAGGCGGGTGATCAGCCATTCGGCGACGAGCGCGACGACGCCCATGATCACCATCGCCGCCCAGACGCCGCTCGCGTCGAAGGTGCCCTGCGCGTTCTTGATCAGCACGCCGAGACCCGCGTAGCCGCCGAGGAATTCGCCGACGATCGCGCCGATCAGCGCGAAGCCGAAGCTCACGTGCAGGCTCGCGATGATCCAGGTGAACGCCGACGGCAGCACGACCTGCCGGGTCACCTGCCACCGCGAAGCGCCGAGGATGCTGGCGTTCGCGATGAACGTCCGGTCGACCTCGCGGGTGCCCTGGAAGGCGTTGAAGAACACCCCGAAGAACACCAGCACGATCACCAAGAGGATCTTCGATTCCAGACCGAGGCCGAACGCCAGCACGAAGACCGAGCCGAGCACGATCCGCGGAATCGCGTTCAGCACCTTGATGAACGGGCCGAACACCTCCGACAGGAACCGGATCCGGCCGAGCGCGATGCCGCAAACGATGCCGAGCACCGTGCCGATGGCGAACCCGATCAGCGCCTCTTCGATCGTCGTCCAGATCTGGCTGCCGAGCGATCCGAGCGCGGTCCCCTCGGTCACCCACGACCGCAGCCGGTCGAAGATGCCCGAGGGAAGCCCGTACAGCACGATCGCGTGCTGGTCTCCTTGCACGAGCAGCTGCCAGCCGCCGAGGACCACGACCAGTACCGCCGCCTGGACACTGTGGACCAGGACGGTGCGCGTCCGGCGGCGTGAACGGCGCACGGCCGCTTGTGCTCCAGCGGCGGGGTTCGCGGGCGAATCCACTTCGGTCGTCATGCTCCCGCCTCCCCGCTGGCCCGGGTGGTCTGCGCGTACGCCAGGTCGACCTCCGTGCGCAGGGCGTCCCAGATCCGCTGGTACAGGTCGACGAACCGGCGCTCGAAACGGATTTCCTGCACCACCCGGGGACGCGGCAGGTCGATGGCGAACCGGGCCTTGACCGTCGCCGCCGGGCCCGCGGTCAGCACGACCACCGTGTCCGCGAGCGCGATCGCCTCTTCGAGGTCGTGGGTCACGAACACCACGGCGGGGCGGGTCAATTCCCACAGCGACAGCAGTTCGTCGGACATCTTCGCCCGGGTCTGCACGTCCAGCGCGCTGAACGGCTCGTCCATGAGCAGGATCCGCGGCTCGTTGATCAGGTTCTGCGCGAGCGCGACCCGCTTGCGCATCCCGCCGGACAGCTGGTGCGGGTAGCGGTCCTCGAACCCGCTCAGCCCGACCCGGCGGATCCAGTCCCGCGCGCCGGAAACCGCCGTCCGCTTGGCCACGCCGCGGAACCGAGGGCCCGCGGAAACGTTGTCCAGCACCGTTTTCCAGGGCAGGATCGCGTCCGTCTGGAACATGAAGCCCACCCCGGGCGTGATGCCCGAGACGTCCGCGCCGTGCACCCGGACCGAGCCGTTCGAGGGCTGTTCCAGGCCCGCTACGAGGGTCAGGGTGGTGGACTTGCCGCAGCCGGTGGGTCCGACGACCGCGCAGAACTCGCCGGGAGCCACCTCCAGGTCGAGGTCGCGCAGCGCGGTGTAGGGCTGCGGCCCCTCGGTGGCGAACTGCTTCGTGACGTCCCGCATGGCGATGGCGGCCGGTGCGCCGCCGCCGGGCGGTCCGGATCTGGGTGCGTGCACGGTGGCGTCCTCTCGATCGGGGCCGGTTCCGTTCGAGGAGGCTAAGAAGCGCCGCGGCGCGGCGGAATGTTGCGTGCGATACCAGCGATCAGTGCGCTTTTCTCGGTTTCTGCTCATTAAGTGCACGCCGGACCGGACGATCCGGGCGTACCGGCCGCGGTTTCTTGGCATCCGGGCGGTCTCGTGGTGTCATGCGGGACGCCCCTACGACAAGTGGCAGAGCGGAGCGGTCATGTGGCGGTCACGTCCTCTCGCCTCGCAGATCCTGGTCGCCGTGCTCGGGATCCTGCTCGCCACGGTCTCGGCCGGTGCCCTGCTCTACGTGAAGCTCGCCGGCCAGACCCTCGACACGCAGTACGGACAGCGTGCGCTCGGGATCGCGAACACCGTCGCCCAGATGCCGCAGGTCCGGGACGCCCTCGTGCGGCGCGATCCCGGCCACGCCATCCAGGCCGCGGCCGAGCAGGTCCGCCTTGCCACCGGCGCGTCGTACGTCGTCGTCACCGACCGGTCCGGGCTGCGCTACTCCCATCCCAACACCGCGCTCGTCGGCGAGCGCATCGAGGAACCGGTGGCGGCCCTCGACGGGCAGGGCCATCTCGGCATCGACAACGGCAGCCTCGGCCGGTCCGCCAACGGCAAAGCGCCGATCTTCGGACCCGGCGGCGGGATCGCGGGCCAGGTGTCGGTGGGAATCCTCGAAGAACAGGTCACGAGCGAGCTGGTGAGCGACATCCCTTGGGTGCTTCTTTACTCCGGGTTGGCGCTGGCGATCGGGATGGCGGCGTCCTTGCTGCTCGCGCACCGGATCAAGCGCGCGACCTTCGGCCTCGAAGTCTCCGAGATCGCTTCCCTGCTCCAGGAACGGGAAGCGATGCTGCACGGAATCCGCGAGGGCATGGTGGGCCTCGACCGGCACGGCCGGGTCGAGGTGATCAACGACGAAGCCCGCCGGCTGCTCGCGATCCCCTCCGCCGCCCGCGGCCCCGATCTCAGCGAACTCGTCCCGCCCGGCCGCCTCCGCGACCTGCTCGCCGCGCCCGCCGCCGACGACGAGGTCGTCCTCACCGACGAATTCCTGTTGGTGGTCAACAAAATGCCGGTCGTCCTTTCCGGACAGGACGCCGGTTCGGTGATCACCTTGCGCGACCGCACCGAAATGGAAGGCCTGGTGCGCGAACTCCACGCCGTCACCGGCCTGACGACCGCTCTGCGCGCGCAGGAACACGAGTTCGCCAACCGGTTGCACGTCCTGTCCGGGCTGCTGGGCCTGGGCGAGGCGGAGGAAGCCGGCCGCTACCTCACCGAAATCGCGCACGGCCCGGCCGCGCAGGCGACCGATCTGCGCGCCCGGTTTTCCCCGCCCGAACTCGCCGCGCTCCTCTCGGCCAAGGTCGCCATCGCCGCCGAACGCGACGTGCGCCTCGAAGTCGACCCCGGTTCCGGGCTCGACCTCAGCACCGCCGACCCCGGCGCGCTCGTCACCGTGCTCGGCAACCTCATCGACAACGCCGTCGACGCCGTGGCCGGGCAGCCCGGAGAACGCCGGGTGCACGTTCTCGTCGACACCCTCGGCCCGGACGTCCGCGTCGTCGTGTCCGACACCGGGCCCGGCATCCCCGAAGATGCGCTGAACGAGATCTTCGCCGACGGCTACACCACGAAAACCCCGCGCCCGGGCATGCGCCGCGGCCTCGGCCTCGCCCTCGTCTACCGGCTGGTGCGCCGGTCCGGCGGGTCGATCACCGTGGACGGCTCCGCCGGGGCGCGCTTCGACGTGCTGCTCCCGAATTCCCGTTCCCGCACCGCGCTCGAACCCGCGGAGTACGCATGACCATCCGGACTCTCGTCGTCGACGACGACTACCGGGTCGCCGCGATCCACGCCGCCAGCATCGACCGCGTGCCCGGCTTCGCCGCCGTCGGCCAGGCCCACAGCGCGGCGGAAGCCCGCGCCCGCGTCGCGGAACTCCGGCCGGACCTGCTGCTGCTCGACATCTACTTGCCCGACGAGGACGGCCTCTCCCTGCTGCGCGATCTGCGTTCCGCCGGCGCCCCGCCCGGGTGCATCGTGATCACCGCTTCCCGCGACCTCGGCACGGTCCGGGCCGCGATCCGTCTCGGCGCCGCCTATTACCTGGTGAAGCCTTTTGGGTTCGAGCAGTTGCGCGAGCAGTTGACGGCGTACCGGAGCTGGTGCGAACGCGCCGCCGGAAACGGGGAGGTCGATCAGGCCACAGTGGACAGTCTGTATTCCATCCTCCGCGGCTCCGCGCCGCGCACGGACCCGCTTCCGCCGACCATGCGCAAAGTGCTCGATACCCTCCGCCGCGCCGGACAGCCGCTTGGCGCCGAAGCACTCGCGACCGCGCTGGGCATCAGCCGCCCCACCGCGCAACGCCACCTGAGCGAGCTGCACCGCCGTGGTTTCCTCAGCCTCGAACTGGAATACGGAAGCGCGGGCCGGCCGACCCACCGGTACGCGGTGACCGCCGAACACTGAGCCGAACCGTGCGCCGGGCGGCCAGCTCGAGGATCTCCATCAACGTGGTCGACTTGCCGCAGCCGGATTCGCCGACCAGTCCCAGGGTTTCGCCCTCGACGATGTCGAAAGTGATCCCGTCCACCGCGCGCACCGTGCCGATCTTGCGCTTGAAGACAGTGCCCTTGCTGACCGCGTAGTGCTTCTGCAGGTCCCGCACGGTCGAGCGCTGGGCGCGCGGCACGGCCGCGACCGCGGCCTCCTCGATCGCCAGCGGGCAGCCCGGACGCCCGACGCGAACCCGGCGAACAGCTCCTTCCGCGCAATCGGCGATATCCCGGACAGGACAAGGGAATTCGGTTGCTCCCATCGGGTCTTCCGGTGGCCGCGGCGCCCGCGGCCACCGGAAGACCCGATGGGAGCAACCGAATTCCCT
>NZ_PQIA01000072.1 GCF_003385235.1 Amycolatopsis circi | reverse complement strand
GCCGGGGAGATCGGGGTGATGGCGGCGATGCTGGGGGCCGGGGGGATTCTCGGGTCGTTGGCCGCGCCGTATCTGCATCGGTGGCTTAGTGCGTATGGGCTGGTCATCGGGGTGTTTTGGGCGTTGACCGTGCTGACGCCGCTTGCGGTGTTCGTCCATAATGGGTATGTGATGGGGGCGTTGTTCGCGGCTATTGCGTTTTTGCCGCCTGCTGCTAATACTGCTATTGCTACTTATCAGTTGCTGTCCACTCCGGACGGGTTGCGGGGGCGGCTCGGGGGAGTGCTCGGGGTGACTGGTGGGTTGGCTGCTGCTGCCGGGCCTGCGTTGGGTGGGTGGTTGGTTGAGGCGTTGCCTGCGGTGTCTGCTGTGTTGGCTTGTACTGGGTCTATTGCGGTGGTGACTTTGTTGACTACGTGCAGCCGGACTTTGCGAGGGTTGCCTGCTGCGCCTCGGGTTCCGGAGCTTGAAGAGACTTCTGGTCAGTGACGGAGGAAGGGATTTTCTGATGAATGACGACGCTGTGTTTCAGGTTTTGGTTAATGACGAGGAGCAGTATTCGCTTTGGCCCGCGGACAAGGAGGTTCCGGCCGGGTGGCGGGCGGACGGGACCCGGGGGAGTCGGGAGGAGTGCATGCGGCATGTCGACGAGGTGTGGACGGATATGCGGCCTCGTTCTCTTCGGGAGAGGATGGCTGCTGAGTAGGTCGTTGCGGGGTTCGGCTCGTCGCCTGGCGGCGACATTGCCGTGGGGGTTGCGTGGGGCACCCCGAAGCTGATTGTGCTGACGGTCTTGGGGTGCTTGTCAAGGCGGGAAAGATGCCTTGACAAGCACCCCAAGACCGCAGGGAAGGCTTCGTATCGGGGTGCGGGGGAGGGGCTGGGTGCCTCGATAGTTGGGTGCGCCGGTGCGTTGGTGCGGTGGTCGGGTGGTCCGTGAAGGGCCCCTTGAGGGAGTCTGGGTCCGTGAAGGGGCCCCTCACGGACCTATCGCGGGCGTGCGGAGCTGCTTGGGGAAGCTGCGTCCGTGAAGGGCTCCTTGAGGGAATCTGGGTCCAATGCCAGGGACTTAAGCGGCGTGGCCTCACGCCTACCGACCGTCCTCAAAGGACGTCACTTTCGCCGAAATGCCCGAACTATGCCCACTTAGCCGCTTCCGCGCGTCCGTGAGGGGAACCCTGAGGGACTCTGAGTCCCTCAGGGTTCCCCTCACGGACAGCAAACCCTGTGCCACCCCCACGACCAGGACAGGCACTTCGAACCGCGCCCACAGCGCCGCCTTAAGTCCCTGGCATTGGAATCTGGGTCCGTGAAGGGGCCCCTCACGGACCTATCGCGGGCGTGAGGAGCTGCTGGGGAAGCTGCGTCCGTGAAGGTGGCCCTCACGATCGGGCGGAGGGCCGTGAGGGGAACCCTGAGGGAATCAGAGTCCGTGAAGGTTCCCCTCACGGACTTGAGGTTCCCGGCATAGGGTCTGAAGTGGACTGCTACTCCGTCTTTTCCGCGTTCAGGCGGGCGGCTTCGCGGCGGACGTCGGCTTGCGTTTCGCGTTCGCGTTGCAGCCAGGTGGGGTTGTCGGCCTTCAGGGCCTCGATCTGGTCCGTCGTCAGGGCTTCGGTGACGCCGCCTCGGGCCAGGCCGCCGATGGAGATTCCCAGTTTCGCTGCCACTACCGGGCGCGGGTGCGGGCCGTTGCGGCGCAGGTCGCGCAGCCATTCTGGCGGGTCGGTCTGCAGGGCGTTCAGTTCGTCGCGCGAGACGGCGCCCGCGCGGAACTCTGCGGGGGTGGCTTCGAGGTAGACGCCCAGCTTCTTCGCTGCCGTCGCCGGCTTCATGGTCTGGGGGGTCTTCTGCGCCGTCATGCCCACCAGCGTAACCGGCACCCCCGCGCCGGTAGCCTTGCCACGTGACAGGAGCCGACCAGACCTCGGCGTTCCGGCTCGCCTACGTTCCGGGTGCGACCCCCGCGAAGTGGGTCCGGATCTGGGGCGAACGCAATCCCGAAGTGCCGCTTGACCTGGTCGCGGTCACCGCTGCCGACGCACCCGAAACGGTGCGCGAGGGGCGCGCGGACGCGGCGTTGCTGCGGTTGTCCGAGGACCGCGAGGGTCTGCACGCGATCCCGCTCTACACCGAGACCACGGTCGTCATCGTTCCCAAGGATCACCTGGTCGCGGCGGCCGACGAGGTGTCCATTGCGGACCTCGCGGACGAACTCGTCCTGCATCCGCTCGACGACACGCTCGGCTGGGACGAACTGCCCGGCAAGCCCGCGCTCGAGCGGCCGGAGACGACGGCGGACGCGATCGAGCTGGTGGCTGCGGGCGTCGGTGTGCTGCTGGTGCCGCAGTCGCTGGCTCGGTTGCACCATCGTCGTGACCTCACGTACCGGCCGGTCGACGACGCGCTGCAATCTCGGGTCGCGTTGTCCTGGCCGGAGGGCGAGACCAGCGACCTCGTGGAGCAGTTCATCGGCATCGTTCGCGGGCGCACGGTGAACAGCACCCGCGGGCAGCAGGAAACGCAGTCCAAGACGGGTAAGGCGGCTCCGGCGAAGAAGAAGCCGCCGCCGCAGCAGCGCGAACCGGCTCGTCGGCGGAACGTGCCCAAGTCCGGCGGGCGCGGTAAGCCTCGTCGGCGTCGTTAACGCTTAGGGGAAATCGTGGATCTCGGTCTGCAGGGCAAGTGCGCGGTCGTCACGGGGGCCAATCGCGGGATTGGGCTGGCGGTCGCCGAGGTGCTCGCGGCGGAGGGTGCTGATCTCGCGCTCGTGGCCCGGGACGCCGAAGCCCTCGACTCGGCGGTGGAGAGCGTCGGCAGCCACGGCACGAAGGTCGTCGCGATTCCCGCCGACACCACTGACGACGCTGCGGTCACGGCGATGGCGGAGCAGGTCAAGGCGGAGTTCGGCGCGGCGGACGTCTTGGTCAACTGCGCGGCTCCGGCGTCTAGCGGGGTCCGGACGCCGCTCGAAGACCTGCGCGACGACGACCTGCGCCTCGAGATCGAGACCAAGGTGCTCGGCTACCTGCGCTGCGCCCGTGCGCTCGCGCCGGGGATGCGGGAGCGGGGCTGGGGCCGGATCGTGAACGTCAGCGGGCTCAACGCGCGGCTGGCCGGTTCGACGTTCGGGTCGATTCGCAACGTCGCGGTCGCGGCGATGACCAAGAATCTCGCCGACGAGCTGGGGCCGCAGGGCATCACCGTGACGGTCGTGCATCCGGGATACACGGTGACCGAGCGGACGCCGGAGAAGTTCTCCGAGATCGCTGCGGCGCGCGGGATTTCGGTGGCAGAGCTGGAAAAGGGGCTTACCGTCGGGGTGAGCATCGGGCGGTTGGTGACGGCGGCTGAGGTGGCGGACGTGGTGGCGTTCCTGGCGTCTCCGCGCAGCGTCGCGATCAACGGGGACGCCATCGCGGTCGGCGGCGGCGTCCCCGGCCAGATCTACTACTGAACCGCCTGGAGTTCCCGCGCCGGGAGCGGATAGCCGAGACGGCCCTTGGTCGCCGCGAGCACGATCAGCGCGGCGGCGGCGAACGCGGCGAACAGCAGATGTTCGGCGAGTTTCGGGTCCGCGCTGGGGAATAGCTCTGCCCAGGCGACGGACAGGTAGTTGTTGATCCCGGCGTGCAGCAGCAGCGCGATCGGCAGGCTTTCGCCGGTGCGATTGAACACCCACGTCATCACGAAGCTGATCGCGATGGCGGTCGCGACGAACTCCAGCACCGACCAGACTGTCACGTTCGGCCAGTGGCCCCATTCGGTGAAGAACAACGGCAGATGCCAGACGCCCCACAGAGGACCGAGGATCAACGTGCCGCGCAACGGACCGTACTTCGGCTGCAAATGCGGCAGGGCGAAATCGCGCCAGCCCGGCTCTTCGGCGAGGCCGGTGGTGAGCACCTGCAGGACAAAACCCAAGACCCACACCAGGATCAGCGACGCGGCGGGGATCCGGAACGCTCCGGCGAACGGCAGACTGGAGAGCGTCAGCATGACCGGGACCGCGAAGAGGGCGAGTGCGTACCAGCGCCAGTTCACCCGCCAGCGCAGCAACCGGCCGACCCACGCGCGCAGCCCGGGACGGCCTTCGGCGAGTGCGGTGACGAGGAACGCGGAGAAGATCGGGCCGAGGTAAGCGCCGGGGAGCATGCCCAGGATTTGCGTCGTGCCGAGTACCGGCGGGAATCCGAAGTGGACTATGCCGAGGCCGTTGTCCGAGAGCACGTACGGGAGCCACGCGAGCCAGCTCAGGGCGATGGCAAGGGTGAAGAAAGTTGTGATCGGGCGGCGTGCGACGAAGGCGCGCAGGGTGGTCATGGCGGTCGTCCTTCGTTAGTCCGTTGTGGACGGTCGGGTTCAGTGGCGGGTGCGGTAGTTGGCGATGAGGGCGATGCCCGCGGCGAGGGTGACGACGCCGAAAACGGTGCTCAGCACAAGGTTGACGCCGAGGGCCGACGTGACGGCGTTGGCTGCGGCGCTCAGCACCAGCACGCCCCACAGCAATGGCCGGGCGCTTGGTCGCGGAGGTGATTTCGTCATGCCGCAAACGCTACGAATCGGGGCTCGCCATAACGATCCCGTGCGCGGGAGGATTGAGGTACAGCAGGCTGTACTTTCGCGCTTCACGGCAGCAACGGGGCGGATTTCTCGGCTAGGGTTCGGCGGCGTAGGAGGTGCGATGGCAACCGCAGGCGAACCGCGGCCTCGGCCGTGGACTGTGCGCGTTCGGGCCGCGCTTGACGCCTTGGAACACCTCGTCGGCGGGATCGGGACCTCGGTGCTGGCGTTGCTGGTGCTGCTCGGCGTGGGCACGGTCGCCTTGCTGTGCCTGGTCGGCGTCGGTTTGCTGCTGGCGCGGCCGATGTTGAGCGTCGTGCACGCGGTCGCCGACCGGGAGCGGATCCGGCTCACCGCGATGAAACCGGACGTCATCAGCCCCGGCCCGGGGCCCGATCGGCTCGGTGCGGCGTTGCGGGACCGGACGGTGCAACGCGAACTGCTGTGGGTCGCGGTGCACGGCGTGGCGGGCCTGCTGCTCGGCTTCATCGCGTTGACGATCGTGCTCAACACCGCGCGGGACGGGCTTTTCCCGCTCTACTGGTACTTGCTCCCGCCGGACGACGCGACGGCATCGCTCGGCTGGCCGGTGCACAGCCTCGCGGAAGCGCTTCCGGTGTCGCTGCTCGGCGTCGCGTGGGCGTTCCTGTCGGTCGCGCTGCTGCCGGCCATGGCGCGGCTGCAGGCGTTGCCCGGTCGACGGCTGCTGCCCGCGGGCTCGGACGCAGACGTCACGCTCCGGATCGCCCACCTCACCGCCACCCGAGCCGCCGCGCTCGACGCGCATTCCACCGAACTCCGCCGCATCGAACGTGCGCTGCATGACGGCACGCAAAACCGGCTGGTCGCGGTGAACGTCCTGGTCGGTGCGGCTCGCCGGGCAGCCGCACGAGGCTCGGAAGACGTCGACGAAATCCTTGGCCGCGCGCAGGACGCCACCGAGGCCGCGCTCGCCGAATTGCGGGCGGTGGTGCGCAGTATCCTGCCGCCCGTGCTCGCGGACCGGAGCCTCGCCGACGCCTTGACCGCGCTCGCCGCGGACTGTCCAGTGCCGTGCACGATCGACGCCGACCTGCCTGGCCGGTACGCCGTTTCGGTGGAGGCGTCGGTGTATTTCGTGGTCGCCGAGGCGCTCACGAATGTCGCCAAGCACAGCGGTGCCCGCCGGGTCGAGGTGGTGTTGCGGCGGCAGGACGACGTGCTCCACCTTCGGATCACCGACGACGGCCGCGGCGGCGCGGTCGAAACCGGCGGCTCGGGGCTCGGCGGGATGCGCCGTCGGATCGAGGCGCTCGACGGAACTTTCGCGCTGGCGAGCCCCGCCGGCGGACCGACCACTCTGACTGTGAGCCTGCCATGCGGATTGTGATCGCCGAGGACGACCCGTTGCTGCGCGAAGGACTCGCGCTCCTGCTGCGCGCGGAAGGCCTGGACGTCGTCGCGACCACCGACAACCCGACAGATTTCCTTGCCGCAGTGGACAAACACGAGCCGGACATCGCGGTCGTGGACGTCCGGATGCCGCCGACGCACACCGACGAGGGCATCGTCGCGGCCGTCGAAGCTCGCCGTCGGCGTCCGGGGCTGGCGGTGCTCGTGCTGTCGGCGTATGTCGAGCAGGCCTTCGCGACGGATCTCCTCGGCATCGGCAGCGCGCGGCTCGGGTATCTGCTGAAGGAACGCGTCGGGCGGGTCACGGAGTTCATGGAAGCGCTGAACCGGGTGGCCGACGGCGGGACGGCCATCGATCCGGAAGTGGTGGCGCAATTGCTGACCCGGACGCGCGCGGATTCCGGACTGGAACGGCTCAGCCCGCGGGAACGCGATGTGCTGGCGTTGATGGCGGAGGGATTGGGAAACGGCGCGATCGCCGAACGGTTAGTGGTGACGGAGGGCGCGGTGCACAAACACATCCGCAGCATTTTCGCGAAACTGGATTTGGCTCCGGACGACCGCGCGGATCGACGGGTCACCGCGGTGCTGCGGTATTTGGAGGAAGCGCGTCGTTGATCTTTTGCGTAACGCTGGATGAATTCGTGAGGATCTGGCGATACGCGGCATGGATCGACCGGCCCAGGGCGAAATGCCCCGCATTCACCGACCTTCGGCGTCGCCCAGTTCACCCGGACGAGTGCAGTCTCGAAGGTGCGAACCGGTGACACGGAAGTGGCCTAATCGCGTCGTCGCGCCGGGTGCGGACGCGCGCGAGCGCCGCACCGGAGAGCCGGTGCGGCGACAGGGCCGGCGGCTACTTGCCCGAGCCCGCCTTCTTGGTCTCGTCCGTGCCGCTCTTGCCGCCGGCCGGAACGTCCTCTTCGGACCAGTCCAGCCCGGCCTCGGCGACCACGCCGTCGAAAATCGGGGTGGCCACGGCCTGTTCGGCGCTCACGACGCGCTCACCACGTCGATGATCGCGTCGGCCGCGATCCACTGCGGATCCGCGTCTCTCGCCTGGCCGTCGACCTGGACCGGGACCCAGGTGACCGCGGTCGCGTCGTCGATGACCGGGGCTCCGCTGACCACCCCGCGCCTGCACAATTGCCGCCTGCCGGTGCGCTGGCCGACCAGGTAGGTGACCCGGTGGCCGGTGGACAGTTCGGGCCGGTGCTGTTCGCCGTCCATGTGTTCCTCCCTGCACGCCACCCTTGTGGGCGACGCTCGCTTCATCGACGCGACTTGCTCCCCTCGGATCGATGACGCACTCCCGGTCCATGATCTGGGTCACATCGAAGCAACTGCCGCCGTGAACACGACCGCTGCATCGAGGCAGACCCGACCACTGACAGTCATCCCTCTATACCCAAAGTAACAGGTACAGTGCCGTATCCGATATGTGACCCGGCGATACACTCGCGCGGATGACGTCCTCAGGTACTCCGCCCGACGGGCGGGCCACCCGGTGGGCAGGGCAGCGGGAACGCCGGCGCCGGGAGTTCGTGGAAGCCGGGATGCGCGCGATCGCCCGGTTCGGGCCGGAGGTGTCCACCGAGCAGATCGCCGACGAGGCCGGCGTCGCTCGCACGCGCATTTACAAGCATTTCGCCGACACCGCGGATCTGCAGCGCGCGATCGCGTTGCGCGCGGCGGAAATGATCGGCGCGCAATTCTCCCCGCTGTGGGGAGTTTCCGGAACTCCGCGCGACATGGTGCACGCGACGATCGGCGCGCATATCGAATGGCTTTCCGAACATCGCGAGCTTTACCAATATCTGATGCGGCAGTCGGTGACCGGGCCGCGCGACGTCGTCGCGGACTTCAAAACCGCGATCGCCCGGCAGCTGACCGTGCTGTTCGAGTACTACCTCGGCCTGTTCGGCGCGGACCAGCGGGTCGGCGAGACCATCGCGTACGGACTGGTCGGGCTGGTCGAATCCAGCACCGCGCACTGGCTCGAGGCCCCGCGCGGCATCGACCGCGACGACCTGCGCCAGCTGCTCGCCCGCTGGGTCTGGTCGATCCTCGACGACACCCTGCGCACGGTCGGCGTGGCGCTCAACCCGGATTCTCCGTTGTCCGACCTGGACTACCGCACCCTCGACTGACCGTGAAGGGCCCCTTGAGGGAATCAGATTCCCTCAAGGGGCCCTTCACAGACTTTCGGACGAGAGCGTCAGGCCTTCCGGCCGACCGCGCCCGCGATGCACTCCTGGACCTGGTTCAGCGGCTGGTAGCGCGGGCCGTCCGGCCACCAGTCCTCGCACAGCACCAGGCCCGGGTCGACCAGTTCGGTGCCGCCGAACATCCGCCCGATCTGCTCCCACGTGCGGAAGACGCCGCTGCCCATCGGGCTGTGCGTGAACTTGTCCTCCATCCGGCGGGCGATCTCGCTGTGCTCGGGCGTCTCGGGGTCGAGGAAGTGCGCGATGACGACGAACGACCCGGACGGCAGCGCGTCCACGTAGGTCCGCATCATCTCCGCGTAGTCGTCGCCGAGGTAGTGGTGCAGGGTTCCGTTGTGCAGCAACGCGATCGGCTTGGTCCAGTCGAGGAACTCGCGCGCGGTCTCGTTCTGCAGGATCTGCTCGGGCTTGAAGATGTCCGCGTCGACGAAGCGGGTGTTCTCGTTCTCCTCGAGCAGCGCGCGCCCGTGCGCGAGGACCACCGGGTCGTTGTCCACGTACAGCACGCGGGCTTCCGGGATGATCCGCTGCACGACCTGGTGCGTGTTCTCCGCGGTGGGCAGGCCGGAGCCGCAGTCGAGATACTGGGTGACCTTGCCCTGGGTGGCGAGGAACCGGCAGGCGCGGATGAGGAAGTTGCGGTTGGCCCAGGCGAGGTCGGCGACCTCCGGGGCCACCGTCGCGACCTGGGCGAGCACCCTGCGGTCGATCTCGTAGTTGTTCGTGCCGTTCAGCGCGGCGTCGTACACCCGGGCAATGCTCGCTCGCGTGATATCGACCCCGACCGGGTGCGAACTGGGCGATTCGACGGCCTCGGTCATTTCTGGCGTCACCTCGGATGTGTCGGACGTCTCTTTGGCCTACTCACCGTAGACCTCCCCGGCTGTCAAGCGACCGCCAGGAGGAGGACACCCGGTGTGGGTGACAGATTCTTGATTCATTCCAGAAAATCCGGCAGACTCGCGGGCATGCCGACGACCACGGACTTCGAGCAGCTGCTGCGCGGAGTGCAGTTGCGGATCACGCGCCCTCGGGTGGCCGTGCTCTCCGCGGTGCACGCCAACGCGCACGCGGACACCGAATCCGTGATCGGCATGGTGCGCGCGGATCTCGGCGAGGTTTCCCACCAGGCCGTTTACGACGTGCTGCGCGCGCTGACCGAGGCGGGGCTGCTGCGGCGCATCCAGCCGCCCGGTTCGGTCGCGCGGTACGAGGCCCGGGTCGGGGACAACCACCACCACGTCGTGTGCCGCTCGTGCGGTGCCATCGAGGACGTCGACTGCGCGGTCGGGGAAGCACCTTGCCTGACCGCTTCCGAAGCACACGGTTTCGTCATCGACGAGGCCGAGGTCGTCTACTGGGGCCGATGCCCCGCCTGTTCGACGGCAGCAAACTGATTCTGATTTCCGGAAGGATTCCCGTGTCTGACACCCCGAACGCCGAAGTCGGCGAGATGAACGAGGAGACCGCTGGCGGGTGCCCGGTCCGCACGGGCCGCTTCGCGCACCCGACCGAGGGCGGCAGCAGCCGCGACTGGTGGCCGAACCAGCTCAACCTGAAGATCCTCCGGAAGCATCCCGCCGTGGCGGACCCGATGGACGACGGCTTCGACTACGCCAAGGAGTTCCAGAGCCTCGACCTCGACGAGGTCGCCCGCGACGTCGACGCGGTGCTCACCGACTCGCAGGACTGGTGGCCCGCCGACTTCGGCAACTACGGCCCGTTGTTCATCCGGATGGCCTGGCACAGCGCGGGCACTTACCGGATCGACGACGGCCGCGGCGGGGCCGGTGCCGGGCAGCAGCGGTTCGCGCCGCTGAACAGCTGGCCGGACAACGGGAACCTCGACAAGGCGCGCCGCCTGCTGTGGCCGGTCAAGAAGAAGTACGGCAAGAAGATCTCGTGGGCGGACCTGATGGTCTTCGCGGGCAACCGCGCGCTCGAGACCATGGGCTTCAAGACCTTCGGCTTCGCCGGCGGCCGCGCCGACGTGTGGGAGCCGGACGAGGACGTCTACTGGGGCCCGGAGCGCACCTGGCTCGGCGACGAGCGCTATTCCGGCGACCGCCAGCTGGAGAACCCGCTGGCCGCGGTCCAGATGGGGCTCATCTACGTGAACCCGGAAGGCCCGAACGGCAACCCGGACCCGATCGCCGCGGCGCGCGACATCCGCGAGACGTTCGGCCGGATGGCGATGAACGACGAGGAGACCGTCGCGCTGATCGCGGGCGGGCACACCTTCGGCAAGACGCACGGCGCGGCCGACGCGGACGTGCACGTGGGCCCGGAGCCGGAAGGCGCCTCGATCGAGCAGATGGGCCTCGGCTGGAAGAACAGCTTCGGCAGCGGCAAGGGCCGGGACGCCGTCACGAGCGGGCTGGAGGTCACCTGGACCCCCACTCCCACGAAGTGGAGCAACTGGTTCTTCCACAACCTCTTCACCTACGAGTGGGAGCTGACCAAGAGCCCGGCGGGCGCGCACCAGTGGAAGCCGAAGAACAACGCCGCCGCGAACACCGTGCCGGACCCGGAGACCGGTGACCTCAACCGGGCGCCGAGCATGCTGACCACCGACCTGGCGCTGCGCTTCGACCCGGTCTACGAGCCCATCTCGCGCCGGTTCTACGAGAACCCGGACCAGTTCGCGGACGCCTTCGCCCGCGCCTGGTACAAGCTCACCCACCGCGACATGGGCCCGATCCAGCGCTACCTCGGCCCGCTGGTGCCGCAGGAGGAACTGATCTGGCAGGACCCGATCCCGGCCGTCGACCACGAGCTGGTCGACGACGCGGACGTCGCGGACCTCAAGGCGAAGATCCTCGAGTCCGGCCTTTCGGTCGCGCAGCTGGTGTCCACCGCGTGGGCGTCGGCGTCGACCTACCGGCACAGCGACAAGCGCGGCGGCGCGAACGGTGCCCGCATCCGCCTCGAGCCGCAGCGCGGCTGGGAGGTCAACGAGCCCGACGAGCTGGCTCAGGTGCTGCGCACGCTCGAGGGCGTCCAGGAAGCCTTCAACAGCGCGCAGACCGGCGGCAAGAAGATCTCGCTCGCCGACCTGATCGTGCTGGCCGGCGTGGCGGGCGTGGAGAAGGCGGCGAAGGACGGCGGCGTCAGCGTCACCGTCCCGTTCACGCCGGGCCGCACCGACGCGACGCAGGAGCAGACCGACGCGGACTCGTTCGCGCCGCTCGAGCCGAAGGCCGACGGGTTCCGCAACTACCGCGGCAAGGCCATCCCGCTGCCGTCGGAGTACCTGCTGGTGGACAAGGCGAACCTGCTCAACCTGAGCGCGCCGGAGATGACCGTGCTGGTCGGCGGCCTGCGAGTGCTGGGCGCGAACTACCAGAACTCGGCTCAGGGCGTGCTGACCGACCGGCCGGGCACGCTGACGAACGACTTCTTCGTCAACCTGCTCGACATGGGCACCGAGTGGAAGCCGGCCGACGGCGAGGGCCCGAACGCGGAGTCCTTCGAAGCCCGCGATCTCGCCACCGGCGAGGTCAAGTGGACCGGCACCCGCAACGACCTGGTGTTCGGCTCGAACTCCGAACTGCGCGCCGTCGCCGAGGTGTACGGCAGCGACGACGCCAAGGAGAAGTTCGTCCGCGACTTCGTCGCCGCGTGGCACAAGGTCATGAACAACGACCGGTACGACCTGGTCTGAGTTTCCTGATCGGCTGATCGGAGAAAGGGCTCCTTGCGGGAATTCCCGCAAGGAGCCCCTTTTTTGTCGCCGGTTTCAAACCGCGCTGGGTCAGCTCTGGACGAGCTTGCCCATCGCGTTGACCTCGTCGACGTCGCCGGTGCTGAAGAACGACCACGGCACGGTCACGAAACCGCTTGCGCCCCAGCCGGATCCCCAGCTGTTCTCGATCTTCACGCCCTGGTCGTTGTAGGCCACGATGGTCACCTCGTGCCCGCCGACGACCGGGTCGCTGCTCGAGTCGCCGGGCATGTACGAGTAGTCGCTCGCGGTCGAGGAGTCGAGGTTCATGAAGCTCTGGTGCACGTTGAACCCGATCGCGACCGGCTCGCCCTGGGAAATGGCGTTCTCGATGTCGTTCCGCGCCGCGTCGCCGCTCGTCGACAATTGCGTGTAGCCGGACAGCTTGTAGTGCGCGGCATTCGCTTTTTCGTTCTGGTCGGGCTGAGTGGTGTAGTCGAAATCGCCCTGCCAGTAGTCGGATTTGGTGTCGATGCCCTGCTGCTGTTCCATCGGCAGCGCGACGCTCGCCCAGGTGCCCTGGTCGTTTCCTTGGGCGATCTGGGAGTAAATGAACATCGGGGCCATCGGGCCGCCGGTGATGCCCTGCTCGTTCATCAGGACGCCGTAGCCGGTGTATCCGGTGGCCCAGGTGACGCACGCGCCGACCTGGCCCTGGTCGCCGGGGGCGTTGGTGTACTGGGTGAGGTCGCCGCTGGAGGGCAGTTCGGCGGTGGTGCGCGGGTGCACGGGGAGCGCGGAGTGCGCGTGGGCGTGCATCCTGGCCTGCGAGGCCTTCAGCCCGGCGACGTTCAGCCCCAGGCCGTGCTTGAGGTGCTGCGGGTGGTGCTGGGCGGCGGCGGTGGCGGCAGGAGCCGCGCCCATCGCCGCGGCCAGGCCGGCCGCGGCGAGCAGGGAAACGAGTGCGGACGTTTTTCCGATCTGCATCCTGGTACTCCTTTGGACATGCAGAAAAAGAAAGCGGAAAGGGTGGAGAGGTGGATCCGACCACTGCAAAGGTAGATCGGCGGAAATTTTCCGGGAACCTACGAAAGGAGGGAGCGCATCAACTGCCGGAAATGGAGAGGATCGATCAAGCGGACATTACGCCCGTTAACGCCGCTATTCCGGCGTACTAGTCCATTATGGACTCTTGGGGAAGGCCTTGTGCTCGCGGTGCGGTTTCTCGGCAGCGGGTGCGGTGTCGGCGGTCCGCGGTGCGGATGTCCGTGAGGGGAACCCTGAGGGACTCAGAGTCCCTCAGGGTTCCCCTCACGGACGTTGCGGATCGCGGCTGAGCAAACCGGCGGTGGTCTGAACCAGTCAGTCGGGCAGCGGGGTCGTGCGCGCGCCGTTGAGGAGCGCGTCGATCGCCCATCGGGAACGCGTGTCCGCGTTGCCGGAGAACAGGTTCTCGCTCGCCGCGACGATGTTCGGATGCGTTTCGGGCGAGAGGCCGCGGACGGTTTCGGCGAGCGCGTCGTGCTGCCGTTCGGCGTCCGGGCGGTCCTTGCGGGTGCTGTGCTCGACCGCGCTGGCGGTGGCGACGAGCAGTAGCAGGTCGACCGTCCACGCGGCGGGGCCGGACGGCACCCCGGCTTCGGCGAGCAGGCCGAGCACGGTGTCGACGATCGCGAGGTAGTTCGGCCCGTTCAACGGGGTGACGAGCGCGACGCGGGCGAGCCCGGGGTGGGCGTACAGGACGTCGCGGTAGGTCGACACGACTGTCCACAAGCGACTCCGCCAGTCTCCTTCGGCTGCCCTGGGGACTTCGCCGAGAAGTTCGTCCAGCACCGCGGCGTGGAGTTCGTCGGTGTCGCGGACGTAGACGTAGAGCGAGGCCGGACCGGTGTCCAGTTCCTTCGCGAGCCGCCGCATGGTGACGCGCTCGGCCCCTTCGCGGCGCACGACGTCGAGAGCGGCCGCGACGATGCCTTCGCGGCTCAGCGCGGGCTTGGCGGGACGTTCCCGGCGGTTGTAGCCACTCGCGGTCATCCGCCCATGGTAGGCGCACGCCGCCCGAACGGTCTGGACCTTGGCCGGTCTACTCGGCGAGCACGCGGTCCAGGGTGGGCTGGACGTCGGTGCGCAGGACCGCGCCGAGATAGACCGCCGCGACCCGTTGCTGCTTGTCCACGACGAGCGAGATCGGCACCGCGGCCAGCGGGAGGCCGCGCAGCTGCAGCGCGACCCGGCCGGACGGGTCGAAGATCGATTCGTAGCCGAGCTTGAGGTCCTTGACGAAGTCGGCGGCGTACTTCGGGTTGTCGCGGACGTTGAGGCCGAGCACCCGGATCCCGCGGCCCCGGCCGGAGTCCGCGATAGCCTGCAGGGTGCGCGATTCGGCGCGGCACGGGCCGCACCAGGCGCCCCAGAGGTTGAGCAGGACGACTTTGCCGGAGTAATCGGCCAGCGAGATGTCCTTGCCTGGCTCGCGCAGGCTCTGGCCTTTGAGGTTCGCTACCTTTTTGCGCTGCGGCACGGGATAGTGGATGGTCGTCTGCCCGCCCGGCGAGACGAATTCGAAGGTGTCGGACCGGCCGGCCGCGTCCTTGCCGGTCGCGCACGCGGTGAGGGGCAGCAGTGCCAGCAGAAGAAGGAGCCGAGCGAAGCGCACGCGGCATGGTATCGCCGGTGCGCCCGGCGGCTTCCGACGCGGTTTTCTAGGCTGGACCCCGTGTGGGAGACAGTGAGGGACCGGCTGCGGAGCCGACTGGCGGACGGCCTGGCCCGGTCCGGGCTCACGCTGCCCTGGTGGGTCCCGATGTGGACGACGGCGTTCACGGTGATCGGGCTGATCGTCGCGGTCGGGCAGCGGGTCGGGCCCGCGCTGCCGGTCGCGATCGCCGGGTTTCTGCTGGCCACGTCGTCGACGCTGCTGTTCGCGTGCACCGGGCGGCTCGCGCCGTCGTGGCTGAAGGCGCTCGGGATGCTCGCCGGGATCGGGCTGCTGCTGGCCTATCCGGTCGTGCCGGACTTCGCGCCGGTGCCGTTGGCCGTGCTCGCCGGGGAGCTGGGGGCCATCGCATCGGCGCGGGTCGCGTTCGCGGCCGCCGGAGGGGCGGTCGCGGTGCTCGGGACGGCCGCGCTGACCGTCGGTTTGGTCGGGTTTCCGGTGTACCTGCTCGCGGTGCTGGTCGGGACGGCCGCCGGGTTCATGCTGCGCTGGTACGTGCGCGCGCTGGACGCCGAGCGCGGCAAGCAGGAAGCCGTGCGCGAACAGGCGCGGCTCGGCGAGCGGCAGCGGATCGCGCGCGAGGTGCACGACGTCGTCGCGCATTCGCTGAGCATCACGTTGCTGCACGTCACGGGCGCGCGGCACGGGTTGCGCACGGATCGGGACATCGACGAAGCCGTCGCGGCGCTCACCGAGGCGGAGCGGATCGGACGGTCGGCGATGGCCGATATCCGGCGCACGGTTGGATTGCTCGCACAGGAGTCGTCGGGAACGCGGCCGTTGCCCGGTGCGGGCGACATCGCGGACCTGGTGGCCGAGACGTGCGCGGCCGGGCTGGTCGCGGAGTACGAACTGGAGGGCGACGTGACCGCGGTCGACACCACGGTGGGGCTGGGGCTCTACCGGATCGTCCAGGAGTCGCTGGCGAACGTGGTCAAACATGCCCCGGCGGAGAAGGCGTTGGTACGGCTGGAGATCGACGCCGCGGACGCCCGGCTGACTGTCCGCAATGGACACAACGGTGCCGCGCGCAACTCGGGCGGCTCGGGGTTGGCGGGTATGACGGCGCGCGCGGACCAGCTTGGCGCGCGGCTGACGGCCGGGCCTGCTGGCGGCGAGTGGGTCGTCGCCGTGACGGTGCCGCTGGCCCGCGAGGCCGCGTCGTGACCGCAGCGTCGGAGGAAATGCGGGTACTGCTCGTCGACGACCAGGAATTGGTGCGGTCCGGGCTGCGGTTGATCCTGCGCCGCCGCGACGGATTCGTGGTGGTGGGGGAGTGCTCGGACGGTGACGAGGTCCCGGCCGCGCTCGAAGCGGCCGGCGAGGTCGATGTCGTGGTGATGGACCTGCGGATGAAGCGCGTCGACGGCATCGAAGCGACGCGGCGGCTGCGTGCGTCCGGCTCGCGCCCGCCGGTGCTCGCGTTGACGACGTTCGATGACGACGAGCTGCTCGCCGGAGTGCTGCGGGCGGGCGCGGTCGGATACGTGTTGAAGGATTCTCCGGCGGAGGACCTGATCCGCGCGGTGCGAGCGGTCGCGATGGGCGAGGCGTGGCTCGACCCGGCGGTCACCGGACGCGTGCTCACGACTTACCGCGCGGCGGCTTCCGATCGCCCGACGATGCCGTCCGGGTTGTTGACGCCGCGCGAACTGGATGTGCTGACGGCGGTGGCGCGGGGTTTGACGGACGCGGAAATCGCCGGAACGCTGGGGATTTCCGCGAGCACGGTCGAGGCGCATTTCGAGCGGCTGTGTGTGAAACTCCGCCTCCGCGACCGGGCGGCGGCGATCGTTTACGCCTTCGACCACGGCCTGGTCACCCCTGGCGCGGCACCGGCTCCGGCCGGGCCGGACTCGTTGCGGTTCAGCGTCCTCGGCCCGTTGCGGGCTTGGCGGGGACCGAACCTGCTCGACCTGGGCCCGGTGCGGCAACAGGCGTTGTTGGCGGCACTGGTCCTGCGCCCCGGCGAGACGGTCAGCCCGGGGGAGTTGCTCGACGGCGTATGGGGGCTGGAACCGCCGGGCACCGGAGGCCGGGTGGTGCCGGTCTACGTGCACCGGCTGCGGAAATGCCTGCGTGCGGTCGGTGAACGAACGGAAGACTCGGTCATCGGCAGCGATCGCGGCGGATACCGCTTCGCCCGGGAGCGGGTGCGGCTGGACGTCACCGAGCTGACCGACCGGATCTCGGAAGCCGCCACCGCCACCCACGGCGGCGATCCGGCGGCCGCGGTCGATGCTTACGCCGGTGCGCTGGCCCTGTTCCACGGCGAGCCGCTGGCCGGGTTGCCGGGCCCGTTCGTCGAGGGGGAGCGCCTGCGCCTGACCGAGCGGCGGTTGACGTTGGTGCAGGAGAAGGCCGTGCTGCAGCTGAAGCTGGGGCGGACCGACGACGTGGTGCACGAGCTGTCGGCGCTGCTGGCGGTGCATCCGCATCGGGAGCCGTTGGCGGTGCTGCTGATGCGGGCGCTCCATGGCGGCGGCCGACGGGCGGACGCGCTGGCGGTCCATCGGCGGATGCGGGAGCGATTGCGGACGGATTTGGATGTCGAGCCGGGGGCGGAGCTGGACCGGGAACTGCGGGTGGTGCTCAGCTCGGACCGGGGTCCCTCGTGAGTGAACACGGGACCCTGCACCATGTCGAGTTGTGGGTGCCGGACCTCGCCCGCGCGGTCGCGTCGCTGGGATGGCTGCTGGAAGAGCTGGGATATCAGCTGTTCCAGAACTGGGAGGCCGGACGCAGCTGGCGGCTCGGGCCGACGTATCTCGTGGTCGAGCAATCCCCGGCGCTGACTGCGGAGCGGCACGATCGGTGTCGACCGGGGCTGAACCACCTCGCTTTTCACGTCGAGGACGCCGCGACGGTCGAGCGGCTGGCCGCCGACGCCGCCCGGCACGGGTGGCAGCTGATGTTTCCGGAGAAACATCCCCATGCGGGCGGCGCGGAGCACTATGCCGCGTACCTGCAGAACGACGACGGCTTCGAGGTCGAACTCGTCAGCTCTGCTGGGCCGAGCTGACCGGAGTCCGCGGGCGGCTCTGGCCCGGGTACTGGGAATCCGACGAGTCCGGATCCGAGTCCGAGGAATCCGAGTACTGCGAGCCTGACGAGTTGGAGTACTGCGAAGACGACGGATACCGCGACGAAGTCTGCGAAGAATCCGAAGAGCTGGAATCCTCCCCGGAACCGCTCTTCGAAGCCTCGCTCAGCTTCGTCATCAGCTGTGTTGCCGCCTCCAGCCCCTGAGTCACCGAGGTGATCAGCTGCAGCAGATTGTCCGAATCCGAAAGCAAAACCCCGAGCTTCTGCGCGATCTGCCCGCCGTACTGGGTAGCGATCGCCACCGCCTGCGGGATCGCCGCCGCGATGCTCGCGCCGAACGTCGCCTGCGCCGCGGCGAACGCTTGCGTCATCAGCTGGATAATCTGCCCGACGGCCTCCGAAATGAGCCCGCCGACCTCCTGCTGGGCCTTCGCGACCACCTTCCCGGCCCCAGTAGCCGCCTTCGCCATCGCGATGCCCGCCTGGCCGACTGCCTCGACGCAGTCCGCGTGCTGCGAACTGTTGTCGCGGTAGCTGGAAGCCGAAGAACCGCTCCAGCCCGACGTTTCCGGCCCTGCCGACTGCCGGTAATCGTCCGCGACGGACGACACCTGCTGGCCGCCGCCTTCCATGCCCTGCGAGTGCGACGACACCGAATCCGGGTTGCCCTGCAACTGTTTCAGCGGTTCTTCCAGGAACCGCACCAGCTCGGTGATCATGCCGAACCCGGCCGACGTCAGCGCGGCGAGCGGGTCCTGCGACGCGCCGAGCAGGTCGAGCGCGGTGGTGGCGCCACCGAGTCCCGCGGACACCCAGTCGTGGTTTTCGACCGCCTGCGTGGTGGTTTTCAGGTCTGCCAGCAACTGGCTGGAGTCGGTCACGGAAGCTCCTTCCCCGGCAGCGAAGCAGCGTTGCCCTGGTCGCGGCGTTCGTAGCTTTCCGCCGCCTGGGTCAGGTTCGCGCTCACTTTGTCCACAGTGGACGATGCATGCGAGACGGCGTCGTTGGTCTTGCCGACCGCCGACTGCAGGCCCGCGGTGAGGAACTGCACGAAGACGCCGAGTGCCTGGTCGCCGAGTCCGGACGGGGCGCTGCGAACAACATTGCCGAGGCGGTCGGCAAGATCGCCAACAGTCGCCGCGTGTCGCCGCAGCTGCGCGGGGTCGACCTCGAAGCCCGCGGTCACGAGATGATCCCCGGGTTTGCGAAGTAGTCGTCCTCTTGGCGCGGCGCGGCAGGAGCGGCCTCGACCGGCAGGTTGTCGCGGACCAGCTGGAGGGCTGGGCCGTCGCCGACGTAGTCGGTCATGATGTCCACGACCTGCGCGCCAGCCTGGCGGTGCGCGTCGTGGACGGTCGCGAGGATGAGCCGGGCTAGCGCGTCGGCTTCGAGTGCTCGGGCGGCGGGGCTCAGCCGCAGGTCGGTCAGTGCGCCGCTCGGGCCCACCTCGACTTCGACCTCGCCGCGCGGAGACGCGGCCCGTCCGCCGACGCGGCTGAGGCTCGCGCTCGCGGCCTCGGCGTTGGCCTGCATCCGGGACAGGTTTTTCTGGTAGTCGGCGAGCCAGGCCGCCGAGTCTTGGATCGGCACGGAAGGTCCTCCGGTCGGGTTCGGTGCGGTCATCGCGGCCGCCGCGCGGCGGTGGCCAGCTCGCCGAGGGCGAAGCGCAGGTCGGCCTGGCGCAGCGAGTTCACGCTGAGCCAGCCGTCGCGCGCGGGGTTGATCCGGACGCGGCCGCGCGGACCGTCCATCCAGGACAGTTCGCGGCCCTCCCGGGTGCGCCCGTCGCGGGTCGCGCCGAGCTGGCCGCGGCCGGTCAGCGGGACGACCAGGCCGACGAGACTGTCCAGCGCCGCCGGGTCGCCGCCGCTGTCGCGGACCAGATCGCGAAGCCGGTGGGCGCGGGAGACGTCGTCCTCGTCGTCGGTGAGCGCCATTGCCTCCTTGACCGCGTGTGCGGGCAGTGTGACCGGCATCGTGCGGGCCGCCTCCACCTGCGGAATTTCCGCGAGCACGGCGTCCACCAGCGCGGTCTCGTCTACGCGGCGCACCGACAGCGTGTCGGCCTCGAGTCGCTGTCGGCAGATCAGCGCTGAGGACCGATAGACGAGTGCGGTGACGGCGGTCGCCCCCTCGGCGTCCGCCACCACCAAATCAACGATGCCGCGGCGTTCGCGCAGTGCGGTCACGGCTTCCGCGGCGAGGCCGTCCGGCCCGGAGTCGTCGGCGAGCCCGCGTGCCTGCAACGCCTGTCCGGCAGTGGCGAACAGGATCTCGCGTTCGCCCTCGATCCGGCCATAAGACGGGACCTGCAGCGGAAACGGCCAGCTCGCCCCGGCGTGCGCGGCCAGCAGGTCGGCCTCGACAAGTCCGATATGGACAGTCTCGTCACCGGCGCGGGGCAGTACGGCGGTCATTCGGCTTGCCGTTCGAGCCGCTGAAACGCTTGCTGCACCCCGGATTCGTGCTCCTGATAGCGCCGGATGCCTGCCTGCAGCGCCTCGTGGAACCCAGTCAGTTCAGTGTCGGCCGCGCCCAGTTCGCCGGTGAGCCCGGCGTGCCCGGCGGCCTCGCGCAGCCGCTGCGCCAGGTGCAGCGCGGGCGGCGCGGTGCCGAGCTGCGGGAGCCGGTCGGCGAGCCGTCCCGCCGAACCGACGAGTTCCCCGGTCTGCTCGCCGAGTCTGCCCAGCGCCGCGACCTGGCGGTCCAGCGCGTTCGGGGCGACCTCGTGGCCGGTCATCGGGTGCTCCTGTCTTTCTTGCCGATCACAGCCCGATCACCGGGCTGATGGTCTTGTCCTCGGGGTGCAGGAGCGGCTGGTCGAGCACCGGCATCTTGTTCTTGTGCTCCTCTTCCTCCTCCTGCGAGGCGCCCGCGCCGCGGCCGGGCATCATGCCGTTGCCGCCGGCCGCGCGAGCGGCGGCCATCTCCGCCATCGCGGCGTTGCGGGCGAGCATCGCGCCCTCCATGCCGAGCGCGGAACGAAGCCCGGCGGACAGGCCCGATTCGACCGGGGCCGCCGTGGTCAGCGCGCCCCACGGCATTCCGCTGCCCGCGCCGGATCCGGCTCCGCCGAGCGGACCGACGTAGCTCGACGCGCTGGTCGACTCGTCCGCGCCGTAGGAATCCGCGGTCGTCGCCCCGGCGGGCGGCGGATTGATGGCGTGCGAACTCCTGTGCAGGCTGGCTTCGTAGCGCTGCATCACGTGTACCGCTTCGGCTTTCTGCTCCGCGGCCGCGACATTCGAGGCGAACAGGCTCGCCCCGCCGCCCGCGACCGCGCCGATCGCCGCGCCCATCAACGCACCGGGGCCGGCTCCGATCCCGCCCGCTCCGGCCCCGAGGATTCCGCCGATGACCGCGCCCGCACCCGCTCCGGCCGCCGCGGCGGCGACTGCGCCCCCAGTCGGGTCGCCTGGCGGCTTCGGCATGGTGTTGCGCGCTACGGCGAGCGAATCGCCCGCGTTCTGGGCCGCGCCGCCGACGGTTCCGGCGCGGTCGCCGATCCCGGACGCGCGGTCGCCGAGCGAACCCAGCCGTCCGGACGCGCGTTCGGCGGCCTGTCCGCTCCAGTTCTCGTGCAGCGTCCCCTGCTGCGATTTGAGCGAATCGGCGTGCGTGCGCATTTCCGAACCGTGCCGCTGCCATTCCGCGGCGACCGTGCTGACGTCGCCGACGTCGGCCTTCTCCCACAGCATCTGGTACAGCTGCTGGTGCGTGTAGGCATTCCAGTTGGTGCTGCCGGGCGGGACCGGGGCCCCGAAGTAGCCCTCCCACACGTTGCGCAGCGCGGACACCACCGGCCGCGCCAGGTCGCCCACCGGTCCTGCCTTGTCGAGTCCCGCGAGCGCCGAGTCCGCCAGGTTCTCCACCCCGGCCGACGCGGCGTCGACCACCGATCCGGATTCTCCGGTCATACCCCCGCCTTCGCCTTTGCCCGGCGAGCTGCCGCCGGGCACTCGCGCACGGTAGGGGGCGGCGATGAAATCACGATGAAAGCTGTGCTCACCGGGGCGGGACGAGGTCTCCGCTCTCGATCCGGTCCGCAGTGCGGGCGAGCCACACCGCGTCGTGCCGGAGCCGGGAAACCAGGAAATGCACCTCGATCATCTGCATTTCCGGCAAATCGGCGTTATCGAGCGTCGTGGAAAGCTCGCGATTCTGGTCCCGGACTCGTTCGGCCCGGTCGCGCAGCAGGGTCACCGCGCGCGCCGGCGGCAGCGCGCCGAGGTACGCCAGCGCGATCAGGAACCGGGAGTCGAGGTTGGGGTCGGCGTCGCGCAGTTGCCGTTCGATCCGCTCGCGGAAATCGGCGAGGCCTTCCTCGGTCAGCCGCACCGGCTGCGGGTCGCCTTCGTCGTCCGGTGCGACGAGCCCGTGCCGGGTCAGTGTGCCGACCAGCGTGTACACGGTCGACGTCTTCGGGTTCAGGAACGGATAGCGCGTGCGGAGTTCGCGCAGGAGCGCGTACTGGTGGCGCGGGGTTTCCACGAGCAAGCCCAGCATCGGCAGCACTAGCGGATTGTCGAGAGCGTTCGTCGGCACCGGACCAGGGTAGCGCACGCTAGTCGTATACGAGTACGTTGCTCGTATACGACTACTGAAGAGGGATGGTCATGATCACCTTTGGCGTGTGGCCCGGCGTCGTCAGCTCGGATCTGGTGCGGTTGGAAACCTTCATCGACGCGCCGCCGGAGGACGTCGAACGGACTGCGGACGCGTTGCGGGACTTGGCGAAGGGCACGGAACGGTTCTACGTGCGGTGCTATCGCAACTACCGGGGCCCGCACGAGCCGACGCCGCCTGACGCGGTGCCGTACCTCGGCGACGGGCGGGTGGTCGACTACGTGCTCGGCTACGGGAGTCCGGAGGTCGATCCGCACGGATTCGCCGATGCGGTGCGCGCTGCCGTGCGCGAGGTCGCCGAGTTGGGCGGCGGGAAATTGCAGGTCTGCGAGGAGGTCAACGTGGCCGCGCCGCTGGACGGCGGCAGTCCTGGTTGTTACGAAGCGCTCGGTGCCGGGCTTGCCGCGGCGTTGGACGAGCGGGCGCGGCTCGGGGTCGACGTGGCGATTGGGTTCAACGCGGCGGTCGCGCTGCCTGGTGATCCGTTCTGGGAGGCGGTGCGCTCGGCGGTAGACCCGGAAGTGCTGAGTTGTATTCATTTCCTGGGCTTGGACTTTTTCCCGGATGTTTTCCGTCCAGTGCCTGCCGATGCATTGATCGGTGCGGTGACCCACATGGTGCGGTCGTTTCGCGAGTCCGCGTCGGCGATCGGGATCCCCTCAGGGGTGCCGATTCACATCACCGAGACCGGTTGGCCGACCGGGCCGGAGAATTCGGAGGAAAAGCAGGTTCAGGTGATGGAATCCGTCGCGCGCACGGTGTTCGGGCTGGCTTCTGAGATCGGGGTCGACACGTACGAGATTTTCGGGCTGCGGGACGGGTTGTCGAGCGGTCCGCGAGAGAATCGGTTCGGACTGCTGCGGGACGACTATTCCGCGAAACCGGTGTACGAGACGGTGAAGCGGCTGATTGCCGAGCATTCTTCCTGACCGCGGAGGCGGCGAAAGATGGACATTCCGCCGCGCGCAGGACTCGGTTAGTTCCATCTGGCCCCTGGTAACCGGGAAGGCGAGGCACGATTCTGGATCGGTCATAGATCACCAGTGCCCTCAGGGAGATACCGTGCGCAGAAATAAGTGGGTGGCAGGCGCGTTGGGTGCCTGCGCACTGGTCATTGGCGTGGCGCCAGCGGCCAGCAGCCAAAGCGGCCAGCAGTCGCCCGAAACGGCCCGGCAACCGGCCGGGGCGGCTTACCGCGACGGCGACTCCGCCTCCGCCACGCTGAAGGACGCAAAAGGCGACAAGGTCGGCTCCGCGTGGTTCACCGCCGACAGCCGTGCGAACGCCGTCTGGGTCGAGGTGTACCTCACTGGTCACTTCACGCCCGGTTTCCACGGCATGCACGTCCACGAAAAGGGAAACTGCACCGTCGGCGACCCGAAAAACCCGTTCACCGCGGCGGGCGGCCACCTGATGCCGATGGACCCGCATACCGGGCTGCCCATCGGACAGCTTCCGTCGGTGCTCGTGCAGCCGAACGGACGCGGGTATACGAAGTTCGTGCTGGACACCTTCACCTTGGACCAGTTGTTCGGTCCTAACGGGACTTCGATCATCGTGCACTCGAAGTCCGACAATTTCGCGAACATTCCCGCCGACCGCTACGCCGTCCGCAACGATCCCAGCGCACCGGTGCCGGACGAAAAAACCAAGGCGACCGGCGACGCCGGCTCCCGGTTCGCCTGCGGCGTGATCACCCGGGACCAGAACTGACCAAGTCCTTTGTGGACGCCAGTTCGGGTGTGGTCCGTGAAGGGCTCCTTGAGGGAATCTGATTCCCTCAAGGAGCCCTTCACGGACCGAAAGCCCCGGCGGCTACTACGATCGCCGCATGTGCTGCGCAGGTCTTCGATGAGTAGTCAGCCGGTCACGCTCTCGCGGCCCGTGCGGTTCTTCAGCTTCGCGTCCGCGGCGAGCCTGCGCTGGACCGGTTTCGGCGGGGTGCTGCTGCTGGCCGTCGCGGTGTACGCCGGGGCCGCCGGGATGTCCGGGGTGCTGCCGTTCGCGGGCGGCATCGCCGGGGTCGGCCTGGTCGTGCTCGCGTGGGCGCTGCTCGGCGGGCGCGTGCTCGCCTCGGACACCCCCGACGCGGGCTGGCTGAAGTGGACGCTCGCGTTGTGGTGCGGGCCATTGCTCGTCGTGCCGCCGTTGTTCAGCGGGGACGTTTTCAGCTATCTCGCGCAGGGTGCGGTGGCCGCGCACGGGTTCGATCTCAACGCCGTCGGCCCGCAGCAGGCGCTGGGATCGGCGTCGGACATCGTCGGCCGGGTCAGCGTTTACTGGCGCGAGACGCCGTCGCCGTACGGGCCGCTGTTCGGTGCGGTCGAGCGGGTCATCGCGCAGGTGTCCGGCGGGAATCCGATCGTCGGCGTCGCGCTGCACCGGCTGGTCGAAGTGGCCGGGCTCGTGCTGATCGCGTGGGCGGTGCCGCGTTTGGCGACTGCGGCGGGTGCGTCGCCGCGGGTCGCGTTGTGGCTGGGCGTGCTGAACCCGCTCGTTCTGTGGCACGTGGTCGCCGGTATGCACAACGACGCCCTGATGGTCGGCCTGATGGTCGCGGGCGTGGCGGTCGCTCTGGAAGCGCTGGGCGACCGGATTCGCTGGTGGCCGCTCGCCGGCGGGGTGCTGCTGATCGCGCTCGGTGCCGAGGTGAAGGTGCCCGCGCTGGTCGCGCTGGCTGCGGTCGGGACGGCGATCGCGCGTCGCCGAGGCAAGATCGGCGAATTCCTGCTCGCCGGCGCGGGGATGGTCGTTGTCTTCGTAGCGGTGTCTGCGGCGGTGTCGCTGGCGACCGGGATCGGTTTCAGCTGGGTGTCGGCGCTGACGACCTCGGGGGAGGTCAACAGCTGGATGGCGCCCACGAACTGGTTCGGCTTCCTCGTCGGCGGCATCGGTTCGCTGTTCGGCGCGCACATCACGCAGACGATGATCGGAGTCGGCAAGATCATCGGATACGTGCTCACCGCGGCCGGGATCGTCGTGGTGCTGCAACGTCAGTGGACCGGCCGGATCGACGCGGTCCGCTCTCTCGGGCTGTTGCTGAGCGCGGTCGTGATTTTCGGGCCGGTCGTGCAGCCGTGGTACCTGCTGTGGGCGGCGGTTCCGCTTGCCGCGTCGCTGCCCGCCGGACGCGTGCGGTCCGTGCTGATCACGCTCGTCGCGGTGTTCTCTCTCGTGCTTCCGCCGGTGGGCGGCAATTTCAGCGGACGCGTCGGGTTGCTGGTGCTCGCGTATGTGATCGGGCTCGCGGTGGTGGTCGCGGCGTTCTTCGGACTGCGGAAAGCCTCCACAGTGGACTAGTGCTTCGCCAGCCCTGTTCGGCGGCTCGCGCGGACGCGATCACCAGCGGGGCCGCCGGGTCGAGGGAGGCCGTGCGGCTTCAGCATGCCGATCCGTGCCCTCGTGGCCGTTTGCTCGTGTCCGTGAGGGGAACCCTGAGGGAATCAGAGTCCCTCAGGGTTCCCCTCACGGACAGCGCACCCCGCACCCACAGCGCCGCCTTAAGTCCCTGGCATTGGGTCGTGCAGGCCGTCTCGGGTGCAGGCCGCGATGATCGCCGGAACCCTGACCGAACGGCTGGACGCGCTCGCGGACGTCACGGCAGGAATCGCGCATCGCGCGGGAGCCTTGCTGAAGGTAGCGGCGCAAGCTGAAGGTGCGGAGTCGGAAATCGCGGAGGCAGCACAGTCCGGGCGGCGAGAGACGGCGCGGCTGTGCAAAGAATTCTGGTCGCGCACGGCGGCGGACGGGTTGGTGGAGTCCACTGTGGACGATACGCAGCTCGCGAACACCATGGACGCCTTGCTGTGTGCGGACACGATGGTGCACCTGCGCCGAGTCCACGGCTGGTCCGCGAAGGAATACGGCCGCTGGTTGCGAAAGGCGTTGCGTGCGCTGGTCGCCCCGGATAGGTTGCGGTGAGCAGCCGCCGTCGGGGGAGAACACTCATGGACATCGATGTGCTCGTGTTCGACGTGCTCGGCACGCTCGTCGACGAACCGGCCGGAATCCGCGCAGGGATCCGGAAATTCGCGCCGTCGCTCGCTGACGCAGAGGTCGAACAGCTGCTCTCGGTATGGCAGAAGCATGTTGAGCAGGAGCAGGGCCGGATCGTCGCCGGGGAACGGCCGTACGTCGCGAGCGAAGTCATCGATCGCGAAGCCGCGCAGGCCGTCGCCGATGCGGTCGGCACTGGCAATGCGGCCGAACTGGCGCTCGCGGCCCGGCGACTGCCGCCGTGGCCGGACACGGTCGCCGGGCTCGCTCGCCTTGCGGAACGATTCCCGCTGGTCGGCCTGTCCAACGCGAGCCGGACCGTGCTGCTCGACCTATGCGCGAACGCCGGACTGCGCTGGCACACCGTGCTGTCCGCCGAGGACGCTCGCACCTACAAGCCCGCTCCGGACGTCTACCGCCTCGCCATCGACGTCGCGGGCCGCGCGCCGGAGCGACTGCTGATGGTCGCCGCGCACGCTTGGGACCTGCGTGGGGCGCAGGAAGCCGGGTTCCGGACCGCGTACGTCGGCCGTCCAGTGGGCGACCCGCCCGCTTCCACCGACAATTTCGACCTGCAAGCCGACGGACTCGCGGACCTCGCCGACCAGCTTGAGCGCGTTACTCGTCGCGGCTGAGCCCCGGACCAGGCATGATCTCGGGCGTGACTGCGCCCCGGGTGACCGATCTCAGCGACTTCGAACGCCGTTTGGTCGAGCTGGCCCGGGAAGGCGAGCTGCTGGGCGGCAAGCAGCTCGACGTCGCCGAGCTGGCCGAAACCGAAAGCCCGGACCACGTCGTGCGCGCGGAGGTGTTGCGGGATGTCCTGCTTGGCAGGCACGGCGACCTCGACCCGCGCGGGATCATGCTGGCCCGGGCTCGCATCACCGGCGAGCTGAACCTCGACGGCGCCACCGCGACCGCGGGCCTGATGCTGCTCACCTGCGTCTTCGACCAGCCGGTGCTCGCGCGCCAGGCGAGGTTGCCGCACCTGTACCTGATCGGCGGACGACTGCCGGGCCTGCACGCGTCCCGGGTGCGCATCGAGGGCGACCTGCACCTGTCCGACGGCGTCCGGATCACCGGGAACAGCCCGGACGGCGCGATCCGGCTGATCGGCGCGCGCATCGGCGGCAGCCTGCTGTGCCGGGACGCGGAGATCTCCAGTCCGGACGGACTCGCGCTGGAGGCGAGTTCGGCGGAGCTGGGCAGCGGCCTGTACCTGCATCAGGGGACGCGGATCACCGGCTCGTCGACCGACGGCGCGATCCACCTCAACGGCGCGTGCATCGGCGGTCCGTTGGAGTGTCAAAGCATTAAGGTCTCCAATGACCTCGGACCGGCCATCGAGGCGGACACCCTGACGGTAGGCCGCAGCATGCTGGTCCGGGACTCGGAACTGAGCGGCAACGGCGAAATCGGCGCGGTGCGGTTGCAGGGCGCGCAGATCGGCGGACAGCTCGAATTCTCCGCGACCACGCGCATCACGTCGCCGGAGGGGCGACTGCTCGGGCTCTCCGACGCGAAAGCCACCACGGTGTTCATGCCGGGCGACCTCGTTTGTCCCGACGGCAGCACGGGTGCCGATTGCGAACATTCCGAACTGGCTTGGCTGGACGGATTCACTTACACGGCAATCGATCCGTCCTTCGGCTGGCGTCGGTGGCTGCACCTGCTTCGCTGCCACACCGAGTACTACGACGCCACCGGTTACCAGAAACTGGCGGCGGTCGAGCGAACCGCAGGCCACGACGGCAACGCGCGCACCATCCTCATCGCCCAGCAGGACGACCTGCGCCGCCGCTCGCCGGACGCCCTCGGCGGGCGAATGTCGCGGCTGTTCCACTGGATCTGGGGTGCGCTGGCCGGATACGGCTACCGCGCCCGGCGTACGGCGGCGGCTTTGCTGCTCGCGCTGGTCGCTGCCGGAGTGCTCGGTTTATGGGCTGGGGCAACGGAAACCCGGCCCGGGCATCATGCCGCTGAACGTGTCGCGAGCGGTGCTGCGTGCTCGCCGGTCGAGTTGATCGGCCTGGGGCTCGACCGGGGTCTGCCGATCGCGCCGACCGGCCTGCGGAGCCGCTGCGACCTCGATACGGCGAGCGTCTCCGGCCAGGTGTTCACCGCGGCGATCTGGGGTGTGCAGATCGCGGTGTGGGGCCTGGCGACGCTGGCGCTGGCCGGGTACACGAACCTCGTCCGCAAGACCGGCTGACTTCCCGCGCTGCTCACAGCAGATCTGCCGTCGGCAGAGAAAGCAGCCGTGCCGGGGTCCGCGGCGGCACAGTCGGGGACATGACCAACGAATCGACTCCGCCGATGTTCGACCAGCGGCTTCGGGAACGGTTCCTGAGCCAGCGGGTCCTCGTACTGGACGGCGTGCTCGACGACGACAACGGGACGGTCCTCGCGACCCAGATGCTGTCGCTGGCCGGCGAGGACCCGGTCAAGGACATCGCCTTGTGGATCCATTCGCCCGGCGGTTCGGTTCCGTCGATGCTCGCGATCCGCGACGTCATGCGGCTGGTGCCGTGCGACGTGTCGACGCTCGCCCTCGGGCTGGCCTGCAGCGCCGGGCAGTTCCTGCTGTCGGCGGGCACTCCCGGGAAGCGATTCGCCCTGCCGCACGCGCGAATCCTGATGCACCAGGGTTCCTCGGGGATCGGCGGCTCGGCCGTGGAGGTCGAGGTTCAGGCCGACGACCTGCGCTACACCCGCGACACCGTGCTGGGCCTCACCGCGCAGGACACCGGACAGCCGTTCGACCGCATTTTCGCCGATTCCCTGCACGACCGGTGGTACACCGCCGAACAGGCGCAGGACTACGGCTTCATCGACCAGATCGTCGACCGCCTGGAGCAGGTCGTGCCGGTGCGCACGCACGCGATGGGCCTGGGGGTACGCGCATGAGCACCTACACCATCCCGAACGTCGTGACCCGCAGTCCCGGCGGCGAGCGGATCATGGACGTCTACTCGCACCTGCTGTCCGAACGGATCGTGTACCTGGGCACGGCGATCGACTCGGGCGTCGCGAACGCGTTGATCGCGCAGTTGTTGTTCCTGGAGTCCGACAATCCGGAGCAGGAAATCAACCTGTACATCAACTCCGAGGGCGGCGACCCGGCCGCGATGCTCGCGCTGTACGACACGATGCGCTTCATCAAGGCCCCGGTGGCGACGACCTGCGTCGGCCAGGCGGTCGCGACGGGTGCGGTGCTCTTGGCGGCCGGTGCTGAAGGCCGACGATCGGTGCTGCCGCACGCGCGGGTGGTGCTGCATCAGCCCGCCGCGCAGGGCCGCGGCACGATCCCGGACCTGATCCTGCAGGCGGACGAGGTAGTCCGCGTCCGGACGCAATTGGAGGAGATCACTTCCCGGCACACCGGCCACGACGTGACGGAATTGCGGCACGACACCGACCGCGACCGGGTGTTCGACGCGGCTGGCGCGGTGGAGTACGGACTGGCGGACCAGGTAATCGCGGCCCGTCCGTGAGGCGAGGTCCGCAGGCCGGTCTGGGGTTCCGGCCTGCGGCTTCGTTCGTTCAGGCAGCCATCAGCACCGGCCCGGCCGGACGGCGCGACGGCCGCGGCCCCACCACGCTGATCCGCCGGATGTCCCCGGCGATCCCGCTCAACAGCCCGGCCAGATTCACCCCGAGCGCCCCCGTCACCGCGGCGATCATCTCGCTCGACGGTTCCTTCCGGCCGCGCTCGATCTCGGACAGGTACTGCGGCGAGATCCCGGCGCGCTCAGCGACGTCGACGAGCCGCTCGCCCTGGGTCTCCCGCTCGCTGCGGAGACTGCGGCCGAGCACCTCGCGCCACAACGGTTCCGCCTCGTCCTCCCGGACGGGGGCGCGGCGCTGGTGGAAGGGAAGGATGTCCGCCATAGGCCCCAGCCTGGCATCCGCCGGGGTTGCGGCGACAGTGGTTCCGCTCAGGGCAGAACGCCGGTTGTCATGCTGCGGCGAGGTTGCCGGGCACTGGGGCGGTTGGTGATGCGGCGATGTCTGCTGCTGGTTTTCCGGTGTCTCGGGGTCGCGCCGACGGTGGTTCCGCTCAGGGCTGAACGTCGGTTGTCATGAGGCGGCGAGGTTGCCGAGCATGATGACGCCGAGCACCAGCGCGATTGCTGATACGGCGATGCCCACCGCTGACACCGGTTTTCCGGTGCGCTGCCCGATGACGCCGACGAGTCCGCAGGCGAGCCCGGCCAATCCGAAGGGGAGCGCGAGGTACGCCCGGATGCCGGTCAGGTCGATCGGCAGCAGCGGGAGCACGCAGCCGAGGATGCCCAGCACCAGCGCCGCCACTCCCAACCAGACGCCGTTCGCCGGAGCGGGCGCGGGCCACGACTGGGCTGGCGGGTAGGGGGAGTAGCCCGGGTACTGCTGAGCGTTCGGCTGAACGGGCCAAGGCTGCCCGGGCACCGGTCCGGCGTGTGCTGGGCCGGGTGTCGGTGTGGGCCAGGGTTGACCGGCTACCGGCTGAGTTGGGCTGGGAGACGGCGCGGGCGAAGGTTGCCCGGCGACCGGTTGCACTGCGCCGGGCGTCGGCGCGAGCCATGGCTGCCCGGCCGCTGAGCCGGGCGTCGGCGAGGACGAAGGTTGTCCGGCGACCGGTCCCGCTTGTGTTGGGCCGGATGTCGGCGCGGGCGAAGGTTGCCCGGCGACCGGTTGCACTGCGCCGGGCGTTGGCGCGAGCCATGGCTGCCCGGCCGCTGAGCCGGGCGTCGGGCCGGACCAGTCCTGCGGCATCGGCTGCTGCGCGGGTCCGGCGGCTGGCACGGGCTGCTGCGATGAACCCGCCATAGCCCCCTGCGCGTCCCCCGAATGCGGCGTTCCCGCTGGCGACGCAGAGTCCCCCTCGCGCAGCGGAGCCGGTTCGGACGCTGGGCCATCGGTCATCGGAAAGCTCCTCACCGCGCGAAAGAAACGTCGTCACACCTTAGAGCGCCAGCGCGAGAAGCCCAATCCGCTGCCCGCGGGGTCGATAGGGTGCCCAAGAGGCAGCCACAAGCGACCGACGAGGTGACGCATGGACCGGCGCGAACTGATCGACCAGGCTCTCCGGGGTGTGGAGGCGTGGGAACGCAAATGGGGTCCCTACACCCCGTCCCCGGCAAGCCAGCCGGACGTCGATCTCCCCGCCCTGCTCGACGCCTACGCCGCCCGGATGGACGCGTCCTTCCCGTTCTTCCACCCCCGCTACGCAGGCCAGATGCTCAAACCGCCGCATCCGGTCGCGGTCGCCGCCTATCTCGCCGCGATGGTGGTCAACCCGAACAACCACGCGCTCGACGCCTCGCAGGCCACCTCGCCGATGGAGGTCGAGGTCGTCGCGGACCTGGCGCGGATGTTCGGGTTCGCGCAGCCGTCGCTCGGCCACCTCACCTCCAGCGGGACGATCGCGAACCTCGAAGCCCTCTGGGTCGCCCGCGAACTGGCTCCGGGCAAGGCAGTCGTCCATTCGCAGGACGCGCACTACACGCACGGCCGCATGTGCCAGGTGCTCGGCGTGGAATCCCGCGCGGTGCGGGCACTTCCAGACGGACGAGTTGATATGTCAGCCGTCGAAGCTGAAGTCCGCGGCGGCGGGGTAGGCACGGTGGTGCTGACTCCAGGCACTACCGGACTCGGTGCGGTCGACGACATCCAGCAAGCCCTTGCGCTGAAAGAACGTTACGGCGTCCGCCTGCATGTCGACGGCGCGTACGGCGGCTTCTACACCTTGCTGGACGAATACGAGGCTTACCGCGCGATCGGCTCATGCGATTCCGTCGTCGTCGACCCGCACAAACACGGACTTCAGCCATACGGATGCGGTGCGGTGTTGTTCGCCGACCCGGCAGTCGGCCAGTTCTACAAACACGATTCTCCCTATACCTACTTCACTTCCGACGAGCTGCACCTAGGCGAGATCTCCCTGGAATGCTCCCGCGCGGGTGCCGCCGCCGGAGCACTTTGGCTTACCTTGCAAGCATTTCCACTGGAGCGCGACCGTGGCCTGGGCGAACTTCTGGCCGCATGCCGTCGGGCAGCGAACGATTTTGCCGCACTGCTCAAGGAATCCGACCGTTACGCGCTGCACCTTGAGCCCACTTTGGACATTGTCACCTACTGGCCAAGGCGGGCACGGATGAGCGAGATCACCGAAGCCGCCAACACCATCCTCCAGGACGGCATGGCCGATCAGGAAAACCCGCTGTACCTGTCCACTCTGCGCGTCGACGCGGACGCTTTCGCCTCACTGCACCCGGATGTCGAACGCGACGCCGAGACCGTCACGATCCTCCGTTCGGTGTTGATGAAGCCGGAGCACGAGGCCTGGATCCCGCAGCTCAAGCAAGCGCTCGACCGGTTGGCGGAGTGAGTCCCGGACAGCGGGACTGACCCGCTCAATCCGGACGGACCGCCGGTTACATCGGTGCGCATGGCTGAGGAACCGCGCACCGCAGAGCGGTCGACCTGGTATTACGTGGCGATCGTCGTGGCGATCGCGCTCCTGACCGAGAACGCCAACTTCGAGTTCACCCTAGTCGGGGTGGGCCTGCCCGACATCGCCGCTGCCTTCGGCACCGACCAGGTGGCGCTGGTGATGACCGTCGTCTTCGTCGCGTCGCTTGTGTTCCTGCCGATCGCCGGGAAGCTCGCCGACGCGCATGGCAAGAGGAAAGTCCTCCTTGCCGCCGCGATCATGTTCGGCGTCGGCTCGCTGATCTGCGCGCTGGCACCGGTGTACTGGCTTTTCTTGACTGGACGCGTACTCCAGTCAGCTTTCGTCGTCGCATACGTCGCCGGTTACGGTCTCATCCGCGACCTCTTCCCGCCGCGACTCGTGCCGCTCGGCGTCGGCGCCCTGGGCGTTGGCACCGGAGTCGCCGCGTTCGGCGGTCCGCTGCTCGGCGGATATTTGGTCGACACCTACGGTTTCCGCAGCGCCTTCTGGTTCACGCTCGGCTACGACGCCATCGTCTCGACGCTCGTGCTGCTCGTAGTCCCTGAAACCCGGGTGCGGATCAAACGCCGCATCGACGTCGCCGGCGGCTTGCTGCTCGGCGGCGGAATGGCGGTCCTCGTACTCGGGCTGGTCGAAAAGGAGTTCCTCGGTTACGCGGCAGCACTTTCCGTTTTGCTGCTGGTACTTTTCGTGCTTGTCGAGCGCCGCCGCGCTGAACCGCTGATCGATCTCGCACTGGTGTCCGAACCCAAGGTTTGGCTGACGTTGCTCGCCTCGGGCACCGCCATTTTCGTCACTACCGCCAACAGTTCCGTGCTCATCCCGCAGTTGCTCCGGACTCCGCACGTGCCCGGAGTGACGGACCGCGGTCTCGGCATGACGGCGTTGGAATACGGCGTGAGCTACGGACTTCCGTTCGGCCTCGTCGGCGCGGCCGCGGGTTACGGTGCCGGATGGGTATGCCGGAGATTCGCTCCGAGAACCGCTTTGCTCACCTCGATAATCGGCACACTTGGGGGAGTAGTGCTGATCCTCTTCGGACAGTTGAGCGGACCGGCCCTGATCGTGGTGATCGCCGCGCTAATGGGCATCGGACTAGGTTTCCTCTATGCCGGGGCCAACAATCTCGTCATCGAGGTCGTGCCCGCGGATGCGCAGGGCGTCACGACTTCGCTCCTGTACACCGCACTCGGCGTGATGAACACGCTCGGCACCGCAATCGTCGGCTCGATCACCGCCACCCACCAAGTCCGGCTCAGTTCCGGCACGTCGATCACCAGCGACGGCGGGTATCAAGCAGCGTACTTCGTACTGCTCGGCGTCAGCGTGCTCGCGCTTCTGTTGACTCTCCTGATGCGCCACGGCCGGACCCCGGCCACCGGTGGCGCGGCAACGGCGAAAACCTCTGAACCCAGGACGGTTTCGTCAACCTAACTGGAGGTTTTCTCACTGACCCTCTACGCCCAGGTTGGGTGTGCCTGCCTTCGACTAGTCCAAAGTGGACAAACTCCGCCGCGCTGCTCGACGCCGCCGTTGGAACGGAACGATTCGCCGCCGGAGCGGAGACGGTCAGCGGGATCCATCCGACTGGATCCGGCGGACGATATTCCGCGGACTGAATCCAGCAAACGACATGTAGCAGATTGTATACAAAGGGCAACATCCTGCCGACGCGGATTCAGTCAGCAGGATGCGGCCGACTGGATCTCTTCGGCTGAACCTTCCGGGCTGCACCGCGCCGATCGGATCTCGCAGGCCGAGCTGCGCGGACTCAGCCTCGCGGGCTGAATCCTGGCCGCCGGATCTCGTGTGCTGAGTCGCTCGGACTGGTTCGCGGACTGAACTGTCCCGCCTGAACCGTGCTGCCTGAACCGCGCGGACTGAGTCGTCGGGGGGGGTGTGCCGACTGGGCTGCTCCGAGGGCCGCGCCGACTGAGCCGCCCTGACTCGGCCTGCCCCGGCCGGCCGAGTCGACTGGGCCGCCCCGGCCGGGCTGCCCCGATTGGGCCGCCCCGACCGGGCCTGCCCTGGCGGGCCGTGTCGACTGAGTCTCGCGGGCTGGGCTGCCCCGAATGGGGCTGCCCGGTGCCGTGCCGACTGAGCCTCGCGGTCCGGGCTGGCCCGACTGGGCTGCCCTGGCGGGCCATATCGACTGGGCCGCACGGATTGAGCTGCCTCACTGGGGCTGCCCCGGCGGGCCGTGCCGACTGAAACCTCGCGGACTGGGCCGCCCGGCGGGTCGCGCGGACTGAACCGTCCCGGCTGGATCTCGTCGACGGGTCCTTCCGCTGCCCGGTCGGCTTCTGGTGTCCGGAAGTCGCGCGGATCCTGCCGAGTGGGTCCTGCGGAGCGGTGTCCTGGAGACCGCCGACTCCATCCCGTCCACTGTCGACCTGTCACAGGTATGCCGGTCGATTGCATACCGTCGACCCGTCTTCTGAGGGCAGCCGACGAACCCCGTGAACGGCGAACCTCGCGGATGTCGCCGCGTGGTGATGGCTGAAGCGGTCCCTCCCTCCTGTCCGGGGTGGCCCGGCCCCGCCTCAAGTGGCCACAACTGTGACCCTCATCAACAACACGCGCAAACAACAAGACGCGTATGCAATTATTGCTGAAGCCGACAAGCGGCACCAACACGCAGACCGAGACGTACACCAAGGAGACGCGGGCTCATGCCATTAGCACTGGTAGCGCTGGCCATCGGGGCCTTCGGGATCGGTACCACCGAGTTCGTGATCATGGGCCTGCTCCCCGAGATCGCCGCGGACTTCGGTGTCTCCATCCCGTCCGCGGGCCTTCTGGTGACCGGGTACGCGCTCGGGGTCGTCGCCGGCGCCCCGGTGATGACCATTCTCGGCACGAAGATCAACCGCAAGACCATGCTCATGCTGCTCATGGGCCTGTTCATCGCCGGGAACCTGTTGTCGGCGGTCGCGCCGGCGTTCGGGGTCATGCTCGCCGGGCGGATTGTCGCGTCGCTGGCGCACGGGGCGTTCTTCGGGATCGGCTCGGTCGTCGCCGCTGAGCTGGTCGCGCCGGACAAGCGAGCCGGGGCGATCGCGATCATGTTCACCGGGCTCACCGTCGCCAACATCGTCGGCGTGCCGCTCGGCACGTTTGTCGGGCAGGCGGTCGGCTGGCGGGTCACTTTCGGGATCGTCGCGGCGCTCGGCGTCGTCGGGCTGGTCGGAGTCGCGAAGCTGGTGCCGGATCTGCCCCGGCCGGAAGGCGCGCATCTGCGCAAGGAGCTGGCCGCGTTTCGGAACGTTCAGGTTGTCCTCGCGATGGCCATGACGGTGCTCGGTTTCGGTGGCGTCTTCTCCGCGATCACCTACATCGCGCCGATGATGACCGAGATCGCCGGGTACTCGGCGGGCGCGGTGACCTGGCTGCTGGTGCTGTTCGGCATCGGCATGTTCCTCGGCAACCTGACCGGCGGCCGGTTCGCCGACCGCAAGCTCATGCCGATGCTGTACGTCAGCCTCGGCGGCCTCGCGATCGTCTTGGCCCTGTTCACCGTCACCGCGCACAGCAAAATCCTCGCCGCGGCAACGATTCTGCTGATCGGCGCGCTCGGGTTCGCCACGGTGCCGCCGCTGCAGAAGCGCGTTCTCGACCAGGCGCACGGCGCGCCGACGCTCGCCTCCGTCGTCAACATCGGTGCCTTCAACCTCGGCAACGCACTGTCCGCGTGGCTCGGCGGCGTCGTGATTTCCGCCGGATTCGGTTACACCGCACCGAACTGGGTCGGGGTCGCGCTCGCCGCTTCCGCGCTCGGCCTCGCGTTCTTGTCGGCTGCCCTCGAGCGCCGTCCTCGCGTCGCGATAGCCGAACCCCTTGTCCAGCACTGAGAAAGGCAAATTTCGATGACTGTCCCTAACCTCCGCCTCAACAACGGCGTCGACATTCCTCAGCTCGGCTTCGGCGTCTTCCAGGTCCCGGAAGACCAGACTGCCGCCGCGGTGACCAGCGCTCTCGAAGCCGGCTACCGCAGCATCGACACCGCCGCGATCTACGGCAACGAAGCAGGCGTCGGCCGCGCGATCGCCGAGTCCGGGATTTCGCGCGAGGACCTCTTCGTCACCACCAAGCTGTGGAACGACGACCAAGGCTACGACTCGACCCTGCGCGCCTTCGACGCCAGCCTCGCCAAACTCGGTCTCGACCACGTCGACCTGTACCTGATCCACTGGCCGACGCCCGCCCGCGACCGCTACCTCGACACCTGGCGCGCACTGGAACACCTCGCCAAGGACGGCCGCATCCGCGCCGCCGGCGTGTCCAACTTCCAGCCCGCGCACCTGCGCCGCCTGCTCGACAACAGCGACCTTGTGCCCGCAGTCAACCAGATCGAACTGCACCCCGGACTCCAGCAGGCGGAGTTGCGCGCCTTCCACGCCGAGCACGGCATCGCGACCGAAGCGTGGAGCCCGCTCGCCCAAGGCGCGGTCCTGACCGACCCGGCGATCGCCGAAATCGCCGCGCGCACCGGGAAATCCGCCGCGCAGGTGGTGCTGCGCTGGCACCTGCAGCTGGGCAACGTCGTGATCCCGAAGTCCGTGACGCCCGCCCGGATCCGGCAGAACCTGGACGTCTTCGACTTCGCCCTGACCGACGCTGACCTCACCGCGATCGCCACCACTGACCGCGGCCTGCGCACCGGCCCGGACCCGGACCAGCTCAACTGACCTTTCGCTGCAACGGAAACCCGGTCGCCGGTTCGAGTATCGGTGGAGTGGTCGCCAGCGCTTGCCTAGTTCCGCACAAGGCGGGTGGCCGTGACCCCGTTCGGGAAGGCCGTTCGTTCGGTCACGGAGAACACCGTCGGGTCGAACTCGCCGTCCACCATGGGGATGCCCGCACCGGCCACTACCGGGTAGCTCTTCATGACGATCTCGTCGATCTCCGGCAGCAGTGCCCCGGCTAGTTTGCCGCCGCCGCAGAGCCAGATGTCGTAGCCGGTTTCTTCCTTCTTCAGGTCTCTCACCAGGCCGACCGGGTCGCCCGGGACGACCGTCACTGCTGGGTCGATGTCCGGTTTCAGGGTGCTCGACACGACGTACTGCCGCAGGTGGGCATACGGACTCGGCACGGTCGGGTCGAGCTGGTGCGTCGTGCGGCCCATCAGGACGGTGTCGAACCGGCGGTTCGGGGCGTCTTCGACACCGGCCATGGCGCGGAAGGCGGTCGGGACCGTTTCCGGGTACAGCGAGTTCATGAATCCCAGGTAGGCGGCGGTCTGCTGAGCATCACCTCCCGGGAAGAAGTCGAATTCGTCCCCGGGGCCGGCGATGCGGCCGTCGAGGGTGACTGCGATGTAGTACACGAGCTTTCGCATCTAGTGACTCCGTCTGTAGTACTCTGGTTGAAGTGGTTTGAACCGTACAACTACAGCTGGAGTGGTGTCAAATGGTGCGGAGGAACGACCAGCGGCGGGCCGCGCTTGTCGACGGGGCGATCGAGGTCTTGGCGCGGGAGGGGGCGCGCGGGCTGACGTTCCGGGCGGTCGACGCGGAGGCCGGTGTGCCCGCGGGGACGGCGTCGAACTACTTCGCCAATCGGGACGAGCTTTTCACGCAGGCTGGGGCTCGGGTGTACGAGCGACTGCAGCCGGAGGACGACTCGCTCCCGCCTGGGCTGGAGGACCGGGAGTCGTACGCGCAGTTGATGCGTGACCTGGTCGGCCGGATCGCGGCGTTCCGGACCGGGTATCTCGCGTTGCTGGAGCTTCGGCTCGAGGCGACGCGTCGGCCGGAGTTGCGCAGGGTGCTGACGGAACGGGTCCGCGACGATGTCGAGGGGAACGTCGCGTACCACGTGGCGTCTGGGCTGCCCGGTGACGCCACGGCGGTCAAGTTGCTGATTCTCGCGTTGAACTGGTTGATCGTCGAACAGTTGACGTTGCCGGACGTGTTCTCCGAAGCGGATCGGGAAGAATTGATCACCGAAGCGGTCAAACGCATCATCGGCCCCGAATAAGGACTATCCGGGAGGAAAAGAACCGTTTCCCGGCCCGCCCTCGACCGGCAATTTAGGTTTGCCTATCGTAATCTGCGTGCAGTGGGCAGACGCGGTTCCGAACCTGATGATCGGCTTGCGCGAAGGGCTGGAAGCGGGCCTCGTGGTGAGTATCCTGCTGGCCGCGCTGCGCAAGATGCGAGCGGAAAACGGCGCGGTCTCCACCGCCCCGGTGTGGCTGGGCGTGCTGGGCGCGGTGACCGTAGCGGGCAGTTTCGCCACAATTCTCACCTTTTCCACCGATGTCCTTTCTTCCCGGGCGCAGCAGATCGTCGGCGGCTCGCTGAGCGTGCTCGCGGTATTCCTCGTCACCGGCATGGTGTTTTGGATGCGCCGGACCGCGATGGGGCTTTCGGCGCAATTGCGCGGCGAAGTCGAACGCGCGGTGGCGATCGGCGCGGGCGCGCTGACGCTCACGGCGTTCCTGGCAGTCGGCCGCGAAGGCCTGGAGACGACGCTGTTCCTCTGGACGGCGGTGAAAGCGTCCGGCACCACGGTCGCGCCGCTGACCGGGGCGGCGCTCGGGCTCGGCATCGCGATCCTGTTGTGCTGGCTGCTCTACCGCCGTGCCGTAAAACTCAACCTCGGCGTTTTCTTCAGCCGCACCGCTTTCGTATTGATCGTCATCGCGGCCGGTGTCCTGTCTTACGGCCTCGGCGACCTGCAGGACGGGGGCGTGCTGCCCGGCCAGAGCTGGGTCGCGTTCGACCTCACCGGCACGCTCGATCCGAACTCGTGGTGGGTTTCGCTGATCAGCGGCGTCACCGAGCTGACGCCGCGGATGACCGTGCTGCAGGTGACGGCCTGGCTCGTCTACCTCGCCGTCGTGATCCCGTTGTTCGTCAAGGCCGGTCGGCAGCCGGTTGAGCGAAAGCCGGAAAGCGAAGCCGCACCAGCCGGGAAGTGGGAACGGCTCGCGGGCAAGCACACCGCGATCGTCGCGGGCGCGCTGGTGCTGGTGCCGGTCGCGGTGGCGGCTCTGGTGATCACCGCGCTTCCCGAGGCCGCAACGGGTTCTACGGTTTCGGTGGGCGAGCACGACTGTGCGCCGGAGTGGAAGTCCGCGCAGGCCGGAGCGCAAAGCATCACCGTGACCAACAAAACCGCGAAGGCGGGTGAGATCCGGCTCGACGACAGCAGTGGCGGCATCGTCGCGGAGATCGAGACGATCGGCCCGGCTACGAGCGCCACGATGTCCGCGACGCTGGGCGACGGTTCCTACACCTTCCACTGCCTGATGTCCGGACAGACGACCACCGCGTCGGCTCCGGTGCAGGTCAGCGGTGGTGCCGCCAACGACGGTCCAGCGCCGGTCAAGCCGGTCACCACAGAAGATCTCACCGGACCGAATCAGAAGTATCTCGCGTACGCCGCTCAGCAGCTCGGCACGGTGTCGACCGCGGTGGGCACGGTTCGCGCGGATCTGGCCGCAGGCAACGCCGAGGCAGCGAAGAAAGACTGGCTCACCGCGCAGCTCGCGTGGGAGCGCGTCGGCGCGTCCTACAACAGCTTCGGCGACGCGGGTACTGCGGTCGACGGCTTGCCTAACGGATTGCCTGCCAGCACGGCAGATCCCGGCTTCACCGGATTGCACCGCCTGGAGTACGGCTTGTGGCACGGTCAGGCTCCGGCGTCGTTAGTCCCGGTCGCCGACCAGCTCACTCAGGATCTCGCGGCCCTGCGCGGAAAACTCGCCACCGACGACGTCGCGGGCGATCCCACGAAGCTGCCGATCCGCGCGCACGAAATCCTCGAAGACGCGATCCGCGACCATCTGTCCGGAATGGACAATCAAGGCAGCGGGACTGCTTACGCCGCAACGGATGCCGACGTCGACGTCACCCGCACCGTTCTGGCCGAGCTGACTCCGCTGCTCAACGAGCGCGCCCCCAATCTCGTCCAAATCGCGACAGCGCAGCTCAACACGCTCCACGAAGCACTGGCCAACCACGCGCCGACCACCCTCGCCCAGCGCCAGGCGGTGAACGGCGCGGCCGGAGCTGTCGTCGAGACGCTGTCCGCGGTGCCCACTCTGCTCGAAGTTCCTCCGAGCCACTGATCGGCTGGTGAATCCCGAAGTGACGAACGTCAATCGCCGCAACTTCCTGAAAGGCGCGGCCGCCGGCGCGGCAGGCACCGCGCTCACCGGAGGCGTGCTGATCGGCGGCGCCCAGGCCGACGAACGCTCCGCTGGCGCGGCACCAGCCCCGGCGACGGAGCACCCGTTCCACGGCGCCAACCAGTCCGGCGTGCTCACCCCGGCTCCGGCAGAGAAGCAGGCTTCCGCGGCCTTCGTGGCCTTCGATCTGCTCAGCAGCTCGAAGACGGACTTGATCGCGCTCCTGCACACGCTCACCGACCGGGCCCGGTTCCTCACCACCGGCGGAACGCCGCCGAACCTCGGCGTCGGAAGGCCGCCGTCGGATAGCGAGGTGCTCGGCCCGTCCGTCCTTGCCGACGGCCTCACTGTCACGGTTTCGTTTGGTGCCAGCCTCTTCGACCGCGTCGGCCTCGCCGCGCACAAGCCGAAAAAGCTGACCCCGATGAAGATCTTTCCGGACGACGCACCGGAAGCCGCCTGGATGCACGGGGACCTGCTGATCCAGCTGTGCGCCAACAACCCGGACACGGTGCACCACGCGCTCCGCGACCTCACCCGGCACACCCGCGGCGCGATGCAGCTGCGGTGGAAGATGCACGGCTACAATCCGCCGCCGCGGCCGTCCGGCGCGGGCCGGAACCTGCTGGGATTCAAGGACGGCACGGCGAATCCGGTCGGCGGCGAGGCGAACGGGCTGGTGTGGGTCGACGATCCGGCCGAGCCCGCGTGGGTGCGCGGCGGCAGCTACCAGGTGGTGCGGCTGATCCGGATGCTGGTCGAGTTCTGGGACCGGGTGTCGATCAACGAGCAGGAGAAGATGTTCGGCCGACGCCGCGATTCGGGCGCCCCGCTCGACGGCAACACCGAGACCGACAACCCGAACTACTCCGCCGACCCGCACGGCGCGGTGATCCCGCTGACCTCGCACATCCGGAAGGCCAACCCGCGCACGCCCGCGACCGACAATCAGCGGCTGGTCCGCCGCTCCTACAACTACGACCTCGGCGTGGACGCGAACGGGGAACTCCAGGCCGGGCACGTGTTCGTCTGCTACCAGCAGGACGTGCAGCGGCAGTTCGAGACCGTGCAGCAGCGGCTCGCCGGGGAACCGCTGGTGGACTACGTCCAGCCGTTCGGCGGCGGGTACTTCTTCACGCTGCCGGGCGTTCGCGATCAGGCCGACTGGTACGCCAGCGGGATGTTTGCTTAGCCTACCCTTGCTTCGAGTGCTTGAGGTGCGGTGCAATGAGGCATGGACCTGTACTCGATCGGCGAGGTGTCGGCGCGCTTCGACGTGCCGGTGTCGACGCTGCACTACTGGGAAAGCTGCGGCCTGATCGAGCCGCGCCGCCGCTCCGGCTGGCGGTTCTACGACCAGGACCAGCTCTACCGGATCGCGCTGATCCGCACCTGGCGGGAGACCGGTCATTTGAGCCTCGACGACATCGCCGCGCTGCTCGGGACCCACGGCGAGCGCGGCGACTGGCGGCGCACGGTCACTGCCCGGATCGAGGCGATCCAGGATGAAGTGACGCGGCTGCTCGACGCGCAGGCGTACTTGCAGCACCTCATGACGTGCACATACGAAGGCGCCCTGGACGAGTGCCCTAGCTTCCGCGCCGGGATCGATTTGCCGGTCGCGAAGGCGGTCGTCAAGTAGCGGCTGTCCGTGAAGGGCTCCTTGAGGGAATCAGGTTCCCTCAAGGAGCCCTTCACGGACTTCTAGCAGGGCGGACGGGCGTGATCGGACCGGTGGCACCACGTCGGCTCGGCTATTTTTCGCGTGGCACCATGCTTTGACCTGCAGTTTCACCACTGTCTGAGCCGTAGTGGTGCCAAACTGAGCCACGATGGCTTGTGGTGGTGCCAAGCGTGTGCCATAGTGGTGCCATGGACTTGACCACGTACGTAAGCAACCTCGGGCGGGAATTCGCGACGCTGGCCGAGGCCAGCGGCGAAGAGGGACGCGCGCTGGTCGAGCGGCTGACCGGATCGCTGGAGTCGGCGATCCGGATGACCCTCCTGGACACGCTGTCCGGCGCCGTCGACGAGATCACCCGGGACCTCGCGCCCGGCTCGGTCGAACTGCGCCTGCGCGGACGCGACCCGAACTTCGTCGTGACCTCGCCGCCCGCCGAACCCGCCCAGCCCGCCGCGCCCGCGGCCGAACCGGCTCCGGAAGCCAGCGAACCGCTGTTCGCCGAGGACGGTCCGTCGGCGCGGATCAACGTGCGGCTGCCCGAGCAGCTCAAGGCCGCGGTCGAGGAGGCCGCCGCCAAGGAGGGCCGTTCGGTCAACGCCTGGCTCGTCCGGGCGGCCTCCTCGGCACTGCAGCAGCGACCCGAACGCGAGCAGCGCTTCGAGGCGCCCGGCGGCAGTTTTTCCAAGCAGAGCTTCACCGGCTGGGTCCGGTAGCTCCTTTCTTCGCTGACTCCTTCACCCGTCTCTGACCTGCGGAGACGGCACACCTAACCGAAATGTGGGGACAACCATGCCTAAATTCGACACTCCCAGCCCGATTTCCGTCACCCTCGACCTCGGCGTCGGCCAGGTCCGGTTCGCCGCGAGCGACCGTGCCGACACGGTCGTCGACGTCCGTCCGACCGACGAGTACGACGACTCCGACGTCAAGACCGCGAAGCAGATCCGCGTCGACTACAGCAACGGCACGCTGCACATCACCGGGCCGAAGATGCGGGCGTTCGACTTCTCCCGCAAGACCCGCTCGGTCGACGTGACGGTCGAACTGCCCACCGGCTCGCGGGTTTCCGCCGAGGTGCAGGCGGGCGCCTTCCAGGGCTCCGGCGAACTCGGGCAGGCGCGGCTCAAGACCGCGGCTGGGAACGTCAGCCTCGACCGCACCGGCCCGCTGCGCGTCGACACCTCGGTCGGCCACGTGACGGTCGACGGGGTCGCGGGCGATGCCGAGGTCTCGACCGCGTCCGGGAAGGTCCGGCTCGGCCCGGTCGACGGGACCGTGGTGGTCAAGAACTCCAACGGCGACACCACGATCGACTCCGCCGCCGGCGAGGTCCGGGTGCGCGCGGCCAACGGCGACATCGAGGTCGAGCACGCGGGTGCCGGGGTCGACGCGAAGACGTCCAACGGCGCCATCTCGCTCGGCGAGGTCGTCCGCGGTTCGGTCGTGCTCGAGAGCGCGATCGGCGACCTGCGGATCGGCATCGCCAAGGGCACCGCGGCCTGGCTCGACGTCAAGACCAACTTCGGCCACGTGCGCAACCAGCTGGAGACCTCGGCCAGCCCTGGCGAGTCCACGGAGACCGTCGAGGTCCGCGGGCACACCGCGTTCGGCGAAATCGTCATCCACCGCTCCTGATCACAGTCTTGGAGAAACCTATGTCCAGCAACCATTCCCGGCCGGCGATCGCCGCCACCGGACTGCGCAAATCCTTCGGCGACCACCTCGTGCTCGACGGCATCGATCTCAGCGTCGCCCGCGGCACCGTCTTTTCGCTGCTCGGCGCGAACGGCGCGGGCAAGACCACCACGGTCAAGATTCTGTCCACTTTGATCAATGCCGACGCCGGTGCGGCACAGGTCGCCGGATACGACCTCGCCTCGGAAGCCGACGGGGTGCGGGCCTCGATCGGCGTCACCGGGCAGTTCTCCGCGGTCGACAATCTGCTGACCGCCGAGGAAAACCTGCTGCTGATGGCGGATCTGCACCACCTCGACCGGGCCGCGCGGAAGCAGCGCGCGGCGGAACTGCTCGAACAGTTCGATCTCGTCGAAGCGGCGAAGAAGCCGGTGTCGGCCTACTCCGGCGGCATGCGGCGCCGGCTCGACCTGGCGATGACGCTCGTCGGCAGCCCGCAGGTGATCTTCCTCGACGAGCCGACCACCGGCCTGGACCCGCGCAGCCGCCGGGCGATGTGGGGGATCGTGCGCAAGCTGGTGGCCAGCGGGGTCACGATTTTCCTTACCACGCAATACCTCGAAGAGGCCGACGAGCTGGCCGACCGGATCGCGGTGCTCGACCACGGGCGGATTGTCGCCGAGGGCACTGCGGACGAACTCAAGCGCCAGATCCCCGGCGGGCACGTCCAGTTGCGCTTCGAAGAAGAGACGGACCTCGACCAGGCGCAGCGCGCGCTGAGCGAGGCGTCCCGGCAGAACGACGCGCTGGTGCTGCGCGTGCCCAGCGACGGCAGCCTGCAGTCGCTGAAATCGCTGATCGACCGGCTCGACTCGCTTTCGGTGAAGGTCGACGAGCTTTCCGTGCACACCCCCGATCTCGACGACGTTTTCCTTGCCCTCACCGGCAACCCCACTGACGAAAAGGTGACTTCCCGATGACCGCACCCGCTCTCGCCGGACCCGATCTGCGTTTCCACCCGGTCCGCGACTCGATGACCATGCTGCGCCGGAACCTCAAGCACATGCTCCGGTATCCGTCGCTGACGATCATGCTGGTCGGCATGCCGGTCGTGTTCCTGCTGCTGTTCGTTTACGTTTTCGGCGGCACACTGGGCGCCGGGTTAGGCGGGGCCGGAGGCGGCAGAGCCGAATACGCCAACTTCGTCGCGCCGACGATTCTGCTGATGACCATCACCGCCACTGTGCAGGGAACGGCGATTTCGGTGGCGATGGACCTGACCGAAGGCGTCATCGCCCGGTTCCGGACCATGCACATCGCCCGGGTTTCGGTGCTGACCGGGCACGTGCTCGGCAGTGTGCTGCAAGCGTTGTTCGGGCTCGTGGTGGTCACCGGGGTCGCGTTGCTGGTCGGCTTCCGGCCCGCCGCCGGGGTCGGTTCGTGGTTCGCCGCGGTCGGATTCCTCGTGGTGGTGGCGCTCGCGCTGGTGTGGCTGTGCGTCGCGCTCGGACAGGTGAGCAAGAGTGTCGAATCGGCCAGCAACACGCCGATGCCGTTGCTGCTCCTGCCTTTCCTCGGCAGCGGGTTCGTGCCCGCCGATTCGATGCCGGGCGCGCTTCGGTGGTTCGCCGAGTACCAGCCGTTCACGCCGATCATCGAGACCCTGCGCGCGCTGCTGCTCGACAAGCCGCTCGGCGACCACCTGTGGTTCGCGCTCGGCTGGTGCGCCGTGATGGGCATCGGCGGCTATCTCTGGTCCAAGAAGCTTTTCAATCGCGAATACGCCCACTGAAAGGGGTTTGGGGATGACTGGGGAAGAGATGGTGCACGGGGTTCCGGTGGGGCGGGCGCAGGGGTGTCCGTTCGATCCGCCGCCGTCGCTGACCGCGGTGCGGGACCGGGCTCCGCTGACGCGGATGACGTTCCCGGACGGGCACGTCGGCTGGCTGGCCACCGGGCACGCGGAGGTCCGGGCGATCCTGGGGGACCAGCGGTTCAGCAACCGGTACGAATTGTGGCACTACCCGTTTCCCGGGATGGAGCAGTTTCCGGAACTGCCGCCGGCTCCGGTGGGGGACCTGACGGGGATCGATGCTCCGGAGCACACCCGGTTCCGCAAGCTGCTGACGGGAAAGTTCACTGTCCGGCGGATGCGGTTGCTCAGCGATAGGGTGGCCGAGGTCTCCGGCGAGTACCTGGATTCGATGGAGAAGGCCGGGCCCGGGGTCGATCTGGTCGCGGCTTATGCGCATCCGGTGCCCGCGGTGATGATTTGCGAATTGCTCGGGGTGCCGTATTCGGATCGGGCGTCTTTCCTGGGAACCGCGAAGGCGATCAACGAGGTCGGTCTTTCCGAAGAGGAGAGGATGACTGCTTATGGCCAGTTGCAGGAGTATGTGGCTTCGTTGGTGCCGGCTAAGCGGTCCGCGCCTACGGACGACTTGTTCAGTGATCTGACCAGCAGTGATTTGACTGACGAGGAACTGGCTGGGCTGGGTACGTTCCTGCTGGCGGCCGGGCTGGACACGACGGCGAATATGTTGGCGTTGGGGACGTATGCGCTGTTGAGCAATCCGGAGCAGTGGGCGGTGGTTCGGGACGATCCGGAGGCGGCTGGCGGGGCTGTCGAGGAGTTGATGCGGTATCTGTCCATTGCGCACACCGGGGCTCGGGCCGCGTTGACGGATGTCGAGGTTGGCGGCCAGGTGATTCGGGCTGGGGAGACTGTGGTGCTGTCGGTGCAAGCCGCCAATCGGGATCCCTTGAAGTTCGAGCGGCCGGACGAGTTGGATGTGCGGCGGGTCGCGACTGGGCATGTGGGGTTCGGGCACGGGATTCATCAGTGCTTGGGGCAGCAGTTGGCTCGGGTGGAGATGACTGTGGCGTTGCCTGCGTTGGTTCGGCGGTTTCCTGGGCTGCGGGTGGTGGGGGAGGTGCCGTTGCGGTCTGAGTATCAGAATATTTACGGTGTTGTGAAGCTGCCTGTTGCGTGGTGAGTTCGGGGTGGGGTGGACTCCCTCGCTTTTGATTGTTTAGCACTGGCTCGGCGCTATCAAGGGCGCCTTCGGCGTCGCTTCGCGATGACCGCTGGCGCGGCCACCCTTGACAGCGCCGAGCCAGTGCTAACTGCGGCGAGGGGATGGGGTGGAGTGGTCGTCTTGGTGGGTTGCGAGGGAGGCTGGCGGTTGTGGTTGACGCGGATGCGGTGTGTGCGGGGGTTCGGGAGTTGGGGGTTTCCGATGGCGGGGTGGTGATTGTGCATTCGTCGTTGTCTGCGTTGGGGACCGTGGACGGCGGGGCGGATGCGGTGGTGC
>NZ_PQIA01000068.1 GCF_003385235.1 Amycolatopsis circi | reverse complement strand
GCCGGGGTCGGTGACCGGAGCCGGCCGCGGCGTGACCGCGGCCGGCGGCCCCGCTCGCCGCCATGCCCCAGCCACCACGCTTCCCGCCGCGACCCCCAGCACCCCGGCCCCGGCGACCACGAGGTGCGGCGGCAGCCAATTCGCCGTCACGCCGGCCATCCCGACCCCGAGGCTCTGCGCGACGTTGAGGACCGTGGTCACCAACCCGAACGCCTGACCGCGCCGGTCGTCGGGCACGGACAGCGTGAACGTGGTGGAGGCGAGCATCTGGTGTCCGCTCGCCGCACCGCACATCGCGAACAGCACCACCACCCAGCCCGCCGCCGGGTTGAATACGCAGCCGAGCAAGGGCACACAAGTCCCGATCGCCAGTACTGGCAACAGCCGTGCCCGCGCCGCGGCGGGAAGACGGGCCAGCACGATCATCCCGACCCCAGAGCCGAGCGCATACGCGGCAAGCAGCAGCCCGACCAGCAACCCAGTCCCGCCAAGCGCAGCCGCGTACGGGACCGCCACCGCCTCCCCGGCGATGTAAAAACCAGGCAGCAACGCGAACCCCGCCAGCGCCCGCAGCCTGGGAGTGGTCCACACCAGCCGGGATGCCTCGGCCAGGTCCGTGAACCACCCGCGCCGCACCACCGACCCGGACCGCGCGCTGGCCGGCCGGTGCCGGATCCCGAATCCCGTCAAAAGCGCGGACACCGCGAACGTCGCGGCGTCCGCCCACAGCACGCCAGCCGTGCCGAGCAACGCGATCAGCGCACCGCCCCCGGCGAACCCGCCCACTTGCGCGACCTGTCCCGCCGTAGACAATGCGGCCTGCCCAGCCGGAAACAACTCTTCGGACGTGACGGTCGGCAGCAGCGCACCCCGGGCCGCACGTGCGGGCGCATTCGCCAGCTGCACCGTCACCAGCAGCCCCGCGACCACCCCCAGCGGCAGACCGGGCACCGCCATCGCGGAGACCAGCACCGCCCGGACGACATCGGCCGCGATCATCACCGCCCGGCGCGGATACCGGTCCGCCAGCCCGGACAACAACGGCCCGCTGACCAGATCCGGCGCGAACGTCAGCGCGTAGGCCAGCGCAGTCCACCCGGCCGACCGGGTCCGGTCGAAGACCAGTATCGAGACGGCGACGCGCGCGAACTGGTCCCCGGCCGTCGAAATCGCGTACCCGGCGAACAATGCCCGGAATTCCCCGCGCGCGAAGACTTCGGCAAAAGCATGCTCCGTTCGGCCCATCCGCCCCACCCCATGCGACAGCCTGCCGTGTTCACCGTGGCACGCACCGTACTCGGGTAGTGGTCTGAACAACAGGGTTGCCGTTTGCCTGATCCCTCGTGTTTTCGTGAACAGTCAACAGAAACGCCGAACCCCGGTGCCGCGCAACGAGCCGGTGATCAGCTTTGAGTAGGCTGCTGCCAACGACTTCATGGGGGAGCAATGACCGAGGAAATCGAACCCGCGCGCCGGGCTGCCGTCCGCTTTCCGGGAATCAGCCCGAGAGCCTACGAACATCCGGTGGACCGCGGCGCCCTCGCCACGCTGCGCGCGGTGCCCGGATTCGCCCAGGTGATCCGCGCGGTCTCCGGCTTCTACAACGAACGCGGCGAACGGCTGATGGCGCTGGCGTCGTCAATTCGCGTCGGACCGCGGCAGTACCCGGAACTCGACCGGCTGCGCCATGAATGCGCCGAGACGCTCGATCTCCCCGTCGTGCCGAACCTGTTCGTCTACCAGGACCCGCGGATGCAAGCGGCCGCGCTGGGCATGGACGAGCCGTTCATCCGGATCAGCACCGCGCTCGTGGACCAGATGAGCCACGAATCGCTGAGGTTCGCGATCGGCCACGAAATGGGGCACGTGCTGTCCGGGCACGCGGTCTACCGCACGATCATGATCCGCCTGATCAACCTCCAGATGTCGATGTCCTGGACGCCGGTGAGCGCGCTCGGAATCCGCGCGATCATCGCGGCGCTGAGCGAGTGGTACCGCAAGGCCGAGCTGTCGTGCGACCGCGCGGGCCTGCTCTGCGGCCAGGACCCGACCGCGGCGCTGCGCGCTCAGATCCAGCTGGCCGGCGGGGTGGACCCGTCCCGCATCGACATCCCGTCCTTCCTCCGGCAGGGCGCGGAATACGAGTCGGTCGAAGACATCCGGGACAGCTTGCTGAAACTGAAGTACGTCGAGACGGAGACGCACCCGTTCGCCGTGGTCCGGGCGACGCAGCTGCAGAAATGGGCCGCGTCGGAGGATTACCGATCGATCCTGACCGGCGACTACCCCCGCCGGGACGACGACTCGCCCGCGACGGATTGGAAGGAAGACCTGAAGTCCGCGGCCAAGTCGTACAAGGACTCCTGGACGTCCTCGGCCGACCCGCTGACGAAGGTCTTCAGCGAAGTCGGAGAGACGGTCGCGGACACGGCGAGCAAAGTATGGACGAAGTTCGGCGGGGGTTCGGAGAACGGCAGCGCCTGAACGGCCTAACCGCGAGCTTGATCCGAAGACAGCGGTAGCCACGGCGCTAACTTGATGCCGGGCGCGTAATTGCCGCGAAGAAAATATCCAACCCAGGAAAAGTCGCAGCGGACCGACGGACAATTCTTGTCATCGTGGCAAGTGACGTTTTTCCGCATCCTAGCCGCGCGTGCAGGAGCGGAGGAATGTGGCGTACGTCACCGCGTGGTGAGGTAATAACGGCGCGGTGTGCGCACGATGGTACCTGCGGCGCACCAGTAGATCGGGCGCTCGGCAACCGGGGGAGGGGCATGCGGCAAAAGGGTGAACGGGTTCGCGTACCGCGGCGGATTCGCCGGAACGGTCTGGCCGAATATGGCGGCCGCGGCGAAGTCTTGATTTTCTGTTGTCGGTAATCGGCGCGATGTCAAGCTGTCGGCGGCGTCCGCTGTCCCGGTAGTTGGCAACGTCGGCGCGTCGCAGGTCTGTACCACTGAAAACGTCGGTGCCGACCGGCGAGTCTGCTTCAGGGTGCGGTGGAAGCGAACGCATTGCCGCAGTTGGCAGGTGGTGCCGTGATCCGGAAATCCGGGCCAGGGCAATTGCTGGTCCATTCGGCGTACGGAACGGAGTGCTCGGTCCAGCGGTTCCGGGTGTCGGAGGCAGTGCTGTCGACGGTTGTTCCCGGGCCGTGTCCATTGAATTCATCGTCGAGTTAATTGAGTCTGCCGTCCCCGGGAATGCGTTGGCCGGGACGGCGGCGGTGTGCTGAACGGAAGGGTCTGCTTGATGGGATTCAAACGGAAAGCCGCGCACTGGGCCGGCTGCGTCGCCGGGGTGACCGCCGCGGGGCTGCTGACCGCCGCGTCGCCGGCGAGTGCGGTGGCCGGGGGCGCGCCGGTCACCGGTGCGGCGGCGTCCGCGCTGGTCCGGCTCGCGGTCGGGGGCGACGCCACCAGCGGTGGCCACGCCTGCACCGGAACCCTGGTTTCGTCGCAATGGATTCTGACGACCGCGTCGTGCCTGACCGGCAAGACCGGGGCGCACGCCGGCGACGGGCTGGTCGACGGCGCGCCGCCTGCCGTCGCCGTAGCCGCCGCGGTGACCGAGACCGGGAAGCCGAGCCGGCAGATCGCCGTGGACCGCGTGGCGCCGCGGACCGACCGCGACGTCGTGTTGCTGCGGCTGGTCGCGCCGGTTCTCGGGGCCAGCGTGGGGAATCTCGCTGCCACGCCGCCGCCGTCGAGCGGGCAGGCGACCGTGGCCGGGTTCGGCCGCACGGCGACCGAATGGATCCCGGACGCTCCGCAGTCGGCTTCGCTGACCATCGCGGCCGGCGCGCCGGACCACGAACTGGCCCTCGAAGCGACCGGCGCGAGCGGGGTGTGTCGCGGCGACGCCGGGGCGCCGGTGTTCACTGCCGACGGCCGGATCGCCGGCGTCATCACCGGTTCGCAGCAGCACAACTGCCTCGGCGAAACCGCGACCGGCACCGCGGTGACCGCCGCCCGGGTGGACGACCTCGGCGACTGGGCCGCGGCGCACACCGTCGCCGGCCACCACGGCCTGTACCGCGTCGACGCGAACGGATCGGTCTTGGCCTACTCCGGCACCGGCAGCGCCTGGACGACGCTGGGCACCGGGTTCGACCGGATCTACGCCGGCGAAAGCGCGCTGGTCGCGACGCGCGCCGACACCCACGACGTCTACCGCTACACCGGCACCCCCGGTCAGTGGGCGAAGATCGGCGGCCCGGGCGACGGGTTCGTGGTGAACGCCGACGGCGTCTACGGCTACAACGGCGGCGGTGTCTTGCGCTGGACCGGCACCGGCTGGGAAACCGTCGGACCTGCCGGGACCGCGTTCTACGCCGCCGGCCATCTGCTCGCCCGGACGGTGCCCGGCACCGGCGACCTCTACCTGATGACCGCGCCCGGCACCTGGGCCAAGATCGGCTCCGCCGGCGACAGCTTCGCGATCAACGACGACGGCATCTACGGGGCCAACGGCGGCGGTGTGTACCACTGGACCGGCACGAGCAGCGGCTGGGCCAGCGTCGGCAGGGCGCAGAGCGCGCTGTACGCCGGTGCGCACACTTTGCTCGGCATCGAACCAGCCACCAAGGACGTCAACCTGCTGACCAGCAACGGATGGTCCAAGATCGGCGGCTCCGGCGATTCGTTCGCGGCCAATGCCGACGGCGTGTACGGCCTCAACGGCGGAGGAATCTACCGCTGGAGCGCCCAGTCCGGCGGTTGGGCAGCGATCGGTCCGGCTACCCGGGCTCTCGGCACCGACTGACTCGGGGAGCGCGGATTTCCGCCTGTCCCGCTGACTGAGCCGCCTGGGCATCGGCCGTGAAGGGCCCTTGAGGGAATGGCGGATTCGAGGGGTTCGTTGCCACGCAGGTGATTAGCTGGCGTCGGTCAGGAGTTCAGCCAGTCGCTCGGCTGGGGTTGTCCCAGCCGAGCGCTTGGTCTGGGCGACGGTTGAATTGCGTGCTGACGGCGGCGAGGTCGCTGCTTTTGGCGAACTATTGGCACTTGGTGTTTTCGTTGCCGGGCCCGCGGGGGTCTCGGTCGGGGCCGGAGCGACGATCAGCGGGCCAGCCGATCTCGGCTCAGCGACCGTCGGCGGGTGCGTGATGCTGGTCTATCGAGTGGACGACGAGCACAGACTGTCCCTTTCCGGCAGTCATCGCAAAACGCTTTTTCCAGGCGTGATCCCTGTCGGATCTAGTGCAGGTCAGCCTGACTGGCTCGGCTTTCGTCTCCCTGGTGGATTATCGGAAATTTGGCCAAAGATGCTCAATTTGGATCTAATGAAGTACGAGATGCTTCGCCTGCTGCCGCCTGCAAACGAACGCATAACATGGCTTAAGCCTGGCGCGGACTCGTATTCCGCGTGAACTTTCAGAAATTCGGGTAAATGCAACTCATGGTGAGAAGGTTTCGATGGCTCCGATGACTCCGGCGCACTCCGCGGTAGAAATGGAGAATCTCCCGGCACTCCGCGACCTCTTGGACGGCGGTGTTGACGTAAACGAAGAGTGGAATGGTTTCACTCTGCTTCACCACGCAATTGATATCGAGGGCGATGGCCATGTGCAATCAGGTGAGCCACTTCATGTTGATGCGACGGCGTATCTTTTGGCCCGAGGAGCTGATCCGTTTCTTCGCACAAAAGATTCTGGTCGCCTGACGGCTGAAGAGCTTGCTCATGCTAATGGTCATTGGCTGGCGATAGCCTTGCTCGACTCATGGAAGCAGCAGCGCGCGGCTCAGTATCGCGGTCAGTGACGCCAGAGTCGCGGGGCGAAAGACTGGCGCCTTCCGTCGCTGTGGCTGACGAAGGACGGCTGGTACCGCGTCGAGAGACGGCTATCTGGTCTGGCTCTCGGATGAGGTCGCGGCAAATCCGGGGCGCGGGCGCGCGGCAGCGGAAACAGGGCAACGACGTCGTCGTGCTGGCGCGCGCTCAGAAATAGTCCCGGTCAAACGCGTATACCGTGGCTGTCCGGAACCGGCGCTGCGACGGATTCAGCTGGTTGTGAAGGCCGGCGCGCAGAATCCGCAGCATGTTAGTGTCGGTGTCGTTCGCGGCCTCGGCCATCCGTTGGAGATCGGTTCCGTGCACCTCCAGCGCGGCTATGGCCCCGACCGCCGCGGGCAACGGGAAGAACTGGTCGTTGCGCGGGATCTGGGCATCGTCGACCGGCAGAAGCCAGACGCCCAGGACGTCCATCGTGGTCCCGACGGTCAGATACTCGATCGGGATGAAGCAAATCCTTGTGATCAATTCTCTCGCGTGCGCTTTTACGAAACGAGCAACGTGACGATGAGGGCGGTCAACCGAGCACTCTCGCGCGAACTGCATCACTTCGCCGCGTGGGTCGGATACATGCTGGAAACGCGGATCACTGTGCAGGGCTGCGGTGGCTTCGTCGACGCCGCGGATTTGGGCCTCGCTGAAGGTCACAAGTCGCTTCTCAGAGGGGCCGGCCTGAGGCGCGTACCATGACATTGCCACGATGTCCTCGGCATGCCGCGCGGGCTGCTCCCTCATGAGTTGCTGCAGCTTCTGCAGTGACTGCTCGACTGCTGCCGGACGTTGCTTCATAGCTAGGAGTCGTGGCGTACCGCGGCCTTGTTACCGAATGTCGAGGCGAGATTTTAGGACTGCGGCGGTTCCCGAGACTGACCGCCGCCTCCGATGCGACTTCTCGCGTCGGAGGCAGCGGTCTCGTCGGCGATGGACGCGCGCCTGCGCGGAACGGCAGATCCATTGTTCAAGCGGTTGTTCGCGGGCCTGTGGTCCCTGGATATACGGCCCCGCGTCAGTCGTGGACGGTGAGGCAGGCTTGGTGATCGATGTCGGTCCAGCCGAGACACAGCTGCAGGTTGTTCGGAAAGTCGTTGTTCATGGCGAAGTGCTGCTTCAATGTGCTCAGTTTGCTGCAGGTGTAGAGGCCCAGGCGGAACATCCGGCCGTTGGCGTACAGTACTGGTGTCGCGCAACTGGAGTCCGCCCAAGGCGGAAGGCCCTCGCTCGCATCGAGAGTGTCGACGTGAAGCTTCTCCCCGTGCACGTTCTCGCAGACCGAGCGGAAACCCAATGGCCCCAACCAGCAGCTATCTCCCGAGTACGGCGTGACGCCGCTCTTCGCGAAGTTGGGTGTGTGCTGCGCAGCGGCCGGGATGCCCAAGCAACCCTCCCAGTTGTTGCTCGCTGACGAGCCGGGTTGCGACGTGTAGGCGGTCACCACGTTGTCGGTCTCGACGTTGACGATCACCACGGCGTCGATGTTCGGCGACGAGATGGTGTACGAGACGTTGTTCTGCCCGCTGGCAGGCCCTTCGTACTTGGCGCTCCTCAACACATGTTCGATGCACTGGACTGTCGCCGTGGTGATTGGCGGGCGGCGGTCGTTGATGTGCCGGACACCGAAGCCGGCTTTATCACCGACGTCATGGCGGCCGCAGCGCAGGTTGACGGTGCGGTAGGTGTCCGTGTTGCGCACCGATGTGACCAAGTAGTCCTCGGCAGTGGCAGGTTTGAAGCAGTCCTGATATCCCTTGATCGGCGCGGCCGCAGTCGCGGTTGTGTTCGCTGCGAGCAGCGCCCCCGTCGTGATGATGGCCAGCATTCCGAGGCGTCTGAAAATGTCGGCAAAGCCCGGAGATCTCATGATAGTTCCCGAATCCTTCCTGGCAACGTGGACGAAGCATTGCGGTTTCTGGAGGATGTCAGCCGAGCGCGCGGCGGAGTTCGGTGACAGCTGTGTCTGGGAATGGGTGCGGCCAGCCGGGGATGATGCCTCCCGGTTTCGTTGCCGCGCTGACGGTCTCGAAGCCGCGCAGGAAGGCGCTGGCGAGTTCGTGGCGCGGCGCGACCTGTCGTAACAGCACTTCGCCTCGTTCGGGTGTCCAGTCCGGCGCGGTGATCCAGGTGCGGATCGCCACCGCGTGCACCACCAGAGCGAGGTGGTCCGCTACTGGCGAGGCGAAGTCCAGGAAGACTCCGCCTGGTTCATCGCCCCACAGCACGGACTGCAACTCCACCACCGGTCGCGGGCGGGCGAGACTCGCGACGGCCTGTGCGAGGTCGCCGAAGGCGTCGTTGAGCCCCGTTGCGTGGAAAGTTTGCCGTTGAGGACCGGAGCCCATCGTGAGCCTGCACCAGGCCGAGCGGAATTCGAACGTGACGTCATCAGTCATGGCGCAATTCTCCCTGACCGGTCGGACACCATTTTTCCGGGCAGGTGTCCGTCTGTTCTCCCGGGCGAATGATCAGATCAACGTCGTGACCCCGGGCGGGCCTAACTGATCCCGCGTCTGCAGGTAGTTCTTGTGATGCCCCTGGCCCATTCCGGCCGCACGGCGGGCAGGCTCAGGAGCTAGCGCAACCGCCGGTGCGCGGCGTCGGTCTGCCCGCTCTCCAGCGCGCGGCGGAGCATCCGGTCTGAGGCCGGGTCGAGCGGCATCTGCGGATGCCGTGGGCTGATGGTCAATGCGCGGCTTCCGGCCGTCCCAAGGGAAACCGATGTCAAGCAAAGTCTTGCTGGTGTGAGCCGCGTGATTCCTGCGCGGACGCGGTGCCGTGCGCACGCGGTGCCGCAAGCGTCGCGGCGGCGAGCACCGTCTGGGTGGCTCTTCGCTGATAATTGTTCTGATCACAGCTATTCTCCCCGTTGCTCAAGGAACCGAGCACATACGAGCAGACGCGAAGCACCGGCTGGCGCTCCGATCCGCACCTCGCAGTGACGCTGACACCGCATATTCGCAGCGGTGAGGCGAATGAATCCCCCTGCATGCAGCTGGTTCTCCCGGTCAAGCTCTGCGATCCTGACATTTCCACAACTGCCAGGATTGACGCAAGGACGGTTGGCGCACGATAGACGAGTGAACATCGCCGCCGTTCGGCGGCTGTTTCGAATCCCTCCGTCGCGCGCGGAACGGTCAGTCGAAACCGGAAGAGGAACTGCCTGGAGAACCGATTGCGGGGAGTCGTGACGATTTCGCATGTCTCACCTGCTGATATCATTCGCGCTTGTCGGCCCGCTAGAATGGATTCGCGGCTGGCTCACGCTTGTTTCCGCGGATCTGCCCGGGGAGAGGGCTCTCCCGTCGGAGGCTCGGCCCGGAAGTCGGCGGAGCATGATCTTGATGCCGTTCGGCAAGAGTGGAGTGCTGCGGGGGCGGTCGCTGAGCCACAGTCTGGTGGTGGTGTCGGCGTAGGGCTGACGTGCTCTGACGCGGAGGCAGCGGCCGAGGGCTTTGCCGGTGGCGGCGCTGAAGGGGGTGCGCGCGCCATTTGCTGCCTTTGCCGAGGACGTTGACGACACGACGGGACAGGTCGATGTTGGCGATTTCGGAGAGGCAGCCGCCGGTGTCCCAGACCAACTGGATGATGGCTTCGTCGCGGCGGCTGTGGAAGTCGCGGCTTTGACAGTCCCGGAGCACCTGCTTGATGAATTGCACCAGGATGATGGGTATCGGCTGGTCCGGAACGTGCGGCGGGTTCATGCGGGCGGTCGGGTGGTGCTCGATCTCCTCTTCGGCCAGGAGCCAGTTGAACCGCGCGCTCAAGGCTCGGTAGTTGTTGTTCGCGTTGCCGGGGCTGGTGGCGGCGAGGCGATAGACGATCCACCGTTTGACGTGGTTTGGTTCGTAGCCTGCCGGTTCGGGCATAACGGAAGCCAGCCGCGCTTCGGGGTCGTCCGGCGTCCGGCGGCGCGGCGGGGTCGGCGAGCCAGATGTGGAAGAAGCGCACGGTGTCGCAGTAGCCGCGGATCGTGCGGGGGCTCTTGTTCTCGGCCTCGAGTGACATGGCCCACTCGTTGATCAACGCCTGCCAGGCCGACGGGGCGAGAGTCAGGGCTCGGGTGTGCAGGTGAAAATCCTCGAATAGGAGTGTCACTGAGCGCTGTGCTAGCTCCCGGGCCGCATCCGGCGGCACGAAAAAGGGGCTGAACCCGCAGGTCCAGCCCCATCTGGTCGGGATGACAGGATTTGAACCTGCGACCCTCCGCTCCCAAAGCGGATGCGCTACCAAGCTGCGCCACATCCCGGCACCCCCGAAGCCTCCGGAAACCCCGGTACCCGGGGGGTGTACGACCCACCCTAGCGGGCACGCTAAGCTGGCTTCGCTCCCGGGTCACCGAGGGCGCTGCGGGTGTAGCTCAATGGTAGAGCCCTAGTCTTCCAAACTAGCTACGCGGGTTCGATTCCCGTCACCCGCTCCAACGCTTCTACCTCCGAAGACGACGAGGACGACGCCGCATCCGCCTCCAGGCGGGCGGCGATCACGTCCAGCAGCAGATCGGTGTCAACCGGCTTCGTGATGTAGTCGTCCGCTCCCGAGGCCAGGGTTCGTTCGCGGTCTTCCTCCGTCGCCTTCGCTGTGACGGCAATCACCGGCAGGTCTTCGTGGGCCGCTTCGGCTCGGATCGCTGCGATGGTCGCGTTGCCGTCCAGTTCCGGCATCATCACGTCCATCAGCACCAGCGCGGTGTCCTCGTGGCGTTCCAGGGCCCGGATTCCGGCCACACCAGTGTCGGCGTAGATGACTTCCAGTCCTGCTTGCTCAAGGACCGCGGCGAGGGCGAAGACGTTGCGGAGGTCGTCGTCGACGATGAGGACCTTTTCGCCGTTGAAGCGTTTCGGGGCGCTGTTCGGTTCGGCCACGGTGATGGTGCTCGGCAGGACCGGCAGCTTGGGGGTGGGCCGCACGGGCGTCGTGGGGGCGATCAGGTTTGCGGCGCCGACCGGCAGGTACAGCGTGAAGGTGCTGCCTCGGCCGGGGACGCTGCTGACGCGCAGTTCGCCGCTCAGCAGTTCCGTCAGCTGCTGGCTGATCGACAGGCCCAGGCCGGTGCCGCCGTATTTGCGGCTGGTCGTTCCGTCGGCTTGGCGGAAGGCGTCGAAGATGACTTCCAGCTTCTCCTCCGGAATGCCGATTCCGGTGTCCTCGACGCCGAACGCGATGATCCCGGCTGCCGAGCGCAGCGATTCCTGCTCGACCTCGGAAGGGTCCGCCATCCGGATGTGCAGGCGTACGCCGCCCTCGTCGGTGAACTTCGCGGCGTTCGACAGGAGGTTGCGGAGCACCTGCTGGAGGCGGTGTTCGTCGGTGTGCACGCTGCCGGGCACGGGCGGGTCGATCATGACCGCGAATTCCAGGCCCTTGTCCGCCGTCAGCGGGCGGCACAGCGATTCGACGTAGTTGACCAGCTCCGGCAGTGTCACGTCGGACATCTGGAGGTCCAGCTTTCCGGCCTCGACCTTCGCCAGATCCAGGATGTCGTTGATCAGCTGCTGCAGGTCGCTGCCCGCCGCCCAGATGGTCTTCGCGAACTGGATCTGCTTCTCCGTGAGGTTGCCCTCCGGGTTCTCCGACAGCAGTTTCGCCAGGATCAGCGCGCTGTTGAGCGGAGTTCGCAGCTCGTGCGACATGTTCGCCATGAACTCGTTCTTGTACTGCGACGCGACCGTCAGCTGCCCGGCCCGCTCTTCGAGTTCCTGCCGGGCCTGTTCGATCTCGATGTTCTTGACCTCGATGTCGCGGTTCTGCTGGGCCAGCAGCGCCGCCTTCTCGGCCAGTTCGGTGTTCGACCGGCGCAGTTCGCCCTGCTGGGCCTGCAGCTGCTCGGACCGCGCGCGCAGTTCCTGGGCCAGCCGCTGCGATTCGGTCAGCAGCGCCTCGGTGCGCGAGTTCGACAGGATCGTGTTCACGTTGACGCCGATCGTGTGCCGCAGCTGCTCCAGCAGATCCAGGTGCACCGCGGAGAACTCGTTGACCGACGCCAGTTCCAGCACGCCCAGCACCTCGCCCTGGAACAGCACCGGCAGCACGATCACGTTCACCGGCGGGGCCGAGCCGAGCCCGGACGACACCAGCGCGTACTCCGGGGGAGCGCCGTTGACCAGTATCGTCCGCCGGTCCACCGCGGCCTGGCCGATCAGGGATTCGCCGAGCCGGAAGCGCAGCCCGGTGCGCGCCTGGGCGAGGCCGTAGGCGGCGATGCAGTCGAGGAGCTTGTCCGGGTCGCCGGTGTCCTCGTCGTCGTGCGCGATGAAGAACGCGCCCTGCTGCGCGCTCACCAGCGGGGCCAGCTCGGACAGGATCAGCGTCGCCACCGACGCGAGGTCGCGGTGGCCCTGCATCCGCCCGGACAGCCGCGCCAGGTTCGTCTTCAGCCAGTCCTGTTCGCGGTTCGCGGAGGTGGTCTCCTTGAGGTTCGCGATCATCTGGTTGATGTTGTCCTTGAGGTCCGCCAGCTCGCCGGACGCGTCCACGGTGATGTGCCGCGTCAGGTCGCCCGCGGTCACCGCCGTGGCTACCTGGCCGATCGCGCGGACCTGCGTGGTCAGGTTGCCCGCCAGCTGGTTCACGCTCTCGGTCAGCCGCTTCCAGGTGCCGGACACGCCCTCGACCTCGGCTTGACCGCCCAGCTTGCCCTCGGTGCCGACCTCGCGGGCGACGCGGGTGACCTCCGCGGCGAACGCGGACAGCTGGTCGACCATCGTGTTCATCGTGGTCTTGAGCTCCAGGATCTCGCCCCGGGCGTCGACGTCGATCTTGCGGGACAGGTCGCCGCGCGCGACCGCCGTCGTGACCTGCGAGATGTTCCGCACCTGGCTGGTCAGGTTGTGCGCCATGAAGTTGACGTTCTCGGTCAGGTCCTTCCAGGTCCCGGCCACGCCGGGCACCCGCGCCTGACCGCCCAGGATGCCTTCCGTGCCGACTTCGCGGGCGACACGCGTTACCTCATCGGCGAACGCGCGCAGCGTCTCGACCATGTCGTTCAGCGTCCCGGCCAGGGCCGCGACCTCGCCCGCCGCGTCGATGGAGATCTTCTTCGACAGGTCGCCGTTCGCCACCGCGCTCGCCATCGTGGCGATGCTCCGGACCTGCACGGTCAGGTTGTCGGCCATGACGTTCACGTTGTCGGTCAGGTCTTTCCAGATCCCCGCGACGCCGGGGACGCGCGCCTGACCGCCGAGGCGGCCCTCGGTGCCGACCTCGCGGGCGACCCGGGTGACCTCGTCCGCGAACGCGGACAACTGGTCGACCATCGTGTTGAGGATGTTCTTCAGCTCGAGGATTTCGCCGCGCGCGTCGACAGTGATCTTCTGCGTCAGGTCGCCGCGCGCCACGGCGGAGGTGACCTGGGAGATGTTCCGCACCTGGTCGGTGAGGTTGTTGGCCATGAAGTTGACGTTGTCGGTGAGGTCCTTCCAGGTCCCCGCCACGCCCGGCACGGTCGCCTGACCGCCGAGTTTTCCTTCCGTGCCAACCTCTCGCGACACTCGGGTGACCTCGTCGGCGAAGGACGAGAGCTGGTCGACCATCGTGTTCAGCGTCGTCTTCAGCTCGAGGATCTCGCCGCGCGCGTCGACCGCGATCTTCTTCGTCAGGTCGCCTCGCGCCACCGCCGTGGCGACCTGCGCGATGTTGCGGACCTGCGCGGTGAGGTTGTTGGCCATGAAGTTCACCGAGCCGGTCAGGTCGCGCCAGATGCCGGCGACCCCGGGAACCGTGGCCTGGCCGCCCAGCTGCCCTTCGGTACCCACTTCGCGGGCGACTCGGGTGACCTCGTCGGCGAAGGACGAGAGCTGGTCGACCATCGTGTTCATCGTGGTCTTGAGTTCGAGGATCTCGCCCCGCGCGTCCACGGTGATCTTCTGCGTCAGGTCGCCCTTCGCGACCGCGGTGGTCACGTGCGAGATGTTGCGGACCTGGTCGGTCAGGTTGTCGGCCATCTGGTTGACCGAGTCGGTCAGGCCGCGCCACGTGCCGGCCGCGCCGGGGACCTCCGCCTGACCGCCGAGGCGGCCGTCGCTGCCGACCTCGCGGGCGACTCGGGTGACCTCGTCGGCGAAGGACGAGAGCTGGTCGACCATCGTGTTCAGCGTCGTCTTGAGCTGCAGGATCTCGCCCCGCGCGTCGACGTCGATCTTCTTCGTCAGATCGCCCGCCGCGACCGCCGTGGCGACCTGCGAGATGTTCCGGACCTGGTCGGTCAGGTTGTCCGCCATCAGGTTCACCGAGTCGGTGAGGTCGCGCCAGGTGCCCGCCACGCCCGGCACGCGCGCCTGGCCGCCGAGGCGTCCTTCGGAACCGACCTCGCGCGACACTCGGGTGACTTCGTCGGCGAAGGACGAGAGCTGGTCGACCATCGTGTTGATGGTGTTCTTCAGCTCGAGGATCTCGCCCCGGGCGTCGACGTTGATCTTCTGCGTCAGGTCGCCGCGGGCGACCGCGGTGGTGACCGAGGCGATGTTCCGGACCTGCTCGGTGAGGTTGTCGGCGAGGAAGTTGACCGAATCGGTGAGGTCGCGCCACGTCCCGGCCACGCCGGGCACCTCGGCCTGGCCGCCGAGACGGCCTTCTCCGGCGATCTCGCGGGACAGCCGGATCACTTCGGCGGCGAACCGCGACAGCTGCGCGTTCAGGCCGTTCACGGTCTTCGCCAGCTCGGCGTACTGCCCGCGCAGCGGACGGCCGTCCAGCTGCAGCGCCATCGGCTGCGACAGATCGCCCTCGGCGACCGCGCCGAGCACCCGGTCCAGCTCCACGACCGGACGGCTGACGTCCTCGATCAGCCCGTTGACCGTGTCGACCGCGGTGGCCCAGCCGCCGGGGCCGATCTCGGTGCGCACGCGCTCGGTGAGCTTGCCCTCCTGGCCCACCTCGCCGCGCACCCGCATGAGTTCCGTCACGAGCCGCTGGTTGCGCTCGGCGATGTCGTTGAACGCCGACGCGAGCCGGGCGGTGATCCCGTCGCCGTGCGCGACGAAGCGCCGCCGGAAATTGCCGTCCCCGAGGTCGTGGACCGCGCCGAGCAGCCGCTCCAGCGCCGCGACCTCGCTCGCCGGGACGAATTCCGGTTCCTGGGCCCCGGAGTTCCGGGAGCTCCCGGAAGTCTGTGGGGACTCTGTCATCTTTGCCGACCTTCCCACCACGCGTGTGCCAGCCATGGTCGTCGACCCAGCGTGCCATGGTTCGCCCTACACTTCGACCCAGTCCGCCCGCGCACACTGTGCCAACCTGGAAGTACCAGGACCGTCAGGTCGACCCGGAGGCAGGAGGTTCGTGCATGGTGTCACGGCCCGCTCCGGCGTCGGCCCTGCCACCCGGCGCCGAGCTGCCCGGGCACGCCGGATTCTGGCGCCCGGTGCTCGACGACGTGCGCGAGCCGGTGTTCCTGCAGGACCCGGAAGGCGCGCTGCGCTGGGCGAACGCGGCCGCCGAACGGCTCGGCCCGGCCGAACTCGTCAGCGTGACCGAGACCACCGGCAAGGTCGGCCACCGCCCGGCCAAGGTTCGCGTGCTGCCCGGCGGATGGCGGGCCTGGACCGTGGTCGACGACGGCCGCCGCCGTCCGGAAGAGTTCCTCGCCGAGGCCGGTCCGAAACTGGCGCTCGCGCGCGGACGGCACGGCACTGCGCGGGTGATCGCCGAGCTAGCGGCGTCCGCCTTGGGCGATTGCGCCTTCGTGCTGCTGCCGACGACGCGTGGCCGCTGGGAGTGGTGGAGCTGCACCGAGCACGGCGCGGCGGGCCACGGCCGGATCCGGCGGGTGCCGGCGCAGCTCGCGCCGGTGGTGTCCGACGCGGTCGCCGACGTCGCGCGGCCGGAGGTTCGCGCGGTGCCGGCGACGGAGGTCGCGGCGTTGCCCGCGGCGGTCGCCGAGCCGTTCGAGGGGCATCTCGAGGTTTCGGTGGTCTCGTTCGGCTCCGGCATGGCGGGCGCGGTGCTGCTGGGCAGACGCGGCGAGCCCGCGTTCGGGCTGGCGCAGGGCCAGGCGGTCGAGGCGTTCGCGGACGCGGCCGGCACGGCGCTGGCCAACGCGCAGCGCTACGCCAGCCAGGAAGAAGCTACCCGCGGGCTTGAATCGACGTTGCTGCCGACGCCGCCCGCGCAGGTCGACGGCGCGAATTTCGAGCTGTGGTACGAACCCGCCGGCGGAGTCCTCGGTGTCGGCGGCGATTTCTACGACGTCCTCTCCCGCGACGACGGCAGCGCGTTCGTGGTCGTCGGCGACATCTGCGGCAAGGGAGCCGAGGCGGCCGCGCTCACCGGCCGGGTGCGGCATTCGCTGGCCGCGCTGCACCTCGTCGAACGCGACGGCCGCACGATGCTGCGGCTGCTCAACGAACTCCTGATCTCCGGCGGCAGCAACCGGTTCGCGACGCTCGTGCTCGGTTCGGTCGCGGCCGCGGAGTCCGGGCTCGACGTCACCCTCGCCTCCGGCGGCCATCCCGCCCCGCTCGTGCTGCGGCGCGGGGGAAGGGTCGAGGAGATCAGCGTGCCCGGCACGCTGGTCGGCGTGTCGCCGCAGGCCCGTTTCGCGGAGGCGACGACGCATCTGGACGAGGGCGACGTCTGCCTGCTCTACACGGACGGCGTCACCGAAGCCCGCAACCGCACCGAATCCACCGAGCTGTTCGGCGACGAGCGGCTCTACACGGTGCTGGAGGACTGCGTCGGGCAACCGGCGCGGGAAGTCGTGCGCCGGTTGCGCGAGGCGGTGCGGGAATGGCTCGGGAACTCCGGGCACGACGACATCGCGGTGCTGGCGATCGAGGCCGCGCCCCGAGCGGAGTAAGCCAACATTTCCTTGCCCGGCAACGGGAAACTCACTTTCCGGACTGGACTTCCGGCTCCGGCTCGGTCTTCGCGGCCTCGTCCGGAGCCGGTGCGGTCTCGACGTCTTGCTCCGGCCCGGCGGCGCGGGCGGTTTCCGGGTGCTCGAAGTGTTCTCGGCACTGCCGCCCGAATCGACGCGCGTGCGCGGTCATCGCCTCCACCTCCCCGGTTCGCCACCAGGATCGCGCGCCGGAGACGACTTCGCCACCGAATTGCGGCGCGTCAGCCGACCGGGTGGTCCGTCTGTCTAATGTGGAGTCTTCCCGCTCGGCGGCCCGCCCCCCGGGTCCCGGGGCTTTTTTGTGTGTCCTGGCGGGGTTTTCGGCGGGGTATGGCCCGGCTGGCTCGCCTGGCCCGGCTGGCTGAGCGGCGCGGGCACAGTGAGGGTCGTTGTGCTGGGCGGAATAGTCGTCGTCTGTGCGGGCGCGTTCGCCTTCGTCGAACGGACCGGCGGCGCGGACGGCGAATACCGCGGAGCCGAGTCCGGGGAATCGGACGGAGCGGAAGAAGGCGGAGAAACCGGAACCGGGGCCGGTTCGGGAACCGGCGCGGACCCGGTGCCCGGACGGAGCGGAGTGGCGAGCAGCAGCGTCCCCGCCGCGACCAGCACGACCGGCAGGCCCGCCGCGAGCACTGCGCGCCGCCGGGTCGCCTGGTGACGGCGGCGGAAGACCGCGAGCCGCGTTTTCATCGGAAGCCGCAACGTTTCCGTGCCGCGCAACGCACGCGCCACGGCGGTCGCGGAGGGTCTTTCTTCCGGGTCGCGCATGGTCATCGCGCGCAGAGTTCTCGCCAGCGGTTCCGGCGTGCCCGACGGCACCCGCGGCGACCGATGCAGCCGCACCACCGCGGTTTCCGCCGCCGTGCCCGGGTACTCGCGGACGCCGGTGAGGCATTCGAGAAGGACGAGCCCCAGCGCGTAGACGTCCGAAGCCGGGCCGGGATGCTCGCCCAGCACCTGCTCCGGTGACAGGTAGGCGGCCGTCCCGACGACCGCGCCGGTGTCGGTCACGCGGGTCGCGTCCACGATGCGCGCGACGCCGAAGTCGGCGATCCGCGGGCCGTCGTCGGACATGAGGATGTTGGCGGGCTTGAGATCCCGGTGAGTGACCTCGTGCGCGTGTACGTGGGCGAGTGCCTCGGCCAACTGCGCGCCCAGCTCTACGACCTGGTTGGCGGGCAGCGGCCCGGCGCGGAGCCATTCGGACAGGTTGGGCCCGTGCACGCAGTCCATGACGAGGTACGCGTGCCCTTCGTCGACCCCGGCGTCGACGAATCCCACCAGCCCCGGGTGCCGGACCGCGCGCAGCGCCGCGATTTCCTGGTCCCGGCGGTTGCGGCCCAGCTCGACCGCTCCGGCGTGGAACAGCTTCACCGCGACCTCGGCTCCGGTCTCGCGGTCCTCGGCCTGGTGTACGGAGGCCGTCGCGCCTTCGCCGATCGGCTCGCCCACCTCGTACCGGCCGCCCAGCACCAGCGGGGCGGGCCCGTACCGGCCCAGCGCGAACCGTCTCGCGGTGGTGCCCGCGTCCGAATCGCCGGCGCCGGTCATCGCTGATCACCTTTCCCCCGGGGTAGCGGGGACAACTTACTCGCCGGAAGGCGAGCGCAAAAGCGGTGGCGCGGTTCAGGAGATGATCGGCGAGGTCACGCCGTCGCCCCCGCGCAGCGCCCCGCCGGTGGTCGCCGAGGACAGCTCGGACGAGACGCAGGTGATCAGGTTCGCGATCTCCTCCGGCCGGATCAGCCTCCCGAACAGCGACGTCAGCCGATCCTGGGCCGTGAACCGGCGCTCCGCTTCGGCGAACTCGACGTCTGGGTGCAGGCTCGCGGACGCCGGGGCGAGCGTCGGTCCCGGCACCCGGGACAGCGCGTTGACCTCGTAGAATCGCGGCGATTCGGAGTCCGGGATCTCGAATACCGGCTGCGCGGCGAAGATTCCGGTCCGGCCGGTGAGGTCGAGGTTCCTCGGGGAGACCCTCCGGACGTTTCGCGAGTACAGTGGCACCCGGGTACTACCGGCGCGCGCAATACTTGCAGTCACATTGAGATGCGCGCGCGGATGATGCCCGGGGCCGCGGCCGCCCGCAACCTGGGCCGCCTGGAGGAGGTGCACCATGTCGGTGTCGGACGACGCCGTCGAGGCGCGCGCGCAAGGCTGGCGGACGCTGGCGGCGCTGCACGCGCGGATCGAAGACCGGCTGAACCGCGCGCTGGAAAGCGAGCACGAGCTGTCGGTGAGCGAGTACACGGTGCTCGACGTGCTCGGCCGCCAGGACGGCTTCCACCTGCGGATGAGCCAGCTGGCCAACGCGGTGGTGCTGAGCCAGTCCGCGACGACCCGCCTGGTCACGCGGCTGGAGGAGCGCGGCCTGCTGTCGCGGTACCTGTGCAAGGACGACCGGCGCGGGATCTACACCGAGGTCACGCCGTCCGGGCAGAAGCTGCTGGCCGCCGCCCGCCCGACGCACGACACGGCCCTTTCCGCCGCGCTCGCCGAGGCGGAGGAACTGCCGGAGCTGGCTCCCTTGGTCACCGCGCTGGGCTCGCTCACCTTCGCCGCCAAGTGACCTGTCCGTGAGGGGAACCCTGAGGGAATCAGAGTCCCTCAGGGTTCCCCTCACGGACGATCAAGGCCGCAGCCGGTGCAGGTCTCGCGGGAAGAGCGTCGCCCCGCGCACGTTGGCCACGCCCAGCACTCGCGCGACCCAGCGCTCCAACCCGATCGCGAATCCGCCGTGCGGCGGCATTCCGTACGCGAACGCGTCGAGGTAGTCGGAGTACTGCTCGGCCGCCTCGCCGAGCACGGCCAGGTAGTCCGCGTACCGGTGGAGCCGCTGCCCGCCGGTCACCAATTCCAGGCCGCGGAACAACAGGTCGAAACTGTTCGACCGGGCCGGGTTCGCCGGGTCCGGCTGGGTGTAGAACGGCCGTTTCGCCATCGGGTATCCGGTCACGAACAAGAATTCCGACCCGTGCTCTCGTTCGGCCCATTCGCAGAGCCATCGTTCGTGCGCAGGTGCGAGGTCCGGTTCGCCGCGCGGGTCCTCGCCGGTGTGCCGGGCCAGAAGTTCTTGCGCCGCGGCGAAATCGATCGACGGAATCTCTTCTGGCACCACTGGAGCGTCCGGGCCAGCCGCGGCAGCCATCTCCGCTACGACGTCGCGCAGCACTGCCATCACCTCGCGGTGGTCGGTGATGAAGCCGAGTTCCGCGTCGAGACTCGTGTACTGGGCCAGATGCCGCGCGGTGTCGTGGGGTTCGGCCCGGAATACCGGCCCCACCTCGTACACCCGCTCGAACACGCCGACCATGGCCTGCTTGAAAAACTGCGGCGACTGGGCGAGATAAGCCGGGCGTCCGAAGTAGTCCAGCTGGAACACGTTCGCGCCGGATTCTGTCGCGGTAGCAACGATCTTCGGCGTGTGAATCTCAGTGAACTCTAGGCCGTCCAGCGCCCGCCGAAACGCCGCGACGCTCGCCGCGGCCAGCTCGAACCGCCGCCGCAGCACCGGATGCCGCAACGCGACCGCTGCGTTGTCCAGCACTACCGGCAAACCAGCGGCTACCTCAGGCCGATAGAGGTCAAACGGCGGCCGCTTCTCCGCCTCGGACAACACTTCCACGGCGGGCTCTCGCAGCTCAACACCTTGCGGCGCTTGCGGATTCGCGACGACCTCGCCGGTGAGCCGAACGACGGTCTCCTCGGCCACCTCCGGTGCCTCGGCGAAAACCGCCTGCGCGGTCCCGGACCGGTCGCGGATGACGAGAAATGCCACGGATTTCAGCACGCGCCGGCGGTGCACCCAGCCGGCGATCGTTACGGTGGAGCCCACGCGGTCACGCAGGCAGGCCACCGGGGTGCGGGTACTCATTCCTTCTCCTGAGCGCACTCGGCGACCCCTTGGGGGTGCGGGCGAGAAGGGACACTCGCGGTGCCACCGCACCTTCGCCGCCGAAAATGGCGGCCTCGTTCTGGCCGGATGACGGCGGCCGGGCCGGCGGGGCATTTCTTCCCCGCACTCAGGAGTGTCTTCGCGCTGGGCCGCGACGCTGCCTTCTCACCGGCGGCAGCTCTCTGTCCCTCGCCGTGCCCTGCGCTACTCGTCTCCGTCAACGTGTTGCCCGCAACGGTAAAACACCGCCGCCACCCGCGTCGCCTGATTTATCGCACGCCCAGCAGATGCTCCAGCGCCAGCTGGTTGAGCCGGGTGAAGTGGTAGCCGCGCCGACCGGCTGCTTCGACGTCGAACTCGTCGGCGGCCAGATCGTCCAGGGTTTCGCCCTCGGACAGCGTCGGCGTGGCCAGTTCCGGAACTCGCGACGCGGCAAGGGCTTCGGCGACTTCCGGATCGGCTCGGAACGCGCGGGCTTTCTCGCGCAGAATCAGGTAGGTGCGCATGTTCGCCGCCGCGGAAACCCAGACGTCCTCGGGATCCTCGGTGCGCAGCGGCTTGTAGTCGAAGTGCCGCGGGCCGTCGTAGCCGCCGTGCTCCAGGAGGTCGACGAGGAAGAACGCGCTGGTGAGGTCGCCGTGACCGAAGATGAGGTCCTGGTCGTACTTCGGGCCGTGCTGGCCGTTGAGGTCGATGTGGAACAGCTTGCCCTGCCACAGCGCCTGCGCGATGCCGTGCACGAAGTTCAGCCCCGCCATCTGCTCGTGGCCCACCTCCGGGTTGAGCCCGAACAGCTCAGGCCGGTTCAGCTGCGAGATGAACGCGAGTGCGTGGCCGATCGTCGGCAGGAGGATGTCGCCGCGCGGTTCGTTTGGCTTCGGCTCCAACGCGAAGCGAAGGTCGTAGCCTTGCGAAACGGCGTACTCGGCGAGGACGTCGAGGCCTTCCTTGTAGCGGGCGAGCGCGGCGCGGACGTCCTTGGCCGCATCGGATTCCGCACCCTCGCGACCGCCCCACAGAACATAAGTTTGCGCGCCCAGTTCCGCGGCGAGGTCGAGATTGCGCCGGACCTTCGTGAGTGCGTACCGCCGGATGTCGCGGTCGTTGCTGGTCAGGCCGCCGTCCTTGAAGACCGGGTGGCTGAACAGGTTCGTCGTCGCCATCGGCACGCGCAGGCCGGTTTCCGCCAGCGCCTTCTTGAACTTGGCGATCGCGGCGTCGCGGTCCGGCTCGGTGGCGAGAAGGTCGTCGTCGTGGAAAGTGACGCCGTACGCGCCCAGTTCGGCCAGCCGGTGCACGCTCTCGACCGGATCGAGCGGCGGGCGGGTGGCGACGCCGAACGGGTCGGCCGCGGGCCAGCCGACGGTCCACAATCCGAACGAAAATTTGTCCTCCGGCGCGGGGGCGTAGTCGGCCATGCCCGTCCCTTCATTTAGTTCACGATGTAGACTAAATACTGCGCCGCGGCCGCCCCGGCCGTCAAGAGCGGAGGTTCGGATGGAGCCGGTTCGGCATGACGCGATGCGCGCGCGGAACCTCGAGCTGGTGCTCGGCGAGATCAGCCGCGGCGGCCCCCTGACCCGCGCCGCGCTGGCGGAGCTGACCGGGCTGACCAAATCGACCGTGTCCACTTTGGTCGGCTCGCTGGTGGACGCGGGTTTTCTGGCCGAGACCGCCGCGGTGCGGGCGGGGGAACGCGGCCGTCCCGGGGTCGAGGTGTCGCTGAGCGGGGCGCGGATCGCTTCCCTGGGGCTTGAGGCCAATGTGGGCTATCTCGCCGCGCGCGTTCTTGACCTGACCGGTGCGGTCCGCCGGTCGGTTCGGATCGAGCGCGACAACCGGGGCGTGCCAGCGGAAACCGTGCTGGAGGCGGTGCGGGAGCTGGCTTCCGCGGAGTTGGCCGAGGCGCGTCAGCTGGGGCTGACGGTCGCTGGTGCGGTGCTCGCGGTGTCGGGGCCAGTGCGGGACGGCGTGGTGCTGAGCGCGCCGAATCTCGGTTGGCGAAACGTTCCTGTTGCGTTGGAGCTGCCGGTTCCGGTTTCGGTGGACAACGAGGCGAATCTCGGTGCGCTGGGCGAGCTGTGGTTCGGTGCCGGAGCGGCGGATTTCCTTTATGTGTCCGGCGAAATCGGCATCGGTGCGGGACTGGTGGTGGACTCCGGGTTGTTCCGCGGCACGGGCGGGGAGCTGGGGCACGTGCTGGTTTCCCCGTCCGGCCCGTCCTGTCGCTGCGGCGCGGTGGGCTGTCTGGAGACCTACGCCGGTCAGGAGGCGATGCTGACCGCTGCCGGAGTATCCACAGTGGACGATCTCTGCGCTGCCTTGACCGCAGGCGACGGCGCGGCGTTGTCAGCGGTCGCGGCGGCGGGGGAGGCATTGGGGTTGGCGCTCGCGTCGGCGGTCAATCTGGTGGACGTGGACCGCGTGGTACTCGGCGGGGTGTTCGGACCGCTGTTTCCGTGGCTGGCGCCCGCCGCGGAGGACGTGCTGCGCGCGCGATTGACCGGCCTGCGCGGATCGGTGCCGGTGCTGAGCCCGTCCGCCCTCGGCGATTCCGCCGCGACGCTGGGTGCCGCGGGCCGCATCGTCCACGGCGTTTTGGCCGACCCGGGGCCGTTTCTCGCCCGTTAGCCCAGGTTGTCGGCAAGCAGAGTCACGACGTCGCGCCAGGCCCGCTCGGCGTGCACCGGGTGGTAGCCGACGCCGGGGAGGACTTTCTGCTCCTGGCCGACCGGCGGGTGGTGGAAGGCGTGCACGGCGCCGCCGTAAACCGTGAGCCGCCAGTCGACGCCCGCGGCCTGCATCTCGGCGGCGAACGCGTCCCGTTGCGCGGGCGCCATGATCGGGTCCTCCGAGCCGACGCCCGCCCACACCGGGCAGCGGATGTTCTCCGCCTCGCCCGGACGGCCGGTGATCAGCCCGTTGATCGTGCCGATCGCGCGCAGATCGACGCCCGCGCGGCCGAGTTCCAGCACGATCGCGCCGCCGGTGCGGTTGCCGATCCCGGCGATCCGGTTCGGGTCGGTCCGCGTTTCGGCGAGCAGCACGTCGAGCGCCGCGTGGCCGATGTCGCGCATCCGGTCCGGGTCGTCGAGCAGCGGCAGGCAGCGGTCCAGCATCTCCTGGGGGTCGGTGAACCAGCGTCCGCCGTGGATGTCGAAGGCCAGCGCCACGTAACCCAGTTCGGCCAGCGCGTCGGCCCGGGCGCGCTGAAAGTCGTTGAGGCCGGTGCCTTCGGGTCCGATCAGGACGGCGGGCCGACGGCCGGTGCCTGCGGGAAGCGCGAGGCGCCCGACCATGGTGAGGCCGTCGGCCTGGTACTCGACGGTGCGCGTCGTGACGGTCTCCATGAGAGCCAACCGTAGTGAGCACCGCGTCCCGGCGGGGTGTTGTTCACCGTCGGCGGACACGTCCATTCAGGTGACCCCCTCGCGGTGGTCTCGGAAAGATGTTAGGAAAGCTTCCTAACTAAAGGAGGATCCGGATGCGCAAGACGATGGTGCTCACCGCGGCTGTGCTCGCGGTGGCCGGAGCGGTGCCCGCGGTCGCGACGGCGGGGGACAGTCCCGCCGCGGAGTCCAGCGGCTGGCATCCGAAGGCGCGCAACATCGTCTACCTCCAGGGCGACGGGATGGGCGCGGCGCAGCGGGAGTTCGTCCGGCTCGCGACGACCGGCCGGGCGGGCGACCTCGTCATGAACCGGCTCCCGGTCGCCGGCATGGTGCACACCGATCCCGGCGACCCGGAAGCACTCGTCACCGACTCGGCCGCAGCGGCGACCGCGCTGGCCACCGGGCACAAGACCCGCAACGGCGTGGTCGGCCAGGACGCGCGGGGCCGTCGGCTGCTGACCGTGCTTGAACAGGCTAAACGCGCCGGGAAGTCGACCGGTCTGGTCACCACCGCGCAGGTCACCGGTGCGTCGCCGGCCGCGTTCGCGTCGCACGTACCTTCGCGGGATCTGCAGAGCGACATCGCCAAGCAATACATCACCGAGAGCCGCCCGGAAGTGCTCCTCGGCGGCGGTGAGGACTGGTGGCTGCCGAAGGGCGATCCCGGCGCGTGGCCGGACAAGCCAGGCGAGGAAAGCCGCAGCACGCACGGCAATCTCATCGAGCAGGCGAAGCGGTCCGGCTACACCTATGTCCGCAACGCCAGCGAACTCGCCGCGACCCGCGCGCCGCGACTGCTCGGACTGTTCGCGAACGAGGACATGGTCGACTACGGCCCGGACGGCAAGGGCGCGTATCAGCCGAAGGTCGCGCTACCGGTGATGGCGAAGAAGGCGCTGGACACGCTTTCCGCCAACCCGCGCGGTTTTTTCCTGTTCCTGGAGGAAGAAGGCATCGACGGAATGTCCCACGAGAACAACGCGCACGGGGTCCTCGACGCGGGCCGGGCTCTCGACGCTGCCGTATCCGAAGTGCTTCGCTTCACCCGCTCGCACCCGGACACCCTGGTGATCATCGGCGGCGACCACGAGACCGGCGGACTGGCCATTGAGGACACTGACGGTGCCCCCGAAGGCAACGAGGACGGTCCGTTCCCGGTTCCTGGCACCAAACTTTCGCTGACCGTCGACTGGACGACCGGCGACCACAGCGGCGTGCCGACTCCGGTCACCGCGACTGGGCCCGGCTCGGACCGGCTCGACGGGACATTGGACAACACCGACGTCTACCGCGCGATGGTGTCCGCCGCGCACCTGTGATCCTCGTGAGCGGCAATCGCGGTTCTAACCGGGATCGCCACTCACGAGGCCAACTCCGCCGACTCCTCATGCGGAAGCCGCAGCCGGGCGCTGCCGTGATCTGCGGCTCCCTGCCCGGCCTCGCCTCGAGCTTTTCAACTGCCGCCACGGGGTCGCCACGCAACACGGTCGTCGGTGCCCAGCCGCCGGTTCCGATCGTGTCCGATACGACGTACTTCGGCAGCGAATTCATCCGCTCAGCGTCCGGATCGGTGACGGCAGGCCAGTCCCGGGCGAACGAGGCGGCCGAACAACAGACCGTCGGCGCGATCCAGCCGCTCGGAGGCGCACTGGACGAAGGTCTGGTCGAGAGGCGGGACGAACCACCCGCCGGTGTCCTCTGTGGACTATCCAGCTACCTGCATCAGGAGCCGCTTTCCGCGATCTGGGCGAGCTGAGCGGTGACAGCGCCCCATCCGTCAGCGAATCCGAGATCAGCGTGGCGTTCCCTCGACGCCGGGTCCCGTGTCGAACGACGATGCGATAGTCCGTGCCGTCCGGGTGATCGCGAAGGACGACCTCGGCTGTCATCGCCACCGGTTGTGGATTGGCTGGCCGCCAACTGCTGTCGAGCGCGTTGGTGAAAACGAGCCGCTCGCAGTCCTCCACGACGAGGAAACACGCGTCAAGATGCGGGACGAACGCGGTGCCGTCCTCGCTCATCCGCGTGACGAACGCACCCCCGGCGCGCACGTCCAGTTCCTCGACGCGGCACCGCAGCGGCGCGGGGATCCACCACCGCGAGAGGCTGGCCGGGTCGGTCCAGGCGTCCCAGACGCGCTTGCGGGGCGCGCGGATGACGCGGTCGAGCGAGAGATCGAGGTCGGGGTTCACGGCTGGTCCTCCTGGCCGGTGACGAATTGCTCGAGCCGGTCGGTGCGCCCGGCCCAGACGTGCCGCTGCTCGGCGAGCCAGTCCTCGACGAGCGCGAACCGCTCGCGATTCAGCTCGCACGTGCGCACCCGCCCGGACTTCACGGTGCGGATCAGCCCGTGCGACTCGAGCATCCGGACGTGCTTCATGAAGGAGGGCAAGGTCATCGGCGCCTCGCCCGCGAGATCGCCGACACTCGCCGGCCCCCGCCCGAGCCGCCGCACGACGGCCCGTCGAGTCGCATCGGCGAGGGCCGTGAAGACGCCGTCGAGGACGGTCGAATACTGAGCCATGAGGCTAAGTATTGCGGGCGAGGATAGTTAGCGCAAGGGCTAAGTGTTGAGAGGGGTGGCTGCGCGGCGCGAACTGCCTGTCACTTCATCTGAGCGGTGCAGACCGGAGTTGGTCGAAGAGCGCGTCGCTGGCACGGCGTGGCTGAGCGCGGGACACCTGCTCAGGGCAAGCTGGATATCCGGCTCGCCGCCAAAATCACGGGGGGCGGACAAGTCTGGCGCGGTCGGAGAACCGGCCCGCGACTCAGCGAAAAAAGTGGCAACCGAGGGAGTTGAACCCTGCGCGGCTTGTGAAGGCGGCGCTCCTGACCGGCCCTGACCCTTCGGCGGGCGACGGCTGCCATGCTTTGCGTATACCCGCTTCAACACGCTCTCCCACATGGGAATTCCTCGCGTCCCCGATCGGATGAACCCGCGCAGTGTCCCGAGGCCGGCTCAGGAGCCGTCGATCTCGCACAGTTGACTGAGCAGGGTCTCCTCTGCCCACCGTTCCCACTTGCCCGCCGCCCAGCCGCGTTCTCGCGTGAACACCAGGTACAACTCGGGGCTCAGCACTCCGTACAGGACGTCGGCGGCGTGCCGTGCCGACACCCCCGGTCGTGCGCCGGGTTTCGAGACCAGGGACTTCGCGGCGGTGTGCTGGACGGTGTAGCGCGGGTCGCGGTCCGGCCAGAGGGCGGCGATCTCCGGATCCGTCGCGGCGGCGGCCGCGATGACCGGGACGATCGGCGCGACCCGGTCGAGGATGCGGCGGGTGCCCCGGACGTGGCGGCGCAGGTGGTCGCCGGCGGTCGGTGCGGCGAGCGCGGCGCGGAACCAGTCGCGGCCCATGGTCTCGACCGGTTCGGCGTCGCCGGCGATGGTCGTGTCGACGACTTCCTTGAACAGGGCGCGCTTGTTGCCGAAGACGAAGTAGACGGTCTGCACCGCCACCTCGGCCCGGCTCGCGACGTCCTGCAGGCTCGTCGCCCCGTAGCCCTTCTCGGCGAACAGCTCGCCCGCCGCGGCGGTGATCTTCGCGCGGGTCCGGCGGGATCGTTCGGTCTGCTTGGCATTGCTCACGAAGGAGAGTATATCTCTAGAGAGAAACACTAGAGTTGGACTCTAAAAAGGAGCGCGCCATGGTCGAGCAGGCAGCGGAACAGTCCGAGCAGGAGCTGGAAGAGTTCGTCCGGCGGGCCCTCGAGTCCTACTACCGGGACGGGCCGCCGTGGGACACCGGCATCACCCCGCCGGAACTGGTCGAGACGGTGGCGGAACTCCCGGCCGGACGGGCGCTCGAACTGGGTTGCGGCACTGGCACCAATGCCGTCTACCTGGCCGGAAACGGCTGGGAGGTGGTCGGCGTCGACCTGATCGAAAGCGCGGTCCGGCAGGCGCGGGCGAAAGCCGACGAGGCAGGTGTGGCCGCGCGGCTGCTGCACGGCGACGTCACCCGGCTCGACGAACTCGCGGTCGGCGACGGGTTCTCGCTCGTGTTCGACCTGAGCTGTTTCTGCGGCATCCCGCCGCATCGGCGCGACGCCTACGCGGCCGGCGTCACGCGCGCGGCGGCCCCGGGCGCTCGTCTGCTGATGTTCGGCTACGGCATGGAGGCTTTCAACGACGGAATCTTCGGCATGACCGCGGACGAACTGCGCTCCCGGTTCCCCGGCTGGGACCTCACCGACATCACGCCCGGCACGAACCCGTTCCCGACGTACTGGTTCACCCTGCGGCGCCGGTGAGATAGTCCTTCACCCGACCCGGCCCGGGCTGGCAGGCTGGGCGGATGGACGATCTTCTCCTCCGCCGCGTCCGGGTCGGGTTGCGGGGGCCGCTCGCTGACGTTCGAGTGCGCGCCGGTGTCGTGTCGGCTGTCGAAGAGCCTGGGAGCGGTGCGGGATTCGCCGCGCGGGTGCTTGACGGGCATGGCGGCACGCTCCTCCCGGGACTCGTCGACGCGCACGCGCATCTGGTCCAGTGGGCCGGTTTCCGCAGGCGCATCCCGCTGGACAGCGCGCAGTCCGCCGTGGGGGCGGTCGAGTTGTTGATGGAGAAGCTGCTCGAAGCTCCGGTGCAGGACCTCGTCGTCGGAGTCGGGTTTCGGGACGGGCTTTGGCCGGATAAGCCGCACAAGGAGCTGCTGCAGCGCGCGCTCCCCGGCCGCGCGGTGGCGTTGTTCAGCGCGGATTTGCATACGTTGTGGCTCAGTCCGGCGGCGTTGAAGCTGATCGGGCGAGAGCATCCGACCGGCGTCTTGCTGGAGAACGACTGCATGAGCGCCACGGCCGCGTTGCCGTCCGCGCCGGTCGAGGTCCAGGACGGCTGGGTCGCTGACGCGCTGGCCGCCGCGGCCAAGCGGGGCGTGACGTCGGTGGTCGATTACGAATACGCGGACACGGTCGCGGACTGGACTCGTCGGGCCGCCAACACAAAACCAGCCACTCGGGTTTCCTGTGTCATCGCGAGGTATTTGCTGGACGAGACTATCCAAAGAGGACACCGGACCGGCGACGTGCTGGAAGCAGGCGAGGGGTTGCTCACGGTCGGTCCGTTCAAGCTGTTCGTCGACGGCTCGCTCAATACCCGCACGGCTTACTGCCACGACTCGTACCCGGGGTCCGGCGAGAAGGGGTTGCTGGAGCTGCCGCTGGAGGAACTGGTGCCATTGATGCGCCGCGCGCATGAGCACGGCCTGACCCCGGCGGTGCACGCGATCGGCGACCACGCCAACACCATCGCGCTGGACGCCTTCGCGGAGGTCGGCTGTCCAGGCCGGATCGAGCACGCGCAGTTGTTGCGGCCCGAGGACGTGCCGAGGTTTGCCGCGCTCGGGCTGGTCGCGAGTGTGCAACCCGCGCACCAGCCCGACGACCGCGACGTCGCCGACCGGCATTGGCACGGCCGCACTGACCGCGCGTACGCCTACCGTGCCTTGCTGGAATCCGGTGCCCGCCTGGAACTCGGCTCGGACGCGCCGGTCGCGCCGCTGGATCCGTGGGACGGCATCGCCGCCGCGGTCGGCCGGACTGACGACGAGCGGCCGCCGTGGCATCCGGAGCAGGCTATTCCGCTGGCGGACGCGTTGGCGGCGTCGTCGGGTGGCCGCCGTGGCGTCGAAGTCGGTGATGTGGCTGATCTGGTGTTGACGGCGGCTGATCCGAGTGGGCTGTCTGCCAAGGAGCTTCGGGAGATGCCGGTGTCCGCGACGTTTGTGTCGGGGAGGCCCACGTACTTGGCGTAGCTCACTTCCCGTGCGGGTCCGCGGCGTTGAGCATCGCCACCACCTGGTGGTAGTCGCCGCGAGCCTCGCCGTAGCGGAGGAACTTGACGTTCTCGACCTGGATCTCGGTGGCGTCCGGCTGCGTTTCGAGCAACTCCAGGACCTCGGCGACGAAGGCGTCCAGCGGCATCGCGAACTCGCTTTCCTCCTGGCCGGGCAGCAGCGCGGTGCGCACGGCGGGCGGCTCCAGTTCGACGACCCTCACCGAGGTGTCGGCCAGCTGCAGCCGCAGCGATTCGCTGAGCAGGTGGATGGCGGCCTTCGACGCGTTGTAGCTCGGCGTGGCCTTCAGCGGCGCGAAGGCGAGGCCGGAGGAGACGGTGAGGATGGTGGCGTCCGGTCGGGTCTGCAGGTGCTCGACGAACGCGGCGATGAGCCGGATCGGGCCGAGGATGTTCGTGGTCACGGTCGCTTCCGCGCTGTCCAAAAAGGACTCCGGACGATGCCAGTCCTCGACGCGCATGATGCCCGCCATCGGGACGAGCACGTTGAGGTCCGGGTGCTTCGCGAGCACCTCCTTGGCCGCGGCCTCGATGCTCGCCGGGTCGGTGGTGTCGATCTGCACGGTGTCGAGGCCGGGGTGGTCGGCGGCGATTTGCGCGAGCAGTTCGGTGCGCCGCCCGCCGACGATGACGGTGTTGCCCTTCGCCTGCAGCTCACGGGCGAGAGCCAGGCCGATGCCGCTGGTCGAGCCGGGGATGAAGACGGTGTTTCCGGTGATGTTCATGCCACTGAGTTTCGGCGGGCAGGGGCGACGGCGGCAGAGACCGCATATCGGGGGATCGGCGATCCCTGGCTGGCGAGCCCGGCCGAGTCGATACTGGACACATGGATCGAGCTGAGCTGGCTGTCTTCCTCCGCAGCCGCCGCGAAGGGCTGCGGCCCGAGGACGTCGGCCTGCCCGCGGGCGCGCGGCGGCGGACGACCGGGCTGCGGCGCGAGGAAGTCGCGACGCTGGCGGCGATGTCCACCGACTATTACACGCGCCTGGAGCAGCAACGCGGACCGCAGCCGAGCGAGCAGATGCTGGCTGCGCTGGCCAGGGCCTTGCGGCTGACCGACGACGAGCGCGACTACCTGTTCCACCTCGCCGGCCGCAACGCACCGTCACCGATCGTAGCGGCGACGCACGTCGCGCCCGCGTTGCTGCGGGTGCTTGACCGGCTGTCGGACACGCCCGCGCTCATCCTGTCGAACCTCGGCGAGGTGCTGGTGCAAAACCGGTTCGCGGACGCGTTGTACGGCGACCGGTCGCAATACACCGGACTTGCGCGCAGCGAGATCTACCGGTGGTTCACGAACCCGGACGAACGACTGGTCTATCCCGCGCATGACCGGGACCGCCAGAGCCGTGCGCTGGTGGCGAACCTGCGGGTGGTGCACGGGTCGATGGGGCCGCGCTCGCGCGCGGGCGAGCTGGTGCGCGCGTTGACCCGCGAGAGTCGCGAGTTCGCGCGGTTGTGGGACGAACACCAAGTGGCCAAACGGTTTGAGGACCACAAGGTGCTCGTGCATCCGCAGCTGGGAGAGATCGAGGTGGACTGCCAGGTGCTGTTCACCGAGGACCAGTCGCAGGCGTTGCTGGTGCTGACCGCTCCGCCGCGGAGCGAGGCCTACGAGAAGATCCAGCTGCTGGGGGTGCTGGGGAACGAGCAGTTCGCGGGTTAGGGCCTCGTGAGTGTTTATGCCGGTTAGAACCGGGATTGCCACTCACGAGGGCATCAGCGCGGAAGCGGGCCGGTGTAGGAGTCGCGGGCCTTCTCGACAGCTGGCAGATGCTCGTCAGTCCACTCGGCGAGCGCGGCGAACACCGGCGACAGGCTTCGGCCGAGTTCGGTGATCTCGTACTCGACGCGCGGCGGCACCTCGGCGTAGTAGTGCCGCTCCACCAAACCGTCGCGCTCGAGCTGCCGGAGCCGTTGCGTGAGTACCTTCCCGGTCGCGCCGAGCCGCCGTTCCAGTTCGACGAAGCGCACTGGGCCGGACTGGCTGAGCGTCCACAGGATCGGGGTCGTCCACCGGCTGAACAGCAGGTCGACGGCCGGGCTGATCCGGCACGCGGCGAGCGGATCGGCCCCGGTGCGCTCGGTGGTGGTCATACGGCTCCAATACTTTCCCTGGGGAACCTACTGTACGGCGGCTTTTAGCCTCGCTGTGTCGCTTTCGACCCCTAGCTGAGGAGCAAGTCTTGATCGTCGTCACTGGTGCCACAGGCAACGTCGGCCGCCTGCTGGTCGAGTCCCTGACCGAATCCGGCCACGCCGTGACCGCCGTTTCCCGCGGGGTGACCTCTCCGCCGCCTTCGCGACCCGGCGTCACCCCGATGGTCGCGGATCTGGCGGACGCGGACAGCCTGGCCCCGGCGTTGAAAGGCGCGGACGCACTGTTTCTGCTGGTCTCCGGCGCGGGCGCGCACGTCGACGGGGAAGCCATCATGCAGGCGGCCGTCAACGCTGGAATCGAGCGGGTTGTCCTGCAGTCGTCCCAGGCCGCCGGTACTCGACCCAGCGCGGTTTCGCACGCGCCGCTCGCCGCGTTGGAAGAAGCTGTCCGGTCGTCCGGTCTGGAGTGGACGGTCCTTCGTCCCGGCGGGTTCACGACCAACACCTTCGCGTGGATCCCGTCGATCCGGGCGCAGCGCAAGGTTTTCTCGCCGTTCGGCGACGTCGCGCTCCCTGCCGTGGACCCGCTCGACATCGCGGAAGTCGCCGCTTCCGCGCTGACGGGTCGCGACCACGCGGGACGGACTTATGTCCTCACCGGACCGGAGGCGACGAGCCCCCGGCGGCGCGCGGACCTCCTCGGCGCTGCGCTCGGGGAGCCGCTGGAGTTCGTCGAACTTGGCCGTGCGCAGGCACGGGAGCAGATGGTGCAGCAGATGCCGGAGCCGGTCGCCGACGGCACGCTCGCCATCCTCGGCGAGCCCCTGCCGGAGGAGCTTCGAGTCAGTCCTGACGTCGAGAAGGTGCTGGGCCGCCCGGCAACCTCGTTCGCTTCGTGGGCCAGCCGCAGCGTCGACGCGTTCCGGTGATCAGAAGTCGCGCGAGTGCAGGAGGGATCGCACGCGCAGTTGCCGGCGGGGTTCGTGGCGGCGGAGCCCGTCGACGATCACGGCGACGCCGATCCACGTCGCCCCGGCGTCGGCTACCAGGGCTTGCGCGGCGAAGGCCTGGCCGCCGGTGTCGATCCAGTCGTCCACCAGCAGCGCGCGGTCGCCCGCCTGCAGCAGGCGGCGGCTGAAGCCGAGCCGGAGGTGCCGGTCCTGGTAGTCCGGCGGCGAGGTGCGCTGGAGCCAACGGTCCGAATCGCAGGCCGGGTACCGGTTTTTGCGCACCTCGACGAAGCCCGCGCCGAGTGCCACCGCGACCAGCGGACCGAGCAGCGACCCGCGGGATTCGGGGCCCAGCACGACATTCGGCTGTTCGTCGGCGAACAGCTCGGCGAGCGCCGGCCCCAGTTCCCGCAGCAGTTCGGGCGCACGCCACCATCCCGTCGGGTCGGGGTAGCGGCCGTAGTCCGTCCGGTCCCCGAGCACGACGGTGGCTTCGCGGATCCGGTCCGCCACAGTGCTCGTACGCATGCGTCGATGGTCGCAGCGGCGCCTGCCCGAAGCGAGCGATTTACGGCTTCCGCGCCGCTCCGGCGAGAATCACCGAATGCGCCGGGGTCGGGAACTCGACCTGCGGCGCGCCCTCGCCGGACTCCTCCGGATGCCACGACGGCGTCCAGGTGAGTCCGGGTTCGAGCATCTCGAACGACCCGAACAGCGCCTGGATCTCCTCGCGCGACCGCCAGATCACCGGGCTGCTCGACCGGTCGTAGAGCTGCTTCAGCTCGACCAGGCCGGCGTCCACGTCGGAGGGAACGCCCTGGTCGGTGATGTGCGAGATGGCGAGAAACGAACCAGGGGCAAGGAGATCGCGGTACTGCGCGACGAGCGACGGGCCGAGGTCTTCGGTGCCGCCGCTGTCCTCGGCGGGCGGCTGCTGGACGTGCAGCACCGCGATCAGCAGCAACGCGAGCGGCTTCTCGACGTCGATCACGCCGGTCGCGGAGATCTGTTCCCACAGCCGTTGCGGATCGCGCATGTCGGCGTGGATCACCGCGTGCCGGCCGAGGTCGCCCGACTCGCGCAGCAGGGTCTCCGAATGCGCCACGGCGACCGGTTCGTAGTCGACGTAGCAGACGCGGGTCTCGCCCGGCGCGAGTTCGTCGGCGACCTGGTGCGCGTGGCCCATCGTCGGCACGCCGGAGCCGATGTCGACGAACTGGCGCACGCCCTTTTTCACCAGATGCCGCACGAGCCGGTGCAGGAACAACCGGTTGGCCTTCGCGATCGGGCGGATCAGCGGGAACTCGCGGATCACCTCGTCGGCGAAGTCCCGGTCGATCGTCCAGTTCGTGGTGCCGCCGAGATAGTAGTCGTACACCCGCGCGACGCTCGGGTGGTCGAGATCGACCCCGGGAGGCGGGAAGGGTTCGTCGGCCACCGGTGGCTGTTCCTTTCGTTCGGGACTTCGGGACTTCGGTCAGCGGGAGGGCGGCGCGCAGCGGCTCGCCCATTCCTTGAGGTACTGCAAGGACTCCTCGCGCGACAGCGTGGCGGCGAGCTGCGCCTCCCACGACTCCTCGTAGGAGGCGAACTCGTCCTGGCCCTGCCCCACGGTGATCAGCTTGACCTTGGTTTCCTGGTAAGCGAAATCGGCGAGGTCGGGCTGGCCGAAGCGGAGGATCGTGAAATCCTCGTCCGGGTAGGCGGCCGCGTCGCGCGGGAGGATCCGGACCTCGGCGAAGGGATGCGTTTCGACGATCCGGATCATGTGCTCGAGCTGATCGGTCGCGATGCTGGCCTTGGTGCCGTAGACGAGTTTCTCGATGCAGCTGTACTCGAGCATGAAGATCGTCCGCGGACTCGGGCAGGCGTCGAAAAGCCGTTGCCGCGCCTTGCGTTCGCCGACCCGGTCGGTGACCCGCTCCTGGCGGCTGGCCTGGAACTGCGCGAGCATGTAATACTCCGATTGGAGCAGCCCCGGAATGCGGTTCCCGGTCCAGCTGAGGATTTCCGCCGCGGCTTGTTCGCGCTCCAGGACCTCGCGGAACCACTGCGGCGTGATCATCCTCCGCTCGGCACGGCGCGCGGAAGGATCGTTGGCCTGGTTGAGTTCCCGCAGCCGAGCGGCGTCGGCGGGCGGGATGTCCAGCACCTCGATGATCCGCTCGAGGTCGTCGGGCCGGGTGCCCGCCTTGCCGGATTCGATTTTCTGGATCTTGGGCTGTTTGCAGCCGATCCCGTCGGCGAGGTCGACCTGGGTCAGCCCGCGCGCGGTGCGCCACCTGAGGATCCGGGAGCCCAGCCGGGAACGCTGGGTGCGCAGGGAGGGCGGCGGTTGCCGGATCGGGGAGGTCACCAGGGGCTCCGTCATTTCGTCCAGGGGCCGATGTGAGAACCTCCGATGATAATGCGCCGACCCGGCGGGCAAAACTCCGGGTCGGCGCCTTTTCGCAAGGTTCTCTCCGCCGGACGGCGGTTCCGGCCGGATGCTTTCGCGGTCGTGCCTGGTCAGCCGTCGAATTCCCCGCGCCGCACGGCGGCCACGAAGTCGGCCCACTCGCCCCGGTCGAAGACCAGGACGGGGGAGCTGTCGATCTTGCTGTCCCGCACGCCGACGAGCCCGTCCCCGGCCAGGTTGACCTCGACGCAGTTGCCGGAATTCGGCCCGCAGGCAGCGGGTTTCCGCCAGGCGTGGTCAGGGAAGCGAGCGCCCGGACCGGCTGCCGGAAGACGGTGCGCCTGGGCCGGGTGCTGACGCGCGTGCTCGTGCGGGTCGAAGGTGTCCACTGCAACCCCTCGTTTTCTTGTGTGCGATCGGTGAATGGAATATTCCGTGCTGAACGGAATGTGTTCGGAATATTCCTGAGGGTAGTGGGCCGGTGGATCAATCGCGCTGTGCGTCGGGGATTTCACCTGAATGGACACTTCTCGTGCATTGGGGGGTGCTTTCGCACGTGCAATGAGGAATTGATTGTGCGGATATCGTTGTTGCTGGGGATGAGGGTTGCTTTTTTCGTGGTCTTTCAGGGTGCGGCGTGGGGCAGGGTGTCTGTGGTTGACAATCGCCTGTTGAGCGGTTGATCAGCTCGGCTGTCGGGTGCTGTTTCGGTTGCGTCGCTTGCGATGCGGGCTTCTGGTGCGGTGGGTGCAGGGCGGACCCCGGTGCCGAGGGCTTCGGCGCTGCGTTGCGGATCTGGGTGTCGGGACGACGCTCTCCGAGCCGAGCCAGTGAGCAGAAGCCGGGCCAGCGGGTCGAGTCGCGCCGACTGGGGGTGGCGGAGCCCGGTGGACGGCCGAGCAGGGGGTTGAGCCGAGCGATCCAGGCGACCGCCAAGCGGCCGCGGACTGGGCAGGTCGAGGCGGCGGGTTGCGCTGTGCGGATAGGCGGAGCGAATCGAGCGAATACACCGAATCCAGCCGAGGCCGCGTCATGTCGATTCGGCAGCGAACTCCGCATTGCCTTTGCCTCCGACCACCGTCGCCCGTCACTGGCCGAGCGCTGAGCAGCCCTCACCCAACTTCGGAAACAGTCCCGCGACAGCAACCCTCGTCTCCCGGTGCCCGGCCCTGCCCGGCCGGGCACCGGGAGCGCAGAACGCGGGCGGCCTTGTGCCGCCGCCGGCGTCCGCTTCGAGGGTGGTCAGGCGTCCCGGCTGGCGGTGTGCCGTCTGCGCAGCACCGCGCCGGTGACAGGTACGAGGGCTGCACCGCCCGCGGTGGCGAGCCCGGCCAGGACTCCGGCGGTCGCGAAGACGATCGCGGTCGCGCCGACGAGCAGGACCAGCAGCAGCGCGATCAGCTGCCACGGCCGAGTCCCGCCGTCCGGCTGCCGCGCGGCCAGTTCGGCCGACGTCCGCGCGGTCTTCCACGACGGGTAAGCCGGGCGCGTGCTCGGCCGCGGCGACGGCACCGCCGGCGCGGGTTGCGGCATGCCCGGTTCGTGAAACGTCACGGTCACCCGGCCGGGGCGTTGACTCACGGCGACGGCATACGGTCTGTCGTCGCCGGTGTCCGATTTTTCTGTCCGACGGTGTGCCTGTCCTGCATTTTCCGCGCCAGGACCGGTCATTGTGGATCCTTTCTCGTCCGCCGGAAAAGTGCCGGAACACAGTTCCCAGCCCGCCCCCGAGGGGAACTGGTTCCGGCGGCCGCGGCGGGCGTCCGGGGAATGGAATATTCCACCCTCTTAACCCCTCCTGCCTGCGGCAACGCCATCTTTGCATGCCCGCCGCCGATCGCGCTAACCCGGGGCGGAAAATTCTTCGCAGAGGCCGTCCGATGCGGTGTTTCCGGAACGGGTATTCACGATCTGCCGGGCTATTCCGGGCGTTATCAATGCGCGCATATCTAACCCGATCAGGTGAAGATGCGCAGAGAGGCACTTTGGGGTTCCTTGTTCTGATCGACCCGGCGAACGCGAGAGGACCGCTGCTACAGTGAGTATCTGCCGGGGACAGGGGAGGGCATGGACGTACGGACGCTGGCTCGCGAGGAGCGCGCCGACTTCGCGGACTTCCTCGAGACGCTGGCCCCGGAGCACTGGGATGAGCCGACGCTGTGTGTCGGCTGGAACGTGCGCTCGGTCATCGCTCATGTCGTGAGCTACGACGAACTCGGCGGACGCCAGCTGGCGCAGCGGTTCGTCCGCGCGGGGCTGTCGCTGCGCCGGTGCAACGAGACCGGTATCGCCGAGTACCGGGTGCGCGCGCCGGAGGACCTGATCGGCGTCATGCGCCGGAACCCGCAGCCGGGCCGGATTCTCGGCAAGTTCGGCGGGATGATCGGCTTCCTCGACGGCCTGATCCACCAACAGGACATCCGCCGCCCGCTAGGACTGCCGCGAACGATCCCGGCCGCGCGATTGCGCAGGGCGCTGGATCTGTCGCTGCGCTCGCCGCCGCTCGGGGCGTCGCGCCGGTTGCGGGGCCTGCGCGCGATCGCGACCGACCTGGACTGGACGTCCGGGAACGGCCTCGAAGTCCGCGGCCCGGCGGAGGCGTTGCTGCTCACTCTGGCTGGCCGTCGCGCCGCTGCGAACGATCTGGCTGGCCCGGGTCTCGACGTGCTGGTGAGCCGCACGACCGTGGCGTGATCCGGCCGGGCATTGAGCTGCTGGGGAGTTTTGACTCGCGGTGCGTAACCAGTCGGACTGCTGTGACGTGCTTCCGGCCAGCTGCCAGCCGCGCGGCCTTGGCCTGACCCGCCCAGCGTGCTGATTATTTGGACCACTGTCGTGTGATAACCCTCGCGCGGGGGTTGCGTATGCGCTTGGCGACAGCAGTCATAGCCGCGACCGCACTCCCGAAAGCGAGGTGATGCCCGCGGACGCCCGCCGCCTTCCCCCCTCGCGGCACCCGTGACTGCTGCCGCGCCTCGCATCGCTGAGGCAGCACGGGTGCCGTAACAACCGCGGCGGCGTCCGCCCTCCGGGGTGTCACCAGCTGGTGACATCTAACTCGGCGGTAACCCGCGTCTCGTCCCCGACGCGTGCGGAGAGTGCTTGTGGCTCAAGGGAAACCCCCGCTCCGATGATCACCCGGGCCGGGGGCTTGCGTTACGCGTGGGCGACATCTCAAATGGGACTCCAAGCACCACAAGGGGAGGAGTCCGGTGTTCAGATGGCAGCAGGCGGAAGGAAAACGGCACGCGATGGACGCGCCGTTCGCGCCGAGACCTGGGGAAACGTTCACCGCGCTGTGCGGAGCCGAAGTCACGGTCGCCCGCCATGACGTGCCGCAACTCGGCGGCCATTGGTTCGATCCGACGTGCTCCGACTGCGCGGAGGAATGGCTCCGCCAGGAGGGACAGGCCCGCTCGAGCGAAGAACGGTGCCTGGCGTGAGCAGTGCGGTGGCCGTCTTGCAGGCGCGGATCGCGGCGGGGCCGGATTCGGCGAGCGATGGAGTTGCTGCAGATCGCTGGACGCTGACATTGAGGCTGGTGCTGGGACTGACATCGGAATTGGCATCGATACCACCGGCGGCAACGCCGAAGTCGGCCCCGGCGACGCGTGCGGAACTGGCGTCGAGAGGGACGCTGGCACCGGCGCGAGGGTTGGCGGCTGCGGTGGCGGCACTCAGCTCGGTACCCACGTGGGTGTTCGATGCGGTGGGAGGCTGGTGTCCGGGCGACACGGCACTCGCGGGGAACGGCGCATGACCGGGCGCTGGAGCAGGCTTCCGGAGCAGCGCGGTTCAGCGGTCGGGCTCACCGGCCCCGAACTGGTCACCTGGATTCGCGACCTGCAAGCCACCCTGGCACTCGACCTCGCGTTCCTGACCCGAGCGCTCGACGAACGATCCCCGCGACCGGACGCGGTGCGGGACCTCGGCGAGCGGCTCCTCGACCTCGGCCGGGCGTTGATCCGGCGGGCCGATCACCTCAACGAGACAGTCCTGGCGAGCCTGCCCGCGCACGGCTGGCTTCCGCAGGCAGGCGCGGCGGAGAACGCGGTCCGGCTGGCGCATCAAGTCGGACGCCGCCCGCTTCGCTGCGGGCCGGTGTACCTCGGACTGTGCGGGGCGGCGTGTTTTCCGGTGTTCGGGCAGGACCCGCACAATCACACGAAACGGTACGAGCGGTGCGCGGAATGCCAGAGCAAGGGTGGTGCCGCGATGCTCCGCGAGTGAAGGGAAAGCCCGGCGGCGAGAGCGAAACCGGGCTGTCGAGCTTGTCGCGGGGCGGAGCGGGTTCGGCTGGGGGCAGGTCGTGTAGGTTGCCGGTGAAGGTCTGAGCGAGCCGAGCCTCACGGTCTGCACAGCAGATCACTCGGCCGATACCCGAGCTGCCGGGCACGCAAACCGGAGCACGGGGCAGCGCCAGAGGACGCCTGAACCAGGGCACGGGGCCGGAATCCGAGCCGCGCGGCGCGCGAGCCGGATCGCCGGTCCGCAACCGGGCCGCAGGGCACGCAAACCGGATCACCTGTCGGAAACCCGGCTATCAACCCAGCACCCCGCGGGATTTTCCGGTTTCCTGTACCGATGAGCGAGGAGACCTCCACCCGTTCCACCGAGCGGCTGTTCCGGATCGCGATCACGCTGAAGGGCCTCGACGGGGCCCTTCAGCTGATCGGGGCGCTGATCCTGGCGTTCATCCCCGCGACGGCCGTCACCGGGTTTGTGAACGCGGTCATCACCCGCGACCTGCTCGGGGACCCCTCCGGCACGCTCGCGCGGCATCTGGAAACCGCCGCCGAGCACTTTGCCGGCGGCGGGACCAAGACGTTCGCTGTCGCGTACCTGCTGGCGCACGGGTTGCTCAAACTCGGCCTCGTGTGGGCGCTCGCGCGCAAATGGGTGCGCGCCTACCCGGTCGCGATGGTCGTGCTCGCCGCGTTCGTCGTGTACGAGATCTATCGTGCCTTCGAAACGCACTCCATCGCGCTGCCGTTCTTCGCCGCGATCGACGCGGTGATCATCGTGCTCGTCTTTCGCGAGTACCGGAACCTCAAACGCGATCACGCCTGACCTCGCTCAGGCGGCAGCGGGAAACCTTTCCGTCACCAACGTCGCCACATCCGCCGGTTCCACGAACAGAGCCGTCGCGTTGTCGCGGCCGCCTAAGGCGATGGCGGTCGCGACCAGAGCGGACGCCCCACGGGCGGGGTCGGCCAAGATTTCGTCGATCGTGGCGGGCGTCAGGACCTTGTGCACGCCGTCGCTGGTCAGCAGGAGGCCTCCGCTCGACGTTTCCGTCGTGCCGATCTCCTCCGGCTTCGTCGTGCGCACGCTCGTGGTCACCAGGTGTTCCATCCGCGGCGAGTACGGCTGGTGCCGCGACCGGAAGTACTCCGCCAGCGTGTGATCCTGCGTCAGCTTGTGGATCATCGACCCGTCCCAGGCGTACGCCCGCACGTCGCCGACCCACGCGATTCGGTACCCGCCCGCGAAGGGCATCGCCACGACCAACACCGCGTCTCCGGTGCCGCCCAGCCGGTGAACTGCTTGCTGTGCGGCCAAAATCGCCTTGACCGGGCCCGACTCAACCGGGGTGCGCGCGGCGGCCGCGGCGGCGACCTGTGCGGCTCGCCCGGCACCGGGGTCGTCCCCGACGCCGTCGGCGAGCGCGAAGGTGATTCCGGGCGCCCCAGCGGCCGCGTAGGCGCTCACCGCGTCGGCATTGCGCTCGCGCGGTCCCTGCTCGCTCGCGGTGTGCCAGCGTGGATATCCGGCCATCGTGACCTCCCGGGCGTTCCCTGCGGATGACTCTCCGTGCTTTCCAGAATGCGCCTCGTTCCTGGGAGGAGGCTGAGGATCCGCGCTCTCACCGGGTGAGCTGGTAGACAGTTTCGCCACCGACCGTGGTCGGGGCGAAGTTCGCGGCCACCCACTCGGAGATGTCGTTCGAACCGCCGCCCCGGCCGCCGTCCACGTAGTACGCCACTTCGCCCGCCGCGACGTACTGCTTGAACTGCTCCAGCGTCGGGGCCGGATCACTGCCGTCCCAGCCGCCGATGCCGATCACCGACTTCCCGCTCGCCAGCTCCAGGCTCGCCGCCGACTGCGATCCGGTCGTCGCCGCGGCCCACTTCGTCGTCGTGCCGCCCAGCAGCTGACCGACGGAGCCGCTGGTCTCTTCTATGCCGCCGCCGAAACCGCCCATGCCGCTGGTACGCGGTCCCGAAGTCGGGATAGAACCGCTGTGCGGCAAGGAAACCGTCTCCACCGCGTATCCCGCGGTGCCGACTCCGAGCGTCAGGACGATCGCCGCCGCCAAGCCGATCAAGACGGTCCGCGCCCGAGGCGCCCCGACCACCACAATGGTGCTCACCAGCAACCCCAGCACCACGATTATCCAGCGCAGCAAAGGGAACCAATCCGGCGTGCGGTCGAGCAGGATGAAGTCCCACACCGCGGTCGCCGCGATCATCCCGCCCAGCACCATCCTCGGCGCGGTGTGTGCTCGACCGCGCCACAGCGCGTGTCCGGAAATAGCGACCAGCGCGGCGATCGCGGGCGCGAGCTGCACCGCGTAATACGGATGCACGGTGCCGCTCATGAAGCTGAACACCAGCCCGGTCACGAGCAGCCACCCGCCCCAGACCACCAGCGACGCCCGGGTCCGGTCGGTCCGCGCCGCCTGCCGGGTGAACCACAACCCGGCCACCAGGCCGAGCAACGCGGCGGGCAGCAACCACGAGACCTCGGTGCCGAAGCTCGCGCCGAACATCCGCCCGAGGCCGGAACTGCCGCCGAACGCGGTGTTCCCGCCGCCGCCGAGACTGCTGCCCATCCCGCCGCCGTTGCCCTGCCCGCCGAAGATCCGCCCGAGCCCGTTGTACGCGAGCGCCAGCTCCAGCAGGCTGTTCCCGGTCGACCCGCCGATGTAGGGCCGCGAAGCTGAAGGCCACATCTCCACCAGCGCCACGAACCAGCCAGCCGACACGACCACCGCGACCCCGGCGTAAACCAAGTGCAGCAACCGTTTCCCGAGCCCGGTCGGCGCGGCGATCAGGTACGCCAGCGCGAACGCGGGCAGCACGAGGAACGCCTGCATCATCTTCGTCAAGAAGCCGAATCCGATTGCCACGCCGGCGAAAACGAGCCACCCAGGGCTGGCCTTCTCAAGCGCCCGCACCGTGCAGTACGCACCGGCGATCAGCAATAGCGTGAGCAAGGCGTCCGGATTGTTGAAGCGGAACATCAACGCGGCGACCGGCGTCAGCGCGAGCATCGCACCGGCCAGCAAACCCGGCAATGGCCCGGAAACCCGGCGCACAGTCAGGTAAAGCAACCCGACCGAGCCGACCCCCATGAGCGCCTGCGGGGCCAGCACGGTGAAGCTGGAGAAGCCGAACACTCGCGCGAATGCCGTCCCTACCCACAACGCGGCAGGCGGTTTGTCGACAGTGATCACGTTCCCGGCGTCCAGCGAACCGAACAGCCACGCCTTCATGCTCTGCGTGCCCGATTGCACGGCCGCGGCGTAGAACGAGTTGCCGAATCCGGAAGCGGTCAGATCCCAGAAGTACAGGACAGCGGTGAGCACCAGGAGACCGAACACCGACGGACGGATCCAGCGAGGCGTCGCGCGATCCGGCGCGTCCGAGGCGGCAGGCCGGGCGGACAGGACAGTGGTCAAGACGACTCCTCGGCAGCGGCACGGCGCGGATTGAAGACCCAGCCCCGCAGCAGCAGGAAACGGAGCACCGTGGCGGCGAGGTTCGCCAGCACGAGCACGGTCGTCTCCAGCACGAGCCCGGGATGGGTGGTGTGGTTGAGCAGGGCGAGCGAACCGCTGGTCAGCGCCAGCCCGAGGCCGAACACGATCAGCCCTTCGAACTGATGCCGTCCGGCGCCGGTCCGGCCGCGGACGCCGAACGTCACCCGCCGGTTCACCGCGGTGTTCGCGATAGCGGTGACGAGCAGCGCGGTGAAGTTGGCTGCCTGCGCGCCGACCATTGTCCGCAGCAGCAGGAAAAGCAGCAGATACGCGACAGTGCTGGCGACGCCGACCGCGGCGAACCGCACGAGTTGTTTGACCAGGCTCGGGGACACTCCGGGGGCCTCCACGCCGATCGGTTCGCGGCCGAGTTGTTCGCGCAGCCGGTGGACGGGAATCTCGCCGGTGAAGGTCGCGCGGGTGACCCTGGCGATGCCTTTGAGGTCTGCGGCGGCGGTCGCGATGAGGTCGACCGACGAGTCAGGGTCGTCGACCCAGTCGACCGGCACCTCGTGGATCCGCAGCCCGGCGCGCTGGGCGAGCACGAGGAGTTCGGTATCGAAAAACCAGCCGGTGTCGCGCACATGGGGGAGCAGCGCGCGGGCGACGTCGGCTCGGATCGCCTTGAACCCGCACTGCGCGTCGGAGAATCTCGCGGCGAGAGTGCCGCGGAGGATCAGGTTGTAGCAGCGGGAGATGAACTCGCGCTTCGGTCCGCGCACCACCCGGGCGCCACGGGCGAGCCTGCTGCCGATCGCGACGTCCGAATGTCCGGACAACAGCGGCGCGACGAGCGGGTCCAGCGCGGCCAGGTCGGTGGACAGGTCCACGTCCATGTAGGCCAGCACGGCGGCGTCCGACGCGGACCAGACCGCCTGCAGCGCGCGCCCGCGGCCCTTCTCGTCCAGGTGGTGCACCTCGACCTCGGGGAACTCGCGGGCCAGCCGTTCGGCGACGGCAAGGGTTTTGTCGGTGCTCGCGTTGTCCGCGACGGTGATCCGGTACGGGTAGCCGGCGCGTTCGGCGAGATGCGCCCGCAGTCTGCGGATGCACGGTTCGAGGTCGGATTCCTCGTTGTAGACCGGGATGACGACGTCGAGCACGGGATGCGGGCCGCCGAGGCCGACCGGAGTCGTCCCGGGCCGCGGGGCGCCGCTGCGGGAGGGGGCGGTGGCGTTCATGGGATCACCGTCGTCTGCCGGGCTTTGGCCACGTTGTGGTGTTCCTGTGCCTGCGCTGTGCGACCTTCGCCCGCTCGGGTGATCTTGGCCGCACGGCACGGAATCAGGCAGTCAGGTCATACACGCTGACACCGTCCACTGTGGTCATTCGGTAGTTCTCGGCCACCCACTGGACGATCCGGGCGGCCGCGTCGCTTCCGCTGCCGGAGCCGCGCATGGTCAGGCCGTCGCCGAGGAAGTAGCGGACCTGTCCTTCCCGGACGTACTGCTCGAACTGCGCGAGCGTCGGATACGGGTCGGTGCCGTTGAATCCGCCCACCGCGAGCACCGGTTCGCCGCTGCCTAGCTGGTATCCGGCGGCGTTGTTGGATCCGACGGTCGCCGCGGCCCACCGGTGATCGCCGGACTTCTGCAGCAAGGCCGTCAGGTTCGCGCCGGGCATCGTGGTGCCGAGCAATCCGCCGCCGCCGAACATCTGCCGCGTATTCGGCCCGGCGGACGGAATCGCGCCGGTGTGCGGAGTGGATGCGGTGGCGAGGCTGTACGCGCCGGTTCCGGTCAGCAGCACGACGAGACCCAGTACCGCGGCGACCCGTCCGAAGTGCTGGACGAAAAACAGTGCGATAGCGGCCAAAAGCCCGAGGACGAGCACAGTTGGGGCAAGCCACGGCTGCCAAGAACCGTCCAGCAGCAGATAAGCCGTCACCGTCGTCAGCGCGACACCGCCGCTCAAAAGCCCGACGGCGGCCGGATTGCCGCGGATCCGCCACAACTGGACGGCCGCGATCCCGACGAGCGCGGCGATCGCCGGGGCGAGGGCGACGGTGTAGTACGGGTGGATGATCCCGCCCATGAAGCTGAACACCGCGGCGGTCACGAGCAGCCAGCCGCCCCAGAGCAGCAACGAAGCCCGGCTGCGGTCGGTGCGCGGTGCGTAGCGGGTGAACCACAGGCCAGCGGCGAGTCCTAGCACCGCCGCGGGCAGCAACCAGGCGATGCCGCCCGCCATCTCGCTGCCGAACAACCGAAACAGTCCGGTGCTGCCCCAACCGCCGCCCGGACTTCCGCCGACACTGCCGGTCTCATCGCCGGTGATGCGGCCGAAACCGTTGTACCCCAAGGTGAGTTCGAGCAAGCTGTTGTTCTGCGAACCACCGATGTACGGCCGGTCGGCGGCTGGCCACAACGCCACGACGGCGAGATACCAGCCTGCTGCCACCACAACGGCGGCGAGACCGGCGAGCAGGTGCAGGAAACGTTTGCCGAGGGCGATCGGCGCGGCGACAAGGTAGGCGAGTGCGAAGGCAGGCAGGACGAGAAACGCTTGCAGCATCTTGGCGAGAAAGCCGAATCCGACTGCCACGCCGGCGAAAACGAGCCACCAAGGGCTGGCCTTTTCGATCGCGCGCACCGTGCAATAGGCAGCAGCGATCAGCAGCAGGACAAGCAACGCGTCGGGGTTGTTGAAGCGGAAGATCAATGCCGCAGCCGGAGTGAGCGTAAGCACCGCGCCAGCGAGCAATCCTGCTGCCGCGCCTGAAGTGCGCCGCACAGTCGCGTACAGCAACCACGTGGATCCGACACCCATCAACGCTTGCGGCACCAAGACGCTCCACGCGTTCACCCCGAACAGCCGCGCGGACAGGCTGATCACCCAGAGCGCGGCGGGCGTCTTGTCCACGGTGATGCCGTTGGCCGCGTCAGTAGACCCGAAGAACAGCGCCTTCCAGCTCTGCGATCCGGCTTGCGCGGCGGCGGAGTAGAACGCGTTCGCCCAGCCGGACGCGCCGAGATCCCACAGATACAGCGCGGCCGTGGCGAGGAGCAGCAGCACGAGGGCCGGACGCACCCACCTCGGCTCGGCGCGCTGTACCGGCGCGGCGGGAACGGCTGAAGGGGTCGCGACTGCGGTCATGCGGCCAGCCTCGCGGCGTGACCTGGGGCCGGGGTGTGCTTACCCTGTGTGCCCGCTGTGGGACCTGGGGTCAGGCGCGAGCGGCGTGCGCTGCGCCGGGACCGCGATCGGCAACCGCACGGCGAAGGAGGTTTGACCGGGGCGGCTGCGCATCGCGATGGCGCCGTGGTGGGCGGTCAGCACCGCAGCGGCGATCGCCAGGCCCAGTCCGGTCGAACCAGCCGCCCGCGATCGCGACGAATCGCCGCGGGCGAAGCGTTCGAACACCGCTGGCTGCAGTTCGGGCGGGATGCCCGGGCCGTCGTCGGTCACGGTCACCACGGCGCTGCCGTCTGCGGACCGGGTGAGGGCGGTGACGACGGTGCTGCCGGGCGGAGTGTGGACGCGCGCGTTCGCGAGCAGGTTCGCCAAAACCTGGTGCAGGCGTTGGACATCGCCCAGTACGAGGATTGGTTCGTCCGGCAATGCGAGCTGCCAGACGTGGTGGGGACCGGCTACGTGCGCGTCGCCGACGGCGTCCGCGACCAAGCGGGTCAGATCGACTTCGGCGACGTCGAGCGGGCGGCCCGCGTCCAGGCGGGCGAGCAGGAGGAGGTCTTCGACGAGGGCCGTCATCCGGTCGGCTTCGGACTCGATTCGGGTCATTGAATGCGCGACGTCCGGTGGGGCATAGCTGTCCGAGCGGCCAGCGAGTTCGGCGTAGCCGCGGATGGCGGCGAGCGGGGTGCGCAGTTCGTGGCTGGCGTCCGCGACGAATCGGCGGACGCGTAGTTCGCTGGCGTGCCGGGCTTCCAGCGCGGAGGAGATGTGGCCGAGCATGTGGTTCAGCGCCGCGCCGACCTGGCCGACTTCGGTGCGGGGATCGGTGTCCTGGGCGGGGACTCGGACGGACAGGTCGACGTCGCCTCGGTCCAGGGGGAGTTCGGAGACCCGTGATGCGGTTTCCGCGACGCGTTCCAGCGGGCGGAGGGTTCGGCGGACTGCGAAGGCACCTAGGAAGGCTGCGCCGGTTACTCCGGCGGCGGCTACGCCGAAGAGGATCAGGCCGACTGTCAGCAGCGTCTGTTGCATTGGTGCCAGGGGGACGCCGGTGATGACTATGCCGTCGGGGATGGGGATGGCGGTTAGGCGGTAGTCGCCGAGGTTGCCGAGGGTGCGGGTGTAGGGGCGGCCGCTTGCCGGGGGGTCTTGCAGTGCCGCCAGTTCGTCGGAGGTGAGGGTTATGCGCTGGCCGTGCGGGGAGAGCCAGCCGCCGGTGCCGTCTGTGCCGTCGGAGTCGAAGTGGGCGGTGACGGTGCCTGCGCCTTGGCCTGGGGCGTCTAGGGGGTTGCGTTCGTTGGCGCCGGGAGGGCCTGGGTGGGTGGCGAAGTCCAGGGCGCGGGCGGTGGCTGCGGAGAGTTGGGTGTCGGTTTGGGTCAGGAGGAAGGCGCGTAGGGCGAATTCGCTGATTACGCCGATGGTCAGGCAGACGAGGGAGAGGAGGATTACTACTGAGACGGTGAGTTTTGTGCGCAGGGATTGCCGGCGCGGGTGGGCGGCGGCGAATCTTGCGCGGAGAGTCATGCTTCGAGCGTGCGGTTTTTGGGTGTGGGGGTGATGTGTGGTTGCTGTGAGGGTGCTGTGCGGGGGCGGCTCGTCGCCTGGCGGCGACATTGCTGCCTGGGTTGCGTGGGGCACCCCGAAGGTTGATTGTGCTGACGGTTCGGGGGTGCTTGTCAAGGCGGGAAAGATGCCTTGACAAGCACCCCCGAACCGCAGGGAGGCTTCGTATCGGGGTGCGGGGGAGGGGCTGGGTGCCTCGATCGGTGGGAGCAGCGGCTGTCTGTTATACGCCTCTCCGAGGCCACGAGAACGAGGCTGA
>NZ_PQIA01000008.1 GCF_003385235.1 Amycolatopsis circi | reverse complement strand
ACCCGCAACACCTCACCCATCCGACCCGAGCACCCCCGCCCGGAGGCCCGCCGATGACCCGCGTCCTCGTCGTCAACGCGTTCGAGCGCGGCAACCGCGGCGACGCCGCCCTGCTCAGCGTCCTGCTCGACCAGATCCGCCGCGCACTGCCCGGCGCGCGGATCGCGATCGCCGGTTTCGAGCACCCCGAGCGGTGGCCGGAGTTCGAGGGCGTCCCCAACCTCGGCTCGTTCCGCCGCTATTCCGGCGAGGAGAACATCCCCCGATTCCGGCGCATCCTGCGCAAGCTCAGCCTGCTGCCCATAGTCGCCCTCGCCGCCGCCCGGCTTCCGCGTCGGACGCTGCTGGCCGTCGCCCGGCTGCTGCCCGCCGAGCCTCGCCGCGAACTGCACGCCCTCGCGACCGCGGACCTCGTCATTTCCACGGGCGGCGGCTTCCTGCACGGACGCCCGAACTTCGCCTCCGACCTGAACATCCTGTTTTTGCTGCTCCCGCTGTGGCTGGCCGAACGGTTCGGTGTCCGGGTCGTGACCGGCCCGCAGTCCTACGGCCCGTTCCCCCGTCGGGTCCAGCGCGTGCTGGTCCGCCACGTCCTCGGCCGCGCCGACGCGGTCCTGGTCCGCGAAGACATCAGCCGAGACCGGCTCACCGAAATCGGGCTGCCGTCACGTCTGCTCACCCGGAGCGTCGACAGCGCCTTCGCCTTCCAAACCCGCTCCGACCGCGACTGGCGCACCGCCCTCGGCATCCCCGCCGGCGCCCGGATCGCGATGGTCACCGCCCGCCAGTGGCTCGACGAGCCCGGGCAGCACCGGTACGAACACGCCTTGACCGCGGGCATCCGCCACCTGCTCGGCCGCGGGTACCACGTCGTCCTGGTCCCCCAGGTGACCTGCGCTTTCCAAGGCGACGACGACCGCAGGGTCAACACCCGCCTCGCCGCCGGACTCGAGCACCCCCGGCTGCGCGTCCTCGGCGACGACACCTTCGACCACCGCGACGCCCGCGCCCTCTACGCCGAGGCCGACCTGGTGATCGGCACCCGCTTCCACTCCGTCATCTTCGCCCTCACCGCGCACGTCCCGTGCCTCGCGATCGAGTACGAGCACAAGACCGGCGGGATCATGCGCGACCTCGGGCTCGAACAGTGGGTCGTCGGCATCGGCGAAGTCCGCGACACCACGTTGCCCACGCTCCTCGACAGCCTCATCGACCACCGCGAAAACTACCGGCGGCACCTGCGCGAGGTCCTTCCCCCTTACGCGCTCCGGGCTCGCGACCTGAGCCCGTTGCTCGATGCCGCCTGACCCGGCGTCAGCCCCGCCGCAGCCACCTGAACCGGCGGCAGCCGCACCGTCCGCAGTCGGTGCCTCCGCGCAAATGCTGATGCTCGCTGCGGTCGTGGCCGCACGCGCGGCACCGCACTGTCGCCCACGGCATCCGGATCCCGGACATCCTGCGCCTCCTCGAAGTCCCCCATCCCCCGGGCACACACCATCACATCCGCGCGCGCCCAGCCAACCGGACCAATGAGGACAGGAGCCTCCGTGAGCCGAGAACGAACCGTCGTCTTCGCGACGCCGTACTACCCGCCGGATGTCGGCGGCGTCGAAACCTACGTGCATAGCCTGGCCACCGCGCTGCAGGAGGTCCCCGGATGGCGGCCCGTCGTCATCACCGCCAGCACCCGCGCCGGGTCCGACGACGGCTTCCCGGTCTACCGGCTCCCGACGCTCGCCAAACTCTCCAACACGCCGCTCGACCCGCGCTGGCCGCTCCAGATCCGCCGCATCCTGCGCACCGAACAAGCCGACTACCTCAACGTCCACACTCCGGTGCCCGGCTTGGCCGACGCCGCGACGATGGTCTCCGGAAACACCCCTGTCGTCGTGACCTATCACGCCGCCGCCCTGGCCAAGGACGGTCATCCGGTCTTCAACACCGTCGCCCGCGCCTACGCCGGAGCCGAGAGCTTCATGCTTCGCAGGGCCAATCTGATCCTTGGTGTTTCCGGCTATGTCGCCGACCGTTTCCGTCCCCGTTACGGGGACAAAGTCGGCGTCCTGGAGAACGCGATCGCCTCCGGAGCGCTGGCTGATTTCGCGGTGGCGGGCCGCCCGTACGCCGCCGCTTTCCTGGCACGCCTGGCCCCGACGCACGCGTGGAAAGGCCTGGATCAACTCCTGCACGCGATGCGCATTCACCGCTCCCGATCCGCACCGACCGCCCGGCTGCTGGTAATCGGCGACGGTGCCGCGCGTCCCGGTTACGAAGCCCTCGCCCGGAAACTCGGCATCGCCGACCACGTCACCTTCGCCGGAAACCTCAGCGGCGACGCGAAATTCCGGGCCCTCCGCACTGCCAGATCTCTGGTGCTCTGCCCGATCAGCCCGAACGACGCCTTCCCGACAGTGCTGCTCGAAGCATGGGCGAGCCGGGTGCCGGTCATCGCCACCGCGATCGGTCCGCTCGCCTCGCTGGTGGACGACGGCGTCAACGGGCTGTTAGCCGCGCCGCGTTCTCCTGAAGCGCTGGCGGAACAGTTGCGGCGTCTCGAGAGCAGCCCGGCTCTGGCGGAAACGATCCGGGACAACGCCTATGAACTCGTCCGCAGCAGGTACACGTGGAGTCATCGGGTCGCGGAGTTCATCAAGCAACTGGCCGCGGTCGATCGTCGTGGCACTCCGGTCGCCCGGTGACGCCCAGCTCGGCGAAATCCCCGCAGCACGGCCAGCCAAGCGAACGCCTTGGCCCCGCCGCAGCACGTCCGACGAACCGGCACGCGTCCGGCCCGGCACGCCAAACTCCCTGCCCCGCTTCACCTCCCCTTCACGCCACCCCGGTGCTAACCGGCTTCCACCGGATCCCGCGCCCCGAACGCGTCCCCGGCCGGATTCCGGATCCGCACCCGGATTCCGGCCCGTTTTCCTTCCCCGCGGGCGAATCCTCCGGTTGCCGTCCCGCTCACCGGCACGACCCCCCGATCGTGGCCGCCCGCGGTGCGCCGTCCGGCGGGCGGTTCTGGGTAGCCTGGCGACGTGGCCGACCCGATCCCCCCAGTCCCTGCCCCCGGCGAGTCCGGATCCGAGCGTCCCGGCGCGGACGAGCCGCCCAAGAAGGCGCGGCGCAAGCGTCCGTTCTGGCAGGAGCTGCCGATCCTGATCGGGATCGCGCTGGTGCTGACGATCCTGATCCAGCAGTTCGTCGCGAAGGTGTTCCTGATCCCGTCGGCGTCGATGGAGACGACGCTGCACGGCTGCGACGGCTGTTTCGGCGACCGGGTCGTCGTCGACCGCGTCACCTACGATTTCACCGATCCCGGGCCCGGCGACGTCATCGTCTTCCGCGGCCCGCAGCCGTGGACCGCGAACGAGATCGCCCCGCAGGAATCGGGCAACTTCTTCACGAAGACGTTGCGCGGCCTCGGTTCGCTGGTCGGCTTCGCGCCGCCGGACGAGCGCGACTTCGTGAAGCGCGTGATCGCCGTCGGCGGCCAGACCGTGCAGTGCTGCGACCCGAAGGGCCGCGTCCTGGTCGACGGCAAACCGCTCGACGAGCCCTACATCCACTGGCTGGACCAGCCGCCGTCGGTCCGGCAGACCTTCCCCCCGGTCACCGTCCCGAAGGGCAGCCTCTGGGTGATGGGCGACAACCGCGAGAACTCGTGCGACTCCCGCTGCCAGGGCGGCGGCGGGGTGAACGGCACCGTCCCGGTGGACGACGTCATCGGCAAGGCCCGGGTGATCGTCCTGCCGCCGTCGCGCTGGGGCGGCGTCAGCGACCACGACCCGCAAGCCGCCCCCGCCGCGCTCGGGGCTCCGGCGTGGCAGCAGGGAATCCCGCTCGGGGCGGGCGCGCTGCTGGCGTTCCCGGCGCTCGCCGCCGGGCGCGGTCTGCGACGGAAACTCAGCAAGCAGGACTGACGCCAGGGTTCCGGCCGGCGGTCCGCCCGACCGCTGCCGGGGCTCGCCGTCGCGAAAGCGCTGTCACTGCCCAGAACTGGCTGCCCGCACGACCTCCAGCCGGAGATGCCGCGTCAGGTCCCCGGTCATCTGCAGCACCGGCGTCCGCTCCGCGAACCGCCACTCGTCCCCGTGCCGGACGAACCGGTCGTCGTAGTGTCCGGCGGCGATGGGCTGCAGCGGAAGGTCCGCTGTCGCTTGGAAAACGGTGAAGTAGCTGTGTGCCGAAGCCGTGTCCTCGTCGGCCGTGATCCGGACGTTCGTCGTGACGTGGCGGGTCCTCGGGGTGCCGTCCGGATGCAGGATCAGGATGTCGCGGAACCAGTTCTCCACGGCCTCCCGTCCGGTCCGGCCGCCGCCGCTGTGCAGGGTTCCCTCGCGGAACAGCTCGCCCACTCCGGCCAGATCGCCCGCGTCGATGCACGCCGCGTAGGTCATGATCAAGTCGTGGATCGCCCACCGGGCCGATTCTGCCGCCATCCGGCCAGCATAGGAGTTCCACTGTGGACACCGGCCCGCCAAGACCGCTCTCCGGGCCCGAAACCCGGCCCGGACCTGTGACCTGCGCTTCTCCCGCACACCGTGGTCCCGCCGCAGCCCGCCCCGGCGGCGGTGGCATGATGCCCGCACGGTCCCGGCCGATCGGACCGCTCGCCGAGGAGGAAGGTGACGCTTGAGCACGCGCACTACCCAGGTGGACGACCTCCGGCTGGTGGCGCAGCCGAGCGCGGTCCCGTGCACCGAGCTGTTCGTCCGCCTGATCCTGACCGACTGGTCCCTGATGCCGATGCTGGACCAGGTCACGAACGCCGCCGTGCGGCTTGTCGGCGACGTCGTCGACCAGAGCAGCCCGTCCGCGCCCGCCTTCGTGACCGTCCGGCTCCAGCTGAGCGGCGACCGGCTCGTCGTCGAGGTGGACGACGACCTCGTCGCCCCGGCGCCGCCGCGCGACGAGCGGATCGGCGTGCGCCACGGAGACCGCGGCGGCCGCACCACCTGGTGCGAACTGCCGCTGCCCGGCGGGATTTCGGCGGGCCAGGTCCGGCTGCCGCGCCGAGGCGACCGCCGCACGCTGGTCGACGAGCCGGTCTCCGGCGAACCGGTCACCGCGGACCCGCAGGTGCTCGAACGGTTGCTCAACCGCCTCAGCACCTGGTCCGAGTAATCGTCACCGCGCCTGGACGGACGCCCCCGGCTGCTTCCCGGCAGCCGGGCCGGGCGAACGCTTCCGGCCGCTGAACCACCTCAGCGACCGTCACCCGGCAGAAGCCTGCCAAGCCTGTTCCAGCGCCTGCGCGAAAACCTCCACCGACTGCCCGCCGGAAACACCGAACCGCCGTCCCAGCACGAAAAACGGCACTCCTCCCGCGCCCAGTTCCGCGGCTTCCCGCTCCTCTGCCCGAACCGCGTCCGCATATCGCGACGGGTCCGCCAGCACCGCTTCCGCTTCAGCGCGCGGCAATCCGGCCTCCTCGGCGACATCGGCCAGCACCTCGCCGGTGAACACCGCGCGAGCCTCGGCGAAATTCGCGCGGAACAACGCCGACACCATCTCGGTCTCCAGCCCCTTTTCGCGGGCCAGGTGCAGCAAGCGGTGCGCGTCGAAGGTGTTGCCGATTTCGCGGTCCGTCCGGTAGCCGAGCCCCTCCGCCTCCGCGAGCCCGGCGACCCGCTGCTCCATCTCGGCGGCCTGCGGCCCGTACTTCGCGGTGAGCATGTCCAGCAACGGCTCGGTCCCGGTCTTCCCGGGGTCCAGTTCGAACGACCGGTACGTCACGGTCACCTCGTCCCGGTGCTCGAACCCGGACAGCGCCTTCTCGAACCGCTCTTTGCCGAGGTAGCACCACGGGCACACGACATCGCTCCAGATTTCCACCTGCATGCCGCCAGCGTAGAACGCGGTCGCGTCCGACTACTTGCCGCCCCGGAAAGAAGTGACTACATTCCAAGTAGGCAAGTAGCCGAGGAGGGAATCGTGACCGACGAAGAACGCGCGGCCGAAGCGCTCGCCGCTGTCCGGTCGCACCAGGACCGCGCACGCCGCACCGCGCGGTTGCCCTGGTGGGTCTACCTGCTGATTTTCGTGGTGACCGCCGGGTTCACCGCGGTGAACGACTTCGTCGACGGCAGCAAGTTCGTCGCCGTCGCCGTGCTCGGGTTGCTCCTGGTCGTGTTCGCCGTCGGCGCGCGCACTCGGTCCGCACCGCTCAGCCGCCTGCGCGGGGTCCAGCAGCGGCAAGAGTTCGTGCCGTGGGTCTTCGGGGTCGTCGCGGTGATCGGCGGCGTCGGGGCCTGGCTGGTTTCGCGCTACGGCACCGAAGCTGCCGCCGCTCTCGCCGACGCGCTCGGGCTGCGCGACTACCCGGATACGGTCGCCGGGGTGCTCTTCGGGATCGCGTTCACCTTGCTGTTCGCGCTCTCCCAGGCACTGCTCGCAGTCGCCCGCCGTCGAGGGGATCGATGACCGCCACGCCCCCGCCAGGACTCGACCGGCTGCTGTCCGACCCCACCCGGCTGGCCATCATGTCCGTGCTGTCCGCTGTGGACTGGTGCGATTTCGCCTTCCTGCGGGACGCCGTCTCGCTCTCGGATTCGGCGCTGTCCAAGCAACTCGCGACGCTCCGCACCGACGGCCACGTCGAGCAGCAGCGGAAATACCTCGGCCGGGTCCCGAAAACGTCGATCCGCGCCACCGAGGACGGGCGGCGAAGATTCCTCGGGCACGTCGAAGCGCTGCAGCACATCGTCGAACGCACGCCGCGGCCAGCAGACTCGTGAGTGTTAATCCCGGTTCTAACCGGGATCAGCACTCACGAGACCCCAGCCTTCACGGGCTCCCGCGCCCCCGTGCGTTCCGCGCCGATGCCCGCCGCGACCACGAACGCGATCCCCGCCACCGCCGCGACGTTCGGCACCTGGTGCAGCACGATCAGCCCGAGCACCAGCGCGATCGCCGGCTCCAGGCTCATCAGCGTCCCGAACGCGGACGCCGTCAACCGGCGCAGCGCCAGCATCTCCAGGCTGAACGGCACCACCGGCACGAGCACCGCGAGTCCGAGCCCGGCGAGCAGCAGCGGCCACGTCAGCTCGCCGACCACCGCCGGAGCGTGCACGAAGGTGGCGACCAAACCGGCCACCGGCATCGACACCGCCAGCCCGCGCAAGCCGGTCACCTCGTCGCCGACTCGTTGTGTCAGCACGATGTACGCGCCCCAGCAGACCGCCGCCGCGAGCGCGCAGCCGAGGCCGAGCAGGTCGGTCCCGCCCTGCCACGGCTGCGTCAGCAGCACCACTCCGGCCGCCGCCAGCACCGGCCACACCCGGTTTCCGCCTCGGCCGCGCACGATCGCGACGGTCAGCGGGCCGAGAAATTCCAGCGCGCTCGCCGTGCCCAGCGGCAACCGGGTCGCGGCGACCATGAACAGGATCGTCATCCCGGCCGTCGCGAAGCCGAGCACCACGCACGTCAGCAAGGCCGGGCGACGGAACGCCGACGGCCGCGGCCGCACCAGCACCAGGAGCAGCACACCGGCCCAGGCGAGCCGCAGCCACGCGACGCCGGTCGGCCCGACCTGGTTCGCGAGATTCACCGAAACCGCCAGTCCGAGCTGGACGGACAGCATGGCGCCGACGGCCAGGGCGACACCGGCGCGAGGAGTGGAGGGGAGCACGCCGTCCAGGAGAACTCATCCGGACCGTTCGTGTCCACCTGCCGATCCTGGACGTACTGTCCGAGTATCCTGGACAATCAGCGGATGGACACTCGCAGGCTGCAGTTCCTTCTCGAGTTGTCGAGGCTCGGCTCGATGCGCGCGGTCGCGGACGTGCTCGAAACCACAACGTCGACCGTCTCGCAGCAGATCTCGGTGCTGGCCAAGGAAACCGGCGTCGCGCTGCTCGAACCGGACGGCCGCCGCGTGCGCCTCACTCCCGCCGGGCGGCGGCTCGCCGAGCACGCCGTGACGATCCTGGCCGCCGTCGAAGCCGCCCGTGTCGATCTCGACCCCGAGGCCGAGCCCGCCGGAACCGTGCGCGTCGCCGGGTTCGGGACCGGCGTGCGCCACGCCGTGCTGCCGGTCGCGGATTTCCTCGCGCAACGGCATCCGCAGGTCCGCGTCACGATCAGCGAGCACGAACCCGCCGAAGCGCTCGCGCAGCTTCGGACCGACGACATCGACCTCGCCCTGACCTACGACTACAACCTCGCGCCCGCGCCCGCCGATCCGTCGCTGGCCGTCCGTCCGCTGTGGACGGCGCCGTGGGGTCTGGCAGTGCCGCGCGCGGACGCGAACCGGTTGCGGGGCAACGGAACCCTGGACGTGTTCACCGCGTTCCGCGACCACGACTGGATCGGCAACTCGCGCAACGGCGCGGACGAGACGGTCGTCGGGACCCTGGCGTCGATGGCCGGGTTCTCGCCGCGGTTCACCCACCGCGCGGACAACCTGGACCTGGTGCAAGACCTGATCGCCGCGGGCGGCGGGGTCGGCCTGCTGCCCGATTCCTGGCCGACCCGGCCCGACGTCGCCGTCCTCCCGCTGACCGGCCCCGACGTCCGCCTGCGGGCCTTCGCCTGCACCCGGCGCGGGCGGGACGCGTGGCCGCCGCTCGCCCTGGTCCTCGGCTTGCTGCCCGGCGACTAGCATGGCGGGCGAAGCGGTTCGAGCACGGAGGAGGCGACATGGCGGAAGAAAAGGCGATTCTGGCCGGCGGGTGTTTCTGGGGCATGGAGGAGCTGTTCCGCCACCAGCCCGGCGTCACCGCCACCCGCGTCGGCTACAGCGGCGGCGACGTCCCCCACGCCACCTACCGCAACCACGGCACCCACGCCGAAACCATCGAAGTCACCTACGACCCCGCCCACACCGACTTCCGCACCCTCCTGGAATTCTTCTTCCAGGTCCACGACCCCAGCACCAAAAACCGCCAAGGTAACGACCTCGGCACCAGCTACCGCTCCGCCATCTTCTACACCACCGACGAACAAAAACAGATCGCCGAAGACACCATCGCCGACATCGACGCCTCCGGCCTCTGGCCCGGCAAAGTCGTCACCGAGGTCACCCCCGCCGGCGACTTCTGGGAAGCCGAACCCGAGCACCAGGACTACCTCCAGCACTACCCCAACGGCTACACCTGCCACTTCCCGCGCCCCGGCTGGAAACTCCCGAAGCGCGCCTGACGGCCTCAGCCCGCCCTCGCAGCATCGGCGTCCCGGAACGCCGACCCCCGTAACCGAGCCGCCGCCATCACCCATACCCGCGCAGATTCCGCTGCACCGCCACAAACCCACCGGCGGGCGCGCCCAACGGAGTCAGCGCGCGGCGGAACAGTGCCGACGACGTGAACCGCCGCCAACTCGGCCGCGGGCAGACGCGCCAGACCAACGTCGCCACAGCCTGGACACTGGCGAAGCGCGCCTGACGGCCTCAGCGAGCCATGACGGTCTCCGCGTCCCGGAACGCCGCGGGGGACAGCTTCCGCCACACCAGCGACGTCCCCAGCAACTGCACGGCAGCAGCCATCACCCACACCCCGCGCAAGCTCCAGTGCACCGCCACAAACCCGCCGGCGAGCGCGCCCAGCGGCGTAAGACCCCAGGCCAGCGCCCGATGGCTGGTCAGCACCCGCCCCAGCAGCTCCGACGGCGTGAACCGCTGCCGGGTCGACTGCGAGCACACGTTCCAGATCAACGTCGTCCCGGTGAGGAAGATCAGCACCGCACCGACCAATGCCGGCCACGGCGGGACGATCGCGATCAGCAGCTGGCTCAGCACCGCGCACGCCTGCGCGACGCGCATCGACGTCGAATAGCCGAACCGTCGCACGAACCGGTCCACGAAGAACGACGACCCCACCCAGCCGACGGCCAGACACGCCAGCAGCACCCCGTACCCGAACGGCGCGAGGTGCAGTTCCTTCGTGGCGTACAGGACGAGCATCGAGTTGCCCGCGGACGCGGCGAACGACCCCAGCGCGACCGTGATCGTGATCGCCCGAAGCAGCGGCGTCCCGACGAGGTAGCGCAGCCCGGCCGTCACGTCCTTGAGCGGATGCGCGGGCGTGCGCACCGGCTTCACGGACGGAATCCCGCGCGCGAGCAGCAGCGCGACCAGGGCGGCGACGGCCGCCAGCCACGCGGGCAGTCCCGCGCTGAGCCCGATCAGCAACCCGGTCGCCGGGGGCACCACGAACTGGACCATGCCGCGGTCGATCACCTGCAGCCGGGAGTTGGCCATGTCGAGCTGATCCGGCGCGACCACCTCGGGGACCACCGAACCCGCCGCGCCGTCGCCGAACACTTGCGCCGTGGTGAGCACAAAGGCCACCACGAGCAGCGCGGGCAGGCTCAGCGAACCGGTGGAACCGAGCAGCGCCAACGTAAGCGCGGCGACGATCTGCACCGCGTACGCGTAAGCCAGCACGGTCGTCCGCCGGACCCGGTCGATCACCACCCCGGCGAACAGCGAAAGCAGGAGCCACGGCGCTTGCCCGGCCACGTTCACCAAGGACACCGCACGCGGGTCGGTCGTGATCGAGACAGCCAACAAGGGCAGTGCCGCAAGCAAAAGCCCTTCACAGGTTGAACCCGACACCGCCACCGCTTGCAGGCGGACCCAAGCCGCCCCACCCCTGCCCCGCTCCGCCATGCCCGTCATTGTCCTGCACCGCGCAACTGGTTTTCCGCAGCACACTCCCCGCGTGGTCCCGCTCTCCGGACTTCCTCGCCGAACAAAACCTCGCCGGTTATCACGCGGGCGCGGGCCACGCTTTCCCTTGCGCGTCAACTGGAATCCGCACTGACGGCCGGATCGCGGGACAGCCGCTCACCTGCTGGGACGGGCTTTAGCGAACCGCCGCGAACGGTTGAGCTGGAGGCATCCGATCCGTCCCCGCTGGAGGAACTCCGTGCCCCGCCACACTCCGCCCCGACCCCGCCGTCCTGCCCGCGCGCGGTCCCGTTTCGCCTTCGCGCTGGCCCTTCCGCTGCTCCTCGCCGCCTGCGGCACGGCGGGCGGGGCGAGCCCGCAGGACGCCGGTCCCCCGCGCCCGGGTGGCACGCTGCGGCTGGGCATCTCGTCCAATCCGGACTGCATCGACCCGCAGCAGGTCAGCACGAACGCGTCAGTGAACGTCGGCCGTCAGCTGGTCGATTCGCTCACCGACCAGGACCCGAAAACCGGCGCGATCACGCCCTGGCTCGCCGACCGCTGGACGGTCAGCCCCGATTCCACGAGCTTCACCTTCCACCTCCGCTCCGGCGCGACGTTCTCCGACGGCTCCCCCGTGGACGCCGCCGCGGTGAAGACCAGCTTCGACGGCCTCAAGGCGCTCGGCGCGAAGGCCCTGCTCGGGTCCAGCTACCTGGCCGCCTACCGCGGCGCGACAGTGGTCGACCCGGCGACGGTCCGGCTCGACTTCTCCCAGCCCAGCGCGCAGTTCCTGCAGGCCAGCTCCACGATGTCGCTCGGCGTTCTCGCGCCGGCGGCGTTCCGGCACACCGCCGAGCAGCGCTGCCAGGGCACCGGCCTGATCGGCTCCGGCCCGTTCGTGTTCACCAGCCTCAAGCCGAACCAGAACATCGTGCTCAGCAAGCGCACCGGCTACCGCTGGGGTTCGCCGTTGTGGCGGCACCAAGGCGAGGCGTACGTCGACAAGATCGACTTCCGCGTGGTGCCGGAACCGGGCGTGCGGTCCGGCAGCCTGACGTCCGGGCAGCTCGACGCGATCACCGACGTGCAGCCGGTGGACGAACCGCAGTTCTCCGGCAACGGGTTCACCGAACCGGTCCGGCCGAACCCGGGCATCGTGTTCAACCTGCACGCGAACGTGACCCGCGGCGTTCTTACTGATCAGAAGGTCCGCCAAGCCGTGTCGAAGGGCGTCAACCGGCCCGAGGTCACGAGCACCGTGCTCACCCCGAACTACAAGCCCGCCACGAGCATCCTCGGCTCGGCGACACCGCTGTACACCGATCTGTCGAAGGAACTCGCCTACGATCCGACGGGCGCCCAAGCGCTGCTGCAGTCCGACGGCTGGCTCCCCGGCCCGGACGGCATCCGGACGAAGAACGGGCAGCGGCTGACCGCGTCCGTGCTGTTCTCGCCGGTGTTCAACCAGAACCAGAGCGTGCTGGAGCTGATTCAGCAGCAGTTGCGCAAGATCGGCTTCGACCTGAGGATCGAGCTGCACACCAACTCCGAGGTCACCCGCCTGCAGCAGGCCGGCGACTACGACTTCCTCTGGTACAACGTCACGCGCGCCGACCCGGACATCCTGCGCCAGCAGTTCTCCGCGAAGACGAACAACCGGAGCAAGCTGTCCGCGGACAACCCGCTCGACGCGTCGCTGACCGAACAATCGGCGACCGTCGATCCCGCGAAGCGCAAGCCCGCCGCCGAAAAAGCGCAGCGGACCATTGTGGAGCAGGCTTACTCGATCCCGGTGTTCGAGCTGACGCAGGTGCTCGGCGTCGGCACGAACGCGCATGACGTCGGCTTCGAGGCTTCCTCGCGGCTGCAGCTGTTCGACGCTTGGGTTTCGGGCTCGTGAAAGGCTTCCCGCTGCTTCGCCGCATCCTGCAAGCCGTAGTAGTGCTGTGGGCGGCGTTCACGCTGTCGTTCGTCATCCTCTACCTGCTGCCCGGTGACGCGGTGCTGACCAAACTCGGCTCGGCCGAGGGCGGTCCCAGCGCGTCCCCGGAGCAGATCGCCGCCCTGCGCGCCGAGTACGGGCTCAACGATCCGATAATCGTGCAGTACGGCAAGCATCTCCTGGCCGCGCTGCACGGCGACTTCGGCACCTCGGTGGCCACCGGCGACGACGCGACGCACCAGGTCCTCGCCGCGTTGCCGCCGACGCTCGCCGTCTCCGGCCTTGCGTTGGTGCTCGCGATCGTCTTCGGCGGCGGGATCGCCGTGCTCGGCACGTTCACCCGGACCCGCTGGGTGAGCCAGCTGCTGCTTTCCCTGCCGCCGCTGGGCACTTCGCTGCCGACGTTCTGGGTCGGGCTCCTGCTGATCCAGCTGTTCTCGTTCCAGCTGCGGCTGTTCCCAGCACTCGGGTCGACCGGCTTCGCGTCGCTGGTCCTCCCGGCGGTCACGCTCTCCCTGCCGACCGGCGCGATCATCGGTCAGGTGTTGGCGAAGAGCCTGCAAACTCAGCTCGCCGAGCCGTACATCGAGGTCGTTCGGGCGAAGGGCGCAAGCCGTCGCCGAGTCCACTTCGGACACGCACTGCGCAACGCCGGACTGCCCGCGCTCACGCTCGTGGGCGTCGTCGCGGGCAACCTGCTGGCCGGTTCGGTGGTGACCGAAACCGTCTTCTCACGCGACGGCCTCGGCCGGGTGACCGCGTCGGCCGTGACCGCGCAGGACGTGCCGGTGGTGCAGGCGGTGATCGTGCTCGCCGCGTTCTTCTTCGTGGTGCTCAACCTGGTCGTCGACCTCGTGTACCCGCTGCTCGACCCGCGGGTGTCCGTCCGCAAGGAGGTCCCCGCACATGTCTGAAACCGTGCTGCCCCAACCATTCCTCGTACGCCGACCCGGCCTGCTCCTCTCCACACTCGTCCTCGCCGCCGTACTGATCGCAGCCTTCGCACCCACCCTGCTCACCACCCAAGACCCCATCACCGGCGTCCCCGCAGAACGACTCCAAGGCCCCTCCCTCGGACACCTCTTCGGCACCGACGAGACCGGCCGCGACGTGTTCGCCCGCGTTGTGCACGGGGCCGGGTTGTCGCTGCGCGCGACCGTCCTCGCCGTTCTCGTCGCGTTCGCCGCCGGATCCGCGTTGGGGCTGCTCGCCGGGTTCCGCGGCGGCTGGCTCGACGCGGTCGTGATGCGGATCGTCGACGTCCTCCAGGCGGTTCCGGCGATCCTGTTGTCGCTAGCGCTCGTGACCGCGCTCGGGTTCGGCACCACGAACGTCGCGATCGCCGTCGGGGTCGCGAACCTCGCCGCGTTCGCCCGCCTGATGCGCGCCGAGGTGCTGCGGGTGCGTTCCGGCGTGTTCGTCGAAGCCGCCCGGGCGTCCGGCGTGCGCTGGGCCGGGGTGCTCGGCCGCCACGTGCTGCCCAACGCGCTCGGGCCGGTCTTGGTGCTGGCCACGGTGACGGTCGGGACCGCGGTGCTCGAAGTGTCCGCGCTCAGTTTCCTCGGCTTCGGCGCGAGCCCGCCGACGCCGGAATGGGGCGCACTTGTGGCAGGCGGACGCAATTTCCTGGCCACCGCTTGGTGGATGACCACGTTTCCGGGCTTGACCGTCGCGGCCGTCGTGCTCGCCGCGAACCGCGTGTCCCGGGCTCTCGACAGCGAACGGAGCTGACAAGTGCTGGAGATCAGCGAGCTGGCGGTGTCGTACCGCACCTCGGGCGGCGTGGTGCCTGCCGTGCGGGACGTGAGCCTGCGGGTGGGAGCTGGCGAGATCGTCGCGGTGGTCGGCGAGTCCGGCTCCGGGAAGAGCACCACCGCGCACGCCGCGATCGGGCTGCTGCCCCGCGGCGGGCTGGTCCGCCGCGGAAAGATCACCTTCGACGGCCGCGACCTGACCACACTGTCCGAAAAGGACTGGCGACAGGTCCGCGGCACCGGGATCGCCCTCGTGCCGCAGGATCCGACGGTCTCGCTCAACCCGGTCCGGCGGATCGGCGAGCAAGTGGCCGAGGTGCTGCTGATCCACCGCCTGGCTGCCCGCAGCGATGCCTCAGCCCAAGCCGTAGAACTGCTGCGACGGGCTGGCGTCGACCGGCCGGAGTTGCGCGCGCGGCAGTACCCGCACGAGTTGTCCGGCGGTCTCCGGCAACGGGTGCTGATCGCGATCGCGCTCGCCGGAAGGCCGCAGCTGATCATCGCCGACGAGCCGACCAGCGCGCTCGATGTGACCGTGCAGAAGGAAATCCTCGACCATCTGGCGGAGCTGGCCGCCGACGACGGCACCGCGATCCTGCTCATCACGCACGACCTCGGGGTGGCCGCCGACCGGGCCGCGCGGATCGCCGTGCTGTCCGAAGGACGGCTGGTCGAGGAAGGACCGGCCCGGGAACTCCTCGCCGCGCCGACGCAGGAGTACACGCAGCGGCTCCTCGCCGCCGCGCCGAGCCTGAGCCGCGAACCGCTCCGGCCCCGCCGCGCCGAGGGTCCGGAAGTCCTGCTGGCGGTCGACTCCGTCTCAAAGACTTTCTCCTCGTCCCGGGCTGGTTCAGTGCAAGCCGTAGACGACGTGTCGTTCCAGCTCACCCGCGGCCGAACCCTCGCGCTGGTCGGCGAATCCGGCTCCGGCAAGACGACCACGGCCCGCATGGTGGTCGGCCTGGAAACCCCGACCGCGGGCACGGTCAGCTTCGACGGCCAGGACGTCACCCGCCTCCCGCCCGCCGAACTGCGCAGGCTCAGGCGCCGGTTCCAGCTCGTCTACCAGAACCCGTACGCCTCGCTGAACCCTCGCTTCTCCATCACCGACGTGATCGGCGAACCGCTGCGTGCGTTCGGCGTCGGCGGGCGGGCCGAACGAGTCGCCGAACTGGCCGACCAGGTCGCGCTGCCGTCGTCGGTGCTGCGCCGGAAACCGCACGAGCTGTCCGGCGGCCAGCGCCAGCGCGCGGCGATCGCTCGCGCACTGGCGCTCCGCCCGGATCTCGTCGTGCTGGACGAGCCAGTGTCCGCTTTGGACGTTTCCGTACAGGCGCAGATCCTGAACCTGCTCGTAGAACTGCAGGACGAACTCTGCCTGACGTACCTGTTCATCACGCACGACCTGGCCGTGGTGCGGGAAATCGCCGACCAGGTCGGGGTGATGCGCCAGGGCAAACTGCTCGAACTGGGCCCGGCCGACGACGTCCTGCTGCGGCCGCGCGAGCAGTACACCCGCGACCTGCTGGCCGCGATCCCCGGCGGCGAGCAGGTGCGCGCGTGAGGTCAGGAGTTGGCGAGCACCAGCCGTCCGACAGCCTCGCCCGCGTCCATCCGGCGGTGCGCCTCGCACGCCTCCGCCATCGGCAGGACGGTGACCGGAAGCCGGATCCGGCCGTCGGTGTACAGCGGGAGCACGGCCTCCGCGGCGGGGCGAGCGGGCGCAGTGTCGGCGGACAGGAAGCCGCCCACGTTGAAGCCGATCACGCCGATGTTCTTGCCCCACACGGCGTTCGAGTCCACCAGCGGCGCGGTCTTGCTGCCCGCGCTGCCGACGACGAGCATCCGGCCCATCGGCGCGAGCAGGTCCAGCGATGCGATCCGCAGGTCGCCGCCCACCGGGTCGACGATGATTTCGAACCGCTCCTCGCGCAGTTCGCCGAGGTCCCCGGACAGCACGACGCGGTCGAAGCCGAGTTGCTTCGCCGCCTCGACCTGCTCGGGCCGCCGGACCGTGCCGACGACCTCGCGCGCGCCGAGCAGCCGCGCCACCTCGGGATACACCGAGGCGAGGCCGCCGAGCGCACCGTGCACGAGCACGCGCGCGTCCTTCGGCAGCCGCACGGCCTCGGTGAGCGACAGGTAGGCCGTCACCGTGTTCGCCAGGCCAGCGACCGCCTGCGCGCGCTCCACTCCGGTACCGGCCAGCGGCACGACGAGAGCGGCGGGCGCGAGTTTGACGTCGGCGTATCCGCCCATGCTGGGCAGCGTGAGCGTGACGACCTCGTCCCCGACCGAGAAGCCGCTGTCCGGACCGGCCGCGCGGATCGTGCCCGCGACCTCGAGTCCCGGCACGAGCGGCGGCTTCGGCGCGTAGTCGTACTCCGCGAGCGTGCCGCGGCGGATCAGCGCGTCGATCAGCCCGACGGACGCGTGCGAGACCGTGATGGTCACTTCGCCCGGCCCCGGAACCGGATCGGGCGCCTCGATCTCTTCGAGCACCTCGGGACCGCCGTAGCGAGTGATGGACAAAGCGCGCATCGTGCGTACTCCCCAGTGTTCTGCGTGTGTCAGCGAGCCGGAACAACCCGGGCCAGACTGCGGTTATTCCAGCTTAGTTCACCCGAGGAAGGACTCGCCGTGCCGAGCGAAACGCGACCGCTGCGCAAACTGGGTTTCCTGACGATCGGCCTGTTCGACGGCGACGACCCGCGCCCCGGCCACGAATCCACGCTGCGCGTGCTCGAACTCGGCGAGCAACTCGGGTTCGACAGCGCCTGGGTGCGCCACCGGCACCTGCAGTACGGCATCTCGTCGCCGGTCGCGGTGCTCGCCGCGGCCACCCAACGCACCAGCCGGATCGAACTGGGCACCGCGGTGATCCCGCTCGGCTGGGAAAACCCGCTGCGGCTCGCCGAAGACCTGGCGACCGTCGACGTGCTGTCCGGCGGACGGCTCAACCCAGGCGTCAGCGTCAGCCCGCCAATGCACTACGAGGACGTTCGGGGCTCGCTGTACCCGGACACCGGCGACCGCGAGGATTTCGGCTACGACCGGGTCTCACGGCTGTTGTCGCTGGTCCGCGGCGAGCCCGCTTCGACGTTCAGCGGCGTCGAGGGCATCGAGTCGTTCTCCGACAGCGTGCAGCCGCATTCGCCCGGCCTCGCTGGCCGTCTCTGGTACGGCGGCGCGAGCACCCGGTCGGCGATCTGGACCGGACAAGCCGGGATGAACTACCTGACCAGCAGCGTCGTCCGCGCCGAGGAGGGCTCGACGGACTTCGAGAAGATCCAGCTCTCGCACGTGCGGGCGTTCCGGTCGAACCATCCGGACGGGGCGCGGGCCCGGGTTTCGCAAGGTCTGGTGGTGATTCCGACCGACAGCGCGACCGCGGAGCAGCGCGCGAAGTACGAGGATTACGCGGCAAAACGCCTGCCGCGCACGAAAACCCCACAGGGCCCGGGCGGTCTGCTGTTCTCGCGCGATTACGTCGGCACTTCCGCGGAAATCGCCGAGCAGCTGTACCAGCACGCCGCCTTCCGCGAAATCGACGAAGTCGCGTTCGCACTCCCGTTCACCTTCGAGCACGAGGACTACGTGCAGATCCTCACCGACCTGGCCACCCGGCTGGGCCCGGAGCTGGGCTGGAAACCGGCGTCGTGAGTGTTTATCCCGGTTAGAACCGGGATAAACACTCACGAGTCCTCAGCAGTGCTAGCGTGGCAGGGTGCCGGATTTCACGTCCACAGTGGACATTGCCCGTCCTGCCGGAGACCAGCGCGACGCACTGCAGTGGGCCCGCGCGGTCTGGGAAGAAGCTCCGCCGCCGATGCGAACTTTCCTGCGCACCGGGTGGCTCGGCCTCGGCCTGACCACCCGCCTGTCCCCGGACCGCGTTCTTGGCTGGACGATCGCTTCGGCCACGCCGGACCGGGTCGTGCTCGAAGCGCCGTCGCCGCTGTTGAGGACGCGCAACATCGTGCACCTCGACGAGCACCGGGTGTACTGGACCACCGAAGTCAGCTACCACCGGTTCCCAGCCCGCCAGCTGTGGGCCATGGCGGTGCCGATCCACGAACTCGTCATCCCGGCCCGCTTGCGGCACGCCGCCGGCGCCTCGCGGCCCGGCGATCTCCAGCACCAGCTCGTCACGACGTTCCAGCGACGGCTGGGCAACCCCGTCCTGTCGCGGCTCCCCGGACAGACCCTGCTCGAAACCACCGGCCGCACTTCGGGTCTCCCCCGCCAGACCCCGATCGGCGGACGCCGGGTCGGCCAGGAGTTCTGGCTGGTGTCCGAATTCGGCGAGCGGTCGCAGTACGTGCGCAACATCCAGGCCGACCCGCACGTCCGGCTGCGCCTGCACGGCCGCTGGCTGCGCGGGGTCGCGCACCTGCTCCCGGAGGACGACGCCCGGGCGCGGCTGAAGTCGTTGCCCCGCTTGAACAGCACCGCGGTCCAGGCGTTCGGCACCGACCTGCTGACGATCCGGATCGACCTCGGCTAGCGCTGGGGCCTCGTGAGCGGCAATCCCGGTTCTAACCGGGATAAACACTCACGAGCCGGACAACACAGCCTCGATCGTGCGCCGCGCATTCGCCGCCAGCACCGGATTGGTCTCCCGGTAATACGGCAGCTGAATCAGCGCGATGGACAACGCCCTGCCCCGGCCGCGCTCCCACGTCGCGTCATCGACCTCCGCCGCCTCGCGGAATACCGCCCGCTCAGCCGCCGCGAAGGTGTTCCACGCCGGGATCACGTCCACCGCCGGATCGCCGGTCCCCACCCCCGCGAAGTCCAGCACCGCGCTCAGCCCGCCGCCGTCGACCAGCACATTCCCCGGCGACAGATCCGCGTGCAGCCACACCGGCTCCCCGGCCCACGCCGGTGCCGCGAGCGCCTTCTCCCAGGCCGCGACATACGCCGGATCTCCGCCGAGCTGAGCGATCGCCTCCCGGGTCGGCGCGTCACGAGTGCGCAGCGGACGACCCCGGCTGATCTCCGGCGCACCGGAAATGTCCAGGCCGCGCAACGCTTTCACGAACCCGCCCAGATCCCGCGCCACCTGAGCGTCACCGAAATCCGGGTTGTCGCCGGGCAGCCAGCGCAGCACCGACCAGTCCCATTCGAAGCCCTCGCCCGGCCGTCCTTCGCCGAGGACCTCCGGCACCGCGACCGGCAGCCGAGGCGCGAGCCACCGCAGCCAACGCTGCTCATGGCCGATCTCGGCGGCCCCGCGCTCCAGCCGCGGCAGCCGAGCCACCAGCTCGTCGCCGAGCCGGAACATCGCGTTTTCCGTCCCCGACGAGTCGACCCGCGAGACCGCCAGCCCGGCCCACCGCGGAAACTGGGCCGAGACGAGGCGACGGACCAGGTCGTCGTCGATTTCCGCTTCGCCGGTATGCATCCGATTCATCAGCATCGAGCAAACCGCCCGAGCGTGACGGCAAGCAACCGGTTTATTCCCGCTCCCGCCGACTGTCCCAGACGCTGGTTACCGTCGCCCTCGTCCCGGATCGCGCGCCACACTGCTGGCATCCACGGGGAAAGGACGCAGCATGACAGGGCTCACCGGACCACGGCTCGCCGTCGCGCTGGAAGGCGCCGGCTGGCATCCGGCCGCGTGGCGCGAACCGGACGCCCGCCCGGCCGACCTGCTCACCGCCGGGTACTGGACCGAGCTGGTCCAGGAAGCCGAAGCGGCACACCTGGACTTCGTCACCTTCGAGGACTTCCTCTCCCTGCGCGACCCCGCCGCGCCCACCGCCCGCGCCGACCGCGCGCAAACCCGGCTCGACGCAGTGCTGCTCGCCTCGCGGATCGCGCCGCTGACGTCGAACATCGGCCTGATCCCGACCGCTGTCGTCACCCACACGGAGCCGTTCCACCTGTCGAAGGCGATCGCGACGCTCGATTACGTCAGCACCGGCCGCGCCGGGGTGCGCGTGCAGGTTTCCGGGAGTCCGGAAGAGTTCCAGCACTTCGGCCGCCGCACGCCGCCCGACGTCGCGGACCTGTTCGAGGAAGCCGCCGATTACGTCGAGGTGCTGCGCCGGTTGTGGGACAGCTGGGAGGACGACGCGGAGATCCGCGACGTCGCGACCGGCCGGTTCATCGACCGGGACAAACTGCACTACATCGATTTCGAGGGCCGCTGGTTCTCCGTCAAAGGCCCGTCCATCACGCCGCGTCCGCCGCAGGGCCAGCCGATCGTCGCCGCGCTCGCGCACGGCCCCGACGCCTACCGCCTCGCCGCCCGCCAGGCCGACGTCGTGTACGTAACCCCGAGCGACCGCTCGCACGCGGCGTCGATCATCGAAGAAATCGGTGTCCCCCTTCAGGTTTTTGCCGACCTCGTGGTCTTCCTCGACGAAACCGAGCAAGCCGCGGCCGACCGCAAAGCCCGGCTGGACGACCGCGCCGAGTTCACCTCGGACGCCCACGTCTTCACCGGCACTCCCGCGGGTCTCGCCGACCTGCTGCTCGACTGGCACGCCGCCGGTCTGACCGGCTTCCGGCTCCGTCCTGGCGCCCTGCCGCACGACCTGACCGCCATCACCCGCGCCTTGGTCCCCGAACTGCGCGACCGGGGCGCGTTCCGCACCGGATACGAGGCCTCGACCCTGCGCGGGCTGCTCGGCCTGCCGCGCCCGGCCAACCGCTACGCCGCCTGAGTCCCGGGAGATTTTCCATGACTGCCAAGCAAATTCACCTCGCCGCGCACTTCCCCGGGGTCAATAACACCACCGTGTGGAGCGATCCCGAAGCGGGCAGCCACATCGAGTTCAGCTCGTTCGTCAAGCTGGCCCAGACCGCCGAACGCGCGAAGTTCGACTTCTTCTTCCTCGCCGAAGGACTGCGGCTGCGGGAACAGAACGGCGAAATCTACGACCTGGACGTCGTCGGCCGTCCCGACACCTTCGCCGTCCTCTCCGCGCTGGCCGCCGTCACCGACCGCCTCGGCCTGGCCGGGACCATCAACTCCACCTTCAACGAACCGTTCGAGGTGGCCCGCCAGTTCGCCTCCCTGGACCACCTTTCCGCCGGCCGGGCCGCCTGGAACGTCGTCACGTCCTGGGACGCGTTCACCGGCGAAAACTTCCGCCGCGGCGGCTTCCTGCCGCAAGACCAGCGTTACTCCCGAGCCGAGACCTTCCTGCGCACCGCGTGGGAACTCTTCGACTCCTGGCGCGGCGGCGAACTCCTGGCGGACAAGGAATCCGGCCGCTTCCTGGCCGACGGTGGCGCCTTCGCCCACCACGACGACCACTTCGCCATCTCCGGCCGTTTCCCGGTCCCGCGCAGCCCGCAAGGCCGCCCGGTCACCATCCAAGCCGGAGACTCCGAAGAAGGCCGCGAATTCGCCGCCGCGACCGCCGACGCCATCTTCACCCGCCACGGCACGCTCGAAGCAGGCCAAGCGTTCTACCAGGACGTGAAGGGCCGCCTGGCGAAATACGGCCGCGCCCCGCACGAGCTGGTCATCCTGCCCGCCGCCACCTTCGTCCTGGGCGACACCGACGCCGAAGCGCACGAACTCGCCCACGAGGTCCGGTTGCAGCAGGTCAGCGAACAGACCGCGATCAAGTTCCTCGAACAGCTCTGGAACACCGACCTCAGCGACCACGACCCGAACGGCCCGCTCCCGTCCTTCGACCCGGCGGTCGGCGACCTGATCTCGAAGGGCCGAGCGAGCGTCCGCATGCACCGCGACCCGATCGCGACTGCTCATGAGTGGCGTCAACTGGCCGAGGCGAAGCACTTGTCGAGCCGGGAGCTGATCATCGAGGTCACCGGACGGCAGAACTTCATCGGCTCCGCCGAGACTGTCGCGTCCGCCATGAACGAACTCGTGCAGGCGGATGCGTCGGACGGGTTCATCCTGGTCCCGCACGTGACGCCGGGCGGGCTGGACGAGTTCGCCGACCAGGTGGTGCCGAGGCTGCAGGAACGAGGGGTTTTCCGGGAGGACTACAGCGGGCCTACCCTGCGGGACCACCTTGGGTTGTCTTCAAGTCCGTGAGGGGAACCTTCACGGACTCTGATTCCCTCAGGGTTCCCCTCACGGACCACCAAGGAACCGCGCCGCGTTCCCTCGCAGCAGCAGCTCCCGCGAGGCCTCGTCCAGGAACTCCGCCCGCCGAACCACCCCGCCAGCCGGACGCTCCCCCAGCGGATACGGGTAATCACTCCCCACCATCACCTGCCCGGCCCCCAGCGTGTCGACCAGATTCCGCAGCGCCGCATCGGTAAACACGACCGAATCGACACTGAACCGCCCCACATACTCCGACGGCGGCAGCTCCGACGTGGCGATGATGTCCGCCCGCTGATGCCAAGCGTTCTCCAACCGCCCCAGCCAAAACGCGAACGACCCGCCGCCGTGGGCAAAACAGATCCGCAAGCTCGACGGCACCCGATCGAACACCCCGCCGAGGATCATCGCGATGATCGACAGGTGCGTCTCCGCGGGCATCCCGGTCAGCCACCGCGCCATCCAGCGGTCCAGCCGCGGCGCGAGCGGCATGTCCCACGGGTGCACGAACACCGGCACGCCCAGCGACGCCGCGTGCTGCAGGAACGTCACCACGCCCGCGTCGTCGAGGTCGCGGTCGCCGACGTGGTTGCCGATCTCCACGCCCCGATGCCCGGCCGCGACCGCGCGGTCCAGTTCGCGGCAGGCGGCGTCGGTGTCCTGCAACGGAACCTGGCAGAACGGGATCAGCCGGTCCGGCGCGGGCGCGCAGATCTCCAGCGCGAGATCGTTGAAGACCCGCGCGATCTTCTCCCCCTGCCCCGGGCTGGTTTCGTAGCCGAAGAACACCGGCGTCGGCGACACGACCTGCGCCTCGATGCCGTCCGCGTCCATGTCGCTCAGGCGCACGGACGCGTCCCAGCAGTCGGACCGGATCCGGCGGAACTCCTCCGACCCGACCATGATCATGGCCTCGCGTTCGGTTTCCGCGCGCAGCCACGGCATTCCCTCGCCGAGGTCGGGCCAGCCGTGCGGGACGAAATGGCTGTGGACGTCGATCGCGCGCACGCTCAGCCCTTCCCCGGGTGCAGCGTCCCGCAGGCCCCGCAGGTCCGGGCTTCCTCGGACGCGTAGAACTGCTCGAACACCGGCGGCAGATCGTCGACGATGTCCCGCACCTGCAGCTCCACCTCGTGCACCTTCGCGTCGCACTCCAAGCAGAACCAGACGAACTTCTCGAGCGTCCCTTCTTCCCGGATCCGCTCGATCACGATCCCGATCGAACCCTCCTGCGGACGCTGCGGCGAATGGTGCACGTTGCGCGGCAGCATCCACATCTCGCCCTCGCGGATGTCGACCCGCCGCGGGCCGTCGTCGGTCATGAGGTTGACGTGCATGTCGCCCTTGTACTGGTAAAACCATTCCTCGTACGGGTCGAGGTGGTAGTCGGTGCGCTGGTTCGGCCCGCCGACGACCTGCACGATGAAATCGCCCATCGGGGCCCACATCTGCTTGTTGTTGACCGGCGGCTTCAGCTCGTCCTCGTGTTCCTTGATCCACGCGGCGAAATCGAACACGGGCGGGATGGCGGTCATCGTTCCTCCTTGCCGGGGATCCGGGCGATCGCCTGGATCTCGATGAGCAGATGCGGATGCGGCAGCTGGTGCACCGCGACGGTCGTGCGCGCCGGACCGGTCTCGTCGAAGAACTCGCCGTAGACCTCGTTGTACCCGCCGAAATCGTTCATGTTGACCAGGAACACCGTCAGCTGCGCGAGGTCTTCGAGCCCAGCGCCGGCCGCGGCCAGGATGTCGCGGATGTTCTCGAGCACCGCGCGTGTCTGCGCCCGGATGTCCAAAGTGGTCACACCGAACTCGTCGGCCTCGGCTCCGGCGAACGTGTTGTCCGGCCGCCTGCTGCTGGTGCCGGAGACGAACACCAGGTCTCCGACCACCTTGACGTGCGGGAACCGCCCGCGCGGCGTCGCCTTCCCGGCGACGACATGGGCTTGCGCCACGCTCATCCCTCCTTCGTCCGAACGGAAACCGAACCGAGCCCGGCCACCCGCGCTTCGACGTGCGTTCCCGCTTTCAGCGCCACCGCCGCGGTCGCCGCGCCAGCCAGCAGCACCGACCCGCCGAGCAGCCGGTGCCCGTACGCGGCGGCCATCCGCTGCGCCGCCGGGAGTGCCCGCAGCGGGTCGCCGAGGATGTCGGCGGTCGAGCCGCTCGCGACAGTCTCGCCGTCGAAGAGCAGGTCAACCGCCAGCGCGTCCACCTCGCCGATGGGCGTCCACGGCCCGAGTACGAAGGCCGACGCCGAGGTGTTGTCGGCGACGACGTCGGCCAGGCTGAACCGGAAGTCGCGGTACCGGCTGTCGATGATCTCCAGCGCGGGCGCGACAGCGACCAGCTCGGCGTCCGGACCGAGCCGGAAGGCGACCTCGGGCTCGACCCGCGGATGGACGCCGCGGCTGACGTCGAACGTCCCGCCGTTCTCGATCCGCATCCGGTCGGTCAGCGAGCCGATGATGACGTCGGAGACGCCCATCTGCTCGGCCTTCGCCTTGCTCGTGAAGCCCAGTTTGACCCCCGCCAGCTTCTCGCCGCGCCCTTCGCGCAACGCGATTCCCGCGTGCTGTACGGCGTACGCCGCCGCCAGGCTCATCGGTTCGTCGCTGGTGAGCTGCGGAATCGCCTGTCCGGTGGCGGTCGCCCGGTCGAGCAGCGCCGCACGTTCTTCGATGGTCATAGCTGCACGCACACATTCGTCGGCTGGGTGTAGAAGTGCATCGAGTGCAGGCCGCCCTCCCGGCCGATGCCGGAAAGGCCGACACCGCCGAACGGCGAGCGGAGATCGCGCAGGTACCAGGTGTTGACCCAGGCCATCCCGACCCGCATCTGCTGCGCGACGCGGTGTCCTCGCTCGAGATCGGTGGTCCAGACGGCCGTGGCGAGCCCGTAGTCGGTGTCGTTCGCCAGCCGGACGGCTTCTTCCTCGGTGTCGAACGGGATCAGCGCCGCGACCGGCCCGAAGACCTCCTCGCGCACGACCCGCGCCGAGTTGTCCAGCCCGGTCCACAAGGTCGGCTCGATCCAGGAACCGCCCGCGAGGTCCGGCCCGAGTTCCGGAACCGAGCCGCCGGTCAGCACCGTCGCTCCCTCGGCGACCGCAAGGTCCAAATAGGACTGGACTTTCTTCCGGTGCTGCCGGGAGATCAACGGACCGGTCGTGGTGCCGGGATCGTCCGGACGCCCCAGGCGCAACGCCTTTGCCCGTTCGGCGAGCCCATTCGCGACCGCGTCGAAGACGGACCGCTCGACGTAAACCCGCTCCGTGCACAGGCACACCTGCCCGGTGTTCAGGAAAACCGACCGGGCGAGGCCGTCGAGAGTCTTCTCGAGATCGCAATCCGCGAACACCACCGCCGCGTTCTTTCCGCCCAGTTCAAAGGAAACCGGCCGGACCGACGGAGCGACCGCGCGCATGATCGCCGAGCCGGTCCGGGATTCGCCGGTGAACGTCACGCCATCGATGCCGCGGTGCGTGGTGAGGTACTCGCCGGCGGAATCAGGCCCGAAGCCGTGAACGACGTTATACACTCCGGCCGGCGCGCCCGCTTCCGCGATCACCTCGGCGAGCAAGGTGGCGGTCGACGGTGTCTCCTCGGACGGCTTGACCACCACCGCGTTGCCACACGCGAGCGCGGGCGCGACCTTCCAGGTCAACAGCAGCAGCGGCAGGTTCCACGGCACGATCACCGCGACCACGCCGAGCGGCTTGGGCACCGCGTAGTTCAGCGCCTTCCGGCCGTTCGGCAGGTCGGTCAGGAAGGAGTCGAGACCGGCCGCCGCGACCGTGTCGGCGAAAGACCGGAAGTTCGTCGCCGCCCGCGCGACGTCCAGGTCGCGAGCCAGGTGCTCCGGTTTGCCAGTGTCGCGAACCTCGGCGGCGACGAAATCCTCGCACCGCTCCTCGATCCGGTCCGCGATCCGGCGCAGCAAGGCGGTGCGCTCAGCCACCGACGCACGCCCCCACGGCCCGTCCAGCGCGGCGCGCGCCGCGGCGACCGCAGCGTCGACCACATCCGGTCCGGCCTCGTGGACGTGCGCGACGAGCGACCCGTCAACCGGGTCGAACTTCTCGAAAGTGCGCCGCCCGGCGACCCGGGTCCCGCCGACGACGTTGTGGAGTTCCGCAGCCATGAAACTGACCGTAGGGACGCCAGGAATGCCTGGCCAATGCTCTTTGCCGCCGCTGCCATAGCTGTTTGGGCATGCCTGTCTCGGCATAGTTTTCGCCGAAATGAGCATTGGCCAGGCATGACGGCGGCGGCGAAGGATGGATCCCGTGAGCCATCCGAACGTCGATCGCGACTACAGCGCGCAGGCCACGGTGACCGAGACCGAGTTCGACGCCGTGATGGCCCGCTATCGCTCCGCCTCCGAATCCGCCACCGCCGGTCTGGACGGCGAAACTGACCTGGCTTTCGACCCGCTCAGCGACGAACGGCTGGACGTCTGGGGCACCTCGCCAGGACAGTTGCGCCCCGTCGTCCTCGCCGTCCACGGCGGGTACTGGCGAATGCTCTCGCGCCACGACACCGCGTTCCTGGCCAGGGTTCTGTCCGACGCCGGAATCGCCACCGTCGTGCCCGACTACACCCTCGCTCCCGCCGCTCCCCTGGAAGAGATCGTGCGCCAGGTCCGCGCCGCCGTCACCTGGGTGTACCGCCACGGCGCCGAACACGGCCTCGACCCGCACCGCATCCACGTCGTCGGCAGCTCAGCCGGAGGACACCTGACCGCGATGACCGTCGTCAGCGGATGGCAACGCGCAGCCGGACTGCCCGAGGACGTCGTCAAAGGCGCGATGACGATCAGCGGCCTCTTCGACCTCCGCCCGCTCGTCGACTCGTTCGCCAACGCGTGGCTGACCCTCGACCCGACCCGCGCGGAAGCCCTCAGCCCCCTCTTGGCCCCGCCAGGCACCGCACCCCTGCACGTCGCGGTCGCCGAACACGAAGCCGCCGGATTCCACCGGCAGAGCAAGGCTTTCCACGCACACTGGCCCGTCCCCAGCACTTGGACCGTCGTGCCCGGCCGGAACCACTTCGACGTCTTCCTCGACCTGGCCGACCCCGGCTCCGCGCTCAGCCGCGCCCTGATCCGGCTCGTCCGCCCATGACGCTGGAACCGGGTCCGGCCAGTACTGTCGCCGGAATGGAGATGCCCCGCCTGCTCGACGGCCGCCTCAAGCTCAGGCACCTCGTGCTGGTGGACACCCTCACCGAGCAGGGCAGCGTCGTCGGCGCGGCCGCCGCCCTGCACGTCACGCAGCCGGTCGTCACGCGCGGCCTGCACGATCTCGAAGCCATCCTCGGCGTGCCGCTTTACGAACGCGGGCCGCGCGGAATCACACCGACCGAGTTCGGGACCGCGTTCACCGAACACGCGCGCGCCGTGCTCGCCCAGTTGACTCACGCCGCCCGGCACGTCGTGGAGATCGCCGACGCGACGCGCGGCCGGGTCGTCGCCGGTATCCATCTCGCGGGCTCGAATCTCTTGCTGCCACGAGCCATCGCGCACCTGAAAGAAGACCACCCGCTGGTCACCGTCGTCGTCCGGGAGGGAACGCCCGAATCGCTGCTCGTGGAGCTGACCGCGGGCCGCGTGGACGTGATCGTCGGCAGGCTGAGCGGTCCCGGCACCGAAGACACCCGGCGGCAAGCGCTGTACCAGGAGTCGATCCGCGTCGTCGCCGGCGTGCACCACCCGCTCGCCGCGCGCGAAAGCGTCTCGCTGGAGGACCTCGCCGACTTCCCGTGGATCGTGCCCGGCACCGAGACGATGCTGCGCCAGGAGCTGGAAAGCCTGTTCGCCCAGCACGGCCTCGACCTGCCCGCCAACCGCGTCGAGGCCACGTCGTTCCTCACCGTCCGGCAACTGCTCACCGAAACCGCGATGGTCGCCGCGCTGCCCGGCCTGCTCGGCGTGGACGACCCGCGGCTGGTCACCCTGCCGACGCCGCTGGAGAACATCGGGCACAGCGTCGGCCTGACCCTGGCCGCCGGACGCAGGCTGAACCCGGCCACGCAGGCGCTGATCGCGTCCCTGCGCACCGTCGCCGCGCAGATCGAAGACGCCTGACGCTTTCTGTCGTTTTCTTGACGACCGGCGTCAAACCGTGATACCTCATGGACCTCCGCGGAAGGAGCTTCCATGGGTTACCGCTTGTCCACCGTCGATCCGGCCCGCACCGCACTGGTCGTCATCGACATGCAGCACGATTTCCTGGCTCCGGGCGCCCCGCTGGAATCCCCGGCCGGCCGCGCTATGATCCCCGTCCTCAACGACACCGTCCGGTTCTGCCGCGACGCGGGCATCGCCGTGTTCTTCACCGCGCACGTCCACCGCCCCGACGGCTCCGACATGGGCCGGTTCGCCGACCTGTACCCGCCGATCGCGCAAGGTCAAGCGCTCATCGACGGAACTCCCGGCGCCGCGTTGTATTCCGAAGTGGACCGCAGTCCCGACGAGCCGCTGATCCCCAAGCACCGCTACAGCGCCTTCTACGGCACCGATTTCGAGATGCAGCTCCGCGGACGCGGCGTGGACACCCTGATCGCCACCGGAGTGACCACCGAGGACTGCGTCCACGCCACCATCCGCGACGCGATGTTCCGCGACTTCCGCACCGGAGTGCTGTCCGACGCGTGCGCCACCTACGACCACCCCGACCTGGGCCACGGCGCGATGTCCGCCGCCGAGGTGCACGCCGCCACGCTGGTCGTCCTCGCTCAGTCCACCGCGGACGTCCTGACGAGCACCGAATTCAAGACGCTCGCGGCAAAAGGGGCTGCCTAGCCCCTAGCGGTCGCCAACGCGTCGTGCGAGTGGATCCACGCCACCGTCTCGCCGATCCGTCCCAGTTCGACGTCCCTGGCGTCAGCCGCCGGACCGTCCGGCAGATGCAGCAGCGCGTTCGCCACCCACGAACTCCGCTGAACCGCCCGAGTCCGCGGCCGCCGCAGCTTCTCGTACCTGGCGAGCGCTGCCTCGCGCGAATCCCGCGCGAGGCACTCGGCGAGCGTCACCGCGTCCTCGATCGTCTGATTCGCACCCTGCCCATGGTGCGGCAGCATCGCGTGTGCGGCGTCGCCGAGGAGCACCACTCCGCCGCGATGCCAACGGTTGAGCGGATACTGACTGAACAATCCCCACCGTTGATACAACGTCGTCGCACTGACCATCTCGCGCACCGCCGGATGCCAGCCCTCGAAGGCCGTCTCGATCCGCTCCCGGGGAATGTCCTCCGTCCACGACTCCCCCGCCCACTCGGCCGGTTCGTCCAGCACCGCAAGGAAATTCACCACCGACCCGTCGCCGATCGCGTAATGCAGCAGATGCCCGCCCGGCCCCAACCAGAACTGCATCGCCCCCGGGTCCGGCAACGACGGCAACTGCGCCACCGGCACCAGCCCGCGAAACCCGCTCGAACCCGAGTACCGGGCAAGGGGCGCGTCATCCACCCACTTGCGGACGGCCGAATGCACCCCGTCCGCGCCCACCACCACGTCAGCGGTTTCGCTTGTCCCATCGGCAAACTCGAGCCGATACCCGGCCCCGGCCGAAACCACCGCGGTCACCTGCCGTCCAAGATGGACTTTGCCCCACGCGTCAGCCAGAATCCGCTGCAAATCCGCTCGATGCACCCCGAAATACGGCCCAGCGAACCGTTCTTCATAGGCGTCCCCGATCGGAAACGCGACCACCCGCCGCCCGTCCCGCCAATGCCGGTAAACCAGTTCTGTCGGCACCGCGGAACACGCGGCCAACTCGTCCCGCAACCCAAGCCGCTGCAGCACCCGGGACCCGTTGGCAGCCAACGCCACCGCCGCCCCGACCTCCCGCAATTCGGCCGACCGCTCGTACACCTCCGCCCCGATCCCGCGCTGCCGCAACGCGAGCGCGAACGTCAGCCCGCCGATCCCGCCGCCGACGATCGCCACCGAGAGTGCTTTGCCCGCCATCAGCCCTCCTCCGCCATGTACCGATCGGTACAGGAATGGACGGTACGGCGTACCGATCGGTACAGTCAAGGGGTGACTTCCGGAACCGGCCGCCGCGCCGAACTGCTGCAGCAAGCCGTGGACTACCTGGCGACGCACGGCATCGCGGACCTGTCGCTCGCGCCGATGGGCGAAGCGCTGGGGACGAGCAAGCGCATGCTGCTGTACTACTTCGGCAGCCGGGAAAACCTGATCACCGAAGCGATCGCCGCGAGCCGCCCGGACGTCACCGAGCTTTTCCGCTCCGTGCACGACGCGGAATCCCTCAGCGCCGCGGCCCTGGCCCTGTGGCAAGCGATCACCCGAGGCCGCCAGCAACGGCCGATCCACATCCTGTTCCAGGTGCTGGCCCTGGCCCCGACGCAACCGGAGCGGTACCTGGAAGTCGCCCGGGAAACGATCACCGCGATGGTGGATCCTTTGGTGCCGGTGTACCGGAAACTGGGTTATACCGAACCGGAGGCAGCCGCGCGGGCAAGCCTGCTGATCTCCGGCCTGCGGGGGTTGTGCCTGGACCGGATCGTGACTGGGGACGAGGAACGGATCGAGATCGCTGCTAGGGCGTTGATCGCTACAGCGGTCGCGCCGCCCGCCTGACTCCAGCGGCGGTTCAAATTCCTAGCCTTCAAGAACCGCAGGCAACTCAGCCACCGACCCCAGCACATGCGTGGCCCCGTGCGCCCTCAACGTCGCTTCGTCATGCGCCCCGGTCAACACCCCAGCCGCCACGGACGCCCCGGCCCGGCGTCCGGTCAGCATGTCGAATCCGGTATCCCCCGCCACCGCAACCGCGCGCACATCCGTGATCCCCAACCGCAGCACCGCAGTCAGCACCATGTCCGGGAACGGTCGGCCCCGCCCGCCGGCGTCCGCTGGGCACACCACCAGATCGGCCAGATCCGTCCACCCCAGCCGCCGCAGCAACGCATCGCGCGTGGCAGCCGAGAACCCCGTGCTCAGACACACCCGACGCCCCTGCGCACGCAACTTGTCGATCGCCTCCTCCGCACCGGGAAGTGGCGCAGCGACCTCGATAGCCTGCGCGGCAAACGCATTCTCGAAAACCTGATTAGCCTTCTCCGCAACCCCGTCAGCGGGAAAAAGCGCCCGGAAGACCTCGATCTTCGACTGCCCCATAGTGTCGCGGACGTAGGCATCCGCATCCTCGCGCTCCGGAGAGTCGGAAGGCACCCCCACCGATTCCAGCGCCGCGGAAAAAGCAGCCTCGACAGCACCGTCATCACGAACCGTCGTGCCAGCCATGTCCAGCACGACCAGCTCCACACCTCGCGTCATCGGACCCCCTCCACTTCCCGCCCGGTCACCGCGTGCACCGCGCTGATCAGGGCCATCGTCTCGATATCGGCCGCACTGCAGCCGCGCGAAAGGTCGTGCAGCGGCGCTGCCACGCCTTGCAGAATCGGCCCGAGCGCAGTCGCTCCGCCCAGCCGTTCCGCGATCTTGTAAGCGATGTTCCCCGCGTCAAGATTAGGGAACACCAACACATTCGCCCGCCCAGCGACAGTCGACCGCGGAGCCTTGGCCACCCCCACCGCGTCCACGACAGCGGCATCGAATTGCAGTTCGCCGTCCACGTCCACACCGGGAAGACGTTCCCGCACCAGCGAAGTAGCCTGTCGAACCTTGTCCACCGCCGAATGCTTAGCGCTCCCCTGGGTGCTGAACGACAGCATCGCCACAACCGGCTCGGTCCCGGTCAGCGCGCGGTGCGTCGAAGCCGCGCCGACGGCAATGTCCGCCAACGCGTCCGCATCCGGTTCCGGAACCACGGCACAGTCAGCGAAGGTGAGCGAGCGGCCGTCCTGCAACAGCATCAGGAAACAACTGCTCAAAGTCCGGACGCCGGGAGCGAGGCCGACAATCCGCAGCCCAGCCCGAAGCACATCGGACGTAGGTCGCGTCGCGCCAGCAAGGCAGGCATCCACCCGGCCCAACGCGAGAAGCGCAGCGGAGAGAGCGACCGGATCGTCGCGAACCGTCTCCACCCGGTCAGGAAACGCCGAAGCCAGCCGCGCGAGGACAGCGTCATCGCCAGCCAGGGCGGCAGTGTCCAGAAAAGGCGGCACCGAGAAACCAAGCTCCGCCGCAACAGCAGCGATCTCCGCCGCAGGCCCCACCAGAACCGGCTCGATCTCGCCGCGCTCGACCAGGTGGGCGGCCGCGGTGACGGCACGCGGATCAGCGCCGTCGGCAAGCGCGATCCGAGGACGGGCGTCGCCGACGCGGTCCCGCCAGGTCTCGGCCAGAGGGGCCATGGTCATCTCGCAAACTCCCTCGCGGACGGCAGTGCTCCCCGAGCAGGATCTCGGCCCCTGGCCCCAAGGGACAGAGCCAGAACAGCACCCGTTGACAGGTCCAGAAGGCCCCGAGCCTGGACCCGTCGACCGAGCGGTTTCTGGCACTTTCGCGGTGGCCAGTCCTCCCGCACTCTCGGTCGGACCACACACGGCAGATGGGAGCAGGCGATGAAGATCGGTGTGCCTCGCGAGGTCAAGAACCACGAATACCGGGTGGCGGCGACGCCGGCCGGAGTACACGAGTTCACCTCGGCCGGCCACGAGGTCTTCGTGGAGCGCGGCGCGGGCGAAGGCTCGTCCATCCGCGACGAGGACTACACGGCCGCCGGCGCGAAGCTTCTCGACCACGCGGACGACGTGTGGGGCACCGCGGACATGGTGCTGAAGGTCAAGGAGCCGGTCGCCGAGGAGTACCACCGGCTGCGTTCCGACCAGCTGCTGTTCACCTACCTGCACCTCGCCGCGAGCGAGCCCTGCACCAAGGCCCTGCTCGACGCGGGCACGACGTCGGTGGCCTACGAAACGGTCCAGCTGCCGAACGGTTCCCTTCCGCTGCTGTTCCCGATGAGCGAGGTGGCCGGACGGCTGGCCCCGCAGGTCGGCGCGCAGACGTTGATGCGCGTCAACGGCGGGCGCGGCGTGCTGATCGGCGGCGTCTCCGGGGTGCCGCCGGCCCGCGTGGTCGTGCTGGGCGCGGGCGTCGCCGGGATGAACGCGGTCGCCGTCGCGGCCGGGACCTGGGGCGACGTCGTGCTGTTCGACAAGAACGTCGACAAGCTCCGCGCCGCCGACCGGATGTACCAGGGCCGCATCCGCACCGCCGCGGCGAACTCGTACGCGATCGAGCAAGCAGTACTCGAAGCCGACCTGGTGATCGGCGCGGTGCTCGTCCCGGGCGCGAAGGCCCCGAGCCTGGTGTCCAACGAGACGGTCTCGCGGATGAAGCCGGGCAGCGTCCTCGTGGACATCTCGATCGACCAGGGCGGCTGCTTCGAGGACTCGCGCCCGACGACCCACGCCGACCCGACCTTCCGGGTGCACGAATCGGTGTTCTACTGCGTGGCCAACATGCCGGGCGCGGTCCCGCACACCTCCACGCACGCGCTCACCAACGTCACGCTCCCCTACGCGCTGGAGATCGCGAACAAGGGCCTGCGGACCGCGGTGCAGGACACGCCGGAACTCCGCGGCGGCGTGAACACGGTGGCCGGGGCGCTGACCTACGAGCCGGTCGCCGTGGCGCACGGCCTGCCCGTCACCGACGTCGCCGACGCGCTGGCCTGAGCCTCCCGGCGTGGCGCGGGCTGGGAAAACCGGCCACTGCGAGTTACGTTTCAGCCCACCCGCTCCACGCCGGCCACTTGGGAGAGCGCACTTGCCACGCACCTTGATCGAGATCGACCGCTCGTCGGACGAACCGCTGTACCGCCAGGTCCGGCGAGCGATCGAGCACGGGATCGCCATCGGCACGTTCGACCCGGCCCGCCGGCTGCCCAGCTCGCGGGAGCTGGCCGTCGAACTGGGCGTTTCCCGGAACACGATCAACCTCGCCTACCAGGAGCTGGTCGCCGAGGGCTACGTGGAAAGCCGCGAGCGCAGCGGATTGTTCGTCAACGGCGAGATGCGCCCGCACTGCGCGGTCGAGGAACGAGACACCGAATCGCGCATCGACTGGGCCGGCCGGGTTCGCCGGTTCCCGGACGCCGACGTCGCCCACATCGAGAAACGCACCGACTGGGCGAGTTACCCGTACCCGTTCCTCGCCGGACAGGTCGACATCACCGCGTTCCCAGCCCGGTCCTGGACGCGCTGCCTGCGCGACGCCCTCTACCGGCCGCATGTCTTCCACAGCCTGCAGGACAGCGTCGGCTCCGACGACCCGATGCTGGTCGAGATGGTGTGCCGCCAACTGCTGACCACCCGAGGCATCGAGGCCGATCCCGACGAAGTGCTGATCACCGTCGGCTCGCAGCAAGGCCTCGACCTGCTCGGCCGGGTGCTGCTCGGCCCGGACCAGGTCGTGGCCATCGAAAACCCCGGCTACCTCGACGCCCGGCACATCTTCCTCCGCACCGGCGCCCACGTGACCGGAATCGACGTCGACTCCCGCGGTCTGCAGCCGCCTGAGTCGCTGGATGGTGTCGACCTCCTCTACCTCACCCCCAGCCACCAGCACCCCACCAATGCGACCCTGAGCATCGGCCGCCGTCGCCAGCTTCTCGCCCAGGCCGCCGCGTCCGGCACGGTCGTCGTAGAAGACGACTACGACAGCGAATTCCGCTACCAAGGCAGCCCGACCCCGGCGTTGAAGGCCCTCGACAACTCCGGCGACGCCGTCTACCTCGGCACCTTCTCCAAGTTCCTCTCCCCCGGCCTGCGGCTCGGCTACCTGGTCGGACCGCGCGAACTGGTGCGCGCGCTGCGCGAAGCCCGCCGGTACGTCCTGCGCCACCCGCCCGGCCAGCTGCAACGGGCGCTGGCGCTGCTCATCGAAAGCGGCGAGTACCACCGTTCCCTGCGCCGCTACCGCACGAAACTGATGCGCAAGTGGACCGCCACCTGCGCCGCGGTCACCGAATACCTGCCGTGGGCGCAAGGCCCGTACCCGCCCGGCGGCGTCAGCCTGTGGATGACCGGACCGTCCGAACTGGACTGCCGCCTCCTGGTGGAGCGCGCGGAGGAGCTGGGAATCCTCATCGAACCCGGCGACATCTTCTTCCTCGGCGAGGACCCGCCGCGCAACCACTTCCGCATCGGCTTCTCCGCCACGCCGCCGTCCGCGATCGACCCCGGGATCCGGCTGCTCGGCGACGTCTGCCGGGAGCTGCTCGACGCCTGACCGGCCCTGCGCTGGCACCACGCGCGCGTAGCTTTCTGGACCTGTTCGCGGGCCAGCTCCCCCGGCACTGTCTTGGGGGCAGGACACGTGGACAAGGAGGTCCCATCGTGGGCGAACCCGCGGTATCCGCTCGTCCGGCCCCCGACCTGGTGGTGCTCGGGGGCACGGTGCTGACCCTGGACCGAGGCGGGACGCGGGCGTCCGCGCTCGCCGCCCGCGACGGCCGGGTCACCGAAATAGGCGACGACCGCGCGATCGCCGCCCTCGCCGGTCCCGAAACGACAGTGCTCGACCTCGCCGGACGCACCGTCGTCCCGGGTTTCGTGGAATCGCACAACCATCCGTCGTTCTTCGGCATGGCGCTGGCCGCCCCGGTCGACGCCGGAAGCCCGCCCAATGACCGGATCAGCGACATCGCCGACCGCGTCCGGCAGGCGGCGCGCGATTTCGGCCCCGGCGAATGGATCAAGGGTTTCCGTTACGACGACACGCTGCTCGCCGACAACCGGCACCCCACCCGGCACGACCTGGACCCGGTCTCCCCGCGCAACCCCGTCCTGCTCACTCATGTGACCGGCCATTTCAGCGTGGCGAACTCCGCCGCGCTGCGAGCCGTCGGCATTACCGCGGCCACTCCCGACCCGCCCGGCGGCGTCATCGCCCGCGACGAACGCGGCGAACCGACCGGCCTCCTCATCGAGACCGCGGCATTCCTCGTCAACTCCGCGATGCCCTCGCAAGGCCCCGACGAACTGGCCGAAGCGCTGCAGCTGGCCGACGCCGAGTACCTGCGGAACGGCGTCACTTCGGTGCACGACACCGGAATCGGCCTGATCGGCGGCGAACAGGAACTAGCCGCGTACCGGATGCTGACCCAGGCGGGAAAGCTGCACACCCGCATCCACGGCTATCTGTTCCACACCCTCCTGCCCGGCCTCGCCGAGGGCACCCCCGAATCGCCGGATCCGTCCAATCCGGACGGATTCACCATGAACGGCATCAAGATCGTCGCGGACGGCTCGATCCAGGGCCGCACCGGCTGCCTGGCCGAGGGCTACACCTGCGCCCCCGACGACCACGGCATGATGCTGCTCGAACCGGACGAACTGTCCCGCCGCATCGCCGCGCTCGACGCCGCGGGCTGGCAGGTCGCGGTGCACGGCAACGGCGACGCGGCGATCGACGCCATCATCGACGGTTACGCCCGCCTCGGCGCACCGGAAGGCACCGGCCGACGGCACCGCATCGAACACTGCCAGACCGCCCGCGAAGATCAACTGGACCGGATGGCGGAAAACGGCATCGCCGCGTCCTTCTTCATCAAGCACGTCTACTACTGGGGCGACCGGCACCGGGACGTGTTCCTCGGCCCGGAACGCGCTCGCCGGATCAGCCCGCTCGCGTCGGCCCGCTCCCGCGGAATCCACTTCGGACTCCACTCCGACACCCCGGTCACGCCGGTGCCGCCGCTGGAAGGCATCTGGTGCGCCGTCGCCCGGCAAACGAGCAGCGGCCAGCTGCTAGGCCCGGAACAGGCGATCGACGTCGAAGCCGCCCTGCGCGGGTACACGATCGACGCCGCCTATCTGGCCGGCGAGGAGGAGAGCAAGGGCAGCCTCGAAATCGGCAAACTCGCGGACCTCATCGTGCTGTCCGAGGATCCGACCGCAGTGGACCCGAGCCGGATCCGCGACCTGACCGTCGACGCCACGGTGATCGGCGGACAGCTGGTCTGGCAACGCGATCCCGTCGAGACCGGAGGCGTCCGATGATCCGGAGCTGGCCGAGCCTGTGCATCGGGCTCGGCATCCCCGCGGTCGCGATCCTCGGCGGAACTCCGCTGGTGGCGGGCTCGCCCGCGACCGTCGCCGGGTTCCCGCTCGTGTTCTTCTGGATGTTCCTCTGCTTCCCGCTGACCACGCTCTGCCTGTGGATCAGCTGGCGATTCTTCGACCGTCAGCACTACCCGGCCGACAAGCCCGCAGCGAAGGAGGACCAGTAATGCTGATTCTCATTGTCGCCGTCGTCATGGTGCTCTCGATCCTGCTGGCGCTGTGGGCGGGCCGCTCGTCGCGCGGCGGCGGGATCTCCGAATTCCTGGTCGGCGGCCGCTCGTTCCCGCCGTGGCTGCTGTACTTCCTGGCGGTCGGCGAGGTGTACAGCATCGGCACGATGATCGGCTTCCCGAGCGGGATCTACGCCCACGGCGCGAGCTACGGAATCTGGTTCCTCGGCTACATCCTGCTCGCCTATTCGCTGGGCTATTTTCTCGCCCCGCTGGTCTGGCGCGCGGCACGCAAACACGACGCGATGACCGTCCCGGACGTTTTCGGCCGCCACTACAGCAGCCGGACACTCGAACTGATCACCTGCGTCACGATGCTGATCGCGCTGGTGCCGTGGGGCCAGTACCAGTTCATCGGCCTGCAGGTGGTGCTGAGCAACCTCGGGCTGAAACTCACGCCCGTGCAATGCGTCCTGCTGGCCGGGGTCATCGCGTTCGCCTACATCGCCGTGTCCGGCATCCGCTCCCCCGCGTTCGTGTCGATCCTCAAGGACGCGTTCATGCTGCTCGGGGTCGTGCTCGTCGGCCTGGCCGCGGTGCTGGTCGCCGGCGGGACGTCCGGGGTGACCGGGCCGGAGGCGCTGGCCAGAGCGCAAACCACGATGGGCGGCCAGGATCTCTGGTTCGCGATGACCACGATCCTGTTCCAGAGCGTGGTTTTCTACCTCGGCTTCGGTGGCGCGTACGTGTTCCCCGCGCGTTCCGAGCGGGCGGTGAAGAGTTCGACGGTGTGGATGCCGCTGTACATGCTGATCTACCCGTTCCTCGTCTTCGCCGCCTACTACGGGCTGAAACAGCATCCCGGGCTGAAGAACCCGAACACGGTCTTCATGGTGACCGCGAAAGGCCTTCTCCCGGAACCGGTTCTGGGCCTCGTGGCCGCCGGTGCCGCGTTGTCCGGCGTGCTGGTGCTGTCCGCGACAGCGTTGGCGATCGGCGGCATGGTCAGCCGCAACCTGGCCCCGAACGTCCGCCCCGCCGCACAACGGCGCTGGACGGTCGTGGCAGTGGCGGTGTTCCTGGTGCTTGCCGCCGTGCTCACGCTGACCGCCTCGACGCTCATGCTCACCGTGCTGAACCTGACTTACAACCTGCTCGCCCAGGTCGTGCCGGGCTGGCTGGCGATCCTGTTCGCGCGGCGGGTCCGCACCGCCGCGATCGCCACGGGCATGGTGGTCGGAGTGGTGACCGCGGTCGTCCTGTACGCCACCGGCGTGACGCTCGGCGGCCTCAACACCGGTCTGGTGTCGATGGGCGTCAACCTGGTCATCGTGTTCGGCTGGAGCCTGCTCGCACCGGGCAAGCGACGCTCTCCGATCGCCTTGGAGAGTGGTACGGAGGCGTCAGCGAGTCCGGCTGCGGCAGCCGCACATTGAGGACGTCGTGAGTGTTTATGCCGGTTAGAACCGGCATAAACACTCACGACACCAAGCCGAGGATCTCGCGGAAGGCACGAAACCCCGTGCCTTCCGCGGCGTCCAGCGCCACGCTGCGGCGGTAGTACGCACTAAGATCGAGCCCGACCCCGATCCCATACACCTCCGTCTCGCTCCGCTCCAGCCCATCAGCCACCTGCACGAGATGGCGGTCGAGGTAACGCTCCTCATTGGCCAGCACAGTCGCACCGTCCATCGGACTTCCGTCCGACAGCACGAAAACCAACCGCCTCCGCGCCTCGCACGCCCGTGCCCGCTCAGCCGCCCACGTCAACGCCTCGCCGTCGATGCCCTCGCGGAACAGATCGGCTTTGAGCAACGCCGCGACGTCCCGTCGAGCGCGCCGCCACGGTGTCGCAGCGTCCTTGAACACCAGATGCCGACGCTCATTGAGCCGCCCCGGCTGTTTCGGCCGCCCAGCGCGCATCCAGTCCCGCCGTGCCCGGCCGCCGTGCCAGGAAGCCGTGGTAAAGCCGAGAATCTCGCAGCTGGCACCGGCGAGATCGAGCGCGCGAGCGAAGAGATCAACAAGCACCGCAACGGTTTCCCGGTGCGCCTTCATCGACCCTGAGCAGTCGATCAGAAACGTGACCAGCACATCCGCGACCGGTTCCGTCCGCTCGACCCGAAAAACTCGATGGTCCGCAGGCGTCGCGATCAACCGCGCGAGCGCCCGGCCGTCGATCTGGCCTTCCTCCTGCGCCCCGTCCCACCCGGACCGTTCTGGCTCAGCAAGTACCGCCGTGAGTTCTCGCGCGAGCCGAGCCACGTTGACGCCCTGCTTCGCCACCCGCGCATCAAGCCGTTCGCGCAACTCCCGCAGTAATTCCGGCCGCACCAACGGTCCCGCCCGATCCTCGCGGTCGTAGGCAGTGGTGAAAACCCGATACTGCCCAGCCGCCACCGGTCCTTTGTGGTCACCGAGACCCGCGATACCGCCTTCCTCGCTGCCGGTTTCGTCGTCGAAATCCAGCAGCAACGCGTACGCCGCAGTTTCCGCTTCGTCCTCATCCTCTTCGGACTTCTCCGGCTCCAGCAACGCCGCGACCGCTTCAGCCAACGCCCGCGCATGCTCGGCGAACGCAGCCTGATCAGTCCGGTCCCGCCGAAGCCCAGCCAACTGCGTACCGATCATCGGCGCGATGGCTGCCCGAGTCGCCTCGATCAGATCCTCGGTCTCTTCCACCACTGGCTCGCCAGTGATCCGAGCCCGCGCGACCTGCGCGACGGTGTAAATCAACACACCGCGCGCCGTCTCAGTCAGTCCATTGTGGTGCGCCGACAGCGACCACCGTTCGTGCCGCCGCCGCAAATTCGCCGTTATGCCAGGAAAACCGGCCGGAACCAACGACTCGACCCGGAACTGCTCCAGCAGCTCGAACAACAGCCGCTCGACGCCGCCCTCCGGCCGCAACCGCTGGTGCAGCTCCCGATCAGAGCGGCTCAGGTGCAGCGCCATCCCGTCGGCCGCACCGCGAAAAGACGGCAGATCCTCGTCCTCCGCCCGCAAATGCGGCGCGGGCAGCGGCACCGGCCGGGTCCCGCGATGCAGGCGCCCGCCCCGGAAATGCGCGTCCGGCGACCCGCTGACCGCCCGGATCGCCGCCGCGGACAGTTCCTCGACCTGCTGGCGCCGCCGCGTCTCGGGCGTGCTCACGCCGCGGCCAGCTCCTGGTCGAAGCAGCGCTGGAAGTACTCGGCGACGACCGGCCGTTCGGCCTCGTCGCATTTGTTCAGGAACGTCAACCGGAACGCGACCGCCGGATCCGTGAAGATCTCGCAGTTCTCCGCCCAGGTGATGACCGTGCGCGGCGACATCAGCGCGGACAGATCGCCCGCCCGGAACCCCTCGCGGGTCAATCCGGCGACCGCCACCATCGCCTCGATCAACGACCCGGACAGCCCCGGCACGCGCGCCCGCACGATCGCGATTTCTTCCTCAGGCGGCAGATAATCCAGCGCGGCGACGATGTTCCACCGGTCGATCTGCGCGTGGTTGAGCCGCTGCACGCCGTGGTACAGCCCGTTGAGATTGCCCAGCCCCACCGTGTTGGCCGTGGCGAAGAGCCGGAAACCCGGATGCGGGCGCAGCACGGTGTTGCTGTCGATCAGCGTGAATTTGCCGTCCCGTTCGAGCAGTCGCTGGATGACGAACATGACGTCCGGCCGTCCCGCGTCGTACTCGTCGAGGATCAGCGCGGTCGGCCGGCGCAGCGACCACGGCAGGATCCCCTCGCGGAATTCGGTGACCTGCTTGCCTTCGCGCAGCACGACCGCGTCCTTGCCGACGAGGTCAAGGCGGCTGATATGACCGTCGAGATTCACCCGAAGGCACGGCCAATTCAGCCGCGCCGCGACCTGTTCGACGTGCGTGGACTTGCCGGTGCCGTGCAATCCCTGCACGAGCACGCGCCGGTTGTGCGCGAACCCGGCCAGCAACGCGAGCGTCACGTCCGGGTTGAACCGATAGGCCGGGTCGACCTCGGGCACGTGCTCGTCGGCTTCGGAGAAGCACGGGACTGTCATGGACGAGTCGAGACCGAACGCGTCGCGCACGGCGATCCGGGCGTCGGGACCGTTGCCGTTCAACGGGTTCATCGGAAAACCTCCGTCAGGACGGGATGCTGTCGGCGTCGTCGGCCGACCCCTCGGCCTCGACCTCCTTGATCGCTTCGGCGGCCCGCTGCAACGCGGGAAGCGCCTGCAAAGCCTTGTCGGCGGTGAGCCGCATGACCGGGGCCTGCACCGCCACCGCGAGATTCGACCGTCCGGTGCGGCTGGGGACCAGCACCGCCACGCACACGAGCCCGGGAAGGAATTCCTCGTCGTCGAGGGCGAATCCGTCGCGCCGGATGCGGGCGAACTCCTCCTCCAGCGCGTCGAGATCGGTGACCGTCTTGGCCGTGTACTGCTTGAGCGGAGCGTGCGCGAGGAGCTTGCGCCGCTGCGCCGGGCTCATCTGCGAGAGGATGATCTTGCCACTGGCCGAGCAGTGGATCGGCACGCGCGAACCGGGCCGCAGGTAGAACCGCAGCGGCTCGGGCGTTTCGACGCGGTCGAGGTAGACGATCTCGCTGCCCGACAGCGCGGTGATGTTGCAGCTCTCCCCCAGCTCGTCGACCAGGTGGTTGAGCACCGCGCGCCGGGCGCCGTGATGCGTCGCGTTGAGCAGCAGGTTCTCCGCGAGGCGGCGCAGCCGGTCGCCGGTGCCGTAATGCCGCCCGTCGGCCTGGCGCACGAGCAGGCCCGCGCCTTCCAGCTGCTGCAGCATCCGGTGCAGCGTCGGCTTCGGCAGGCCGGTCTCCTCGACCAGGCCCTGCAGCGTCACCAGCTGGTCCTTCGCCGCGATCAGCTCGAGCAGCGAGAACAGCCGCATGGTCGGGGTGTCTCCGTCGAGGCCCGCGCCGTCCGGCTCGCGCACGAGTTCCACGGCGCTGGTCTTCCGCAACTCACTCACGTTCCGAAAACTAGCACATCCTGTCTCGTTTTCCATCCACTACCGGTTGACCTCCCGCGCGTGGCGTCCTATCGTCCATCGCGTTCAGCTTTTACGAACCTCACGTACCGAAAACCAAGACTTTCAGCGTCGAAGGAGTTCAATCATGGCGGAGAGGAAGACGGGCGACGGCCGCACCGTCGTCAGCGGGCCGGCGAAGATGACCCCGTCGGAGGCCTTCGTCGAGACGATGGTGGCCAACGGCGTCACCGACATCTTCGGCATCATGGGCTCGGCGTTCATGGACGCGATGGACATCTTCGCGCCCGCCGGCATCCGGCTCGTCCCGGTCGTGCACGAGCAGGGCGCCGCGCACATGGCCGACGGCTACGCCCGGGTGAGCGGACGGCACGGCGTGGTCATCGGGCAGAACGGGCCCGGCATCAGCAACTGCGTCACCGCGATCGCCGCGGCGTTCTGGGCGCACAGCCCGGTCGTGATGATCACGCCCGAGGCGGGCACGATGGGCACCGGCCTCGGCGGCTTCCAGGAGGCCAACCAGCTGCCGATGTTCCAGGAGTTCACCAAGTACCAGGCGCACGTCAACAACCCGAAGCGGATGGCCGAGTACACCGCGCGGGCCTTCGACCGGGCGCACGCGGAACTCGGCCCGACCCAGCTGAACATCCCGCGCGACTACTTCTACGGCGAGATCGAGACCGAGATCCCGGAGCCGCAGCGGCTCGACCGCGGCCCCGGCGGCGACAAGAGTCTCGCCCAGGCGGCCGAACTGCTCGCCAGCGCCGAATTCCCGGTGATCATCTCCGGCGGCGGCGTCGTGATGTCCGACGGCGTGGACGAGTGCAAGGCGCTCGCCGAACGCCTCGGCGCGCCGGTCGTCAACAGCTACCAGCACAACGACAGCTTCCCGGCCAGCCACCCGCAGTGGTGCGGCCCGCTCGGCTACCAGGGCTCCAAGGCCGCGATGAAGCTGATCTCGCAGGCGGACGTGGTGATCGCGCTCGGCACCCGGCTCGGGCCGTTCGGCACCCTGCCGCAGCACGGCATGGACTACTGGCCCAAGAACGCGAAGATCATCCAGATCGACGCCGACCACAAGATGCTCGGCCTGGTCAAGAAGATCACCGTCGGCATCTGCGGCGACGCGAAGGCCGCCGCGGCCGCGCTGACCGAGCGCCTCGCCGACCGCACGCTCGCCAGCGACGCCACCCGCGACGAACGCGCCGGGCGCATCAAGGCCGAGAAGGACGCGTGGGAAGAAGAACTCACCGAGTGGACCCACGAGAAGGACCCCTACTCCCTCGACATGATCTCCGAGCAGGAGCAGGAAGAGGGCAACTGGTTGCACCCGCGCCAGGTCCTGCGCGAGCTGGAGAAGGCCATGCCCGCGCGGGTGATGGTGTCCACCGACATCGGCAACATCAACTCGGTCGCGCACAGCTACTTGCGCTTCGAGGAGCCGCGGTCGTTCTTCGCGCCGATGTCTTTCGGCAACTGCGGTTACGCGCTGCCGACCATCATCGGTGCCAAGGCCGCCGCCATGGACCGGCCAGCGATCGCGTACGCCGGTGACGGCGCGTGGGGCATGAGCATGGGCGAGGTCATGACCGCGGTGCGGCACGACATCCCGGTCACCGCCGTCGTGTTCCACAACCGCCAGTGGGGCGCGGAAAAGAAGAACCAGGTCGACTTCTACGACCGCCGTTTCGTCGCGGGAGAACTGGAAAGCGAGAGCTTCGCCGGAATCGCGCAGGCGATGGGCGCGGACGGCATCGTCGTGGACAAGCTCGAGGACGTCGGCCCGGCGCTGCAGAAGGCCGTCGACGCGCAAATGAACGAGGGCCGCACCACGGTCATCGAGATCATGTGCACCCGCGAGCTGGGCGACCCGTTCCGCCGCGACGCGCTCTCGAAGCCGGTCCGGTTCCTGGAGAAGTACCAGGACTACGTGTAAGCACCTCGTGAGTGTTCATCCCGGTTAGAACCGTGACGAACACTCACGACCCCCCTGCCCGGCCGAGCCCTTGCGCCCGGCCGGGCTTTTTCACGCCCGCCCCCGATCTGGCACCGGCGATCGGCCTCTTTCTGGCTCTGGGCGTGGACCAGAAAGATTGCGATCGTCGACACATTCCCGTTCCGCACACACAGGAGGTCGCCAGGTGAACGTCACGGAGCTGCGGGCCACTGCCCGCCGACACCTCGGGCCGCACTTCACGCGCAAGGACACCTGGCAGAGCGAGTTCCCGGTGTTCGTCCGCGGCGAGGGCAGCTACCTGATCGACACCGAGGGCCGCCGTCACCTCGACGGCCTCGCCGGGCTGTTCTGCGTCAACATGGGCCACGGCCGCGCGGACATCGCCAAGGCCGCGGCCGACCAGGTCGGCACCCTCGCCTACGCCAGCAACTGGGGCTCGGCGCACCCGCCGTCGATCGAAGCGGCCCGGATCATCGCCGACCTTGCCCCCGGCGACCTCGGCACCACGTTCTTCGTGAACTCCGGTTCGGAGGCGGTCGAGACCGCGCTGAAGTTCGTCCGGCAGTACCACCGCAGCCAGGGCGCCCCGGAGCGGACGAAGATCATCAGCCGCGAAATGGCCTACCACGGAACGACGATGGGCGCGCTGTCGGTCACCGGCCTGCCCAAGATCAAGGAGCCGTTCGGCCCGCTGCTGCCGGGCATCCGGCACGTCCCGAACACCCTCGGCTTCACCGGCGACTGCGGCCCGGCCGACCAGCTGGACTGCGTCCGCGCCATCGAGGCGGTCATCCTCGAGGAAGGCCCGGAGACGGTCGCCGCGGTCTTCGCCGAGCCGGTCCAGAACGGCCGGGGCGCGCTGGTCCCGCCGGAGGGCTACTGGCCGGCGCTGCGGGCGCTGTGCGACAAGTACGGCATCCTGCTGGTATCCGACGAGGTCATCTGCTCGTTCGGCCGCCTGGGCCACTTCTTCGGCCACGGCCTCACCGGCGTCGTACCGGACCTGATCACCTTCGCCAAGGGCTCCACCTCGGGCTACGCCCCGCTCGGCGGCGTGATCGTGCGCGAGCAGCTGGTCACCGAGCTGTACGACTCCCCCAAGGGCGGCGTGTTCACCCACGGCGCGACGTGGGGCGGCCACCCGGTGTCGACGGCCATCGCGGTCGCCAACATCAGCGCGATGCGCGACGAGAAGGTGCCCGAGCACGTGCTCACCGAGGGCCCGAAGCTCCACGCCGCCCTGGAGTCGCTGAAGGACGCGCACCGGTGCGTCAAGGACGTCCGCGGCACCGGTTTCTTCTACGCGATCGAGCTGACAGCCGACCGCGACGGCGGCCGCGAGCTGACCGACGAGGAGTCGCTGACGGTCCTGCGAGAGGTCCTGCCGGAGGCGTTCCGCCGCACCGGAGTCATCCTCCGCGGCGATGACCGGGGCGCGACCATGCTGATGATCTCGCCCCCTCTGGTGGCCGACACGGACGTGCTGGACGAGCTGCTGCACGGCGTCGACGGCATGCTCACGGACGTGGAGAAGGCGATCCAGCCCTGAGGGATAGCCGGGACGGGCGCTGGGTACCTCGTAGGACACGGGGCACCCGGCGCCCGTCGTGCTGTCCGGGACCGGTGCGTTCTGGTCCCAGAGCATCGGTGGTATCTGGCTCTCGCGGAGGGGCCTGTTCCTTCTTACGGTGACGGGAACCACACAGCAGCTCTCAGCACATCGCGGCGGCGGCCGGCGCGGGGACATCGAGGTCCCCCCGGCTCCGCCGGAAGGAGGAGACGTGGGTTCTGCACCGGAAACAGCCGCCGAGAGCGGTCTCAAACCGGGCCTGAAGCAACGCCACATGAATCTGATCGCACTGGGCGGCGTGATCGGCGCCGGCCTGTTCGTCGGAAGCGGCGTGGTCATCCAGTCGGCCGGGCCCGCGGCGGTGGTCTCGTTCTTCATTGCCGGCCTGATCACCGTGCTCATCATGCGGATGCTGGCCGAAATGACCGTCGCGCGGCCCGCGCTCGGCTCGTTCTACGTGTACGCCAGGGAGGCGATGGGCAACCGGGCGGGCTTCACCGTCGGCTGGATGTACTGGTACTTCTTCGTGATCGTCGTGGCCGTGGAAGCGGTGGCCGGCGGCCGGATCCTGCAGCTGTGGCTGCCGAACGTGCCCCTGTGGGTGCTCAGCCTGGGATTGCTCCTGCTGCTGACCGCGACGAACCTGGTCTCCGCGCGGTCCTACGGCGAGTTCGAGTACTGGTTCTCCTCGATCAAGGTCATCGCGATCCTGGTCTTCCTGGTGGTCGGAGCCCTGTACCTGTTCGGCGTCTGGCCCGGAGCCCACGGAGGCTTGGGCAACCTGGTCTCCCATGGCGGTTTCGCCCCGATGGGCATCGGCGCGGTGCTAGCCGCAGTCGTCCCCTGCGTCGGCTTCTACACCGGTGCCGAGATCGTCACCATCGCCGCCGCCGAGTCCGCCGAACCGCGCCGCGCGATCGCCAAAGCCATGCGCTCCATCGTGTTCCGCGTGGTGCTGTTCTACGTCGGCTCGGTCTTCGTGGTGGTCGCGGTCAAGGCCTGGAACGCCCCCGACACCGCCGTCAGCCCGTACGCCGCGGTCCTGGACGTCCTCGGCATCCCCGCAGTGGCAACGATCATGAACGCGATCGTGCTGACGGCAGTGCTCTCCTGCCTGAACTCGGCGCTCTACACGTCCTCGCGGATGCTTTTCGCCCTGACCCGCAACGGCGACGCCCCGAAGATGTTCACGAAACTGTCCCGCAGCGGCGTCCCCCGCCGAGCCATCATCGCCGGAACGGTCATCGGCTACGTCTCCGTCATCGCCGCGTACACCTCGCCGAACCTCATCTTCCAGTTCCTGGTGAACTCCTACGGCGCGGTCGCGCTGTTCGTGTACCTCGCCATCGCGCTGGCCCAGGTCCGGCTGCGGAAACGGCTGCAGAACACCGATCCCGGCGCGCTGAGCCTGAAAATGTGGCTGTTCCCGTGGCTCAGCTACGCGACGATCGCCTTGATGGCGTCGGTCATCTTGGCCATGGCGTTCCTACCGACGACCCGCTCGCAATTCTGGCTGAGCGCGGTGACCCTGGCGTTGATCCTGATCGCGTACCAGGTCCGGAAGCGCCGACCGGCCGGTCCCGCAGTCACGGCGGAAACGGACTCCACACGGGGCGAGGCCGGCGTCGCTTCGACCTGACCAGTTCGGCCGCAGTCCATGGCAGGGCAAGCGATCCTTGCCGAGGCGGTCCCGATCGGCTGGACGCCAGCTCTGAATCCTGGCCCGGCCAGCCCCGGGACCGGCTGGCCATCCAGCCGGTCCCGGTCTGCCGGTCCCTCGCAGTCCGAGCAGCCTCTGGCCAAACCGGTTCCTTCGCGCTCCGCACCCGGGCCGCCCATCTCTGGTACCCCGCGATGCCGCGATTCTGGACCTACCGCCACGACCAGGCGTGCCCCAAGGTGAACCCGTCCGCCCGCGCCGTGGAGGTCTGATGCCGCATCCCGCCCAGGCCGTCCGATGACCTTCTGGCAGCTGTCCCCCGCGGCAATGACCTTCGCCGTCGCCGCATTGCTCGCCGGAGGCCTGATCCGCGGCTACTCCGGCTTCGGCGCGTCATTGGTGTGGGTGAGCTGCCTATGCCTGGTCCTGCCGCCACCAGCGGTAGTCCCGAGCACACTCCTGCTGGAAATAGCCTGCAGCGTGACCCTGCTGCCGAAAGCCTGGCCCGACGCCCACCGCCTCTCCGTACGCTGGCTGCTGACCGGTGCTCTCCTGGGATTGCCACTCGGAATCTGGCTCCTGGCAGCGTTACCGGAACGAGCAACAAGGCTGACCGTCGGACTGGCAGTAGGAATCTCAGCGCTAGCCCTAGCCGTCACCCACCGAACCCGCCGCCTCCCCGGCCGACCCGGCCTAGCGGGAGCAGGCACCGCCTTCGGAATCCTCAACGGCGCCTGCGGAATGGGCGGCCCGCCTGTCGTCCTGATGTACCTGGCGTCTCCGCTGCCGATGGCAGCGAACCGCGCGAGCCTGGTCGTCTTCTTCCTGGCAGCCGACTCGATGACAGTCGCCACCGCAGGCACCGGCGGCCTGCTCACCGGTGACGTCCTCCGGCAAACCGCGCTCTTCCTCCCCGTCGCGCTTGCCGGAGTCGCCGCCGGAACCTGGCTGTACCGCCGCGGAGGCGGCGATGTCCGCCGGATCGTGCTGGGAATCCTCGCGGTGCTGTCCCTCGCGTTGGTGGGCCAGGCGGTGGTCGCGTGATCCTGGCCGCGTTGGCCGTGGCCTTCGCGGGCCTCATCGGCGGACTCACCGGATTCGGCGCCTCGCTGGTCGGCACGCCCCTGCTGCTGCTCATCGGGCTCCCGCTGCCGCAGGTGGTGGTGATCAACCTGATCGCCACCATGATCACCAGGCTGGCCGTCCTCCACCGCGAGCGGAACCACATCGACTGGCGACGCGTGGCGGTCCTCGGCGCGGCAAGCCTCCCCGGCGCCGCCGCGGGCGCGCTCACCGTGCACTGGCTTTCGCCGCACGATCTGCGCATCATGGCGGGCACCGTGGTCGTGCTCTCGGGCCTGCGGCTCCTGCTCCGCCCGACCCGCCAGGCCCACCCCGCGACCGCGGTCAAGCAGACCGCCGCCGGCCTGCTCGGCGGCTACCTGTCCACGACGACATCCCTGAACGGCGCGCCGCCGGCCGTCCTGCTCGCCTCCGCGAAGGTCCCGCCGCGCACGTTCGTCGGCGACCTGGCGGGCTACTTCGTGGTGACGAACTGCCTGTCCCTGATCCTCCTGGCGGCCGCGGGCCACCTCGACACCGCCGGACTGGGCACGCGGCTGCCGGTACTGGTCGTCGCCGCGCTGGCCGGGAACATTGTCGGCGGCAGGCTCATCGGCCGGGTTCCCAGGGCGGTGTTCGACCGGGCGATCGTCGGGCTGATCGTGGCGTCCGGCGTCGTGACGATGATCAGCGCCTGACCGTCTCGTGGCGAAAGCGCCCGCCTGCCCTACCACGGGTCCACCAAGGCCTCACCCGCCGATGCTCTGATGGTCACAGTCACGTTCCGAGCCGAATTGTCGAAGGAGCCGCGCTGTGGTCGTCTTCATGAACAAGCTGATCCTGACCGGATCGGCCGAGGAGCTGGAATCGGCGTACGCGAAAGTGGCCGAGTTCATGCTGGGGCAACCCGGTCTGGTCAGCTACAAGTTCCTGCGCTCGGTCGCCGACCCGGGCGTCTACTTCAACATCGCCGAATGGACCGACCGCGCGGCGCTGGACAAGGCGATGGCCGATCCGGAGTTCCATGCCCGGGTGAGCAAGGTGTTCCCGCTCATCAAGGGCGACCCGCACATCGCCACCGTCGTCCAGGACGGGGCCGCCGCGGCGGCGTGACCGGCGGACACCGCAGAAGGGCCGGGTGCTCCCCGGCCCTTCTGCCGTGTCCGCCGGTCACATCGCGACGCTCGCCGCGCCGTCCACGGCCAGGACGGCACCCGTCGCGAAACCGGCCTCGGGGCGGGCCAGAGTGCGCACCCACCAAGCGATCTCTTCGGGACGGCCGATCCGGCCCAGCGGCACCTTGGCCCGCTGCGTCTCCCGCAGCCGGACGATCTGCTCGGCAGAGAAACCCGAGTTCTCCGCGATCTCGGTGTCGACCGGGCCGGGCGCGACCGCGACAACCCGGACGCCCTGCGGCGCCAGTTCGACCGCCCAGGTCCGGGTCAGGAAATCCAGCCCCGCTTTGCTGGCTCCGTATACCGAGTTCATCGGCCAGCCGCGGACCGCGCCGGACGTGCTGACGTTGACCACCGTGCCCGCGCTGAGTCGGAGCCACGGCAGACAGGCCTGGGCCAGCAGCAACGGGGCGACCAGGTTCGTCTCCACCTGCTCGCGAGCCTGCTTCGCGTCGATGCCGCCGAGCGGCGCCCGCACCACGACGGCCGCGTTGTTGACCAGCACGTCGATCCGGCCGAACTCCGCCGCCGCGGCCTCCGCGATGCGTTTCGCGGCCCCGTCGGCGGTGATGTCGGCGGCGAAAGGCCGGATTTCCGGCCGGTTCCGGGCGGTCTCGGCGAGTTTGCTCCCGGTCCGGCCGACCGCCAGCACGCCGGCGCCTTCGGCGGCGAAACCGTGGGCGACCGCGCGGCCGATGCCCGACCCGGCACCGGTCACCACCACCGCGGTCACGCGCCTGCCGCTTTCGGCCGATCGGCTGCCTGCTGAAGGTCCCGAGCCGCCTGCGTGCGCAGCGGAGCCACCGCGGACTCGGCAAGCTCCGGGCTTTCCACGACCGCGGTGTGCCGCAACGTCACCTTGACTCCTTCTGCCGCTTCGTCGAACGTCCAGCGCCCGACATAGGCGGAAATCCCGGACGGCAGCGAAGCACGCTTGTAGGCGATGTGCCGCGGCGGCAACAGTGCCAGGTCCATGCCTCGCCAATCCTGGTGCCGGTACACCGATTCGCAGACCGCGGCCGGCTCGCCCGGCACGACGACGGAGTCCTCAAAGGACACTGTCAGCGCGGCCAGGTCGAGGCCCCGCCTCGCGGATTCCTCCAGTGAGGCCAGTTCCGCCTTGCTGTTGTGGTCGACCACCTCGGAAATCCAGGCGAGGCTGGCCGGATCGTCGTCGATCGCCCGGTATTCGTGCCCGAACACCACCCGGGTGCGCTGCCCGTCCAGGTCCTCCATTCGCCAGTAGCCGCCCATCCGGGCCACCGGCGGCTGCGACACCTCCTGGCGGAATTCGATCGTCCGGCGCACCGGGTCCAGCTTCCGGAACGAGGTCCAGTTCTTGACCTCTCCCTTTGCGGTGGCCCAGATCCGGAACCGTTCGGCGCCGCCGCCCCGTTCCAGGTGCTCGACGTGCACCGTCGGCCCGAACAGCACCGGCCACCTCGCCACGTCGGCGATCAGCGCGTAGACCGCATCGGCGGGCAGCGAGACCGTCCCCTCGTGGACGACGCTGACCGTGCCCGTCGCGGTTTCCGGGGCGGCCATCAGTAGTTCCCGAGCCCGCCGCAGACGTTGATCGCCTGCGCGGTGATCGGAGCCGCGGTCTCGGTGGTCAAATAGGACACCAGCCCGGCGACCTCGTCGGCAGTGGTGTAGCGGCCGAGCGGGATCTTCGCCTCGAACCGTTCGAGCACGTCTTCCTCGGTGGTGCCCCAGATCCGCGCGTAATTCCCGCGGATGTGCCCGGCCATCGGGGTTTCGACGTATCCGGGGCAGACCGCGTTCACGGTGACCCCGGTCCTCGCCAATTCCAGCCCGAGCGCCTTGGTGAACCCGACCACGCCGTGTTTCGACGCCGAATACGGCGCGCCGAGCACGACTCCTTGCTTGCCGCCGGTCGACGCGATGTTGATCACCCGGCCCCGGCCCCGCTCGAGCATTCCGCCCGCGTTCAGCACTTCCCGGGTGACCAGGAAGACGCTGTTCAGATTGGTGTCGATGACGTCGAACCACACCTCGTCGGTGATCTGCGCGGTCGGCCCGCCGCCGGGCCGTCCCGCGTTGTTCACCAGCACGTCGACCGGGCCGAACCGTTCGGTCGCGCCGCGCACGAGGTCCTTGACGGCGGTGCCTGCGCGGACGTCGCAGGCGGTCCCGTCCGCGTCGAAGCCCTTGTCCCGCAAGTCTGCCACCGTGTCGACGACGCGTTGCTTGTCCCTTCCGCACAGGAACACGCTGAACCCGCCGGAGGCGAGCGCGGCCGCCACCGCCAGCCCGATGCCGCTCGTCCCTCCGGTCACGATCGCGTGCTGCTTGTCTCCCCGGGTCATCGCGGTCCTTTCTCCTCGGGCGAATGGTGCTTTCCCAGCTTCTCCGCCGCCGATGAGTTCCGGGTAGACGAATGGTAAGGACGCCCGCGCGTTTACCGGCGCTCCAGCGGGTTTTGAAAACATCGTCCGAGAACGCTCGCCCGACCGCAAAGGAATGCCATGACGAGTCTCGTTCCCGAACTGATCCCGGTTTCCGACGACGTTCTCCTGAATGTCCAGCACTTCTACGCGCGGCAGATGTTCCTGCTCGACGAAAACCGGGTGGCCGAATGGCTGGACACCTTCGCCGACGACGGCGTTTTCCGGTCCACCGGCCTGCCCGAACCGCTCGGAGGCCGCGCTGCCATCGAAAAGCTGACCAGGGCCGGGGTCGAGGAGCGCCGGTGCCGGGGCGCGGTGCACCGGCATCTGCTGACCGGGCTGCACGCGGACGGCAGGCCGGACGGCTCGCTCGTCGCGCGTTCCTATGTGCTGGTGGTGGAAACCCTGCCGGAAGAGACCAGCCGGGTCTGGGCAAGCACGGTGTGCCAAGACGTCCTCTTCCGCCGCGGCGGCGGCTGGCTGGTGCGGAGCCGCCAGGTCAGCCTCGACCGCAAGGGCCACGCCGCTCCGGTGCTGGAGACCTCGTGACGCGCCCCGGTCTGGTCGAGGTCGCGGACGGCGTTTTCGCTTACCTGCAACCGGACGGCGGGTGGTGTCTCAACAACGCCGGCGTGGTGCCCTCGGCCGAGGGCACCACGGTGATCGACACGGCCGCCACCGAATCGAGGGCCCGCGCGCTGCGTGCCGCGATCGGCACCGTGACCGACGTCCGGCCGCGCACCGTCGTCAACACCCACAGCCACGGCGATCACACCTTCGGCAATTTCGTCTTCGGTCCGGAGACGGAAATCATCGCGCACGAACTGGGCCGTGCCGAGGCGATCGAGAACGGCCTCGCGCTGCAGAACCTGTGGCCGGACGTCGGATGGGGCGACGTGGTGCTGAAACCGGCGACCACTACCTTCGCCGAGCGCCTCGTGCTGCACCGCGAAGACAGGACGATCGAACTGCTGCACCTCGGCACCGCCCACACCACCAATGACGTCGTGGTGTGGCTGCCCGAAGAGCGCGTGCTGTTCACCGGCGACATCGCGCTGTCCGGCTGCACGCCGTTCGTCCTGATGGGTTCGGTCTCCGGATCGCTGGCGGTGCTGGAGCGGCTTCGCGAACTCCCCGCGCAGACAGTCGTCTGCGGTCATGGGTCGCTGGCCGGACCCGAGGTGCTCGACGCCAACGCGCGGTATTTGCGGTGGCTGCAAGGAATCGCGGCGGACGCGATCGCCGGCGGGCGCACCCCGCTCGAAGCCGCCGCCGAGGCCGATCTCGGCGAGTTCGCGGGGTTGCGGGACTCCGAGCGACTGGTGGCGAATCTGCATCGGGCGTTCGCCGAACACCGCGGCGCGGCGCCCGGCGTGCCGCTCGACGTCGTCGGCGTCTTCGCGGAAATGGTCGCCCACCACGGCGGGCTCCCTGTGTGCCACGCCTGACACCCGACAGCACCGCACGGCCCGGCCGGTTTCCCGGCCGGGCCGTGCGGGTCACACAGCTTGCGGAGCCGACTGGATCTCGTCGACGAGCGAAGTGCTGTGCGTGGCCGAACAGAACGCCGGATGGTCGAGCAGGCTCCGCAGGAACCCGGTCGTCGTGCTCAGTCCCGGACCCGAAACCCGGAACTCGTCGAGCGCGCGCCGCATCCTGGCCAGCGCCTGCTCGCGGTCGGGAGCCCACACGACGAGCTTGGCCAGCAGCGAGTCGTACGCGCCGGGCACCCGGTATCCGGCATAGCCGTGCGTGTCCACCCGGACGAACGGGCCGCCCGCGGGCACGAACTCGGCCAGCACCCCCGGGGCCGGGACGAAACCCCGCGCCGGGTTCTCGGCGTTGATCCGGCATTCGATCGCGCAGCCGCGGCGCACCACGTCTCGCTGGGCGAACCCCAGCGGCAGCCCGGCGGCGACCCGGATCTGCTCGCGCACCAGGTCCAGCCCGGTGGCCATTTCGGTCACCGGGTGCTCGACCTGGATCCGGCTGTTCACCTCCATGAACGAGAACGTGCCGTCCGCGCCGACCAGGAACTCGAACGTGCCCGCGCCGACGTAGCCCGCGGCGAGCGCGCTGCGCACCGCGACCCGGCCCATCTCGGCGAGCAGCGCGGGATCGAGCCCGGGTGCCGGGGTCTCCTCGACCAGCTTCTGGTGCCGCCGCTGCACCGAGCAGTCCCGTTCCCCCAGGTGCACCCCGTTGCCGTGGGCGTCGCACAGCACCTGGATCTCCACGTGCCGCGCCGGGTTCAGGTACCGCTCCAGATACACCCGCGCGTCGCCGAACAACGCGAGCGCGGTCCTGGTCGTCTCGCCGTATTTCCAGGCGAACTCGCCGGGTTCGGAGACGACCTGCATCCCCTTGCCGCCGCCGCCCGCCGCGGCCTTGAGGATCACCGGGTACCCGATCTGGTCGGCGATCCGCCGGGCCTCGTCGGCGGCGGCGACCGGTTCGAGGCTGCCCGGCAGCAGCGGCATCCCGGTCGCGGCCATCAGCGTGCGGGCCTCGACCTTGTCGCCGAGCTTGCGGATCACCTCGGCGGGCGGCCCGATCAGCGTCAGGCCGTAGCTCGCGCAGACCTCGGCGAAATCCGGTTCCTCGGAAAGGAAACCGTAGCCGGGATGCACGGCCTCGGCCCCGGTTTTCAGCGCCGCTTCGATCACCGCCGGGATGTAGAGATAGCTCGCCTTCGCTGCGGCGGGCCCGATCCGGACAGCCTCGTCGGCGAACCGCACCACCGCCGAGTCCTCGTCGGCCGCGGAATACACGGCGATCGACTTGATGCCGAGCTCCCGGCACGTCCGGGCCACCCGGAGGGCGATCTCGCCCCGGTTTGCGATCAGTACCGAACCGAACACGGCCACTCCTCGTCGTCGGTCAACGGGCAGGGAAACTGCACTAGCCGGCCTGCGCGAGAGCGAACAGCCGGGCCCCGTACTCGACCGAGGCGCCGTTCTCGGTCAGGACCGCCGCGATCCGGCCGCGGCGGTCGGCCTCCACCGGGATCATCATCTTCATCGCCTCGATGATGCCCACCTGCCTGCCGGGCACGATGACGTCGCCTTCGCTGACGAACGGCGGCGCACCGGGCTCGGGGGCGTGGTAAAAGACTCCGACGGTCTGGGCGAGCAGGTATTCGAGGTCGTCGGCGGGATCCCCGGCCGGGTCCGCCGCGACGGGCCCGGCAGCCGCCTGTTCGTCGTTCGCCGCGACCGGCCATTCCAGTTCCACCGCCACGTCGGCCGCGCGCAGCCGCAGGACCGCGGGCGGATGCCGCACCCCGGACAGCAAGCCGGACGCGTGCGTGCACACCACCTCGACCAGACGCTGGACGGTGTTCTCGGTCGTGCTCTCGTGGTCGGTCATCCGGCCAGTCCTCCGTCCGCTCGGCGGGAATCCGTCCCGCGCCGCGCCGCGCCGAACCGGCGGAACCGGGCGTGCCGCCGGGTGAGCAGTTCCATCTGCTCCTGCCCGGCCAGCCTGCCGAGTTCGCCGAGCAGCACCGCGCGCAGGCGTTCGGCGGCGAGATGGTGATCGGCCTGGACGCCGCCGGAGGGTTCCCGGATCACCGCGTCCACGACGCCGAGGCCCAGCAACCGTTCGGCGCTCACGCCGAGCGCCGCGGCGGCCTTCGGCGCGGCCTGCGCGTCCTTCCACAGAATGGCGGCGCAGCCTTCCGGGCTGATCACCGAGTACACCGCGTGCTCCCACATCAGCACTGCGTCCGCGACGGCGAGGGCGAGGGCGCCGCCGCTGCCGCCCTCTCCGGTCACCACCGCCACGATCGGCACCGGCAGCCCCGCCATCAGGCGGAGGTTCTCCGCGATCGCGATCGCCTGGCCCTGTTCCTCGGCCGCCACGCCGGGATGCGCGCCGGGCGTGTCCACCAAGGCGATCACCGGCAGCCCGAGCTTCGCCGCGATCCGCATCAGCCGCGCGGACTTCCGGTAGCCGCTCGGCTGCGGCATCCCGAACCCCGCCGCGGCGAGTTCGCTCGCATCGTGCCCCTTCTGGTGGCCGAGCACCAGCACCGGAATCCCGCCGAGGCGGCCGAGCCCTCCGACCAGGGAGGCGCTGTCGGCGGAGAGCCGGTCGCCGTGCAGTTCGACGAACTCGTCCAGCATCCGGTGGAAGTAGTCCCGCGCGGTCGGCCGGTCCAGCGCCCTCGCCGACCGCACCGCCTGCCACGGATCCCGCGCTTCGAGCGCCGCCGGGTCCCGCACCAGCGCGTCGCCGATCTCCGCCGCCGGTCCGGAAGCCCCGACGTGCCGGTTGCCCGTCGACAGCAGCCTGGCGATCGTGCTCCTCAGTTCGCCGCGCGGACAGATGAGGTCCGCCAGCCCGTGGCCGAGCAAGAACTCGGCGGTCTGGAAATCCGCGGGCAGTTCTTCCCGGATGGTCTGCTCGATCACCCGTCGCCCGGCGAAGCCCATCCGCGCGCCCGGCTCCGCCACCAGCACGTCGGCCAGGGACGCGAACGAGGCGGCCACCCCGCCGAACGTCGGGTCGGTGATCAGCGAGACAGTGAACACCCCTGCCTCGTCGAGCTGTGCGAACGCCTGGCTGGTCTTGGCCATCTGCATCAGCGACAGCGCGCCCTCCTGCATCCGGGCACCGCCGGAGGCAGTCACCACCAGCAGCGGGGTTCGGGTGTGCAGGGCCTCTTCCACGGCCTGGGTGATCAGCTCTCCGACCGCGCTGCCGAGGCTGCCGCCCATGAACCGGAAGTCCATCACCGCGACGACCACCGGCTGGCCTTCGACGGTTCCGCGCGCACACAGCACGGCCTCGTCGAGCCCAGTCTCGCGGCGTGCTTCGGCCAGCCGCTGCCGATACGGCTTCGAGTCCACGAAGCCCAGCGGGTCGGCGTCGTCGGCCCGGAACCCGAGCAGCTCCGCCGAACCCGGGTCGAGCAGCTGGGAGATCCGCTCCGGGGCGTCCACCCGGCGGTGCCTCCCGCATTCCGGGCACACCCCGAGAGACCGGGACAGCCGTTTGCCGTAGATCAGATCGCGGCACCCCGCGCAGACGACCCACTCGGCCTGGTCTGCGGGGACGCGGCGTGTCAGGGTTCCCGTCACGTGAAGCTCCTTCCTGCTCGGCGGGCCCGCTCAGCCCGCCGTGACGTTCAAGCCTTCGTTCACCAGGTCCACCAGCTCGGACGGGGAACCGACCGAGGTGACGTCGTCGTCCGCGAGCGCTACGCCGTACTCGCGCTTGATCCGAGCGGACGCTTCGAGCAGCGCCAGCGAGTCGTACCCGAGCTGTTCGAAGGTCGCGCTCGCGATTTCGCTGTCCAGATCAACGCCCTCCTCCTCGCCCGCCACCTCGCGCAGCAGGCGTTTGAGGGAGTCCAGGGTGAATTCCGCCATTTCCGAGTCCTTCCGATCAGTGCTCATTCCGCGGCTCGTTCCGCGCTCATTCCGCCGCCCGGACGACCATGGCCGAGTTGTATCCGCCGCGACCGCGGGCCAGCACGAGCGCGGCGCCGACGCGGGCGCTCCGCGGCGTGTCCCGCACCAGGTCGAGCGTGTGCTCCGGGGCGGGCTCCGCGACGTACAGCGTCGGCGGGACAACCTGGTCCCGGATGGAAAGCAGCGCGCTCGCCAGGTCGAGCGACGCCGCACCCGAATAGAGCCGGCCGGTCATCGTCTTCGGCGCGGTCACCGGAACCCCGTACGGCCCGAACACCGCGGTGATCGCGGCGCTCTCGATCCGGTCCAGGTCCGGGAGGCCCGCCGCGTCCGCGAAGACCACGTCGATTTCGCCCGGCGTCATCCCGGCCCGCTCGATGGCCAGTTCGGCCGCGCGCCGCAGACCCGGTACGCGGCCGCTGTCCCGGCGCGGGTCGAAAGTGGCCGCATAGCCGGAAATCACGCCGTAGCAGCGCGCCCCGCGTGCGGCGGCGGCCGCGCGGTCTTCGACCACGAGGATGGCTCCGCCCTCCCCTGGCACGAATCCGTCGGCCGCCGCGCTGAACGGCCGGTAACCCCGCTCGGGTTCGGCTGCGCGAGTGAGCGAGCCGGTGGCGAGCTGCGCCACCCAGCCCCACGGGCACAGCGAACCGTCCACCCCGCCGGTGACCACCAGCCGCACTCCCTTGCGCAGCTGCCGGGTCGCCTGCGCCACCGCATCGAGCCCGCCCGCCTGGTCGGTCACCACCACCCCGCTGGGACCCCGCATTCCGTTGCGGATCGAGATCTGGCCGGTGTTGACCGCATAGAACCACGCGAACGACTGGTACGCGCTGACGTACTCGCTGCCCTTGCTCCACAGCTTTTCCAGTTCGTGCTGGGCGAATTCGAACCCGCCGGACGCGCTCGCGGTGACGACGCCCATCTCGAACTCGTCGAACTCCGCGGCGTCGGCCTTCGCGTCCGCCAGGGCCCAGTCCGCGGCGACCAGCGCGAGCTGCGTCATCCGGTCGGTCTGCGGCACGAGCCTGCTCGGCAGATGCTCGTGCACCCGGAAATCCCGGATCTCGCCGAACAGCGAGGACGGGTACCGCGCCGGGTCGAAGCGGGTGATCGGGCCGATCGCGCTCCGGCCCGCGAGCGTCGCCGACCAGAACTCGTCCGCTCCCATGCCGTTCGGCGCGGTGACCCCGATCCCGGTGATCACGGCACCGGCGGTCACGACCCCGCGCCTTCCGGCTTGGTCAGCACCATCGCGCTCTGGAAGCCGCCGAACCCGCTGCCCACGCTCAGCACCGAGGACAGCCGCCGTTCCCGCGCGGTCAGCGGCACGTAGTCAAGATCGCATTCCGGATCCGGCTCGTGCAGATTCGCCGTCGGCGGGACGACTCCGTTTTCGATGGCGAGCGCGCAGGCGGCGATCTCGATCGAGCCGATCGCGCCGAGCGAATGCCCGACCATCGACTTGATCGAGCTGACCGGGGTCCGGTAGGCGTGCTCGCCGAGACTCGACTTGAACGCCGCGGTCTCGTGCCGGTCGTTCTGCCGGGTGCCGGAGCCGTGCGCGTTGACGTAGTCGATCGCCGTCCCCGGCAGCCGTGCCTCGCCCAGCGCCGCGGTGATCGCGGCGGCCATCTCCCGGCCGTCCGCGCGCAGCCCGGTCATGTGGTAGGCGTTGCAGCGCGAGGCGTACCCGGAGATCTCGGCGTAGATGTGCGCGCCGCGCCGCTGCGCGTGTTCGTACTCCTCGAGCACGAACATCGCGGAACCCTCGCCCAGCACGAAGCCGTTCCGGCTGCGGTCGAACGGGCGGGACGCGGCGCCCGGTTCGTCGTTGCGCGGCGTGGTGGCCTTGATCGCATCGAAACAGGCCAGCGTGATGCCCGCGATCGGAGCGTCCGTCGCACCGGCGATCATCACGTCGGCCACGCCGTCGCGCAGCAGATCCGTGGCGTAGCCGACCGAATCGAGCCCGGAGGTGCAGCCCGCGGAGACGACCGAGGCCGGCCCCTCGGCCCCGACCGTCCAGGCCACCTCGGCCGCCAGGGAACTCGGCACGAAATAGTCGTAGAAATGGGGAACCGCGTATTCGTGATCGGTCAGCCACGAACGTCCGCCGTCGCTGATGACCACGTATTCCTCTTCGAGTTTCATCGTGCAGCCCACCGCGCTGCCGACCGCGACACCGACCCGGCCGGGATCGAGCGCGGCGAATTCCAGTTCGCTGTCTTCGACCGCTTCGCGCGCGGTGACCACCGCGAATTGCGCCGCCCGGTCCATCCGGCGGATCTCCTGCGGACCGAGGCCGTGCGCCGCTGGGTCGAAATCGCATTCGCCTGCCACTTGAGACCGGTACGGTCCGGGATCGAGCAGTGTGATCCGGCGGGTCGCAGTACGGCCGGCGGAGATCAGGTCCCAGAACTCCTTGGCTCCGCCGCCGCCGGGAGCCATGACCCCGATTCCGGTGATCACCACTCGTCGGGCGTTCGACATGAATTGTCCACACCTTCCTGAACGGACCGCCTCGTGGCGGCATACCGAATCCGGGACGGGGTTTCCCGGCCCGTGAAACTATTCTTTCAGCGGCGGGTACAGGAAAACTAAGGCACCGCTGTGGAAACACAAGACCGCGCGGTAAAACGCGGTCAGGCGAACGCCGAGGCATGCCGAACGGCCCATTGCCGGAATGTCGCCGCCGGGCGGCCGAGCAGTCCGGGCACCGTCGGCACGCATTCGGCGCGGACGTTTCCCGGCCGGGCCAGCGCCTGCTCCAGCGCCTCCAGCACCCCGGCCACCGTCTCCTCCGGATGCCTCCGCGCCATCGCGGACCGGTGCTGGGCAAGGGAAATCGGCCGGACCTCGACGCCGCGGCCCAGCACCGCGCCGAGGACTGCGATCTGGTCGGCAGCGCTGAGCTGCTCCGGTCCGCTCAGCGCGTAGGTCTTGCCGGCGTGTCCGGGCTCGCGCAGCGCTTCCACCGCCACCGCGGCGATGTCGGCCGGATCGACCGGAGCCTGCACCAGGTCCGGAGCCGGGGTGGCGGCCGTTCCGTCCGCGCGGATCGACTCCGCCCACGCCAGTGCGTTCGACATGAACTCCCCCGGTCGCAGGATCGTCCATTCGAGCCCGGAAGAGCGCAGCGCGTCTTCCGCATCGCGGTGCCAGCGGGCGAGCGCGTTGTCCTCGCCGGAGTCCGCTGCTTCGGCCACCCCGGCCGAAGACAGCTGCACGATCCGCCGCACCCCGGCTTCCGCGGCCGCATCGACGAGGTTCGCGTCGTGGAATGCCTTGCAGTGGCCCGGCGACATCAGGAACACGCTGTCGATCCCGGCGAGCGCGCGCGGCAAACTCTCCGGCGCGCCAAGGTCTCCCGCGACGACCCGGGTCCCCGGCGGCAGCCGAGCCGCCGCCGGCCTGCGGGTCAGCGCGGTCGCCGCCACGCCGTCCGAGCTCAGCCGGGCCAGCACCGCGCCGCCGACCGTTCCTGTCGCCCCCGTCACCAGGATCATCCCGCACCTGCCTCGGCAGGGCGGTCCAGCACGATCCGCAGCGCCCGCTCCAGTTCGGCCGGCGCGGCCGGCCCCGGCGTGCGCCACGCGATGAACCGGTCCGGGCGGACCAGCACCGCGCCGGAGTCGGTCACCCCGTATGCCCGCGCCCACCGGTCCGCCACCGCCCGCTGTCCCGGCCCGCCGACCCGTCGGCCCCGCAACGGAATTCCCAGCCGTCCGGCGATCTCCGGCACCGAATCCAGCAGCCGGGCCTCGGAAGGCCCGGCCAGCAGCACGAACCCGTGGCCGAACAGGCCGATCGTCGAATCCGCCTCGCCGCCGGGCTCCAGCGGCACGTCGGGAGCGCGCGACCCCGGACGTCCGGTCGGCTTCGCCGGGTCTTCCAGCAACTCGCCGCGGTCGTCCGGCTCCCGCACCACCGCGCCGTGCGCGCACCGGTAACCGAAGACCTGCGTCACCGGGCTGACGATCTCCGCGGCGGTGCCGTCGTCCAAGCCCGGCGCGAGCCGCTGCAGAGTGTTCGCGAACTGCTGCTCGGCGATCATCTCGGCGACCGGCCGGCGCTCCGCGTCGTGACTGTCCAGCAGGCCCGGGCCTGCCTCGCCCCGGATCACGGCGGCCAGCTTCCACGCGAGATAGAACCCGTCCATGATCGCGGTGCTGCCGCCGAGCCCGCCCGGGGCCGGGACGACCTTCGCGGCGTCGCCGATCAGGTGCACCCTGCCCTCGGTGAACCGGTCCGCGATGCTCTCCACCAGCGGCGTCTCGCCAACGCCGGTCACCCGCAGGTCGAGGTCCGGCATCCCGAGACCGCGCCGGACCAGACCCGCGGCCCGTTCCGGCGGCCATTCCCGGCAGTCGACGGGCTCGTCGGTCAGCCCGCGGATGTAGCCGTACCGGCCGGGCACGTCCGTGGTGTAGAAGACCCCGGGCATGCTGTCGTCCAGCAAATGGAACAACGCGAACCGCTCGCCGTCCGCGACGCCTTCGAGTTCCGTGAGCGGACCGGACATGTCCGCGTCGAAGAACACCCGCAGCAGATGCCCGAGCACGCCCCGGCCGTGCGAGCCGATGCCCGCCCCTTCGCGGACCGGACTGCGCCGTCCGTCCGCGCCGACCAGATACCCGGCCCGCACCGTCCGCTCCGCGCCGTTCTCCCGCAGCACCGCGGTGACGCCGCTGCCGTCCTGCTCGAACGACACCAGTTCGGTGGAGAACCTCAGCTCGGCGCCGAGTTCCCCGGCCCGCTCGGCCAGGATCGGTTCGGTCCGCTCCTGGCTCGCCATCGCCCAGTCCTGCGGCGACACGTGCCGCATCGACATTTCCCCGTTGGTCATGATGCTGTGCAGCACCGGACCGGCAAGGGACTTCGCGACGACCATGTAGAACTCTTCGCTGCCGCCGGGGCCCGCCGCCCGGACCCGCTCGGCGACGCCGCCGATCGCCAGCGCCTCCATCACGTGCGGATACTGGCCCCTGGCCTTCATCACGGCCGAGGTGGACGGATGCTTCTCCACCAGCAGCGGCCGGACTCCGTGCAGGCCGAGGAACAGCGCGGCGGTCAGGCCGGCCAGTCCGCCGCCGACGATCAACGCCGGCACCTCGTCAGTCACTGCTCGCCCCTCCCCCGGCGCTCAGGCGAACCGGGGCAGCACGTGCTCGGCGAACAATTCCATGGTGCGCGCCGATTCCGCGACCGGCATGTTCCCCGCGGTCGGCTGCAGGCTGACAGTGATCTCGCCGAACCACTCGCGGATCTGCCGCACCTGGCCGACGACCTCGTCCGGAGTGCCGACGAGCACCTTCGTCTCGCGGATCTGGTCTTCGAAGCTGCTCGATTTGGCCTTCTGCGCGATCTGCTCGTAGCCGCGGTACTGCTCGCTCCGGGTGGTGGCCCACGACGTCACCGCGCCCACGAGCTTGTCGTGCGTGTTGTCGGCGTACTTCTTCCCGAGCATCCGGGCCCGCTCCGGGTCTTCGGAAAGATAGGTGTTGTAGGTCATGTGGACCTGGCCCTCGCCCTCGTGCCCGGCACCGGCGTAAGCCTTGCGGTACAACGCGAGCATGTCCTGGACCTTCTCGACCTTGTTGATCGAGGGCACCATCATCACCCCGTGGCCCGCGCGGCCCGCCGCCTCCGCGGACTCCGGGGTGCGCGCGGTCGCGACCAGGATCGGCGGATGCGGCTGCTGAAACGGCCTCGGCAGCATCGTCACCGGGCCGAACTGGCAGAACTGCCCGTCCCACACCACGTGCTCCTCGGCCCACAGCCGGCGGCACGCCTCGACGCCTTCCTCGAACCGCGCGCGGCTTTCGTCCATGGAGACCTGGAACGCCTCGAATTCGTCGGGCAGGAACGCCCGCCCGAAGCCGACGTCGAGCCGCCCCTTCGAGATGTTGTCCAGCATGGCCAGCTTTCCGGCCAGCTTCAGCGGATGCGTGAACGCCGGCAGCACCGCGCCGGTCACCAACCGGATCCGCTCGGTCCGGGCGGCCACCGCGGCCAGGAACGTCACCGGGTCGGGGCTGTACCCGCCGTAGGACGTGAAATAGTGCTCGACGGTCTTCACGTGGTCGAAGCCGAGAGCCTCGGCCAGTTCCGCCAGTTCGAGGAACTCGGCGAACAGCTGGGCGCCGCTCCTTTCCTCCGGAGTGACGTTGGGAGCGAGGTTGATGCCGAACTTCATGGTTCCTCCTCAGGGTTTCCGGGACGTCAGCGCCCCGTGGGAATCGCGCGGAGACCGCCGATCGGCCACGCGGAGTAGTTCTTGCGGTAATAAACGAGCGGAGGCCGGTCGTACGCTTCGCCGTCGTCGAGCAGGCCGATCACGACCGAGTGGTCGCCGACCCGGATCTCCTCGCGCACCGAGCATTCGGCGTGCGCGAGCACGTGCCCGGAGAGGATCGGCGCCCCGCCCGCCGACGGCGCGGCGAGCCAGTCGAACCCGGCGAACTTCCCCCGGCCCTTCCGCGCGAACCGGTCGGACAGCTCGCTGCCGTGCCCGGCCAGGAAGTTCACCACGAACGTTCCCGAATGCCGGATCGCTCGCAGGGTCTGCGAAGTCTCGTCCAAGCAGACCAGGAGCAACGGCGGGGTCTTGGCCACCGCGGTCACCGTGTTCATCGTCAGGCCGCACGGTTCACCGTCCTCCCCCACCGCGGTAACGACAGCGACCGCGGTCGGCAGGGAACCGAAGATCTCCCGGAATTTGCCGGCGTCGACAGCCATGGTCATCCCTCCGCAGCCGTGCCGTCGTGGCGCACCGAACGGTGCTCGACGAGCCAGGAACCGCCGTCTCGCACCAGCACGTCCTCCGCGCACGTGCTGAGGTGCAGTTCCGCGGAACCGCCCTTCCGCGTCTGCACGACCGTCGCGTAATAGCGGGTGTGCACCACGTCGGGTCCGGCCAGCCGAGCGGTCACCATGCCGATCCAGTGCCGACGGTCGAGCTGCTGCGCCGCGACTTTCCCGACTGCGGCCCGCATCTTCGCCGCGATCTCGTCCCGTCCCCGCCACGGCCGTGGAAGAACGTTCTGCTCGAACACCCCGTCCAGGGTGAAAGTGCGCGCCCATTCGTCAGCCGCCCCGTCGTCGAGCAGCTGCATCTGCCCGGCGTAGAACTGCTGGAGTTCGGCGTAGACCGTCGCGTCCACCGTCGCGACCGTCCCGTCGCCTGCCGGGGCGGTCACGACCGTGCCTTTGCGGCGCGCTCGGCGAACTCCTTGGCCAGCCCCAAGGTGATCTGGCTGTTCCCGCTGAGAGCCGCCTGGGCGAACTCCCGGGCCTTGCCGATCGTGGCACCGGCGCCCAGTACCGGTTCGACCGCCCGCGGGTCGATCACCACCGCATGCCGCGAGGTGACCCGCACTCCGGACTCGACGTCGTCGAAGAACCAGCAGCCGACGTGCGCGGAAAGCAACGCGGGCAGCACCTGCTGCTTGTACGCGATCTTCCGTTCGCCAAAGCAGATCCGCACCGAACGCGTGGTGTGCGCCGAACCGTCCTTCGCCGTGGTGTCCATTTCGAGGATCTGCACGTCCGGCACCGGTTCGGCGATGTCGACCCTGTCCACGTGCGGCAGCCGGGAGGGCCAGTCCCGCGCGTCCCGGATGAACGCGTAGGTGTCCGCACGAGAACCGCCGATCACCACACTGTCCTCAAAGGACAGTGAAAGGCCGTCTTCGCCGGACTGCTCGGCTACCGCTTTCAGGGCGGACAGTTCGTGCGCGCTGTTCTCGCCGACCACCCGCGCGATCCAGGCCAGGCTTTCCGCGTCATCGGTCAGCGCCCGGTATTCGTGCCGGATCCGGACAGTGCTCCGGCCGGGCCCCGGCTCGACCGACCAGTCGCTGTCCATCGCGGCGAGCGGCGGCGGAGAGGTTTCCTGGGCGAACCGCACGGCGGTCGACCCGGGCTCCGTCGTCCGCCCGGTGACCCAGGTCTTGACCTGGTCGCCCGCGGTCGCCCACACCTGGAACTTTTCTCCGGCCTCTCCGCCGCGGAGCTTTTCCACATGCACCATGGGCGGAAATACCAGCGGCCAGTTCTCGACGTCGTTGATAGTGGCGAAGATGCGGTCGGCGGGCGCGCCGATCGTCTCGGCGTGCACACTCGTCTGCCATTCCTCTTCAGGCAAGGCTGCCTCCGTCCCCGTGAGTCTTTTCCGGGCGCGGCATCGCGAACCGGGCAAGACCAATGCTGGCAGCGCGCACTGAGGCTTTCCTGGAGGCGCGGTACACGACTCCTGAAATAGGCCGCGCACGGCATAAATCATATTTTCTTGTGACCTGACTCACACTCGAATGGTTGACTTGACCTCTAGATAACTAGAGATGCCACACTCGTTTTCGCTTGCAGCACAACACTTTTAGCAGGTATACATACTGAGGAGGACTCCATGCACGGGCCGATTGCCGGCTACGCGACCGAGCGCGGATCGGCGGTGAACCGATGAAAAATCCGCAGGGAAAGAGCGCGGATAAATTCGGAATCCGCGGTTCGAACGGGACCTCTTCAACGGAATCGCAAAGCGTGCGGTCGCCGAACAAGATGCTCGCTTTGACGCTTCTCGCGTCCGCCCAGTTCATGCTAGTGGTGGACAGCTCGATCGTGAACATCGCGCTCCCCTCGATTCAGGCCGATCTCAAAATGTCGGCCGCCGAGCTTTCGTGGGTGGTCAATGCGTACGTGCTCGTCTTCGGCGGCTTCCTGCTGCTCGGCGGACGGCTCGCCGATCTCGCGGGCCGCCGCCGGATGTTCATGCTCGGCCTCGCCCTGTTCACCGTCGCTTCGCTGCTCGGCGGTTTCGCGCAGAGTTCCGGATGGCTTTACGGCGCGCGGGCGGTGCAGGGACTCGGCGCCGCGCTCACCTCGCCCGCCGCGCTTTCCTTGCTCACCACCACGTTCTCCGAGGGCAAGGAACGCAACAAGGCGCTCGGCATCTGGGGAGCCGCGGTCGGCGCCGGCGGCGCATGCGGCGTGCTGCTCGGCGGCGTCCTCACCAGTTGGCTCGGCTGGGAATGGGTGCTGTTCATCAACGTGCCGGTCGGCGTGCTCGCCATCGCGCTCGCTCCCCGCCTGCTGCGCGAGAGCGTCGCCGAGGACGCGGCGGGCATCGACGTGCCCGGCGCGGTCTTCATCACCGGCAGCATGGCGCTGCTGGTCTGGGGCCTCGTGGACGCGGAGAAGTCCGGCTGGGGCTCGACCGGCACCATCGTGCGGCTTGCCGTCGCGGTCGTGCTCTTCGCCGCCTTCGTCGTGACCGAGAAGGGAGTCAAGAATCCGCTCGTCCCGTTCTCCATTTTCCGCAACTGGGCGGTCACCTCGGCGAACGTGCTCAACATCCTGCTGAGCATGACCCTGTTGGCGATGTTCTTCTTCATCGCGGTGTACCTGCAGGAGGTGCTCGGGTTCAGCGCGCTGGTGGCGGGACTGGCCTACCTTCCGCTCACCGCGACCATCGTCGTGTCCTCCCAGCTCGCCGGGAAACTGGTCGGCAAACTCGGCCCGAAGTGGGCGGCGGTCACCGGACTGGCCCTGCTGACCGCAGGTCTGGGCTGGTTCGCGTCGGTGCGACCGGGCGGCAGCTACGCAGCCGACGTCCTCGGGCCGTCGATCCTCTGCGGCACCGGCATGGGACTGTCCCTGGTCGCTGTCACGATCGCGGCGATGAGCGGCACCCGCCCGCAGGAAGCCGGGCTGGCGTCCGGCCTGATCACCACGACCCAGCAGATCGGCGGGGCGCTCGGCCTCGCGATCATCGCGTCGGTCGCGGCGGCCACGACCGCCGGCTTCGGTCCGGGCGCGGAACACAACCCGCAGTATCTGACCGAAGGTTTCCAGAACGGTTTCCTCCTGGCCACCTGCGTCGCACTCGCCGCGGCATTGCTTTCGCTCGTATTGCTGCGCCCCCGGGCCGGCTCGGCGACGCCGGAAGCCGAAGAACGGATTTCTCCCGCTTCCAGCTGAATAACCGCACCGCCGAGTCGTCGTGCCACTGCGCTGTCGAATTCCCCTGGGACAGCGCAGTGGCACTTCGCGCCGTTCTCCCGGCCCATTCCGAAGCGAACAGATCTCCCGGGCGCTCAAGCCAAAAACGTGCTACGCTCAAAGATGGCTGCAGCCGCGCATTATTGAGACAAACGGCACACTCTTCGGCTATTGATCCATCTTCCGCCGATCAACGAAGCTTGAGCTTACGCACTATCGCAGCACTTCATCACAGCGTCGCGAAAGAGAACCGGCATGTTCAGTTAGTGATAGCCATTGGGGGGGAACAATTGCGTTTCTATGTACTCGGCGGCCTTCGCATTACGAACGGAAGGGAATCGTACCTGCCGACCGCGCCCAAACAACGTCAGCTCGTCGCGCTGCTCCTGCTCAACGCCAACAAACCGGTATCGACCGAAACCTGCATGAGCGAACTGTGGGAAGGCCGTCCGCCGAGAACGTGGGCGCAGACCCTGCAGACCTATGTACTGCAGATCCGCCGCACGCTGGCCGCGGACCCCGAGCTGGGTTCGCTCGCCGGGGCGAGGAAGCACCTGGCCACCATCGCCAGGGGCTACGCCATGGTCGTCCAGCCCGGCACCTTCGATCTCGAGCGCTTCCGGGACTGGGCCGCGCAGGCCCGCGCGGCCCGGCAGGCCAAGGACGACCCGCTGGTCTCCCGGCTGAGCCGGGAGGCGCTCGCCGCCTGGAGCGGTCCGGCGCTTTCCGACGTCGACCTCGGCCCGATCCTGCGCGGCCAGGTACGCAGCCTGGAAGAGGCGAGAGCCTCGATCGCCGAACAATGCTACGAAGCGGAACTGCGCCTGGGGTACCACCGCGAACTGCTCAGCGAACTCGGAGCCGAAGCCGCCCAGGATCCGATGAACGAGAACCTCCAGTCCTTGTTCATGCTCGCGCTTTACCGCTCCGGCAGGCAGGTGCAGGCACTGGAGGTCTTCCGGCGGCTCCGCGGCGATCTCGCCGGGGAATTGGGCTTGACCCCGTCCGCCCGGATCAGCAGGCTGCACGAGGCGATGCTGAGAATGGATCCGGCCCTCGACTACCAGAGCCGGCAGCAGCCCGCGCTCACGTCGAGTTTCCCGAGCCAGACCTGATCGTTCCCGGAACACGACCGGAGGTCGCCTTGACATCGGCATCGGGCGGTTCCGCGCCCGCTCTTCGTTTCGGAATCAATCTCCTTTCCACCGGATCACGACGGGAATTCGTCGCGAAGTGCCGGAAAGCCGAATCGCTCGGCTACGACGTGCTCCTGCTTTCCGACCACCTCCGGCTGCCCGCCTCCCCCGCCAACGCGGCAAGCATGGCCCCGTTGCCCGCGCTCGTTTCCGCGGCCGAGGCCACGGAACGGCCGAAGGTGGGGACCTTCGTGCTCAACGGCGGTTTTCACAACCCGCTCCTGCTGGCTCGCGACATCGCGACGATCGACCGGCTGACGGACGGCCGGCTGGAGCTGGGGCTCGGCACCGGGTACGTCCGCGGCGAGTTCGAGGCAGCGGGCCTGCCGTGGGGGAGCGCGAAAACCAGGGTCGACCGGCTGGAAACGCTGGTGCGCGAGGTCGGCAGGCTGCTGGCGGAACCCGGTTTCGGCCTCGACCCGGTGCAGAAGCCCCGGCCGCCGCTGCTGATCGGAGCCAACGGCGACCGGATGCTCAGGTTCGCGGCCGGGCACGCGGACATCGTCGGGTTCAGCGGCCTGCGCCAGGATCCCGGCAAGTCGTCGGGCGAGCTGACGCTCGTCGACGCGCCCGCGATGGCCGAGCGGGTCGAGTTCCTGGCGAAAGCGGCCGGGGAAACCGGCCGTCGACCCGAATTGAACGTCTTGGTCCACACGGTGGCCGTCACCGCCGACCCGCGGGCGGCGACGAGGGGCATCCGCGGTCGCCCGGACGGGATGACCGACAACGAAGCGCTCGAACTGCCGGGCCTGCTCGCCGGCTCGGGACGCGAACTGGCGGACCGGGTCCGCGCCCGGCGGGAACGCTTCGGGTTCAGCTATTTCACCGTGCTGGAACCGTTCATGGACGAGTTCGGCCACGTCATCGAACAACTGCGCTGAGGGAGACGATCGTGATCGTGCTGGTGAACAAAATGACCGTGCTCGGTTCCGCCGAGACCTACGAGCGGCTCTACGAACGAGCCGGCCGGTACATGGAAGAGCAGCCGGGCCTGATCCGGTATCAGCTCGCGCGGTCGCAGAAGCAGCCCGACGTGTACTTCAACGTCGCGGAATGGGAGACGGCGGAAGCTTTCGAACAGGCCGCCCGCGGCGAGCGGTTCGCCGAGTTGCTCGCGGACCTGACCGGTCTGGTGGAAAGCGACCAGGACGTCTACCAGGTCGTCTTCGAAGGCGCTCCCACCTCCGGCGAGTGACAGGGCCAGGAAACGGCCGGTCCGGCATCAGCCGGGCCGGCCGTTTCCGTCAGCTCCCCGGAACTCCCAGCGACGCCCAGAATCCGCACTGGTGCTCGGCCGCGAGATCGACCGGAGCGATCCCGCCCGGCCCTTCCGCGAACGAAAGGACGTCTGTGCTGGAGCCGAAACGGGGCCACGCCGGCGCGCCAGGCGAATCAGGAACGCCGGTGCGTGCGAAGGAAGTCCAATAGCCGATCATGGTGTCGCCGAGGGCTCGTTGCGACGCGGTCAATTCCGCCCCGGCCTCGGCGTAGCGGAACAGGTACTGCAGCTCGGCGGTGTGCTGGGCACCGGAGGGAAACCCGGGAATGTCCGTCCGCGGCGGTGCCGTGCGATCCGAGAACTCGTACGCGCGAACCCGGGCGTGCCGAGCGGCGAGTTCGGCGGTCCACAGGGTCGGGCAGACCGAAATCCTCGGCAACGCGTCCTGATAGTCGGTGTTCGCCGCCGCGAGCGCGAGGCTCGGCGTCGGGTAGCCCGCCAGCGGATACCGGGCCAGCACCTTGTCCGAGGCGGCTCCGTAGCCCTGCCGGATCAGCTCCGGATACTGCGCGGCGGTCACCGGTGTGCCCGCGCCGTCATAACGCGGACCGACGAGGAACCGCGCCTCGTCCCGGTTGCCGCCCACCAACAGGTCAATCTGAGGCAGATCCCCCGCCCGCAACGCATCCGCGGGCTGGACCGGCAGCACGGCCGTTCCCACGACCGGCTGCCAGGCCTGACTGCCCGCCGCGGCGAGCAGTTCAGCGGGAGAACGGCCGCGAAGGCATCCCGCCGGATCGGCGCCCGCGCAGCCGGCCGCGGCCGCCACGCGTTCGCCGTCCGGCTCCGCCTCGTCCCGGGTTCGGAACGGCACCGCACACGGTCCGCTCTGCAGGATGGCGCGCAGGAACAGCCCAGCCGCGCGCGGCGAAACAAGCTGACCGCAGAGGCTGGTCGCGCCCGCCGACTCGCCGAACGCGGTCACCCGGGCCGGATCCCCGCCGAACGCCGCCGCGTTGCGCTGCACCCAGCGCAACGCCGCCTGCTGGTCCTCGAGCCCGAAGTCGCCGGACCGGCCGCCCGGGGCGTCCAGCGACCGATGAGCGAGAAACCCGAACACCCCGAGCCGGTAGTTCACCGTCACCACGACGACATCTCCGCGTGCAACCATCCTCGCCGGGTCATAAAGCGCACCCGAGCCGACGACGAATCCGCCGCCGTGAAACCAAACCAGTACCGGCCGCTTTGCGGCACCAGCACTCGTCGGAGCAAATACGTTGAGTTTCAGACAGTCTTCGTCTCCCGCGTTCCCCGGCTGAGGACACGCAGCAGGCGCACGAGTGGCGTCCAGCGGCTCCGCCCAAGCCGGCGGCGCCTGCGGAGAGACCCAGCGGCGCGCGCCAACCGGGGCCGCCGCATACGGAATTCCTTGAAACGAAAGAACCCCGGCGGTGACCGCACCATTCACCGGCCCGCTGTCAGTTTCCACCGCTTGGCCCACCGCCGCGGCCGCCGCGGTGACCGGGAGGCCCCACCCGACCAGCAAACAAACCACAAGAACGAAATTTATTCTGCCGCGTTTCCGTATTGACATCCAATGCCTCCCCATTTGCCGGAACCATCGCTGCGCCATCAGAACCATCGAAACCCGCTGCGTCACCTCATCAGGCGACTTCCTTGACCTTCACCATACTAGAGGTTCTACATTCCTTTCGCAGATTCAATCAACCAGTTTTTGGAGCAGACGAGCATGACGGTGAAAGTCGGGATCAACCATTCCGCGCTCAATGACGGCGCGGTTCCCCATCCGGGCGCGGTCGCGCGCCGGATAGAAGATCTCGGCCTGGACTCCTTCTGGTGCGGGGACCATCTCAGCACCGAGGACGCCACCCTGGAGAGCTCACTGGCCCTGGCCGCCGCCGCGGCCGCGACCGAGCGGATCGACGTGGGGTTCGCCGTGTTGCAGCTGGCGCTGCGCCCGAGCGCGTGGGTGGCGAAACAAATCGGCACGCTGCACTTCCTCAGCGAAGACCGACTCCTGCTGGGAGTCGGCGTCGGCGGCGACCGCCCCGACGAGTGGGCCGCCGCGGGCGTGCCGCTGAAGCGACGAGGCCGCCGGACCGATGCCCTGCTGCGCGCCCTGCCGCGCCTGTTGTCCGGGGACCCGACCTGCCTGCCGGACAACGAAGCCGCCGAAGTAACCCTGCTGCCCGCAGTGCCGATGCCGCCCGTGTGGGTAGGCGGCCATTCGCTGGCCGCCCTCCGGCGGACCGCGCGCTACGGTCAGGGTTGGCTGCCGGCGTTGCTCACGCCCGAACAGATCCAGGACAGCATGGAGACCGTGGCGAGGTTCGCCGACGAAGCAGGCAACGCCACACCCGCCGCCGGAGTGCAACTGTTCACCGCGATCACCTCAGCCCCGGGCGGACCGGAACACCGGCAACTCGCCGGGATGCTGTCCGCCAAGTTCGGACTGTCCGAGCAACAGGCGACCGAGATCGTTGTCAGCGGCCCGCCCGAGCACCTCGCGGAACAGATCGCGAAGTACGAGAAGGCGGGCGTCGAACATGTCGTGCTGAGCCCGATCGGTTCGGACAGCTGGGAACTCCGTACGGCCCTGGCCGCGGAAGCCAAAGCCCTGCTATGACGAGTGCTCGGCGGGGCTGCTCTGGATCTCCGGAACAGTCCCACCCGGTCTCTTTGGGCGTTCCGACTCGCGCCGCCTCGCCAACCGGCCGACTACGGCAGTGCCTGCTGACCTCCGCACGAGCGGCACTGCCTGGCTGCTGGCCACTGTCGCCACGCACCGCGTGCTCCTCCGGCGTGATCGCCCGCACAACCAAGCCGACCGGACCGGACATCACCGCCTCGCGACGAACCTTCGGCTGTCCGACAAGCGCCTCTGCGAAACTCCGCGATGCCGCTTCCGCGACCCAGTGCCTCCCGTCACCGAAGCGGAGTGAGCCCTCGCAATCGACGCTCCGGATCTTTGCCCGACAAGATCCACAGAACGTCCGACCAAGCTGGGAGCGGCAGTCGACGGTACACCGACCTGGGGAATCTTCCCGATTATCGCATATGCTCGGAACATATGATTATTACATGTGGCTTGCCGGAGCGGTTCCCTACCCCCCTGAAAAGGTGTGCCCAACCGTCGTATACTCTCTTCATCAGCAAGTCCGAGTGGCGGAATGGCAGACGCGCTAGCTTGAGGTGCTAGTGTCCTTAACGGACGTGGGGGTTCAAGTCCCCCCTCGGACACACACGTTAGACACACGGGGAGAGGCGGTCACTACGACCGCCTCTTTTTCATTGTCATAGCGGAGTTGCACGCCGAGGTCCTGGTAGACCCGCGTGATCCGCTCCGGCGTCCGCGAGTTCAGCGCTCGGGCCACGTCGTCCATCGAATCGAGCCGCGCGTAGACCTCCGCCGCCTCGATCACGGTCACCTTGGGCAAGTGCTGCAACTCGGCGCGCGCCGCCTCCCGCTCCGCCTGCGCCGTGTTGATCGCCTCGACCACCGCGGCCGGATCCACACCCGCCTCGATCGCCGCCTGATGTCGGCGCAACCGCGACTCCGCATCAGCCAACCGCTTCTCCGCTGACTCCCTGCCGGTCGAGTGCGTCCCGCCCTGCGAAGCCACCAGTGCGGCGACCGTATCGTCCCGGTTCGCCGGGTCGAACACCTGACACAGCCAGCCGTTCAACGCTGGCATCACGACGTCTTCGCGCAGATTGACCGTCTTCGGGTGGCTCTCCAGCGCGGGTGATCCGGGTGCCAACGTCCTGGCCATGCACCGGTAGTACACCGTCTTCCGGATCGGCGCGCCCTGCATCTTCCGGCCGCAGATCTCGCAGCGAATCAGACCTTTCAGCAGGTAGACGTTCTTCGACGTGGGTCGGTCCCGCTCCAGCTTCGCGATACCACGCATCCCGCCAGCGCCCCGCGACCGCCGCAGCAGCTGTGCCTGCGCGAACGTCTCCACCGACACGATCTCCGGATGCGACTGCCGCCGCGACCGAACCACCGTGCCCGGATCCGACTTCCGGAACCGCACGACGTAACCAGCGCTCACGTCGTCCGGATTCAGCAGACGCTCGTGCTTCGTCCAGCGCCCGAAAACCGCGTAACCCGTGTACCTGGGATTCTCTAGGATCGCCCGGACAGTCGAGCCCTGCCAGCCGTCTCCCGGACGGTGCCGGTTCTGCTCCGGCCGCGCCTTCGACGGACACGGAATGCCGTCCTGGTTCAGCCCACGAGCGATGACGCGGTCGCCCACGCCTGCCAAATACTCGGCGAATATCCGGCGCACCACATCCGCCACAGGCTCATCGATTTCCAGCACCCGCAGCCGGAACCCCTCAGCAGCCTTCCGCGGATTCGGATGCGGACCCCCGTCCACCACTCGATACCCGTACGGTGCCCGGCCGCCCTGATGCCGCCCTTCGTTAATCACCTGCGCGTCCATCGCCGATCGGACCCGCGCCTGAACGTGCTGACGTTCCGACTCACTCATCCCACCGAGCACGCTCATCAGCATCTTGTGCGACGGATTGCGCGCATCGAACTTCCCGCCCAGCTCCGGAACCCAAAGATCCACCCCGTACGCCGCGAATCGGGGAGCAATCAGCGAAAACTGGTTCCCGAACCAGCAGCGCGTCCCCTCGCCGACCACAACGCCGGTCCACTCTCGCCGTGAATCCTTGAGCGCGGCCAACAACTGCGCACCCGCATCCCGCCGCTCCCACGGCACCGAACGCGACTGGCCAACGTCGAAGTACTGCGCAACTACTTCTCCGCCCAGCGGGCCAACGAACTTCGTGGCGTTCCCCAGCTGCCAACCCAGCGAGGTCTCCGGATCCTGGTTGTCCTCCGTCGAGCACCGCCCGTAGAACGCCAACGAACCGATCTGCTCCTCAGCAACGACGGCCGAGTCGACGCCGAGCGCATCGTCCAGCACTGCCCACGGATCGATATCGAAATCAGCTGTCATCGGTCACCCCATCCGTACGGTCCCAGTACGGCACGTCGGTCAACTCGACCAGGACCGCAAGCAGTCCGCGCGCCACCACTGGCGTCAATACTGGCATCTCCGCAGGCAAGATGACCACAACGCCCTGCTCGTCGGTCCTGGAACTCGTCATGACGCCCCCTCGACGCCGAACGAAGCCGCCTCGCGTCGCGCCTGATCGATTTCAGCTATCAGGTATCCGCGAACCTGACGAGTTCGGCCGTCGTCGCCGGTAAGGCGGTACCGCGTCGGGCGGCAGCCCAGTTCGCTCATCTGCGCCGCGAACGTCTTCGCCTCGACACCGAGCGCGGCCGTCAGCTCTGAGGTCGGGACGAACTCGCGATCGTCCGCCACGTCCTCCAGGTACTCGACCACCGCGCGCAGCGGCTCCGGCAACCGCTCCTGAACCGCGTCATCATGGGGAGCCGCAACGATCTGCGGAGCGGCTGGCATCTCCAGTTCCGGCATCGACGCACCGGCTGCGTGCCCGGTCAGCGTCCCTTCTGCCTCACGCAGCTCCCGACCACGGCGACAGATCCTCTGCCAATCCTCATTCGGCATGTAGTACGTCCGCACAGTCAGCGCCAGCACATCCCCGCCAGCCTGTGCATCCCCGTCCGGCCGGAGAATCCCAACGCCCTTGTGCGACGCGAGCAGCCGACTGCTGTCATATCCGCGCGTGTTCATCTGCTCGCCAAGCACGATGTTGCTGTCCCGCCAATCCATGACCCGCAACGCGAACCGAGACCCCAGCACCGCCCGCAACCCAGACGGAATCGTCTTCGAATCCGGCCGCTGCGTCGCCAACACCAGCACAATCCCGGCCGCCGGACCCTTTTTCGCCAACCACGTCAACAACTCGCCGACGTATTCGCCCGCCGTCAACGTCTTGCCCTCAACCTTGACCGGCGTCCGGTCCTCCAACGGAACCTGCACCTCGTCCACGAAAATCGCCGTGATCGGCATGTCCAACGCCCGGTCCCGCGACATCGCCGGCGTCACCTTCGACTCCGGACACGTCTCGTCGTCCAGCTCCCGCATCCGCCGGAACCGCCCCTGCACCTCGCCGACCAGCTCCACCAGCCACCCGACCAGCGCCAACACATGCTGCGGCTCGTCACCTGACATGAACCGATGCGCCACGCGCCCAGCCGCGTCCCAGTCCTTCCCAGCCTTGAAATCCGCCACATACAGCCGCGTGAACGGGTCAAGCACCAGCCCAGCCGCAGCCAACCGCGCCGCGAATGTCTTGCCCTGCCGAGGAATCGCCCCAACCAGCAACGACGTCCACACCAACGGAAGATCCACCCGCCGGTCCCGAGCATCCCGTCCAAACGGGACCGGCCGCCACGCGTCCCACCGCGCCACGTCGAGCAACGGCGTCCTCCGCGGTGCAGATGCGTACGGATCCTCATCGGCAACCCACATCGCGACCCGGCCAGCGTGCCCGCCGTTACCGCGCACCCGCTCCACGATCAGCTGCACCTCATCCACCGCGAGCGCCGATGCCAGCGCCTCACGGTTCTTGATCACGTCCGCAGCCTTCCGCGTAGCCGGAAGATCCACGGTGATCGCCCAGCCGTCGCCCATCCGCGTCGCGCGCTCGAACAGCCGCAACGTCTCGTCCTTGCCCACCAGCTTCGCGTCCCGGAACGCATCGACCAGCACCTGCGGATCCATCGTCCAGCGCAACGTCCGAGGCCCGGCCAAAACCGCTTTCCGCCCTGGACTCCCTTCGCGCTGCCGTCCGAGCACGGCCAACGCAACCGCCAAGACTCCACCGGCAACCCAAAGAGCAACGGTGCCGTAGACCAGGTGAGCCATCAGCGTGACCGCAGCTGCTCCAGCTGCAACCGCACCGGTGACTTTCCACCGAAACAACGTCAGCACCCGGATATCGGCGAACTTGTCCGCCAACTTCTCGGACTGCTCCGCCGCCTCCCGGAAATCCCGCACGGTCACCCAGGCCCGCCACCACCGCGCAGCCGCAACCAGCCCACGCGCCACCGCGCCCAGACAACGGAACGGCGAACGCACCACGCCCGCAACGAAGTCCTTCGCCGCTTGCCGTGCCTGGCTCCGGTCCTTCAACCACGTCGGCACCCACCGGGACCGCAGCCACCACGACTCAAACCGCTTCCGCGGCCGCGGCTGGGGCAACGTGTCATCCACCAGCTCGCCGTCGAGCATCGGATCGGCCTTGACCAACGCATCGTCAGCCATTGGCCACCTCCGCGCGCAGCGCCCGAGCCAACCGCGGCGACAACCCGCGCGAACACCCGGTCTCCTGCCGAACCCACGCAGGCGTGATCTCCACGCCCGGAGCCCAAGCCGCCTGCGCCTCGGCGAGGTAGTCCGCGAACAGCTTCCGCCGCCCGCCCTCGATCGGCCGAACAACTCGACGCTCGCCAGCAGCCGCCAGCACGGCATCGGTCAGCTTGTCCCGAAGATCAGTGACAGCCTCCACCGCCACAAACACCACCAACGGCGGAACGGAATGCAGCACGATCGCCGCAGCCTCACCGGCCATGAACGAGGTCCAGGTGTTCATGACATACGTCGCCGCCAGCGTGAACCACTTCGCCCGCCGCACCCACGGACCAGTCCGCACCTGATACCGCGCCGTCACCTGCTCCGCCCGGAGAATCGCGAGCAATACCAACGAAACCGTCGGATCCAGCACCCACGCCGCCAGCCACGGCAACGACCACACCGCCGTATCCGCCGACGCGAAGGTCTGCACGTTCGTCATCGTGAAGCCCAGCCCGAGCATGATCCCGGACCACGCCATCCAGTCGACCTGCCGCCGCACCCGCTCAATCCGCAGCGCCACCACGTCCGGATCCGTCTGGTACGCCCGAACCTCCGCAGCCTCAGCCGCGTCCTGCGCCAACTTCTGCGCCCGACTCATCGCCGACCACCCCGCTTCGAGGTGTCGACCGTCGTCACGGTGAGCGCCCGAGTCAGTGCGTGCGCAGCGAACAGCGCAGGCAACCCCAACACCGCCAGCAAGACCCACGTCCCGCCCTGGTGAGCGATCACCACCCACTGAACCGCCACGATCAGCGCCGCATTGAACACGACCCGCCCGGCCAACGACACCAGCCGAGCCCCAGACCGCGCCTTCTCCGCAGCCGCCTTCGCCCGGCGCGCACCCGCACGCCACACCCAAAACAGCACCAGCAGCACGCCGACTCCGGCCACGAGCTGCGTCGGCGACACGGTCAGCCCGTTCATCGCGCACCCCCAGCCCGCTCGCCGCGGCGCAGCCAGTGTGGGTGCAACGCCTGCCGGTCGTCGTCGGTCATCCCGCCCCAGACGCCAACCGTCGCCGCCCCGGCCGTCCGCAACTCCAGTTCCAAGCACATGTCCCGGACCGGACACCCGCCGCACATCCGGGCAGCGAGTTCCGCGTCCGACGACGCGGGTGGCGGGTCACCGTCCGGTGGCCACATACAGAGTCCGTCCCTGGTCACAACGTCGTAGAGCACATCGGACGGCACCCAACGAAGCGCGTCGAGCCGCCAAGCGATCCCGATCAAGGCGAGTTCGTCCATCACGCCGCACCTCCGCGAAGGACGCGCGTCAGCTCGGTGGACGGGATCCGCAGCCCTTCCCGGCGACGGACCACCCGCAGCTTGCGACTCCGGATGGCCCGGCTGACCGCGCCCCGCGAGACACCGAGCAGCCAAGCCGCTTCATCCGGCGTGTGAAAAGTGACATTCGAGTTCATAAGAAAAGGCCAATCTGATGATTTCAAGACTATGTTGTTGATTTCAGCTTCCCGAAGGGCATAGATATCCGACGCGCCGCGGCACACGCGCTACGCGGCGCGAGAAAAGCGCAATGACGCGCTAATCTCGGCGCTGAGGCGGAGCGCGGAGGAATAGGTGTCGGAGGATTGGGCGGCGGTCGCGAAGGCGATCGACATGCGCGTGCACGAACTCGGCTGGCGACAGCGAGAGCTGGCCGAGCGGTCGCACGTGTCGCAGGCGATCGTGCGCGAGCTGCAGCACCACACGGTCGAGCGCCGACGGAGCGCGCGCACGCTCGAAGCACTGTCGACCACGCTCGGCTGGCACCCGCAACATCTGCAGGCCGTGCTGCAGAACCGCACGCCGCCGCACCCTGACGAGCCGGCCGATGACGGCGGCGAACTCTCGACCCGCCTCGACGCGCTCGAGCAGCGCTTGGACGAGATCTTCGACCGGCTGGACGACGTCCAGACCAGCCTGGCGACCGTCGTCGACCACGTGCAGAAGAAGCGCTGACGGCTTGCGCTGCGGGCTGATGAACCAGGTGATTTCCATACCCCGAATTCAAGGCCGAAACGGCGACCGTTCCCATGCATCGGCAGTGCACGAGCAGTGCACGACTAATGCAGCTTCGAATTCGGAATGCGCGCGCCGATGAATCCTGCCGACGAATGGACGGGCCGCACCGCATCGGCCTTGCAAGCAGCTCTCCGAATGAGCAACGAGGGTTTCGCCGCGCACCTAGGCATCGGCGTCCGCACGGTCGCGTCCTGGCACCAAAAGCCGGACCTGCGCCCGCGGTCGGAGATGCAACAGGTGCTCGATCGCGCCTACGAGCAGCTCGGCGATGCCGAGCGCGCCCGCTTCGCCGAGCTGACCGGCACCGCACCGGCCGAAGCACCCGGAGATCCCCGCCTGGATGACGACCCAAACATCGCGTCCGCGCTCGAATGGATCGACCAGCACGCGCACTGGTTTCCCGGAACCGCGCGCCGCGCAGTCGCCGCCAAAGCCGCGCAACTGGACACCCAAGCCCTGCGCGACCGCAGCACCCGCCGTAGCTGGGTCACCCAACGCGACACCGCCGACGCGCTTACCGCCTACTACGGCAGCCGAACCGGCGACCACGGCCTGTACACCGCGCGGGTCAGCACCGAACTCGTGAACACCAGCGTCCTGACCTGCGCGAACTGGCTGGATCTCGACTGCGAGCTACGCCCCGCATCAGACCGATTCAAGGTCGCCACCGCGCAGCCCGAGGCAGACCTGGCCCTCGACGAGCGCGCCGCCACCGCAGCAGTTCATCGGCTCGCCGAGTCGCTGGCCATGAACACCCGCCTCGTGAACAGCCCTCTGTACCGCGCGCTCGCCCTGGACATCGCTGAACACCAACTCGCCGGATCCTTCGGCACCACGCACTTCGTCCACTACGCCCTGACGCTGGACCTCCTGGAAGGCGAGCTGGTCGACGCCATCATCGCCGGCGGGCCGCTCAAGCTCCCTTTGCGAGACCGTTACCTTCCCAACCTGGCGTCCATCCTCGACGTCGGAACCCGGCTCTGCGCCGGCGGCGCACTCGCCCTCACCGCAATTGCCCGCCCCACCGACCCGTTCCGCGGAGAAGCCGACTACGTCCTACTAGTCCAAGAACGCTCGGGCAACGTCCTGAACGCCGCACGCCGCCTGGCCGTCATCCCGAAGGGCTTCCACCAGCCGCTCACCGACGTCCGCCGCGACGCTCAGATCGGCGCAACCCTTCGGCGCGAGATGGAAGAGGAACTGTTCGGCCGCCCGGACATCGACAACACCGTCACCGACTCGCTAACCGCAGACCCGATGCACCCGACGCTCCTGTCCGAGCCGATGCGCTGGCTCATGCAAAAACCCGGCCGCCTCCGCATGGAGACGACCGGGTTCGGGTTGAACTTGGTAAGCGGCAACTTCGAGTTCGCCAGCCTCATCGTCATCGAAGACGAAGAGTTCTGGAACCAGTACGGCGGAGTCGTCGCGGCGAACTGGGAATCCTCGACGCTGCGCCAGTATTCGACCACGGACATCGAGCTTCTGACCGAACTGCTGACTGATGTAGCGTGGAGCAACGAAGGTTTGTTCGCAATGACGCAAGGACTTCGACGCCTCGCGGAAATCGGCGGAGACCGGGTGCGCCTGCCAACGATCGAGTGGGAGATCAGCGAGTGACCGAGGGCTGGACCAGCGGCAACGCCAACGAAGACGCTGCAGACAACCGCGGCTGGCTGGTCGGCCACTTCCTCGACCCCTCGCACGGAGTTCGAGCGACAAACGACGTGGAAGTCAAGTGGGCCAACCATCCCGCGGGAGACAAGCGTCCCGAGTGGACGGCCGATGATCAGCGCACCACGCTCGTCATGCTCATCTCCGGCGAGTTCCGCATCGACGTCACCGGCGGCGCGAAAACCATGTCACGCCAAGGTGATTACGTCATGTGGGGTCCAGGAATCGACCACTCTTGGGAAGCGCTAGCCGACTCTGTCGTGCTCACCGTCCGGTGGCCGTCAGCAACGTAGGTCGATCGGCGGCAACGACACCCGCGCACCGCCGATCTCCGACAACCGGCGCAGGCCGAGCAAGAAGGCGAACAGGCCCTCGTTCGTCCACTTCTCGTCGGTGATCAGCTCGCCGACCAGCTCACGGTCGAGCGACGAGTACTGCCTCAGGCCGGAGACTTCCCAGTTTGCCTCGACCACACCACCGAACCGCGGCCAGAACTCCTCGTCCTCGATCACGACGAGCGCCGCGAACTCGTAGTTGCCGCTGACCAGGTTGAACCCGAACCCGGTGCACTCCGTCCGCATCCGACCCGGCTCCGCCGTCAACCACCGCATCGGTTCCGAGAGCCGCGTCGGGTGCATCGGGTCAGCCGCGCGCTGCACCTCCGTCGTGGTGTCGACGTCGTCCCGGCCGAACAGCTCTTCCTCCAGCTCACGCCTTAGCGTTGCACTGATCCGCGCGTCTCCGCGTTGGTCCGCGAGCGGGCCGTGGAACCCCTTCGGAATGACGGCGAGCCGCCCCGAGCCGTTGACCACTTGGCCGGATCGTTCCTGGACCAGCAAGAGATAGTCAGCTTCACCGCGCACGGGATCCGCTGGTCGGGCGATAGCCGTCAGGGCTAGGACGCCACCGGCACAAAGACGACTGCGCACGTCGAGAACACCAGCAAGGTCTGGCAACAGCTCGCTCCGCAACTGGGTCTCGCCAGCCGCTAACTCCCGTTCGAGCAGGTCCGGACCCAACGCGTACTCGACAAACGAGGCGGTGCCGACTGTGCCGCCGACATGATCAGCGCAAACGTCAACGTCAAGCAGCCGGTACAGCGGCCGAGCGGCAATCCGGACGTCCGCCGTCGCTGCTTCTGCCAGCCGAGCCAACGCGGCGTCCGTTGTCCTCACTCGTTGCGCCACGGCAACTCGTGCATCTAGCACGAGCACATCCCGCTGGGCGTCCAGCGAACAGCGGAGATCGGTCCAGTCGGGTCTGGTCACCACGCTCGTGGTGACCAGTTCGCCGCCGACCTCCGCACCGAAGTAGCAGTGTTCGCCCTCGGGAGCGCCGTAGAACTGTCGAAGTGCCTCCGCCTCCTCAGCTCGGCGACCGATCCGACGCTCACGGCCCGACTTCGGTCGCACAGCATGCCGAGCTGTCCCCGCAGCCCAGCCCGCCGACTTGTCCAACCATTCGAACGCGGACGTAAGCGCAGGGCCTCCCGCTTCGGGCGAGCCTTGCCCGAAGAATGCCCGCACGTCCGCCACCGGTCGCCCGAGCACTCTTCCCAGCTCCGGCCACTGATGCGGCAACGGGCGATGCCCACCGGATTCCCAGCGCGCGACGGTCGTCCGGTCGACGCCGAGCACCGCGGCGAGCGTCTCCTGCGTGTGACCAGCGTCTTCGCGAGCCAAAATCAGCGCTTCTCGCCGCTCCGCCATCGCCGCACCTCACCCCTTCCGGCCAGCCAAGTTGGACGATAGCAAATGCAGACGCAGGTTATCCGCACAAGTGCCACAGCCTTGCCACACGAGCGCCGTGGTCTCGCACCAGCCGAACGCATTGAATGATTTCAACAGATCGCAGACGGTCGAGGAGGTCGGATGCCAGTTGGGACGGAAAGGCTGTGTGACACCAGCCGCAGCAGTCGACTCCGGCTCGAACTGGGCGTCTCAGGCGCTCTAGTGAGCATCGGCCTGGGACACGTCACAGCCGTCACACCGTGATTCGCCCAGCTTAAAGCCGCTTTCGTCGCGTCACGCCACTCCGCGGCCGCCCGGCACTCTGTGACAGCTCCGAGACGCACCAACCACCGGTACGGGGATCCTCATGCGAGCGCTGATCTTCATCGATCTCGATCACGTCCGCCCAGTCGTGGATGGCGTGTGGCACCGCGCCCTCCTCGACTCAGTCCCGGATCCAGGCGAAGACGTGACCATGATGTGTGGTCTCACCGCGCCGGCCGGTTTCAAGTCACGCGACAGCCGCGACCCCAACTGCGTCCTCGTCACGTGCGTCCACTGCGACTACCAGTACCGCCGCGCCAACGGCTTCCCCATCCCGTCGAATCATCCCGCGCTGTCGCGGTAGCACGAGATAGAGCCAACTGCCGATGCCCCCGACTCCTCGAACGCGCATCCTCGGAGTCAGCCTCCGAAACGCACGCATCGAAGCCAACTTCGGACTCCGCGAGCTGGCACGCCGAATCGGCGTTGCGCCCGCGATGCTGTCCAGCTGGGAACAAGCGCGCCGCACGCCGAGCCTCACCGACGTCGCCGGCATCCTCGGCGCAATCGGTGCCGTCGGCCAGGTAAGGCGCGACATTCTCTGCATTGCCAACGGCACAGCAGAACAATGCTGGGTCGTCCGCGGCACACTGGGGTCTCCGGCTCGGACCATGGCGCTCGCCGCGCACGATGAGTCCGCGCAGTCGATCGTCACATGGGATCCGTTCGGCATCCCGGAGGTGCTTCGGATCCTGCGCCCTCGCCCGGACACCCAGTCTGCCCCCCTGGAGGCGTTCGTAACCGATCAGGCTCTCCGCGAGGGGGTTGGGGGCCCAAGCCAAACCCTACGATCCTTTGCCCGCACTGCCGCGGGGTCACGATCTCTCGCACTTCACATTGTCCCTGCTGATCTGGCCTGGCAGGCTGGCCTCACGACGGCGTTCGACCGATACTCCATGAACAGCGGAGAATCGGTTGTCTACTGCGGACAACGAGGCCTTGGCATCTTTACGGTCGATCCGCGTGAGACCGGCAGTCCGTTTGATGCAGATATCAAGTTAGTCCGGCAAATCGCGGCAAGCCACGGAAGAATGCCCGGCTTCCCGCCGACGCCCGGTTCAGCTCTTGCGTCTTAGCGACGGCGCATCCTCAGCATCGGCCGACTACTCCATGTCACCGTCCGGGTCGACGGCTCGGCGATTGCCCTGCGCATCTCCCCGGGTTGTTCCGGCGGATGCCCTTAATCTCCCCACAGGACGGTCGTGCTGGGATTGGGATGCCGTCCGGGCGCGCGCGAACGGGTGACCCAGGTGGCGCGGCGGCGGGTTCCACGAACCTTGTCGGGAGGCGGCATGCAGTGCTGCCGCCCACAGGATCCGTTGACGACTCTCCGAAAGCGCCTTCACAGCGGGTCACGCTATCGAGTAGCTGACTCCGCGGCACCAAGATCGCGCGAACATCTAGAACGACTCACATGACAACACAGCCAAAGCCGACTCACAGCCCCGAGCAGGTGGACTTCTGCGAACCTTCACGAGCACCCAGCGGCACCATCACTACAGGTCGATCAGCGGAGCTTACGTCCGACGCTTAGATCAAAAGCAGCGACCACTACATACAGCCACCGCTCGAACACGTTCAGCCTGGACACGAGTTGGCTGCATTCGTTCCCCCGGACACGCAAAGTATGCACACTGTAACCATGGAGCCTCTAGACCCCGTTCTCGACTCAGAACAGCTCGTACGTATCGAAGCTACCCATAGAGGCTTCACCTACCAAAATCTCTACGGTGTTGCCTGCCTGCTGACCATGAACGCAACAGGTACGATTTCGGTAATTTTCGAACACGACGAAGATGTTGAACTATTAAGAGCCGATACGCATATATACTTGCAAATCAAGACGCGTCAGAATTCGCTAGTTCTAAGCGATATATCCTCGACGCTAGACCGCTTCGCTCAAATACGCAACGAGCACACTCTCGGTAATCGTAAAAGGAATGCAGAATTTGCGATTATTAGCAATGTCAAGCCTGGGCCGGAACTGCATCGTATGCTGGCTACGGAATCGTGGCCGAGCGATGTAGCAATCTTATGGCCAGGAGTTTACGACGACGGCGCACACCTCAGTCTGCCACCTGTCTCCGCTGATCTAGATACAGCTTATTCGTCATGCGTAAAGCTAGCGAATAATATTCCATTCCGAAGCTTGTCGCCCGCAACCTTAGTCTTAAAGTTGGCTGGATTAGCGCAGCGGTTTTCCGCTGGACACAATAATCATCGCGCCAACCTTGATGACGTAAAGGGATACCTCGAACAACTAGTTGTTCAGCTACAGGATTTTCCATCCGCACCGAAGATTTATATGCCACAGCGGGGCGAGCCTGAAATGGCTACACTTGAGCGTATCCGACTACTCGTCGGGCCGTCTGGATCAGGAAAGACATCCTGGGCGTCTCAGATCGCGCGTCTAAGCACGAGGGAGAGCACATACTTGTCAGTGGGGGAAATGCCAGAGTCGGCAGTATCGTCTACATTGGCTCGCGAACTTGCGGCTCGGTTTGAATTTGAATTAGAATTTCGCGGTATCGGATTGGCGTCGACAGCAACAGGAATAGAATTACTGAAGTTTATCGACAAACAAGTCGCACGGAGCCGCCGTGACATAACCATTGTACTTGACGACACGCATCAGCTACAAACAGGCACCGTTAGGTCAATCATCGAAGCATTGAGCGGTGTCAATTTTATACTGCTTGCGCAGCCATGGACAGGCATGTCAGAACTCGAGGTCCGCCTGAACATCAAGGCCGAGATGTTTCGGGGCTGGTCACTGGACTCCATCGCTGCAGCGTTCGCAAGGGCTGGTTGTGCCATCAACGCTGGACATGCTGCCCGGGTTATCGAGATCACGGGCGGAGCGCCTCTTTACGTACTTAATGGCGCCCAGCTGACGGCTGAGGCGTACCATGGTGATGTCGACGAGTTTATTAGTGCAATAGAATCCCGTAGAAACATCACCAAGTCTGCCCAAGAGGTAATACTGAGTGAAGTGTTCGAAAAATTAAGTCCTGCCTCTAAAACTGTGGCGGCATTGCTCTCGCTTGCAAGCGTTCCGCTTTTTGCCGATGAGATTCATGAACTAACCGCCATTGAATCCCAGTCAGCCGACTTGACTGCTTCAGCAATTCGTGATCTTACTTCCAGGGGCCTCGCTAGTGCATCGATTGACGGCTCGGTAAAACTTCATGATGCGTATCGAATAGTTGCCGTTGACTCGCAGTCGGCCGATTCATCAAGAAAACTTCAAGATGCCCGGGTGAAGTTGGCAGATATTATAGAGAAATCCCTACCAAGCCGTGGCAATGCAGGCCGATTCAGCCTATGGATAAAGCTGCTGTCGCAGACAGGCCGAATCGAGAACCTTATTAATATCGCGGTTCAAGAATTTTTCCACGAAGCAGGTGACCAGCGTGGCGTATGGTCCGCAATTGAAGCTGCCGCGGAACAGGATGACCTGACACCCGAGGTGAGATTTTGGGCCTTCGACGCCATGGTCAAGTGGCTTCACCGCGATGGACGCTACGATGCTATCCCACCTCTAGTCCATCGCATGTCCGAGATTGCCGAGGCTAGCGGGTCAAGCATCGAACACAACGCTTTTAGTGTCCCTACTCAATAAACAAATGATCTCAGCAGCGACAACTGGTGATGAGCGGGGCGTAGAAGGCGCTTACGAAGCAGGGCAGCAATACCTAGGAAGCGCATCGAATGAAGCGCGAAGCGTGCTACAGTATAACTATTCTGTAGCACAGTTTAACTTAGCAAATTATGACATTGCCAAACCGCTTGTTGAAGATTTAATCGACAAGTATTATTGCCGTCTAGGAATCACTGCAAAGGATACTTTTGGCGTAAACCCTGATGAAATTCTCTCGAAGGTAACCGCTGTCGACAATCCTCACGTCATCTATCATCATGTCGGCGACTGTTTTCTACTCCTGGGCTACATCAGTAATAAGCGGAAAAAAATTGCGTTATTCGAATTTACAAACGCGATGAAATTCTACAGAATGGCTTGCGCGTGGCGGTCCTATGTACATGCAGGCCAGGAGGCGGTTGACAATTTCCTCGCCAAGGCCGAACTTTTTGACGTGGCGTTGAATTGTTCCGAGTCGATCGTGTCAGTGGTGAACGCCTTCAAGTTAAATGAATTACTTGTTCCTGTTCGTGCACAGTATGCGGTCGTACTTGCGTGGTGCGGAAGGGTCGACGACGCCCGCGCCGAGCTTGCCCGAATTGAATCGTATGCCACTAGCGACGAGGGTTCGGCAGAGCTTCAAAATCAACGGAACTTAATTGAAGAGATCGCTGCCGCGCAAGTTGACGAATAACAAGTATCGATAGGCCAAACCTATCCGTTCCCGCAACACTTCTCCGGATTGGGGTATGAGCGCAGTTAACAAACCATGAGCTTACTGAATACCGAATATAGCTCTTGCGGCAGCCAGCTCTTCCTTTGCGGAAGCACCTGACCTATAGGCCAGCAGCAGTCTGGCTATCGCCTCGACTGCCGTGCGCCACTCGTCGGGCACATCTCTGAGTTTCCCGTGGACTACCTTGCTTCGCATCCCGAATAGGCGGCCCACCTTCCCTTTCACGATCGATACGTCGCAACGTAGAAGAGCCGCTATTTGCGCAACCGCAGGCTTGATGTCCGTCGATGTCGGCATCTCCAATGTTTCGACTATGAACCACCATTGTACGAAAGCAGATGCTGCGTCAGATTCCTCCTGTGCGATCCAGTACCAACGCGACGCCAGCCGGAGACGTTCACGTTCTTCGATGCTCAGTCTTTCATACTCGGAGTGCATTTTCTGAAATCTGCGGACAAAGTCAATTCCATCCTGATGAAGGAGGGATGCTTGACTCTCCGCGTAGACTGTTCCCGTGAAAATACGACGGTTCCAATGCCAGTCATCAAATACTTCCCCCGCCTCTTCCGCAATTCTAGTTGACAGCAACCGGGGGCCGAACTCGAACTCCAACTGCGTAAGAAGCGGCCCGACGGCTGTTCGCCCAGCGTCAATGAGAGCTTCGCCTTTGTCGCATGATACATCAGATACCCAGATCACCTCTACAACCGAGACAGCCTGGACGGTGTCCTCCCAGGCCTCCACGTGAAAGTTCAAGTTTGGACATCGAATATACATCGGGCGCGTGCCGCCATAATCAAGAATACGGCCGTGCTCAGGGATAATCTCCTGGTCTTTGCGACGCCCACTTATTGTACCGTCAAACCTAATTCCTCCTCGCTCAACACTGCCGCAGTAGAAGTTGACCTTTAAATTGGGCCATTTCATTTCCACTGAGGGGTAGGGCACTATCTTCAGCGTCTTATATACGACTCGGTAAGCGGACCTGCCGGCTCCAGGTTGATGGTCATCATCGGACCGCTGCCAAGCGGTTACCTGCTGTAATTGAGGTGTATCCACTTCGTTCTGCCATGCGTCGAAATACGCCTGTGCTCCGTGCATGTTCTCAGATACGTCTTCGATGTCGCCGTTAGCCTTGTAGAGCCGGGCGCGGGGATTCGGTGCGTCAACCATCGGCACAGATTAGCGCCGACGCCACCTTGCACTCCGAAGTCCATGGACGATCGCACGGCGTATGCAGCTTGTGCTTGGCAGCGCCCCCGGCCGGATGTTCGCCAACGTGGTCGCTACGGCACCAACAGACGGGTGGATAGTGTGCAACTCGCTCCTCGGACACCAAAACTGGTGAGATTTCCCCAAGTCTCGCAGCAGCCGATCACCCAACACAAGGGTGGTCGGCTTTCCTCGTCGACCAGCCTTGTCCCGGTCTCCGGACGGTGGTCCGCATGACCGCCGTGGTGCCGCCGCTCATCCCCGGAGCCGGACCCGCCGGCACTCTCGCGTCGTTGGCTCCGGACGCTGAACAGCTCCCCTTGCCCACTCCCCCGGCACCGGCCCGGCAGACGGAACTGGTTTACGCGTTGTCCCGTCTCGACGCCTCCGGACGACTGTCCGCGACCGGGGTCCTGGCGCAGCTCCGGTGGCGGACCTCGATCCGCCTCGCGGCCACCGTCATCGGAACTTCCGTGGTGTTCCGTCCGGACCGGCACGGCGTATTCGCTCTAGATCCCAAGCGCAAAGTCGTCGTCCCGCTCCTGCTCCGCCGACCCTGCCGCCTGCGCACCGGCGACCAAGCGCTCCTGGTCGCCGACACCCGGGACAACATCCTGGTCGTCCACCCGACAGCAGCCTTGGACAAGATCGTGCTCGCCCGGCACGCCTCTCTGATCGGAGGCCCCGGCGATGACCACTAGCCAAGCCGAACTCGACGCTGCCCGGCTCCTGCTCTCGAAAATGGGCCTCACCCCCGCCGACCTCCTCGGCGACCCGACACCGTCGGCGGAGATGCCGACCTTCTCCGTCTACATCCCGGTCGTCGCGCGCTCGGTATCCCCTGCCACCGCACGCTCCTACGCTTCCTATTGGACGCAGGTCGAGGCGGTGTGGGGCGATCGGCGGATCGACGAACCCACACCATCGGAGATCAAAGCGCTAGCCGAGCAATCCCGGGCGAAGGCGTTGGTGCGGAGCAACTCCCGCGGCGGCCGATACGCGATGGAGAACTTCATCGCCGCTTTGCGCTGCCTCTACCGCCACGCCGTCGACGACGAACTCATCACCGAACTCCAGAACCCCGCGCTCAAAGTCGCGAAACCCCGCCGCCTGCCCTCGCCACGACGCGCCCTCACCGCCGAGGAACTCGCCGAGATCAACACCGTCGCCGCCGAGACCGGCGACGACCCGGATCTCGACACCCTCCTGCTCCGCCTCCACACCGAGACCGCCTGCCGCCGCGGCGGCGCGCTCAGTCTCCGGCCCCGAGACGTCGACCCAGCCGAATGTCTCGTCTACCTCCGCGAGAAAGAAGGCACCAGCCGCTTCCAACCAGTGTCTCCGACCCTGATGGGGCTCCTTCTCGACCACGGCATGCAGCGCGGCTCGACGCATCCCGACGGGCAACTGCTGCGCTACCGCAACGGCGAACCGATCACCAAACGCCGCTACGACCATCTCTGGAAACGGACCGGGCAGCACCTCCCGTTCGTGCGCAACCAGAACATCTCCACCCACTGGCTCCGCCACACCACCCTCACCTGGGTCGAACGCCGCTTCGGCTACGGCATCGCCCACGCCTACGCCGGACACTTCGGCTCTGCCGACAACGCCACCGTCACCTACATCAAAGCCTCGATCCACGACGTCGCCACCGCCCTGTCCGCCCTCACCGGCGAACCGCATCCCTTGGCCCACCGGCATATTCCAGGAGGCACGTCATGAACCGGACTCCTCGATGGTCCGCCTCCCTGGCCGTGCAATGCGCGTGCACCGCGCTCGTCGCACTCGGCGCCGCCTACGCCTCCTACCGCCACGGACGCACATTCGCGCTCCGCTTCGGTGCTGACCAGACGACCGCCGCGATCTGGCCGCTCATCGTCGACGGACTCCTCGTCATCGCCACAGTCGAACTCTGGAAACGCACCGCCGACACCGGCCGCCGCACGGCGTGGGCTTCTTTCGCATTCGGGATCTCGCTCTCGCTCTGCGCCAACATCGGAGCAGCCGAGAACCTCACCGTCCTCAGCGTCATCGTCGCCGCAAGCCCGCCCATCGCGCTCCTCCTTGCAGTCGAACTGTTCAACCGCGCACTGCACCGCAGCTCCGCACAAGCGGACGAGACAACCGAGATGTCCACCGAGACCGCGGTGCGGATCCCGGAAACCGAATCCGAGACGGCCCCGCTGACCGCCGAACAGCGGATGTGGCAGCACTTCGTCCGCGAGCACGCGCACGGACGCATCCCGACCGGCGCGGAACTCGACCGTGTCGCCAACACCCACAACTACGGACGACGCGTCCTGCGCGGGTGGAAAGCCACCGGTCGGCTCGCCCGGCTGGAGAACGAACAGGAACGGCCGAGAATCCTGGCCGCCTGACAGCAGAGAGATCCCCATGGGCGCGGGCGGGTCCACGAACGATGGTTTCGCCCGCGCCCCGCTCGCTACCGGGTTTGTTTCAGCAGGTCGCGGGTGTCGTCCTCCAGCGGGACGCCCAGCACGACGCTGGTTTCCTCGAGCCGACCCGCGACGGCAGCAGCTGCAACACGGTTCCCTGCCGAAAGCTCGGTCTGCAACAAGTCACGGCTGAGGAGTTCGCTCACCGGTTCGGCGCGGAGCCCGCGGGCGGCGGCTCGGCGCGCCAGCGTGAGGTCACCGGCAGCTCGGTATGCGGTCACGAGTGTATGGGCAACCTCGACGATCTGGTCGATCATGTCGCGTTGGTGCCAGGAACTCCATTCGTAGCGGCCTCGCGGAACGTTGCTCAACGGCAGGCCGTCGACCAGGTCGAGCGCTTGCTGCAGTCGGTTGAGCCGATTCTCGCCGGTTGCGGTCTTGACGAGGTGCTGGAATCGGAACCAGTCGCAGAGCACAGTGTCGGCGAGGCGGTAGCCGCCATTCTTGGCATCCACGTTCGGCAGATACAGCGCGCCGTCGGGATCGTGGCCGAGCCAGGTGCGCAGGCGGGAGATGTAGCCCTGCCTGGTGGCGGCCGACCACGGCTGGGTCGCGGTGCCCAACTGCTGCGAGATCTCGTCGGCGTGGACTCCCGGATTGAGAGCCAGGAACGCGGCCAGTTCGGTGAGGCGGTTGACCTTCTTGCCTTCGACCCGGCTGTAGTCGACGCCGCGCAGCGAGACCCGGCCGAGAAGCCGCAGCTCCGGCACCGCCGGTTCGGGGCCGGTCTCGGCAGACGTCTCGGGCTCGTCTCGCTCCGCCCGCGATGGGCGGGCGACAGTCTCGTCCGGAGCGCGACCGGCGGTCTCGGCAATATCCGGTGGTTCGTCCTGCGGGAGACGCTGCAGTGCGACGCGGACGTCGAGTTGTTCCACCGGGGTCGGGTGCTGGCGGAGGTCGAGTTCCCATGCGCCAGGGACGTGCGTGCCCGAACCGGTGCCTGCGACGACGGCGACGATGTCGGCCGCGGCGTCGCTGGTGGCGAGACGGTCGACGTCGTCCTGCGCAAGGGGGCTCGGCACGATCACGACGTGCGGACGTCGCTCGATGGAGTCGGCCAGATGCTCGAGGAGGTCCTCGACTGACTGATGGCGTTCGATGCCGTCTGTGCCGTCGAGGAGGTGCCCGGCGCGGACGAGGTCGACGGTGACGTCGTGTGCCCAGGGCGAGCTGGCGATTTCAAGAGCTATAGCCGCGCCGACCTCCGCGATGTCCTCCGGCTCTCCGTCGAGGAGAAGTGCACCGATGTGGTCGAGGCCCAGCAGGATCAGGTTGCCGTCCGGGTCGTGGCCGAGGCCGGTCAAGAACGGGTATGGAGCATCTCCGTCCGCGTGACTCGGCGGGACCGGGTGGGTCAATTCCCATTTTGTGCTGGTCGCGGTGGCAGTGAACGGCGCGATCGGATCCGCGGGCTCGTCCAGAAGAACGGTTGTTTCCTTGCTGCCGAGGCGGACCATCCGGATTCCCGGCAGCTTGCTCCCCTCGCGCTCGGCGTGACGAGCGAACTGGCGCAAGGCACGGTCCAGATTGTCGAGCGGGTCCTCAACCAGTCCGGCCTTCGCTCCGCCCGGGTCGTGCCGGCGGGCTGCTCGGAGGCGGCGGATGCCGACCGCGCTCAGGACAGCGGCCGCCGCCAGTCCGACGGCTCCCGCGATGACGAGCGGCGTGTTGACTGCCGGGCCGGGCAACGGTGCCGGTTGTGCGCTGGTCTCCTGCTTCGCGGCCGGCGCAGGGATCGGGCTGGTCACCGGCGGAGACGGTGTCGAGGGCTGCGGTTGAGGTGGTCGCGGTGCGGGGACGGTGGGCAAGGCGGTCGGCAGCTGCAGGGTGTCGCCAGCGCGGATCACGTCCGGGTTGTGCAGGTTCTTGTTGAGCCGCAGGATTTCTTGGTAGCGGCCCGCGTTGCCGAGCCGGTCACGGGCGATCGACGTCAGGGTTTCGCCTCGCTGCACACGGTATCCGTTGCTTGGCGTCTTCGCGGGCAGGTCGAGGTGCCATCCCGGTTTGATCAGTGCGACGTCGCGGAGGGTTTCCCCGTCGGGCTGGCGGCGGGCGTGGTTGAGGTCGTAGATCTCGGTGTAGCGGCGTTCGTCGCCGAGTTGTTCGGCGGCGATGCGCATCAGACTGTCCCCGGGTCGCACGAGGTAGGCAGTCGTGCGCGACTGCGACGCGGGAGCGACGGGCGGTTCCGCCGCGGTGGCGACGGTGGCGGTCCCGATCATCAGCAGCAGTACTCCGGCGACGAGCTTCCTCGCCCAGCCGAGCCCGAAGACCTGACGCACCGGGAGTCTGCGGAGGCGGCCGGTCGCTTCGACGAGTACTGCGGCGGCGAGTTGCAGCCAAGCGACGACGCCCGCGAATGCAAGCAGGGTCAGGAAGATCTGCCCGCTGTCGCGTGTGACGAGTGCGGCCAGCACGTCGGCGACGGTGTGCACGTGGTTCGGGAGCAGGACGTCGCGGAAGGTCCAGAAGGCGGTCGGCAGCCCGGCGAGGATCGCGGTCAGGGCGAGTAGTCCGCCCAGGAACCGGACGATGCTGGTGACGGGACGCATGATCGGCTCCTTCGTGCTCAGCCGGCGGAAATCAGGTCTGCCGCGCCGTGGCCGTGGACGGTCAACGCGGGAATCCCGATGACGCCGAGGAAAACGGTGCGGAGGGTTTCGGTTGTGTCCACCGCGATGCGGTTGTCCTGGACCTGCACGGTCCCGGAGATGCCGGCTGCTGCGAGGTAGCGTTTGGCTTCCACCGCAGCTTGACCGGGATCTACGTGAGCTGTTCGCCCGTCAGCTAGCGCGTGCGGGTCGAGGGCTTGGCCGCCGGCGCGGGCAGCTTCTTCGGCGACCGCGGTGGCCCGTGATGCGGCGAGTGCTTTGCGGGAGCCGTCGACGGCGAGGCCGACGGCGATGATCAGGGCGAGGCTGAGACCGAGGATCAGCACGGAAATGGAGCCGCGTTCGTCGCGGAACAGGTTCATCGGCGGGCTCCGTAGCGGTCGATCGGAGAACGGAAGGTGGCCTCGACCGGCCTGGTCCCGGCCAGTCCGGGGAGGAGGTCGGCGAGCGGGACATCGCAGCGGACGTGCGCGGCGACAGTGCCATCGGTGCCTGCAGGGCGGGCGAACTCGCTAGCATCGACGTCGACGGTCAGCCGGATGCAGGTGAGGGCCTGCTCCTCGATCGTGGCGCGGGCCCGTTTCTCAGCAGCGGACGCGGCTGCCCGGCCGTCATGCGCCAGCGACGCTTGCCGGGCGGCCGCCCGTGCGGCCGCGTCCACGGCGGACTGGGCGGTTCCGACGCGCATGCCCAGCAAACCGAGACCCAGGAGCGCGATCAGGGCGGAGACGCCGATGACGGCTTCGATGTTCATGTCGCCGCGTTCGGCGCGCAGGTCGGCGAGGCGGGTCGTCATGGCTGAATCCGCTCGATCGGCGCGGCGGCGGTCTGGCTGATCCGCACGGTCAGGAACGGCACGAAGGACGCGACCTCAGCGTTGACCGTTACCCGGACGACGTTGCCGTCCGAGCGTCCGTTTGCGTCCACATTGGACAGCCAGGTACCGGTGGCGTTGCGGGCGTATCCGGCGGCTTGCTGGGCGGCCCCGGTCACGTCGGCGGGCGGGATGCGGGCTCGGTCGGCACCGTCGCGGGCGGCTTCGAGTGCGATGGCCCGGCCGAGGAAGACTGCGACGAGCTGGAACACCGTCAGCGCGGCGACCATCAGGATGCTGATGATCAGGACCGCGGTGATCGTGTCGTCGCCCCGCTCCCCCGTGCGCAGGCGTTCGGAGCACATGTCAATGCCCGCCAATCAGCGGGATCTTGCCGTTGACGTACGCGGTGATCGCACCGGCGATGAGCGTGGCGATGCCGACCGCCAGCGCGGCGTACAGCGCTTTGGTGATGTTCTCGTCGCCGCGTTCGCTGTCGCGGCGAAACTCCTGCAGCCGAGCTGAAAGCAGTTCGTGCGCGTACAGCCAGCAGGTCAGGACGAAGCGGGTCATGACGGTTTCCTTCCTTAGGTGGTGAGCATGGTGGCGACGCCGGGGAAGGCGAGGAAGACGACGAACGCGAGTCCGAGCAGAGCAAGCGGGAGATCCATCCGGTCCGACCGCATTGCCGCGCCTGTCTTGCGGTCGGCCGCCAGTTGCTGCTCGATGGAGTCGGCCTTGGCGCGCAACGAGGTGACGATGCTCGCGCCGTCGTGACCGGCGCTGGCGACGACGTGGGTGAGGTCGCTCAGTTCGCGGACTCCCGTCGCGATTCCGAGTCGTTGCAGGCCGTCCCAGGGCATGTCGCCGAGCAGGGCGGCCTCGTCCATCGCTTCGCGGATGCGGCGGAACGTCCAGCCGGCGCCCAAGCTTGCGGGGTAGCGGAGTGCCTCGACCGGGCCTCGGTCGCCGACCCGGCCCAGCGCGACGAGACGGCAGTAGCACGCCAGCGCCCCGCGCAGCTCTGTCCGTGCGCAGGCGACCTTCGACTTGAGGCTCGCGGCCGGCAGCATCCAGCCGACCACAGCTGTCGCCAGCGACAACGCGCCGGTGAGGATGACGGGAGGAGCCACGTCGCCGAACGCAAGGACGACGGCGAGCAGCGGAACCCAGGGCGCTCCGATCGCCGCGAACACGATTCGCTGCAGAGCACGGCCTTTCGGTGACCCCACGGGGGAAGGTCACACCAGCATGGGGCAAGCCCAGGCACCCTCCGGCATCGTGCTCGACCTCAGCGGCCTCAAGACCGTGCACAACATCAGTACCGACCACGTAGTCGTTGACGCCGGCACGACCTGGGCCGCACTTCTGACTGCCACACTCGGGCGCGGGTTGGCTCCCCGCGTCCTCACTGACTACCTCGGCACTTCCGTCGGCGGAACGTTGTCCGTCGGCGGCATCGGCGGCACGACTCACCGCTACGGAGTCCAAACCGACAACGTGCTGTCCCTCGATGTCGTCACCGGCGACGGTGTACTCCGAACCTGTTCACCGACCGAATCCCCCGACCTCTTCAACGCAGTGCTCGCCGGGTTCGGCCGCTGCGGGATCATCGTGCGCGCCACCATCCCCCTCGTCGCCGCACCAGCGCGGGCACGAAGAATCAAGGTCTACTATCCGACTGCGGCCGAACTGCGCGCCCAGCAACGGAAACTCCTCCGCGAGCGCCGGTTCGACTTCCTCCAGGGACAGATCCTCCCCAGCGACACAGGCTGGGTCCACATGCTCGACTTCGCTACCTTCTACACCCCTCCGGCGGAACCCGACGAAGTCGCCTTGCTCGACGGCATTGGTTTCGACGCGACTCGGGACAAGATCGAAGACCTCAGCTACTGGGAGTTCGCCACCCGGCTCGACGAAACCGTCACCTACCTCGAAACCACCGGCGAATGGCGCGCACCCCACCCGTGGCCCAACCTGTTTCTTCCTGACCGCACCACCGACGCCTTCGTCGACAAGATCATGCACGGCCTCACTCACGCCGACCTCGGAGCTTCGGGGCTGATCCTGACCTACCCCGTCCCCTCCGACGTGTTCACCACGCCCCTCTTCCGCGTGCCAGACGCACCGACGGTCTTCCTCGTCGCAGCACTCCGCTTCGCATCGACCGAAGCGATCGCCGAGCAGATGGTGGAGAGCAACCGCCGCTGGTACGACATCGCCGTGAACCTCAGCGGCACCAGTTATCCAGTGGGTGCAATACCCTTCACGGAGGACGACTGGCGGAACCATCTCGGCGAAGCGCACCAGCCGCTCGCTGAAGCTGCGGCTCGCTACGACCCGCGGGAAGTGCTCAACCGGCGCCTCAAGCTGACTCCCTAGCGGACGCGGCTCCTAGAGCCGAAGCTTGGCTCCGTGCATGAGGTTCACCCCGGGCCCGTGGTCGCGGCAGCTGAGCGGAGTGTTTCAAGCAGGGCCTGTCGGCGGACCGTGGTCCGCCTGGCCGCGCTGCCGGTACTGGCACGCGGGCGCCTCGGCGTTTGACACCTGAACCAGCTCAGGTGGGGTTCGCGGTGTGCTGCGCGCCCAGCTGTGAACGGAGCGTGCTCAGGTCGCAGTACGCCCGCGGCGGCAACCCGAAGCGGCGGCGGAACTCGTTGATGAAGTGCGACGCGCTCGGGTAGCCGACCGCCCGGGATACCGACACGACGGTGCCGTTTCCCCGCACCAGCAGGTCCCGCGCCTTGGTCAGCCGCATCTCCTTGACGAACTGGTACGGCGACTTCCCGGTCGACTGCCGGAACAGTGCGGTCAGCGCCGACGGGCTCATCGCCACCTGCTCCGCCATGTCGGTGACGGTCAGCGGCTCGGCCAGGTTGTCCTGGATGAACGTGACGACCCGCGCGACCGGATCGTGGTTCTGCTGCGCCGCGGCGATTTCCAGCAGCCGCTCGTACTGCTCGGCCTGAAGCACGCGGTAGACCATCTCCTGCAGGTACGCGGGTGCGAGGATCCGCCGGTCCGGTCCGGTGGACAGCGCCCGCAGGAACCGGATGACCGAACTCATCAGCCCGGAGTCCAGGGCCGAGACGAAGGCATTCGACGGATCCGGAGGGCTGTCGGCCAGCATTTCCGCGCGCCGCTGTTCCAGCATTTCCACCGACACCCGCCGGACCACCGCGGGGTCGATCTGCAGCACGAAGGAGAGGAAGGGCTTCGTGACGGTGGCCTCGAGGATCTCGGCCTGGAAGTGCAGGTGACTGTTCAGGACCAGGTAGTTGAACGGGTCGTACCGGTAGGGCTGCCCGTCCACCGTCACGCACTTGCGACCCTGGCTGACCACGCACAGCGACAGCGACTGGACCTCTTCCCAGCTCGGCTCGGTCGGCTCGTGGAAGCGGTAGATCGTCAAGCCCGGCCACAGCCCGGTGTTGCCGCCGATCTCCGGTGCGCGTTCCGCCAGTTCGGCGATCAGGTCGCCGGGTGTCATCCGGTCTTCCAGCGGCGGAACTGACCGCACCATGCTTGCCTCCGACGTCACGGAGCCGTCCCGACCGCACCGGCGACTCTGCCGTTTGGACCTGAGAGTTTACGCTCCCCGGGCGAGTGACGCAGGCCGCTCACCCGATGGTCTCGAACTCCCGCACGCTCCGCTCGGCCAGGTTCGGGACCGCTTCGCCGAGCACGTGCTTCTGGAACGCCTCGGTAGCGCGGTGGTCGGCGTACCCGGAGGCATCGACGTACTTCTCGTACAGCACAAAGGTGTCCGGGTCGTCCCGGCTCACGTGTGCCTGGAACTCCAGCACTTTCTCTTCCGCCCGGTTGCCGGGCGTGACCGTTTCCAGGATCTGCCGGATCCTCTCCCCCTGCCCCGGCTTCGCGACCCAGGTCGCGACGACGACGTATGCCATGAACCCTCCAAAGTGCTCAGAATTGTCAGAACTGCTCAAAAGTTGCTGAACCCGATGGCGTGCAACTGTTCGCGGCCGTCGTCGCTGATGTCCGACGGCCGCCACGGCGGAGACCAGACCCACACCACGCGGAAGTCCGCGACGACCCCGCCGTCCAGCAGCGCCGTCCGGATCTGGTCCTCCATGATTCCCGTCAGCGGGCAGGCGGGCGAGGTCAGCGTCATGGTCAATGTGGCGACGTCGTGCTCGTCCACAGTCACGCCCCGCACGAACCCCAGGTCGACGATGTTGACCCCCAGGTCGGGGTCGAGCACGTCGTAAAGCGCCTCCCGCACCGGAACCGACCGTGCGTCCTCCGGCACACGGTCGACGACGGGTTCGTCCGCGGCCCCGACGGGCACCGGTACCGCAGCGGCTTCGTACGCACCCGCCGGTTGCAGTTCGACCCGCACGTCGGCTGTCTCGCTGCTGATCCAGTCGGCTTTGCCGTGTGCCTTCCGCCGCACCCGCACGATCGGCTCCGCGGGTGCGGCGGAACCGCCGGCCACGATCAGCTGCCCGGGCGAAAGCCCGGCTCGGCCGGCGTTCGCCAGTGCCTTGTCGAGCACCCGGGCGACCGGCTCACACGTACGACCCGGCCCCAGCCGCAGCTTCGCGACCGCGTCCACCACGCTCAGCCCACGCACTCGCGCCAGCGCCGCTCGGGCATCGGCGGCTGTCACCCGCGTCTGGGACTCCAGCGTTTCCAGCACCGCAATGGTCGTCACGACAGTTCCTCCTTAGCGAACTCGGCGGGCTTCAGGCCCGGGATGCTGTCTTGGTGCGCGGCATCAGCCGTTTCAGCGGCAACGACTCGTCGGCGAGTTGCTCGGCCGTCACCTCGTGCGGCGCGAACAGCATCCGGCGGGCCGCGAGCACGTCACCGGGCCGGTTGAGCGAGATGACCCCCTGAATCCGGCCGTCCGCCAGCGAGAACGCCGAGAAGCTGCGGTCGGCCAGCCGACCGCGGAGCACCATCGAGTCGAAGGCGCCCATGCGGCCGGTCGACTGCAGGCTGTGCTCGTACTGGTCGGACCAGAACCAGTGCGCCTCCTCGAAGGGCGTCGCCTCGCCCGCCAGGTTGGCGGCGACGTTCGCGCCCTGGCGCACGGCGGTGTCGTGGTGTTCGACCCGGATCCGCGTGCCGTAACGCGGGTGGTGCTGGGCCGCGAGGTCCCCGGCCGCATACACGTGCGGCGCCGAGGTCCGCCCGTATTCGTCGACCGCAAGCCCGCCGCTGGCCACGGCGAGCCCGGCGTCCTGCCCCAGCTCGACGTTCGGCAGCGAGCCGATGCCGACCACCACCAGATCGGACTCCACGCGGTCGCCGCGGCTGGTGGTCAGCACGAAACCGTGCCGGCCCCGGTCGACAGCCGTGACGTGCTCGCCCGCGCGGATTTCCACGCCGCGTTCGCGATGGATGTCCATCAGCACCGCGCCGATCGCCGCGCCGAGCACCCGCGCGAGCGGAGCGGGCTCGGGCTCGAACAGGGTGACCTGGGCACCGAGCGAGGTGGCGGACGCGGCCACCTCGCATCCGATGAACCCGGCGCCAAGGATCGCGATCCGCTGCGCCGTCGCCAGTTCGGCACGCAGTCGTCCGGCGTCGGCGGCCGTGCGCAGGTAGTGGATACCCTCGCCCTCGAACCCGGGAAGGTGCCGCGGCCGGGCACCCGTGGCCAGCACCAGGTCGTCGTAACTCAGCCGCTCCCCTGTGGACAGTCCCACGCTTCGGCCTGCCACGTCGAGGGCCACGGCGCGCACGCCGAGCCGCAGCTCGACGTCGTTGGCCGCGTACCAGTCGGGTTCCCTCGGCCGCACCAGCTCGGGCGGCCCCGTCAGGAATTCCTTCGACAGCGGCGGCCGCTCGTACGGCGCTTCCACCTCCTCGCCGACCAGCACGACGTCGCCGTCGAAGCCCTGTTTGCGCAGGTGGGCGGCGGCCGACGCGGCAGCGACACCGCCGCCCACGAGCACACAACGCCGGGTCGTCATCCGACGTCCACCCGGATCGTGCCGTCCTCGTCCACCCGGCAGGGGAACGAGGCGAGGCGGCAGTTGTCCGGGTTCACGCCGGTGCCGCTGCGGGCGTCGAACTCCCACAGGTGCCGGGAACAGGTGAGGGTCTCGCCGTCGAAGTCGCCCTCGTCGAGCGCCCAGGCCTGGTGCGGGCAGCGGTTCCGGTACGCCCGCACGTCGCCGTCGATGTTCATCAGCAGGACCTTCTCCCCGCCGACCTCGACGCCCGCCATCTCGCCTTCCCACAGCTCGTCGAGCTGCATCGCCTCCTGCCACTGCCCGGTCACGGTTCCGCTCATCGCGCCGCACGCCTCGCTTCCGGCTCGAAGATCGGCTCGTGGAACGCCTCGCGGGCGGCCTTCGCGCCGGCGGCCACCTCGCTCGCCGGACGGCCGTGCTCCGGCCGGGTCTCGAGCAGCTCGCCCAGCCCGGCCGCCGCCGCGTCCGCGATCGGCGACCAGCGGTCGATCCAGCGCCGCAGCACGTCGGCGTTCGACCGCCGCTGCTCGACGGCGAACCGCGCCAGCGCCGAACTCCACCGGTTGCGCCGGTTGTTGTCCTCCTGCAGGAACGACAGCAGCAGCCAGGACTCTTCGTCCCGGTTCTCGCGCGAGACCTCTTTGAACTGCCGCACCAGCACGTCGTCGAACGTCGGCGCCAGCACCAGGTTCAGCGCGACGAACGCCTCGCCCCAGTCGTAGCTGACGAGCGCCTTCTCCACCGCGCGCCGGGCCGGCTGCCAGGCGTCGAGCGTTTCCCACAGCCGCCGCTCGGCGGTGCCGGCCCCGCTGTCCGGGTGCGCGATCTGCAACTCGCGGGTCCGGTACGCGGTCAGCGTGACCCGGCGCAGGTAGTCAGCCGTGGCGAAACCCGCCGTGTTGGTCACATACGAGGTCGGGGCCAGGTAACCGAGGTACGCCTGGATCTGCTGGCAGCCGTGCAGGAGGTACCGCGACGGCGTGAACAGGGAGGTCAGCAGGGCCAGCTGGCCGGGCGCGAGCGCGGCGTCCGAACCCGCGTACTCGTCGAGCACACCACCGGTCTTCGCCTCGGCTTCCGCCTGCACCGTCACGTAGGTCTTGTAGGTCAACGCATCCGGGTCGCGGAAGGCGTCCCAGTCCTCGACCTGCAACGGCGATTTGTCGCGGTAGGTCAGGAACCACAGGTTGGCCGGCGAGGACGGGTTCTGCTCGAACGCGCCGGTGCGGTTCTTGCGCAGCGTCCAGTTCTGGGCGTGCGTGACGATCTCGTAGTCGCTCGGCATCCGGCGGATGTCGCCGAACGCGCTGAACGTCTTGCGCGGCCTTGCTTTCTTCGGCTGTGTCATGCCTTCACCCCTTCACCGGCCGACGCGGCTTTCCGCGCCGAGATCCGTTCCCAGACGATCGCGCCGCTCGTGGTGATGGCGCGCCCGGCGAAGGACGACATCATGGTCTCGAGCGAGCGGATCTCGAACTCGTGGCCGAGGTAGCGCCGCAGCGTCTCCTCGGTCAGCACCACCCGGTCCTCGCCCTGGACCCGGACGTACGCGCCCCGGTCGATGACTTCGATCTCCTTGTCCGGGTTGTCGTCCTCGATCGCCGCGATCACCTGCTCCACCTCGTCGCCCATCCGCAGGATCGGGCCCACTGGGTTCTTCACCGTGCTCCCTCCGGCAGGTCGTACTCGACGCGGACGTGGTCCAGCGGCCCGATGCCCGCCTCGGCCACGGTCAGCTCCGGCGGCAGCCGCCGTCCTTTGTGGAACACGACCTTCTCGGCGTCGCGGGCCCGCACGCGCTTGCCCTCGACGTGGTGGGCGACCGCGGCCGCCACCTCCCGGATCGTGTCCGCGGTGGTGACCGGCACCAGGATCTGCACGAAGTCGTCCGCGAAGATCGCGTTGAGCGGCACCAGCTGCGGCGCTTGGTCCTCAGGACCCAGCTCGACGGTCTCGGGCATGGCTCACTCCTCCCCGGTGCCGGCGGCCAGTGCCAGGCCCTTCGCGGGACGGCCGACGTAGTCCCTGGTCCAGGCCTCGTAGTCCGGGTCGTCGCCCATCACCTCGGGCGTGAGGCCCATGTGGGCGAGGATGCCGCCGACGTCCATCGGCTGGATCTGCCCGGCGAGGAACCGGTCGATCAGCGTCTCGTGGTTGACGTTGTCGCGGTCCTTCCACCAGATCTGGCGGCAGGCGTTGGTGCAGAAGTGATGGGTCTTGCCGTCGTAGTCCAGCTGCCAGGTCGGGACGCGCCACCGGCCGGACCGCGTCTGCTCGGCGTTGCAGCAGGGCAGGTTGCACATGCTGCACAGCCACGGCAGGGTCTCGGGGAGCGTGGCCTCGACGTTGTTGGCGTTGATGTTGTCGATGATCACGTCCCACTTGTCGCCGTAGACGTTCTCCCAGTTCGGGTACTTCTCGCGCAGCCAGTCGCGCTCGTCCTTGCTGACGGCGGCCTTCGGGCGCCACCACAGCGTCGGACGCCAGGTCCACAGGCCCATGTGCAGCCCGTGGTGCCAGGTGTCGAGGCCGCGCATGAACTCGTCCCAGAACCACGGCTTCTTCAGCCCGTAGTCCTCGATCGTGCGGACGAACTGGTCGACGATCCATTCCTCCATGAACTCCCGGTAGGACTGCTTCCGGTGTTCCAGCGGGGTGTAGTAGTCCATCGCCGGGCCGGTGAGCGCGGCGAACGCGCGGGCCGAGCCCCAGAAGTTCTTGTCGATGATCCACTGGGCGCGCACGGGGTCGTGCTCGACGAGGATCTCCATCGTGGGGCCGCCCTGCTGCGAGTGGCGGGCTTCGTCGGTCTGGATCGAGGAGATCATGTTGGCGAAGTTCACGTCGCCCGCCTCCAGCGCGTCGGCCGAGAGCGCGATGAACTGCAGATTGGTGAACCCGGTCTCGAAGGTGAACGGCAGCGCGATCGCCAGGTCCACCACGTTCGGCGCGATCATCATGCCGTCGAACAGATTCCGCAGTGAGATCGGCACCCAGTTGTCCATGTGGAACGTCTTCTGGGTCCAGTCGTATTGCGGGTCCTTCTTGATGAACTCGTGCCCGAAGAACGTGGTGATCTGCGCGTGCCGCAGCTCGTCCAGCTGACCGAAGGCGGCCATGTTGCGCCAGGCCGCGTTGAGCCCGAACCGTGCCATTTTCAGTTCGCCGAGCACGGCCGCGTACTCGACCAGCGCGACGCCGCCGAAGTGCATCTTGGTCGAGGACTTCCAGCCCTCGTCGAGGTGATCGAACGCGGTCGAGCGCTGGAGCGCGGCCTTGACCGCGTACGCGGACTGCTCCTTGTCGCGCTGGGTCGTCACGTAGTCGGGGTAGGTGACCTTGTAGTCCTCTTCCCAGCCCAGCCAGACTTCCCGCGGCACCTTGCCGGTGCCGCTGTGCCATTCGGGGAACACGGCCTCGTCGTCGACGTAGCTGTAGGTCCAGTCGACGTCGCGGACGAACCCCTGCCACTCTTCCCGCTTCAGCAGCGTCATCGGTGCTTCCCTTCTCAGTCGACTTCGAGGTGGCCGAGCTGGCGGTTGATGCCTGCCCCGTCCCAGTAGGCGGAGATCCGGTCGATGAGCCCGTCGCCATCGACGTGGAAGATGAACAGGTGAGGCTCGCTGAACTTCTGCCCTCTCGGCTCCGCGGCGCCCCAGGCGAGCTGCTGGCTGCCGCCGATGTCGCAGGCGACCACCACGTCGCCGGTGTCGTTCGCGTCGACGGTGTGGACGTCGGCGAACAAGTCGGGGAAGGAGGCGATCAGCCCGACCCAGATGGTCTTGCCGACCGTCTTCACCTTGCCGTCGGCGCGCAGCACGCGCTGCTTCCCCCACACCTCGAACGGCACGTAGAAGAAGTCGGCGTTGTCGGCGCACAGGTCGGTCATCGCGTCGACGTCGTGCCGCCGATAGGCGTCGAAGAAGGCGGTGACCTGTCCAGCGGCTTCCCGGCTGCGGCTCCGCGGTTCGGTTGTCGTCATCGGATTCCCCTCACACGAGCGAGATCTGGTCGAGGCGCTTCACGGCGAGCCGCCGGTACAGCTGGTTCTGGCACCAGTAGGCGTCGACGCCGGTGATGCGGTCACCGGAGACGGTGAATCGCCAGGCCTGGTCCACGTCGAGATGCTTCTCCTGGTTGATCGCGCCGAGGTAGCCCGCCGCCTGCGTGCCCTCCACTTTCAGCTCCGCGGTGACCACGGAGCCCGTCTCGATCAGGTTCTTCACCGTCACGCGCAGGTCCGGGAACGCGGTGGCGGTCTCAGTGAGGAAGGCCCGCAGATCGGCAGGTCCGCCTTCGCGCAGTCCGGTCGGGTGGATGACCGCCCGACCGGCATCGTCCACAAAGGACATCGCAACGTCGATGTCGCGCTTGCCGAACGCGGTCAGGAATGCGGACACGGTCTGCGACGGCGGTGCTTCGGCCCGGTCCCCGGCGGCATCGGCCCGGTGTTCGTCCTGGTCCTTGCGGGTGAAGAGTTTCATCGCTGTCCCACCGCCTTCAGCAACGCGTCGGCCGTCGCCTCCGTGGAGGCGGGGTTCTGGCCGGTGATCAGGTTCCGGTCCACGACCACGTGCGAGACCCACGCGGACGGCCCGTCGTCGAACACCGCGCCCGCGTTCTTGAGCGCCGTGTCGACGTACCACGGCAGGCCGAGCTTGCCCGGCACCGTCTGGTCCTCCTCCTCGTCGGTGAAGCAGGTGAGGCGGTACCCGTCGAAGAGCCACTGCCCGTCGTCGCGTTCGGGGGCCGACAACAGCAGCGCGGGCCCGTGGCACAGCGCGGCGATCGGGGCCTGTTTGTCGTGTAGGACCTTCAGCAGCCTTGCCACGGCGGGGTTGTCGGCGAGATCGACCATGGGCCCGTGTCCGCCCGGGGCGAAAATGGCGTCGAACTCGGCGAGCTGTGCGTCGCTCAGGCCCGCCAGCGAGGCGGGCTGCCGGAAGCCGGGGATGGCGTCCAGCCGCGCCTTGCGGTCCGCGGCCAGCTGACGACTCGCGGCGTCCAGTTCGGCGGCCGCTGCCCGGATCTCCCTCGCCGGCAGGCCGCCGTCGAGACCGTCGTCCACCATCACGTCGGCGAGCTGCCGGTCCTGGCGCCAGGCGATCTTGGCCGCCTTGCTGACCAGTGCGTGGGCCTCGGCGGGCGAGAGCCCGCGGGCTTTGAGCCGTTCGGCGATCCGCCGCGCGGCGACCAGGCCCAGTTCGGTGGTCTGGTGCAGCGTGATCCGGATGTCGTCCGGGTCGTGGTGGAACGTGCGAGTCACGGACGCGAAGAAGTCCTGGTCTGGTTCGGGGTAGTGGAAAAACGGCTCCAGCCCGTAGGGATCCGCGAACGGCGGCTCCCCGTCGGGCGTCAGCACCACCACCTCGGCCCCGGCGTCGACGAACCGGTCATACGGTTTGACGGCCTCCTCGGCGAAGTAGCCAGTGGTGTGCCGGCTGCCGTCGGCGAGCTCGATCTCCTTCGCACTCGAGACGAGGTAGGCGATGCGCGCCATGTGACCTCCAGATTAACGTGCGGTTTCGGTGGGCGTGCCGAAACGCTAGCTCCGGTGTCATCCCGGCCGCATCGAAGATTCCTGCGGAAGATGTGCGGATTCCGGCAACCGGTGCGGGTTCCGGTCGAGGTCTGCAAGATTCGTGCACGAACCGGCTCGCAGCACGGCCGCGGCGGTTACGTTCGGGGCGGTCTTTCCGGCCGACGGCGCCGGAGTCATCCTTTTCGAGAGCGAGGTCTTTTCCATGACACGCGTACTGTTCGCCGTGTCCGGCTCGGCACACTGGACACTGGCCGACGGCACCCGGCACCCGTGCGGCTTCTGGCCCGAGGAGCTGGTGGTGCCGCACAAGATCTTCCGCGACAACGGTTTCGATCTCGTGATCGCCACCCCGGGCGCGGTGGTCCCCACGGCCGACGAGGCCGGTTTCAGCCCCGAGATGAATGGCGGCTCGGCCGAGCCAGGGCAACGGTTCCGCGCCTACCTCGAAAGCATCGCGAGCGAACTCGGCGCACCCGCCGACCTGAACGAGGCCGACCCTGCTGAGTTCGACTTCGTGTTCGTCCCGGGTGGACACGGGCCGATGGAAGATCTGGCTGCCAGCAAGGAGTTCGGCCGGCTGATCGCGGAGTTCGACGCCGAGGGCAAGCCCGTGGCCGCGGTCTGCCACGGGCCGGCGGCGCTGCTGCCGGCGACGGACGCCGACGGCCGGTGGCTGTTCGCGGGACGCCGGGTGACCGGCTTCAGCAACGTCGAGGAAGGTCAGGTCGGCTTCGCCGACAAGGCGCCGTGGCTGCTGGAGGACCGCCTCGTTGACGGAGGCGGACAGTTCGAGAAGAGTGCCAGCGCCTGGGAAGCCCACGTGGTAGTGAGCGGAAACCTTTACACCGGACAGAATCCGGCCTCGTCGGCCCCGCTGGCCGAGCGGATCGCCGGTGCGCTGAAACCGGTCGAGACCGTCCGCTGAGCCGTGACGGGGGTGCCCGCGGGCACCCCCGTCATCCGTTTCGGACGCCGAATTCCTCCCGCAGCGAGCGAAGATCGGAATACGCGCGCGGGGTCGCCCCGAATCGCGCGCGGAACTCGTTGATGAAATGCGACGCACTCGCGTAACCGACCGCCTTCGACACCTGCGTGACACTCAACCTTCCTTCGATCAACAGGTCGCGCGCGCGGTTGAGCCGCATCTCCTTCACGAACTGGTACGGCGATTTCCCCGTCACCTCACGGAAAAGATGCGAAAACGCCGACGGGCTGAGCGAAACCCGTTCCGCCAGGTCGCTCACCGTCAGCGGCTCGGACATGTTGTCCTGCACGTAGGAGACGACCTCGCTGACCGGGTTGCGCGCCACCTCCGACGCCGCAATCTCCAGCAGCCGCGAGTACTGCTCGGCTTGCAGGATCCGGTACACCATCTCGGCCAGGTAGATCGGCGCCAGCACCCGGCGGTCCGCGCCGGTGCCCGTCGCGCGGAGAAACCGCAGCGTGGCCGACATCAGCGTGCAGTCCAGCGGGGTGACGAACGCCCGCTCGGACTGGTGGTGGGCAACCCGGTCGAACGTGGTGGCCCGCCGGTCGAGGACGTCGGCCGACACCCGCCGCACCAGCGCGGGATCCACCTGCAGCACCAGCGAAAGGAACGGCCTGGCCGGCGTGGCTTCGAGAATCTCCGCGGTGAAGTGCTGGCGGTCGCTCAGCACCAGGTAATTGAACGGGTCGTACGCGTGTGCGCGCCCGTCGGCGACCACGCACTTGCGCCCCTGCGCGATGATGCACAGCGACAGGGACCGCACCTCTTCCCACTGCGGGGCGACGGGCCGGGTGTAGCGGTAGAAGGTCAGGCCCGGCCAGCCGCCGGGGTTGCCCCCGAGCGCGGGCGCGCGATCCGCGATTTCGGCGAGCAGGTCACCTGCCGTATGGCGTTCTTCGAGGGGCCGAAGCAGGTCCGTCACGTCGTTCGCCTCCCGTCTGCGGGCCCTCGTCGGCCCAGTACTCCACGGTAGGCCGCAGCCGCCCCCGCGGGACTGCGGATTCCGGGCGGCTATCTGCGGATTCGCGTGCGGCCTGGTCGGCAGGCTGGTGGACGCGCGGGTCGTCACCACGTTCGGCGCGCTGCCCGCTCTGTCGGCCGCACTGCCGGTGCAGTCACTCCGCACGGCTGCTTGAACCCTCTTAAACCCCTGTCCCAACTCGGGGGTAACCCCTCATCAAGCTTTCAGCATCCGGCTGGTGAAGCCGCGTTCGACGAGCCGTGAATAAGCTGCGAGAGCGAGCTCCGGCACGTCTTGCGCGATCGCGAACCCCAGGTCGGGGTAACGCATGACCCGTTCCGTGTCGCCGACCATCATGTCGACAACGTCCGCCGCGGATCCGATCCTCTCGACGTACTCGCGCAGGCCGACGGGCGCGGACGCGCACCGAGGATCCACCTCAGGCCATTGCCGCCGACAGGTCGCGTAGGCACGACGCTCCATGTACGGCATCGCGATCAACAGCAACGAAGTCGGTCGAATCCCCGCCGCCGCGAAGACCTCACGCGACAGAACGAAGTTCTCGCCGGTGTTCCGCGCGTTCGGTTCGAGCAGAATCGCCTCGTCCGGCACTCCGCAACCAAGCGCGACCTCGCGGAAATGCTCGGCTTCCCCTCGCGGGAAGAGTTTCTCGGTCCCTGGAGCCTTCCCGCCGCTCATGACCATCACCGGGAACAGGCTCCGGTGGTACAGCTCGGCCGCGAACGATGCGACGCCGAGGTCGTTGCCGCCAAGAATCAGTGCGGCCGAGCACGGGACAAGCTCGTGGTGGAGCTGGTGATAGTCCCAGACGACCTCGGCATCCGCCCAGTCCTGAGCCGTCAGCTCGCGCACCACGTACTCCGTCAACTCCTCTCGGTCACGCCCGGCCCTCATGAGCGAGGCGGAGACTTCGAATGCTCTGCAACTGGTGCATCATGCCGTATTGCCGCGCGACGTCTGCAGCATCCTCCAGTCGGCAGAGTCCAGCTGCCTCCGTCCGCGGATCAGAAAGCAGGATGTGGCTATAGGCGGTGTCCAACCGGACCTGCTGCATCGGCGTACCGGAACCCCGCGCGTCCAGCGCCACGCCAATCGCTGCCGTCGCGCCGTGGAGGTTGCCAGCACTCCGATGCGCGAGCGCGAGCTTCTGATGGGCGGTCGACCAGTCGAGAGGTTCCTCTAGCCGCTCAAACTCGACGATCGCTGGTTCGATGAAATGGACGGCTTGCTCGGGGTCGCCCGCCTTACTCAGCGCAGTACCGACCCAAAGCCGTGACCGTGCGCGGTCACGCCTCGACAAGCGCGCGTCATCGGCGAATTCGAGGTACCTCTCTGCTGCCCGGCTGTGCGACCCCGTCATCTCTTCGTTCACCGCCAACTGCAACTCGACCTGCGCGACCCGTCTGGGCATGCCAAGTTCGGCGAAGATCTCCCGTGCGAACGAGTAGCTCTGCCTGGCCGATAGCGGTCCGCGGAGCAGACCCTGATCCTGCCGCAAGTCTCCCTGCAGCCGCAGGCTTCGGGCGTAGAGCGACATACCCAACGTGTCGTTGCTGTCGGGAGAAAACCGCCGCAACCAGCGATCGACCAATACGGTCGCGGCAGGGAAATCTTGCCGTCCGAAGTGGACTATCGCACGATCCAGGTCGTCCGACCAGACGCCCCTCGCCGAGAGCAAGTATCAATTCACCCATAGTGACCACCCGAGTTCGCGATCTTTGCCGGAATACGGTCCTATCCGTCCGACCACAGCCGCTGCCGGTCACGGGCCGTCCAGCCCAATTTGGCACCCGATGCGAACACATGTTCGACTTCCGTCCCGGGTCGCCGGGAACCGGGGCGGCCCGGAACGTGAACGCGAGCGGGTGACCTTGAGGTGAACGAGTGGCCGTCGACCGTGCGGAAAGTGGATCCGCCGATTCCCGTGTGGGTGGGCGTGCGCAAGCTGCTCGTGCTCGGCACCGAACTCCTCGCGCCGCGCAACCGCGCCGGGCTGCGGGTCGAGACCGAGCATCCCGGGCTGCTGTTCGAATGGGCGCGCCGCGAGGACGGCGGGCTGCTCGGCTGGGTCACCTACCAGCTCGTCACCGCCGACGACCAATGGTCGCCCCCGGTCAGCCACTACGTGCCCGCACACCTGCTCCGCCGCCGGGGACCCGCCCGTCGTCAGCAGTACGGCGACTACCGGCCCCGGACCCACGGATAGCCGCAGCGGCATAGGCGACCCCGGCGACCTTCCGGCCATCGTTGGGTCTTTCCGCTCGCTTCGCAATTGATCAGGCCACTGCCCCCGGCGAAACGGCTGCTGTCCAACCGCCCTCCGGAATTCGACGTCAAATGCAACCGCGAGCACGATGCTGAGCCAGCAACCTTTGGTCTCAACTGCCGGATACGGCCAACCACAGCACAAATGTTGCGGACAGGCCACGCAACACTCACTCCGCAAGTCGCGACGCCGCGCGGTCGCGAACCCTAGTCCGGGCCGACGGCCGACGAGGGCAACGGCGAGCAGGCCGACCGCGGACTGGAGACTCGGAATCCCGGGTCGGGTGATCCCGGATATAAGTTGTGGCGAGCCCCATCTGCTGCCGCATTCCCGGAGAAGTCGAGGCCGATCAGGTCCGGGCGGAGGCGGCGGGTTTGTCCGCTGCCGGGCTGCCCGGCCGGTTGAGCGGCGACGCGGGCCGCGCTGGTCGCCGTTATTTGCCGCTGTAGACGGGGAATGCGCTGGAGTCGCCGTAGTTCCGTTCGTCCAGGTTCCGGAGGGTGTCCATGTCCGTGTCGGAGATGACGAAGTCGACCTGGGCGTTCGAGCGCATGTGGTCGGGGTTCGCGGTTTTCGGCAGTGACACGGTGCCGAGCTGGAGCGTGTACCGGATGCACAGCTGCGGGACCGAGACTTCGTACCGGTCGGCGACCGTCGCGACAGCGGGGTTGTTCAGGATCTCGCCGTGCGCGATGGGCGAGTATGCCTCGACGAGGACGTCGTTGCCCTGGCAGTAGGCGATCAGCTCTGCGGGCGTGTTTCCGGCGTGCACGAGGATCTGGTTCACCTGCGGCGCGATGGTGCCGTTCTGGAGGATGTTGTCGAGGTCGGCTTGCAGGAAATTGGAGACGCCGATCGCGCGGATCTTCCCTTCCTGGTGCGCTTTCTCCAGCGCTCGCCACGCGGCGAGGTTGCCCTCGGCGTAGCTGTCGCCGCGGAAGTCGTTCCACGGTTGCGGCGAGTGGATGAGCATGAGGTCGACGTAGCCGATGTCGAGTGTGGACAGCGACTCGTCGATCGCGGCCGTGGCCTGGTCGTAGTCCTTGATCTCCGCGCCGAGTTTGGTGGAGACGAACAGTTCCTCGCGGGGAAGATCGCTGGTGCGGATTCCCTCGCCGACGCCGTGTTCGTTGCCGTAGGCCTGTGCGGTGTCGATGTTGCGATACCCGATTTCGACCGCGGCGCGCACCGCTTCGGCCGCTTTGCCGTCGTCGATGAACCAGGTTCCCAGGCCGAGCTTGGGGATCTCGACACCGCCTGCCAGGGAGTAAGTCTCGTTCAGGATGGTCATGCGTTCTCTCCGTTCTTCGGCAGCTTGCGGTATTCCTCGTCGGCGACCGGCTCGAGCCATTCGTTGCTGACGCCCTCGCCCGGGGTGATGAAGGCGACGTGGGAGAACCAGGAGTCGGCCTTCGCGCCGTGCCAGTGCTTGGTGCCGGCCGGGACGCGGACCGCGGTGCCGGGCTCCATGCTGACCGGGTCTTCGCCCTCGGCTTGATACCAGCCGCTGCCTGCCGTGCACAGCAGGATCTGGTCGCCTCCGCCGCCGGTGCCGTGGTGGACGTGCCAGTTGTTGCGGCAGCCGGGTTCGAAGGAGATGTTGTTGACGGGGACGCTTCCCGAGGCGAGGGGGGCGTTGTAGCTCTGGCCGGTGAAGTACTGCGCGTAGGCGTCGTTCTTCTCGCCGAGCGGGAAGATCTGGTCGAAGTCGTTCGCGGTCATGGCTTTTCCTTGTTCGTGTCGGCGGTTCTTCGCGGGGTCTGGGCGGTTGTGCGCTCAGGCGTCGTTCTCGACGATGTTCTTCAGCACTGTGGTCGCTCCCATGCCGTTCGGCCACCCGGAGTAGAAGGCGAGGTGCAGGAGGGCTTCCTTCAGCTCGTCGTCGGTGACGCCGTTGCGCCGGGCGAAGGCGAGGTGGAACTGCAGCTGGTCCATTTTCCCGAGCGCGGTCAGCGCGGAGATCGTGATCAGGCTGCGGTCGCGTTTGGACAGGCCGGCGCGCTCCCATACTTCGTCGAAGAGGACTTTGTCGGTGTAGTGCACCATTCCGGGCGCGAAGTCTCCGAAGGCGTTCTGGCCTCCGGTCCATCCGGTGTTCTTCTCGTTCTGGTTGTCGGTCATGAGCGGGGTTCCTTTCGATCGGATGGACGGTCAGTGCGCGGGAGCGAGCCGCAGGGTGGCGGCCACGGCCTGGTCGGCGAGCATCGGCCGCAGATAGGTGGTGCCGTAGCGGGCGTACTTGGCCCGGTAGGCGGCGTCGACCTGCTCGCGCACGCCTGGGTCGGCGGCGGCAGCGACGACCTCGGCCTGCTGGCCCGGGATCCGGATGGCGCCGGCGGGGCGCCCGGCGGCGTAGCGGTACCAGGCTCCGGCCGCTCCGCGGTAGGAGCGGACGTAGAGCGCGCCGCCGACGGCGACGACCCAGATCGGCACGAACGGCCGCAGACTGCCGTCCCGGCGGCGAGTGCTGATCTCGATTTCCTCGGCGTCGCCGAACCGGGACAGTTCGCTGCCGCTCCAGGCCGGTGTCGTGTCGTTCATGAGGTCTCCTTCGCGGTGGGCAGGAAAAGGGCGAGTATCGCGGTCAGGGCCAGAACGCCGGCGGCGATCCACAGGCTCGCCTGCGCGCCGTGCACGAACGCTCCCGGCCGGGCCAGGAGACCGCCGAACACGGCGACCGCCAGCGCGCCCCCGATCTGGCGACTGGTGTTGAACACCCCGGACGCGACCCCGGCCTGGGCGTGCGGCACGGCATCAAGCAGCACCGCGGTCGCGGGTGGGGACACGGTCGGTCCGCCGAGGCCGACCAGGACCATCAGCGCGGCGAACGCCCCCAGCGGCGCGGAGGCGGGCAGCACGGCGACGGCGGCGAGCCCGACGGTCATGAGCACCAGCCCGGTCACGATCAGGGTTTTGCGGCCGAGCCGCTCGGCCAGCCGCGCGGAGAACGGGGTCAGGGCCAGCCCGATCCCCATCATCGGCAGGAACACGATCCCCGTGCTCAGCGCGGTCAGGCCCCGCTCCTGCTGCAGGAACAGGCTTACCACGAACGGCAGCCCGTAGTACCCGACCATGAACGCGAACCCGGTGACCACGGTGATCACGACGGTCCGGGAGCGAAACAGGCCCGGCGGCACCATCGGGTGCGCCGCCCGCCGCTGCGCGAGCACGAACCCGGCCATGCCCAGGCCAGCCGCCGCCAGCGACGCCGCCACGGCCGGGTCGCCGAAGCCGCGGGCTCCCGCCTCGATCACCCCGAAGGCGAGGGCCACCATCGCGACCGCGGCGGTGACCTGGCCTGGCACGTCGAACGGCGCCGCCCGAGGCGCCGAGCGCCGGGCCCGGGCCAGCAGCACCAGCGCGACCGCGCCCACGGGGACGTTCAGGAAGAAGATCAGCCGCCAGTCCACCGCTGTGAGCGCACCGCCCAGCACCGGCCCGCAGGACGAGGCGACCGCACCGCCCATCGCCCACACCGCCACGGCCCGGCCGCGAGCCCGGGCCTCGGGGTAGGCCTCGCGCAGCAGCGCCGTCGACGCCGGCATGACCGCCGCAGCGGCCGCGCCTTGCACGAACCGGGCGGCGACCAGCGTCCCCAACCCCGGCGCGAACCCGCAGGCGACCGAGGCCAGCACGAACGCCGCCAGCCCCAAGCCGAAGGCTCGTCGGGTGCCCAGGCGGTCCGACAACGATCCGGCGGTCAGCAGCAGCGCGGCGAACATCAGCGTGTACCCGTCGACCACCCATTGCAGTCCCGCCACGCCGCCGCCCAGATCGGTCCGGATCGTCGGCAGCGTCACGTTCACCACCACCGCGTCCAGGGTCACCACGAAGAACCCGAGCACCGCCGCCGCCAACGCCGCCCCGGCCTGCCGGTCGCGGCTCGGCGGGGGTTCCAGCACGGCAGCGGCCGGCGATCCGGCGGACGTTGACATGCATGGGTCGTTCACGCACACCAGCACACCGCAGTTCGCGCAGGCCAGACAGGTCGCGTTACGGGGGTACAACCTCAACCCCCCTCGCCGCCGCCCCCGGGACGTAGCGTGGTCGGCGTGGACAACCGTGAAGAGATCCGGGACTTCCTGCTGACCCGGCGCGCGAAGCTGACCCCGGAGCAGGTCGGGCTGCCCGGAGGCGGGCGGCGCCGCGTGCCCGGGCTGCGCCGCGAGGAGGTCGCCGTCCTGGCCGGCGTCAGCCCGGAGTGGTACACGCGGCTGGAGAAAGGCCACATCGTCGGCGTGTCCGAGGACGTGCTCGACGCCGTCGCCCGCGCCCTGCGACTGAGCGACATCGAACGCCAGCACCTGTTCAACCTCGCCCGAGCAGCCAAACCGGTACGCACACCGCCACGGCGAACCGCGCCGAAAATCCCGGCCAGCGTGCAGCGGATCCTGGACTCGATGGCCGGCACCGCCGCGTTCGTGCGCACCGGCCGACTCGACATCGCGGCCGCCAACGCACTGGGCCGAGCGCTGTACTCCCCCGTCCTGGACGAGCCCGCGCACCGCGGCAACATCGCCCGGTTCGACTTCCTCGATCCCCGCGCCGCCGACTACTACCCCGACCACGACGGCGCTCTGTCCGTCGCCGTCGCCCTGCTGCGCACCGAAGCCGGCCGCACCCCCAACGACCCCGCCCTCACCGAACTGATCGGCGAACTCGCCACCCGCAGCGAAGCGTTCCGCACCCGTTGGGGAGCCCACGACGTGCGCTCCCACAAAGGCGGCGTCAAAACCTTCAACCACCCCGTCGTCGGCTACCTCGAACTGGCCTACGACTCCATGGAACTCGTCGCAGCACCAGGACTCGTGCTCACCGCCTACACCGCCGAACCCGCCAGCCCCTCAGCCGACAGCCTCAACCTGCTCGCCACCTGGGCCGCCACCGAAGCGCTGCAGTCGTCACGGCTCGCACAGCCCTCGACAGAGCACCGCGACGCAGACACGCTGTCGGAGGAGGGCACGAACAAGCCCACCTGAACCCGGCAGACCAGTCTCCCGCACGACAGGTAAAAGCCAGAGAATAAGGTTCAGCTTCGGCAGGGACGCGGCGATGTCGACGCACGCCCGCGCGACGGCCGATACCTCGGCCAGGTTGTCGGTCAGACCCCTTCCTCGGTCGCCAGCGCGGTGCGCCCGATCCAGAATGAGAGCGACTCGCCACAGTCAGGACCTGGCCGAGCGGTTCCGAGGTGCTGGTCACCGTGGTCTACGGGATCCGCGGCCTCGGCTACCCCTTCTTCGCCTACGCGTTCCTCGTGTGGATCAACGCCGCGACTCCGGCCCGGCAGCGCGGCACCTCGGTCGGCTGGTTCTGGTTCGCCTTCGGCGCCGGCCGGCCCACCCTCGGCTCCCTCGTGGCCGGCGCCTGCATCCCCGTCGTCGGCGAATACGGCACTGTTCTGGGTCGGGCTCGGAATCGTCCTGCTCGGCGCGCTCGCCGCCCTGATCGGGGTGCGCGACCTCAGACACGCCGGCCCGGTCCGCGCCGAGGGCGAAGCACCGCTGCGCGAACTGGTCAAAGGCATCACTATTCTCTGGCGCGAACCCCGCGTCACCGCCGGCGCGTTCGTCCGGCTCGTCAACACCGCGCCCAACTTCGCCCTCTTCGTCGTCGCCCCCCTCTTCTTCACCCACACCATCGGTTTCAGCCAAGGCGAGTACCTGCTGCTCGTCACCTGCGTCTACACCGCCAACATTTTCGCCAACCTGGTCTTCGGCATCGTCGGCGACCGCTTCGGCTGGCGTCGCACCGTCACCTGGTTCAGCTGCGTGATGTGCGCCGCCGGAGCGCTGCTGCTCTACTACGTGCCCCTGGCGCTCGGCCCCAACTTCGCCGTCGCCCTGCTGTGCTGGGCCGTCTACGGCATCGGGCTCGCCGGATTCGTCCCCCTCACCGCGCTCATGCCCGAGTCCGATTCCGGCAGCGCACTCGCCATCTACACCCTCGCCGCCGGGCTCTCCGCCTTCGCCGGGCCCGCCCTCGTCGGCCTCCTCGGCGGCAGCGCCCACATGGACCGCGCGATCTGGGCATTCGTCGCCCTCTACCTCGCCGCCGCCCTCGTCAGCCTCACACTCAAGTCCACAGTGGACCCCGGAGTCTTCCCGAAGCCGCCCGCCGCACCAAGAGACACCCACATTGGGAGAAAGCTGCGGCTGACCGCAGCCCGCAGACCGACGTCGAACCCGCTCGGAGGGACACAGGTGAAGATGCGCAGCAGCGGGCAGCGGATGCAAACGCACGTGTGCTGGCTCGGTATGCCGAGACCGAACGCACTGCCCGCCTGCACAACGCAACGGGCTGAAGCACAAGGCACGGATCAGGCTCACCGGACGCACGACTAACCGCGACGGCCGTCCGCCTCGGGTTCGTCAGTTAGCGGCGGTGCCGCCTCACTCGTGGGGGACGTGCCGGAGCGTGAGGCTGGCGATGGCGGTGAGCGCGTCCCGACCGGCCACCTGATGGATCGTCAAGCCTAGGCGAGCATGCGACCTGTCAGCATCGACAGGCGGCGCAAGCGTTCGACGTTCGCCGGGTTGCCGTGATGCTGGGCCTCCCAGTAGTAGGAGGCCACCGATCTGGCTAGCGACAGCAGCTGGGATTGCTCGTAGTCGGCGTGCGCGGTGTCGCAGAAGCGTCGGGTCAGCTCTCGCAGCAGGGCGGCAGGCCGCTCTGAAGCGACGATGCGGGGCAGCAGGCTCCGCACCACGGTGTGCGCCTCGTACGCGACCGGTCCGCACAGCAGCAGCGGGTCGATGGCCAGCCAACGGCCCGCTGCGGATCTCATGATGTTCTCCAAGCTGAGATCGCCGTGTGTCAGCGTGTCCGTGGTGTCGCCCGTCAGGGCCTCGATCACGTCGATCGCGGCGCAGGACAATTCCTCGGGCACGGGTACTCCGGCTTCCTGCGCCTTCACGTGCTGTGCTCGCAGTTCACGCAGCCACGTGGCGGCCAGCGCCGCGAGTTTCGGCGCGTCATCAGGGGCCGGGACACCTGCCACGCGCGCCGCGACCTCACCCGCGAGGCCGACCGCCTCGTGCGGATCATCCAGCCCGGCCAACGACGGCCCGTCGATCCGGTCGAGAAGCAGAGCTCGATCATCGACGGAGACGGCCAGCAGCGAGACGGCGCCGCGCCCGGCAAGCACCGACAACGCCCGTGCTTCGGCCTCGACCCGCCCGACCGGGCTGACCAGCTTCAGAACCGCGGGCCCACGCGCACCGACGACCGGGACCACCATGCTGGTCCGGCCATGACGCGGTGCCCCGTCCTGCACCACTCCCCAACGCCGGCCCAGGGCGCGGCACAACGTCGGCAATCCCTCCAGCCAGGCAGAGCTTTCCGGATTCCGACGTTCGATCTCCGCCCGAAACACCGGATCGACCCCGAGCACCCACCTCACGCCGATCATCCTGCCAGCCACACGGGGCGACCCGCCACGGCTCGCCGCCAACGGGGAGTGCCCCGGCTAACGCTGTGAGCGGCCAGCGGCCGGAACCCGCTGCGGTGGAACACCAGCGGCTCCCCCCTTACCTAATTTTTTCGCGGCCGGATCAGCCGCTGGGTCGAATGACCGGAACTCATGGATGGGCGTTGGATCGGCGGCGGGGAGCACCGGCGGTTCTGGGGTTTGGTCCGTGAAGGGCTACGCCGCCTGGCCGGTCACCGGAGTGTGCAGGAGCGTCCCGGTCGCGGCTTGGTAGAGGCCCTCGTAGGCGTCCAAGGTCCGCGCTATTCCGTGCCTGGCAACGGCTTCTTGACCGGCTCGGCCCATTCTCGCGCGCAGGGCGGGGTCTCCGGTCAGTTCCAGCAGTCGCTCCCCCAGCGTCTCCGTCTCGCCGGGCGGGTAGAGCCACCCGGTGCGGCCCGGGGCGACCAGGTGGGGCAGGGCCATCGCGTCGGCGGCGAGCACCGGGAGGCCGGCGGCCATCGCTTCCATCGTCGCCAGGCTCTGCAGTTCGGCGGTGCCCGGCATGCAGAACAGGTGGCTGGTCCGGTACGCGCGCACCAGTTCGGCGTCGGGCACGAAACCGCGGAACGTCACCCGGTCCGCGACGTCCAGGCGGGCGGCGAGGTGTTCCAGCCCCGTCCGGCACGAACCGTCGCCGATGAGCGTGGCGTGCAGGGTCGGGACTTTCGGCAGGGCCCGGAGGAGGTCGTCCACGTTCTTCTCCGCGTCCAAGCGGCCGATGCGGTACACGTCGCAGCAGGCACTGGCGGCCAGGACGAGCACTGCGAGGCCAGTCTTGCTCCACGCAGAGCCGCGAAATGCGCATCAAGGTCCGCTCGCCCTGCGGCCGCCGTTTGGCGGTGAACCGCGCGGTTTCGGCGACCGCACAGCGCCGCCTCGCGCGTAGCCCGTTCAGCCCTGCAGCGGCAGCAGCACCGTGAATACCGCCGGCTTCGGCTGCTTCACGCGCAGCCGGCCGCCTTCGGCCTCGGCCAGCCTGCGCGCCAGCGCCAGCCCGATCCCGGCGCCCTGGGCAGCCGGCGAACGCCGGCGGAAGACGTCCGCGCCGTCGGCGATGCCGGGGCCCTCGTCGCCCACGTCGACCGCAAGCGCTCCGCCCGCATCCCGTGCCACGACGGTCACGGCACCGCTGCCGTGCCGAGCGGCGTTGTCGAGCAGGACGGACAACACCTGGCGCAGCACCGCCTCCGAGACCTGGCGGTCGGCGATGCCCGGCTCGACCGTCATCGTGAACTCGCGCCCGCAACGGCGGAGAACAGGCGCCCATTCTCGTTCGATCTCGGACAGCTGGATGCGCGCGGCCGCGGCGTCGCGGACGGGGGGCGTGTCCCGCGCCAGTGCCAGCAAGTCGGTGACCGTGCGGTCCAGCCGGTCGAGAGCGTCCAGATTCGCTTCGACGACTGCGCGGGGGTCGCTGTCGGGGTCCTCGATGGCGAGTTCGATCTGCAGCCGCATCGCCGCCAGCGGCGTGCGAAGCTGGTGGGAGGCGTCCGCGGTGAAGGCCCGCTCCCGGGCGAGGAGATCGTCCAGCCGGGCCGCGGTCGCGTCGAGGGTCTCCCCCACCGAATCGATCTCCGCGATCCCGGACCGCCCGGTCCGCGCAGTGAGATCGCCGTCTCCGAGCCGGGCCGCGGTCGCCGACAACGTCTCCAGCGGGCGCGCCAGCCGCCGGCTCTGCCGCCGAGCCACCAGATAGGCCGACAAGAGCGCCACGGCCGCCAGGCCGGCCATGGCCGCCCAGACCGCGGCGGTGCGCTGATAGAGCTCGGTCCGAGGCGTCGCGGCCCGCACCAGGCCGACGACGGCCCCGTCCTCGGTGATCGGGATGATCGCGACGAGATTCTCGGGATCGTCGGCAGCCCGGACCTCGTTCGGGCGGACGTCGCGGTCGGCCCCGTCCAATGCCGCCGGGCCGCTGCCGGTCAGCAAGCTCCCGGACGCGCGGTAGACGGCCAGTTCGGTCGGATCCTCGCCAGTGGCCGAAGGGTCCGGGGTGCGATTGCGCAGGACGTCCGCCGAAACGTCCAGCGCGTAGGCCTCCGCCGCCCGTTCGAGCTCGGCTCGTTCGGTGGCGGTGAAGTACCGCGTCGCGGCCACCGCGAGCGGGACGCCGAAGAGGCAGATCGCCACGAGCGCGGCGACCATGGTGCCGACCGCGATCCGCCGCCGCACGCGCTCAGCTCGCCGGGGCTTCGAGGCGGTAACCGTGCCGGCGCAACGTCACGATCTCCGGCATCTCCCGGCTCCCTCCGGCGTCGGCGAGTTTGCGCCGCAGCGCCGCGATGTGCACGTCGAGCGTCTTGGTCGAACCGAACCAATGCGCGTCCCACACGTCCGCCATCAGATCCTCCCGGCTGACCGCTTGGCCGGCGACCGCGGCCAGGCGCAGCAGCAGCTCGAACTCCTTGGCCCGCAAGGCTATTTCCGCCCCGTCCACGGTCACGCGACGCGCCACGGAGTCGATGCGCAGCCGCCCCAGCGCGAGGTCGGGAGCCGCCTGGCCGCTGACGCGCCGCAGATGCGCCCGCAGCCGCGCGTGCAACTCGCCGAGCGGAACCGGCTTGACCAGATAGTCGTCCGCGCCCGCCTCCAGCCCGACGATCACGTCCATTTCCTGGCCGCGGGCGGTCAAGACCACGATCACCGAGCCGGGGCACTGCGCGCGCAGCTCCCGGCACACCTCCGTGCCGTCCAGGTCGGGAAGCCCCAGGTCCAGCAGCGCGAGATCCCAGCTCTGCCGCGCTCCCGTGCGCACCGCGGCCCGCCCCTGCGTGACCCAGACGACCTCGTGCCCGTGCTGGACGAGGCTGGTGCGCAGCATCTCGCCGATCGCTTCGTCGTCTTCCACGAGCAGAATCCCGGCCATGCGACGCAGTTTATCGCGGCACGATCGCGGTATTCGGTCACGCACCGTCTTGCCGCGCGTTAACCGAATGTTTCCCGATTCCGGCCATTTCCCCGAAACCTCGCCGAGGAGATGTTTTCCCGTTCTCTAACGTTCCGTTGCCCGGCCGCACACCGGGGCGAATCTAGCGTTGAGCCATGGCGGCCGCACCGATCCTGACCACTCCCGCTCCTCGGCGACGCCGGCACCGGGGCCGCATCGCTCTGGTTCTCCTCGCCGTCGTGCTGGCCTATCCGGCCGGCAGCTACGTACGGGCGCTCGCCTATCCCGGCAATGCCAGCTTCGCGGTCCGCACCGTCGACTGGCTCCGCGACATCGGACTCGGCGGTGTCGTCAACGCCGCCGAGAACTGGTGGTACACCCGGCATCCGCCAGCCAACGCGGCACCCGCTCCGTCCGACCTGCCTGCCCCCGCTGCCTCCCGCACCCCGGCCGCCGGTCCGCGCCCGGCTCCGATCCGGCACCGCTTCGGCGCGCCGGCCGGCGAAGGCGTCTGGGTCGCCGGTGCGCGCAGCGGCGACCGGACCGCCGAATACACCACGTTCCTCCAGCCGGACCCGCGGCACGCCAGCGTCGTCGCCGGAGTCGCCTGGCTCGACCAGGGTCTCGTGCGCACCCGGCTCTTCGCCGGCACGAAAGACTTCCGGGGCCCCGGGCCCAACGTCGTGCCCGCCACGCTGCGCAGCTCCCTGGTCGCCGTCTTCAATTCCGGCTTCAAACTCAAGGACAGCAACGGCGGCGTCTATCTCGACGGCACGACTGTCGCCCCGCTGCGGCCGGGCAGAGCCTCGGCGGTGGTCGACGACACCGGACGCGTCTCGATCGCCCAATGGGGACGCGACGCCTCCCTCACCGACCATGTCGTCGCGGTCCGGCAAAACCTCGACCTCGTCGTCGACCACGGGAGCACTGTCCCCGATCTCGGCCGCAACCCCGCCGGCGCGTGGGGCAGCGCCTCCAACCAATACCAGTACACCTGGCGCTCCGGACTCGGCACCGACCGGGCAGGCGACCTGATCTACGTCGCGGGCAACGGCCTCACCCTCGACACGCTCGCCGCCGCGATGGCCCAAGCCGGCATCCAACAGGGCATGGAACTCGACATCCACTCGCCGATGGTCACCTTCGACAGCTACCGCCCCGATCTTCCCGGCCGCGGCCCGACGAAACTGCTCCCGGGCATCCCGGGTGCGGCCGACCGGTACCTGCAGCCCGACCAGCGCGACTTCTTCGCGACCGCATTGCGATCGTTTGGGTCGCTGCCCGTCGGCGCACCGCGCGGCGTTGCCGGGACATGATCTCCGGAGGACTTGCTCGCGGCGAGAACGCGCGGTCAGACGACGACGTCCGGCCGTTGGCGGCACGCGACGAGAACCTGAATCCGAAATCGCGCGGCCGCGCGGAACCCGACGCAAGATCCCGGTGCAGGTACCGAGACCCGGCTCGACGGCCTCGCTTGCGCACCGTGCCGACGATCGGGCCTCGTTTCCCTGTCGGGCAGACGACGGTATTTGCCGCCCATGCACCGCGCGATGACCACAGGCAGTCGGCCCGAGCCAGTCCGGCCGCGTCTCGAATCCGCCGGAATCGGCTTGCGGCATCAGCGCGATGCGCTGGCCTCGTTGTGCGCGGCGGGATTCGCCGCGCCCTGGCGGTACCCGGCAGCGCGGCCTCGGATCCAGGACCGGCGACAGCAAGTCCCGAGTCAATGCCTTCCGAATTCATGTCCTTCGCCCGTGATGCCGTGCACGGCGAGCAATGCCAGGAACACAGCCCCGAGCACGACCAGCGCAGCGAGCGCAATCCGGCGCCGCCGGTTGGCGGGGACGCTCTGCCGACCGGCGAGCAACGCCAGGTCCGCCAGAAGCTGCTTCCCGGACAGCGTGAGAACCGGGAGCCAGCCTGCTGCCTCCGGCGACGGCGGGGATTCGGCGGGGCAGTTCCGACAGAGCAGCCTGCAGCTCCTCCCGGTACCGCGCCGCGTAGACGGCGACGGTGCGTTCTTCGGTCTCGGCGAGTGGGAGCCGGCCTTCGGCCGCTGCCGTCTGCAGTGCTTGCGCCGCCTTCTCCCGCTCGGAATCCGAACAACGCACCCGGTCTTCAGCCGTCACGAGTTTCTCCCCGATCATCGGAGTTCCAGGTCAGGCGAACAGGTTCAGGCCACATCCCGCCCCGAGCGGCGCGCACGGACAACCTCCACCAGCAACGGGCTGAGCGACAAAATCACGACCACCGCGATAATCGGCAGCAGGTACGTGTCGATATTGGGGATCGACGCGCCCAGCACGTATCCGGCCACGGTCACCCCGACCGTCCACAGCAGACCGCCGGCCACTTGCCAGAGCAGGAACCTCAGCGGCGACATCGCGGTGATCCCGGCCAGCGGATTGAGCACAGTGCGCACCACGGGCACAAACCGCGCCAGCACCACCGCCTTGCCGAGGCCGTACCGCGTCAGCAGCGCCGACCCGCGCGCGACGCCTTCGTGCAGGTGCCGGTTCTTCACTCTCGCCAGCAACGCCGCCCCGCCGCGCCTGCCGATGACGAAGCCCGTCTGCGCCCCCAGCAGCGCCCCCGCCGCCGCGGCGGCGATCACCACGGGCAGCGACACGTGCAAAGCCGAGCCGGCACTCGTCGCCGCGAGCACGCCGGCGGTGAACAGCAGCGAGTCGCCGGGCAGGAAGAACCCGACGAGCAAGCCGGTTTCCGCGAACATCGCCACGAAGACGCCGATCGGACCGAACGTCCCCAGCAGCGACTTCGGATCGAGCAGGCTGCCCATCCGCACCTCCACAACCCTCGCCGGTCCTGAAATTCTACAGCAATGTAGTAGATGGTCGGTGCGGTCGTCGCCGCGGACGCCGAATCGGCGAGGAGCCCTGGCCTGCCCTGCCCGGCCGGGACCTTGTGCACGGATAACCCGCGGTTTACCTCGCGCTGCCCCGATCCGGCGCATGATCGGACGGGTGAACAGACCAGCCCGCCTCGTCCCGCACGCCGATGCGTGAATCGGCGCCGCGCATCGGGCTCGTGCTTCCCGGAATGCTCGGCACCTACGGCGATTCCGGCAACGCCACGGTCCTGGTCCGGCGCCTGCGCTGGCGCGGGATCCCCGCGGCCGTGACCGAGATCGACCACGACACGCCGATTCCGTCGTCCCTCGATCTCTACCTGGTCGGCGGCGGCGAGGACGCCGCACAAGAACTCGCCGCCAGCCGCCTGCGCAGCGACCCCGGCCTGCGGCGAGCAGCCGGCCGGGGCGCGGCGGTCCTGGAGGTGTGCGCGGGACTGCAGATCCTCGGCCAGGGATTCACCACCGGCACTGGCGCCTGGCAGCCCGGCGCCGGGCTGCTCGACCTGACCACCAGCCCCGGTACGCGCCGGTCGGTCGGTGAAATCGTGGTGCGGGCAGGCTCCGGCATCGGGCTCCTGACCGGATTCGAAAACCACCTCGGCAGGACCCGGCTCGGCCCGGGCAGCCAGCCGCTCGGCCGCGTCACGGCCGGGACCGGCAACGGAGACGGAACCGACGGCGCCGTCACCGGCAAGATCGTGGCGACCTACCTGCACGGGCCGGTGCTCGCGCGGAACCCCGCGCTGGCCGACCTTCTCCTGAGCTGGGCACTCGGCACGGCGCTTGGCCCCTGCCGCTGCCCGAAGTCGCCGCGTTGCGCGAACAACGCCTCCGCGCTGCCGGATCCGCTCCGTCGCGCACCGGCCGGTTCGGCTTCCGGCCGCGGTAGGCCGCTCGCACGGAGATCGTTTGCCGCGCCCTTACCCCGCGCACGCCAACTCCTCACCCGCTCTCCCCTAACGTCGCAAAGGTCCGCCCGCTACGCGCAGTAGCCGGCCTATCCCTGTCCCAGACCCGAAACGGACCAGCACGCCCATGACCGCACCCAGCAGCACCCTGGCCGGGCAGCGCACCCTGCTCAACAAGGTTCCCGAAGTCACGGCCTACTTCTGGATCGTCAAGGTTCTCTGCACGACCGTCGGCGAGTCCGCGGCGGACTTCCTGAACGTGAACCTGAACCTCGGCCTGACCGGCGTGTCCGTCGTCACCGGCGTCCTGCTGGCCGTCGCGCTCGTGTTCCAGTTCCGCGCGGACCGCTACCGCCCCGTCGCCTACTGGCTCACCGTCGCGCTCGTCAGCGTGTTCGGCACCCTGGTGACCGACAACCTCACCGACGCGGCCGGCATACCGCTGGAAACCAGCACGATCGTTTTCGGCGTGCTGCTGGCGATCACATTCCTCGCCTGGTACGCCTCGGAAAAGACGCTGTCCATCCACTCCATCGTCACCCGGCGCCGCGAAGCCTTCTACTGGCTGGCGATCCTTTTCACCTTCGCCCTCGGCACCGCCACCGGCGACCTGATGGCCGAGGTCCTCGGACTCGGCTACCTGCCCACCGGCCTGATCGTCGCGGGGCTCATCGCCGTCCTCGCGCTCGGCTGGCGGCTCGGCCTGCACCCGGTGCTCGCGTTCTGGTTCATCTACGTGCTCACCCGCCCGCTCGGCGCGTCCATCGGCGACTACCTCTCCCAGTCCCCCGACAACGGCGGGCTCGGCCTCGGCACCACGGCAACCAGCCTGATCTTCACCCTCGGCATCGTCGCGGTCGTCATCTACCTCAGCTTGTCCAAAATCGACGTCACGCCCCGCGAAACGCCGCCGCCGGCCACCGTCCGCGGCGGCCTGTGGCAAACAATCCTGGTCGTCGGCCTGGCGGTCGTCGCCTCCGTCATCGGATACGCGGTGCGGACCTCCGCGCTCCAAAGCGACTCCGCCTCCGCCGCCTCCGCGGTGACGCCCGCGCAGACCGGAACCGGCGCCGCCCCGCCGGTCCACCAGTCGCCTCTCGGCGACCTGTCCCAGTTCAAGACCATCACCCAGGACACATTGACCAAGCTCAATTCCGGCGACCAGTCCGGCGCGACCAGCCGCGTCGACGACCTCGAAACCGGCTGGGACAACGCCGAAGCCCGGCTCAAGCCCAAGAACCAGGCAGCCTGGACAACCGTCGACGGCAAGATCGACACCGTTCTCCGCCAGCTCCGCGCGACCAGCCCCGACCCCGCCGCGGAAAAGGCCGCGCTCAACGATCTGCTCGCCGCCCTCGGGTAACCCCGCCTTGCTCGTGCCGGCAGCCTCGGCACACCCGGCACGAGCAAAGGCGGGAGAATCCGGTGTGCCCGGACCGGCATCGGATTCAACGCACCGAGGACGACGTCGGCAGCGCGAGGTGTCCGAATAGGTCCGAGCCGACGTTGCCCTCCAATCACGTCTTCTCGACAGCGCCGAGTTGTCCGGCTCGTCGAGCGCATCGCGACAATTCCCTTCAGCGTGAACGAATCCATCGAGCCGGAGGGTCCGCCGATGCCGCCCGGACGACCCGGATCAAGTGATCCGAGCGGACTTCGCGCTCGGACGTGCAGGAAGCGGATTTGCCGCCAGGAAGCGAAACGCGAAGAATCGGCTCCTCGCATACCGGAGCGGCCGCTTCTCCGCCGTAACAGCGACCGCTCCGGCTCCGACTCATTGATGACGCGCCTTGACGAACGGGCGACGCCGGGCTGCCCGGCGAAATCGCCGAGCAGGCAACGGATCCCCGGCTCAGGAGGGATCATGGCCGACCATCCGATCCCGCTGCCGGAGATATTCGGTTCCCGGCACGGCGCGGACCTGCGCACGGCGCTGGTCGAGGGCCGCCGCACCGGCGACTTCTCCCGGGCCCGGCGGATCGCGAACCACCTCGCCGCCGAAGTTCGCGAGACGCCGGCATTCCTGTTCGCGCTGAGGCTCCAGACGCTCGCCCTCGACGCCGCCGACGACGGCAGACCGGACGAAGCCCAGGCATACCACGACATTCTGGTCCGGACCTGCGGCCGCGACACCGTCCAGCGAGTCGAGCACCTGCGGCAGCTCGGCACCGGACTCCGGCAAGGCTGGCTGACCCCGGCCGATCACGACCAGCTGCGCGAGGATTTTCGCAGCCATCCGGCAATGCTCCGGATCCTCGCCGGCATCGAGCGCCGCACCGCGCCAGGACAGTCTTGACCGGCGCGGCAGATCTGGCTCGCCGCCAAGATCAACGTTCAGGCAGGCGGCGCGCGAGAAGCCGTCGCATGTCGTCGTGAAATCCGTGCCGGCGACAAGCCGTCGCCACGCACAGGTCCTCCAACTCGGCGACCAAGCCGTTCTCCGAACCGAAAGTGGTCGTTGTGATCGCTCGGCCCGCGGCGCCGGGGGCGTCCACTGAGGTCAGTCGTGCTGTACGAACATCGTCGCGCCGCCGCCGGCGAAGTTGTCGAGGCCGGCGGCTGCCCGTCCGGCGAGGAGCGCGCGGCCCCGAGGCTGTCGGGCAACGAGAGCGACAGCTCGGAGACAGGCAGTAAGGCTGCTCCGCCCCGTCCAGCGCCGCGCGGTGAACTCCAGCAGCCCGGGGACTTTTTGCGCCAGCGGACGGTGAATGCGCGCGTAGTACCCGGTCGAACGCGTCGGGGCCGGCGGGCAGTCCGCAAGCGACAGTCAGGATGTGCACGCCGGTCGTCCACTCGTCGGGAGCCGGCTGCGGCGCGTCAGTCCCGGAATCCGATCGTCTTCTTCACCATCGTCTTCACGCCCTGTTCCGCCCGGCTCACCGGCAACCGTTCTAGACGGAACTCGGGGTAGACGAACGGGCGGGCTCCGAACCGTTCCTTGAACTGCCCGAGAGTGCCGGTTCCGGACTCGCCGAGGTAGTAGTACCGGCAGCCGGCCAGGCAGGCGTCCCGGATCGCCAACGCCTGCAGCAGGTCAGTGGCCCGGCATTGCTTCAGTTCTTCGTCCATCGCCGCCCTGAAGTCGTGCGCGTTGGCACTGCGCGCGACGAGGCAGCCGGCGGCGATCCGGCCGTCCGAACGCGCCAGCCACACTTGGAAACGGTCCCCGAGCCGGCGGGCGATCGCTTCGAACTTTTCACGCGGATCACGGCGGTGCAAGCGGGCCCGGGCGAGCCACGCGGGTTCGTGCTGCTTGCGAGCCCACCGCAGCACCGCGTGTTCCATGAGCCCGTAGAACTCGGGGAGCAGCTCGCCGCCCAGACCGCGCTCCACCGTGACGCCCCGGCGCGTGGCGATCCGGAGTCCGCGACGGGTGTTCTTCGTGAACCGGTGTTCCAGAATCTCGTCCCAACCGGCGCGCAAGTCGAGCAGATGGACGTGGTGCTGACGCACGAGCGCACGCGGGTGCCGAGCATCGCGCCACGCGTCTGCCGCGAGCGGCCCCGGATACACCGACTGGACCACGACGCGACGGCCCGCGAGATCCTCCAGCACAACGCTGACATCGTCGGTGCGCGCCCCGCCCGGTGCGATCACTCCCCCGAGGCCGCACGCCGGCGGATTCGAATATTCGGCCGGGAACAAGCCCGCCGCTCGCGCGCCGCGCAGCATCGGCAACACGAATTTCCGCCCGGCGGCAGTTTCGTACATTCTGCTGACGTCACGCAATCCGTGGGCTTCGCACATCGCGTCAGCCCAGTCCGGTGATTGACTTTCCAACGCATAAGGATCTGCGTGCAGAATCGCTTTCCATTCCGCACGCGGCGCGGGGCTGACAATTTTCGCGAGCCCGGGCACGACGGGCGCGTCGGCAGTCGCCGTTCCCGGGCTCGTTGCGTAGGGCCGATGCATGACGCGGTCCGTTCGATCCTCGCCCCCTCGACGCCATCGCCGCGGGTCGCTCACCAGGTAGTTCGTCATGAGCAGCGCTGGGGTTACAACTCTGCCGGAATATTTTCGGATGCGGCCCGGGACTGTAACGGCGGACCAGGTATCGGCGAGTTCTCTTAATACAACTCGGACGGGTCGGCAGAAACGGATCTTCGATGGCGTATTCATACGGCGACAAACCGATCTCGGACAGTGGCCGTCTCGTCGTTGCCGATCTTCTCTGCGATTTGTCGGAAATCGCCCATCTCCTGGCCGGGCGGGCGGTCGCAGAGGACGCGCTCGACACTTTTTTGCTGGCGTCCGCCGCGGTTCAGGTTGTGGAGGACCGCCTGCAGCGAGACGTTTTCGCGTTGCGCCGCGCGGCCGGATACTTCCGCGAGCACGCCTCCGCTGGCCCGATGCCCGAAGTCATGGGCGCGGCCGCGACCGCGGTTGGCGGCGTCACTTCATTGCGGCCAGCTGCCCGAAGGGCGTTCCGCTGGCGAACCGCCGCGGCCAAGCTGCGGGACGACGCCGCCCTGGAGGTCGTCGCCGCCGTTCCCGGCGGGTCCGGCGAACGGCGACTCGCGGCCGCGACGCGGCTCCGCGGATCGTTGCTGTCGCTCGATCAGAAGCTCGCCTCGGCGGTGCTGCGAATACCGTCATGTTTTCGGAGTTTCGACCAGGAACCGGCCGACCTCGTCGCCCTCGCCGCCCGGTTCCGGCTACGGTACCCGGAGCGCGAGCGGCCCGTCGTCGTCCTCGGAGTCCGCACTTCGGGCAGTTACCTCGCGCCGCTGGCCGCTGCGGCATTGCGGGCCGAGGGCTACCGCGACGTGCACGCCGACACCGTCCGACCGGGTTACCGGATACGGCCGTCGCTGCGCGCGTTGCTTCGAGGGGTCGCGCGACGCGGAGGCCGCGTCGCGGTGGTCGACGATCCGCCCGAAACGGGGCAGTCGATCGCCGAAGTCGCGGAAGCTGTGCGCCGAGCCGGGGTCCCGGCCGAGGGGATCACCCTGCTGCTTCCCCTGTTCGGCGACACAGCGCCCAGCGCGCTGGCCGGGTACGACACCGTCGCCCTCCCCTACCGCGACTGGGCCGTGCACGCCCGGCTCGAGACCGAGAACGTCGTGCGGTCGTTGTCGGCGTTGGCAGGTCATCCGGTTCGCGTCGTCGGCCGGGTGTCGGGCACCAGCCTTTCTCAGGGCCGCGAGCACGCGCGCGCCGTGTTCGACGTCGAGTTCCCGGACGGGACGACGAGGCGGATCGCCGCGGCCGGAGCGGGACTGGGGTTCTTCGGCCGGCACGCGCTGGCGGTCGCGGCCGCGCTGCCCGGCCGCCTGCCCCGGACCTACGGCGTCCAGGACGGGATCGTGTTCCGCGATTGGCTGCCGGAACACCAGCGCGTCACGATCGCCGAACCCGCGGACGCACGAGCGCTGGCCGGCTACGTTCGCGACCGGGCGGCGGCCATGCCGGCCGGGTCCGACCGTTCCCGGGAACTCGCGGGACGGCAACCTGTCTGGGAAGCCGCCAGCCGAGTCCTGCAGCGCAACTACGGGCGCGCCGGAGTGGCGTTGCGGCCGGTCCTGCTCGACCGCGCGGTGCGCCGGCTGTGCACCGTGCCCGTCCCGTCCGTGGTCGACGGCGCGACCGGCTTGAGGCACTGGTTCCGCGGGCCGGCCGGACTGTCCAAAGCGGACGCCGACGTCCGGGATTTTGCCAATACCGACCTCGCCTGCTACGACCCGGTATACGACCTGGCCGGCATCGACCCGGGCAGCAGCGATCCGGAGTTCGTGGCCGCGCTGCGCCGGGAGCTCCCCTCCGATCCGGAACGGTTCCTGCTCTACGAACTGGTGCACCTCTGGGACCGCGAGCGGGCGGGCCGCGCGGCGCCCAGGGCCGGCGCCCGGGCGATGCAGCGCTACCTCGCGGAGGTGCTGCCCGCCGCGCCTCCGGCGCCGGACGGCGAACTCGTCGCGTTCGACGTGGACGGGGTCCTGGAGTCCGACGCCCTCGGCTTCTCGATGGCCACGCCGACCGCGGTCGTCGCTCTCCGTGCGCTGCACGTCCACGGGTTCCGCCCGGTGCTGGCCACCGGCCGCAGCACTGACGAGGTGGCCGAGCGCTGCGCAACGTACGGACTGGTCGGAGGAGTAGCCGAGTACGGCTCGGCGATCTTCGTCGACGGCACCGCGCACGACCTCGTTCCCGCCGCAGGGAAGCACGCCTTGAGCGCTGTCCGGGCGGCCCTTTCCGCGCGCGAGGACGTCCTGCTGGACATGGATTTCGAGCACGTCGTCCGCGCCCGTCGCGCTTCCGGCGGCGCGCTCCCCGGCGAGCTGGCCGACCGGGTGCTGGCCGGTCTGCCGGACGCGGCCCAGGTTCGCGTGATCAGGGGCGTCGGCCAGACGGACTTCGTCTCCGCCGGCGTCGACAAGGGCGCTGCACTGCGGCTGTTGTCGGAGAAACTCGGCGCGCCGGTAGCGCTGGCGATCGGCGACACCGGGACCGACCTGCCGATGTTGCGTCTGGCAGCCGTCGGGTGCGCACCCGCCAACGCCGACCGGGCGGTGCGCGCGTCGGGAGTTCGAGTGCTCCGCCGCGGCTACGCGCGGGCGGTCTCGCAAGCGGCCGAACGGTTGCTGGGACATCGCCCTGGAACGTGCGACGCGTGCCGTCCGCCGGCCCGGAGCCGACGCACCCGTACCTTGCTCACGGTCCTCGACGCGTCCAACGGCGGTGCCCGCGGCCTGCCGTTGGCGATCGCGAGATGCCTGGTCGCCGCAGGCCTGCGTCGATGACCACCGCGATCGAGGGGCAACCGGAGCCGGCTGTCCGCCCGCCGACCGCCGCACGGCGGATGCTCTACGGCCACGGGTACGCGCTGGTGCTGAGTTCGGCGCTGACGTCCGCGATCGGCCTGCTGTTCTGGGTCGTCGCGGCGCGGGGCTACGACCAGGCAGTGCTCGGCCGGAACTCGGCGCTGATCGCGGCGATCATGTTCCTGGCCGGAGTGGCGCAACTGAATCTGCTCAACGTGCTTATCCGGTTCGTGCCGGTCGCCGGCACGCGGGCGGTCCGACTGGTGGCGCTCGCCTATCTCGTGGGCGGCGGGCTCGCCGGCCTCGCCGGCCTGGTCTTCGCGCTCGGCGTCCGGTGGTGGGCACCGGAGCTGGGCGGGCTGGTGAACGGCCCCGCGCAGATCGCCGGCATCGCCGCGGCCTGCGCGGTCTGGGCGATTTTCGTGATGCAGGACGGAGTGCTGACCGCGGTCGGCCGCGCGCGGGTGGTGCCGGTGGAGAACCTCGTGTTCTCCGTGCTGAAGCTGGGTTTGCTGGCGGGGCTTGCCGCGGCGTTGCCCGCCGGCGGGATCACCGTGTCCTGGATGGCGGCCACTGCGGCGGCGGTGCTCGCCACGACGGCGTACCTCTTCCTTCGCGCGCTTCCCGCGCACCAGCGCGCCGGTTTGCCGAGCGAACGGATCTCGGTCCGCGCGCTGGCCGGGTACCTCGGCGGCGACTTCGCAGGCGCGACTTGCTGGCTTGCCTGCACCCAACTGCTTCCGGTACTCGTGCTTGGCGCGCTCGGCGCACGCCCGACCGCGGTGTTCTCGATCGCGTGGACCATCGCGTACGCGCTGTATCTGGTTCCCGCGGCGATGGGCCAGTCCCTGGTCGCCCACGCGGCGGGCGACCCGGTCCAGGCAGCTGCCGCGCGCCGGGGGATCGAGCGGAGATCCCTGTTGCTGCTGGGTCCCGCCGTCGCCCTGGTGGCCGGCGCGGGTCCGTGGGCGCTGCGGCTGCTGGGCCCGGGCTACGCCGACGCCGGTCGCTGGGCGCTCGTCTTGATGGCCCTGTCCGCGCTCCCCAACGTCATCGTCGCGGCGGCGGTCAGCGAGGCCAGGGCACGGCGGCGCGTCGGGGTCGTCGCGGGCCTGCTGGCCACGCTGTCGATCCTCGTGCTGGCGCTGGCGGTGGTCTTCATGCCGGTCTTCGGGATCAACGGCGTCGGAGCGGCCCTGCTCGCCGGGCAGACCGTCGCCGCCGCCGGAGTGCGGATCGCCCGCGGCGGCCGGATCCCGCTGCCGATTTC
>NZ_PQIA01000067.1 GCF_003385235.1 Amycolatopsis circi | reverse complement strand
GCCCCACCCCGACTGGAGTACCCCCGCGATGGCGCCCGCGCGCACCCCGAAACTGCTGTTGACCGCCTGCCTGCTGTTCTCCGTGGCAGCCTGCGGCGGCGTCAACGCTCGGGAAGGCTCCGCGGCGATGGGTGTCGGCAACCCGGCGGCTCAGCCCGCTGCCGCGCAAGCCTCCGGTGACCTGCAGTTCGGTGCCAACCATCGCTTCGCCAGCGGGATCACGGTCTCGCTGTCGGCCCCGCAGTCGTTCCAGCCGAGCCCGGCGGCGTACCCGCGCAGTCCGCGGGCGGCGGCGTTCTACATCCAGGTCACGAACAACGGCACGGATCCCTATCGGGTCTCCGGGCTTTCTGTCACCGCGACGGTCGCCGGTAAGCCGGCCAAGCAGGTTGTGGACGCCACGCAGGGTCTTGGCGGCGTTTCCGACGCGGGCAAGGATTTGCTGCCGGGCCGGTCTACGCAGGTCACGCTCGCTTTCGCGGTGCCCGCGGACAGTGCGCGGATGGCGGTGCAGGTGCGGCCCAGCACGGGTGAGCCCGCCGTCGTCACGTATTGCGGAGACGCCTGAATTACCCTCGTCTCCATGACCGACCAGCGACTTGCCGAGGGCGACGAAGCGCCCGGATTCACCCTGCCGGACAGCACCGGCAAGAACGTCTCGCTCAGCGACTTCCGGGGCCAGGCCGTGGTGGTGTACTTCTACCCGGCCGCGGGCACGCCGGGGTGCACCAAGCAGGCTTGCGATTTCCGGGACAATCTCGCGGAGTTGAACGACGCGGGGTATCAGGTGCTGGGGATTTCTCCGGACAAGCCGGAAAAGCTGGCCAAGTTCGTGGAGGCGGAGGGGTTGACGTTCCCGCTTCTGTCCGATGTGGACAAGGAAGTGCTGTCCGCGTGGGGAGCGTTCGGGGAGAAGAAGAATTACGGGCGGGTTTATCAGGGGGTGATCCGCTCTACGTTCATCGTGGACGCGGAGGGGAAGATCGCCAAGGCCGCCTATAACGTGCGGGCTACCGGGCATGTGGCGAAGTTGATCCGGGACTTGGGGATTTCCGCCTGAGCGGGGTTTCTCAGTAGCGCGGTGTACGGCGGCACGGACCGGACGTACGTGAGGGGAACCCTGAGGGACTCTGATTCCCTCAGGGTTCCCCTCACGGACCGCGGCAGCGCGTAGCAAGCCCATCGGCAGCAAGAGCCCTGCGCACCAGCCTCGGTCAGCGACGCACCTGGTAGCGCAGGTGAAGCACCCGATCGCCTTGAACCGCGTCGGGGTCCTCTAACAGGTGTTGTGCTTGGACCGGGCCGAAATAGCGTTTGCCGGATCCGAAGATCACTGGGACTACGTCCATGCGCACCTCGTCTACCAGGCCCGCGGCCAGCGCTTGGCCGCCGACATCGCCCGCGGCGACCTCGACGACGCGGTCACCTGCTAGTTCCTGTGCTTTGGCCACGGCTGCTTTGACGTCGTCGACGAAGTGGAATGGGGCCTCGGGATTCCAGCCGTCTGGTGCTGGGCGATGCGTCACCACGACTACGTGGTCGATTCCGCTTGGCGGCTTTCCGTCCCAGCCGTCCGTCAAATCGAAGACGTGGCGGCCGACGATTGTCGCCCCGATTTGGTTCCAGTACAGGCGGGTGTAGTCGTAGGACTGCTGCGACACCTTTAGCGCGCCGCTTTCGTCCAGCGGGACGTCGCCGCTGGTCAACCAGTCGAACAAGGGGCCGGGCTGGTCGTTTTCGTCGGCAATGAAACCGTCTGCCGACACCGAGCTGTACATGACGACCTTGCCCACTGGGGTTCTCCTCTGCTTGGGATGCCCCAAATTAGCGGGTTGCGGGCTTTCGCTCTTGTAAGAAATCAATCGGCGGGCAGCGACCAGCTGTCCAGCACATGGCCGGGATGTTCGCGCAGGAAGCGCCGCCGGATTTCGACGTACTCGGTCGGCGTGCGGCCGGTGAAGGCGCGGAACTCGTGGCCGAAGTGGGCCTGATCGAAGTAGCCCGCGCTGCCCGCTAGCTCTCCCCAATCGATCGGTCCGGCAGGGTCTAGCGCGAACACGGCGGCGGTGAAGCGGTGGGTGCGGGCGAGGCGCTTCGGGGTGACGCCGATGAGTGCCTTGAACCGTTGTGCCAGGTGGGTGCTGCTGACCCCGGCTGACTCGCTCAGGTCGCCGATCATCACCGAACCGCGGGCCGCTGCGATGATGCTGCTCGTCTGGCGGACCAGGCCTAGACCAGCGGTCTCGGACAGGCGTCGGATCAGCTCATCTTCGAGCAGCGTCAGCATCTCGTGCGGCCCGTTTGCGGTGGCCAGCCGGTCTTGTAGTTCGGCAATGGCGGGGCGGCCCCAGACCTGTTCTATCGTCGCTGGCCGGTCGCGCAGTTCGGTCGCGGGCATCGGCAGGAACGGTGCCAGGCCCCATGGTTTGAAGTGCACGCCGACGGATCGGGTCCTGGGTGGGTAGCCGAACTCGTACGCGCGGGTGGGCATCGTGATCACGCAGCCATCGGCGTACTCGGCCGTCTCCGTGCCGGAGCGGATGCGGAACGGTGCTCCCAGGTTGACGATGAGCAGTGCGGCGGGTGCCGGTGGCAGCGTCAGTCGGGCGTACGGCGGCGCGCCGTCCAGGTAGTAGAGGTCGTCGATCAGCCCGTCCAGCGGCGGTCGCGGCATCCTGGACACGTACTCCACGCCCACAGCATTGCCGACACCTGCTGGCAAGCGCTACTCACGGCCAATTGCCGGGAAGCGCAAAGTGAAAGTCGTGCCTTCGCCGGGGGTGCTGGTGGCGGTTACTTCGCCGCCGTGGGCTTCGGTTAGTTTGCGGACGATTGCCAGGCCTAGGCCGCTGCCGCCGGAGATTCGGCTTCGTGAGGGGTCCGCGCGCCAGAAGCGGTCGAAAACGCGCGGCAGGTCTTCTGCGGAAATGCCGGTCCCGGTGTCGGTTACTTCGAAGATCGCGTCGTTCTCTAGTTGGTTCGCGGTGACGGTTACCGAGCCGCCGGGTGGGGTGTGGCGGATTGCGTTCGAGACCAAATTGTCCAGGGCTTGGCGCAGACGTACTGGATCCGCGGTAATGGCCGGGTTCTCCATGGGCGGGACAGACAGGTGGACACCTGCGGTTTCGGCGCGCGGGGCGTGCGCAGCGGCGAGGTGGGCCAGGACGGTGTTCGCGTCGATGGGTTCTGGATGAACGCGCAGCGCACCGGCGTCCGCTAGGGCCAGGTCCTGCAGGTCGTCCACGATGTGTTGCAGGTGGACTGCTTCTTCCAACAGGGAGACGACCAGGTCGTCGTCCAGCTGGCTGATGCCGTCTTGAGTTGCTTCCAGCCAGCCTCGGATGGTGGCCAGCGGGGTGCGCAGTTCGTGCGCGACGTCGCTGACCATCGCCTTGCGGGCGTTCTCCAGTTCTTCCCTCGCCCGCGCCATGTCGTTGAACGCGGTGGCCAGGCGGGCGATCTCGTCCTTGCCTTTGACGCGGACCCGGGCACCCGTCTCGCCGGCTTTCAAGCGTTGGGCAGCGCCAGTCAACGCGCGGAGGGGGCGGATCAGGCGGATCGACGCCAGGGCGGTGACGATGACCGTCAGCAGAAGGATCGCGGCGGTGACGGCGATGAGCTTCGTGCGATTTTCCGACGAGAGCGTGAAGCCCGTCGGGGGCTGGTCGGTGCCTTTTTCGGTGATGTAGAGCCAAGCCGCGGGGGCGACGTAGGGGGTCAGTTGCTCTTTGCGGGCTGAGGTCACGCAGTTGGTAATGGTCTGGTCGGTGGCTTGGACGACCGGACCCTCGAAGGTCCAGGACAGGGCCAGTTTGGCGACCGGGACGGTGCTGTCGTTGCGGCCGAGGCAGGCATCGATCAGGCCGGACAGCTTGGCCAGGGCGGCTCGTTCGGTCTCGGTCGGGCGTTCCAGCAGGCCGGTGCCGCACTGGGCGGTACCGGCCGGGGCGATCACCCTCGGGTGGCCGCTCGGCGAGATTTCCAGGCTGCCCAGGCCGGTTCTGCGCTGGGTGCAGGACAGGACCTTTTCGGCGACTTCCTGGAGATCATCGCGTTCGTCCGCGGGAAGGTTGTAGGGGCCGACCGCGTCGGGGTCGATCCGGTCCGGAGTGGATTTGATGCCGAGGCGGGTGTCGACGGCCAGCGGGTCGATGACCGCGGACGGTTGCTGCGGGAGTTTGCCGGGGTTCTGTTCCGAGCTGGCGATCAGCTTGCCCTGCGGGGTGGTCAGGACGATTTTGCGGCCGGTCTTTTCCGCGTAGTCGTCGATGGTTTTGGTCGCGCCGGACCACGTGGGATGGGTTGCCGCGTACGAGAGGAGGGCCTGGTAGATCGTGCCGTCGTCGGCGAAGAGCTGGCCCTGTTCTCGTTCGATGGCACCGGAAGTGGTCCTCGACGCCAGCCAGGCGGTGGCGGCGATCGCGCACACGGCGATGGCCGCGGTTACCGCGAAGAGGCGGAAGAGGAGGCTACGGGGCATCGGACTTGGCGGTCAGTTTGTAGCCCACGCCGTAGACCGTGAGAAGTTTCGCCGGCTTTCTCGGATTGGGTTCAATTTTCTTTCTGAGGTTCATGATGTGCACGTCAATGGCGCGTTGAGTGATGTAGCGGTCGAAACCGTGCAGGTGTTCCAGGAGTTGCGCTCTCGTGAAAACCTGGTCCGGACGGGCGGCCATGACCTCCAGGATCCGGAATTCCCCCGGAGTGGTTTCGATCGGGTTTCCGCTTACCGCGACCTCGTGTTTGTCTTTGTCGACAGTCAGCGTGCCCACTTTGATCGGGCCGTCTTTCGCCGAGTTCGTTCGCCGGAGAAGAGTCCGGACCCTCGCCATGAGTTCACGCGGGCTGTAGGGCTTGGTGACGTAGTCGTCCGCGCCCAGGTCCAGGCCCTGGAGCAGGTCGTCCTCGGTCGAACGCGCCGTGAGCATGAGGATGGGCAGGTCGGAGGACGCCCGGATGGTCCGGCAGACGGTCAGGCCGTTCATGCCCGGGAGCATGACGTCCAGGATGAGGAGATCGGGTTCTGCCGCGCGGATTTCCGCCAGTGCGGCTTCGCCGGTGGGCGCGACGGTAACGGTGTGCTGCTCGTGTTCCAGGTAGCGGCGGACCAGTTCCGCTTGCTTGGGATCGTCTTCGGCTAGGACGATATTGGCGCACATGCTTGCCGAGACTAGCCCGAGTCCTACCCCGGAGCCACCAGCGCGGCTCCGGGGTAGGCCGAGAAGTTATGCGTCGGCTAGTTTCTGCAAAGCTGGCAGAAGTGCGCGCAAGGCTTTGCCGCGGTGGGAAGCGGCGTCTTTTTCCGCCGGAGACAGTTCCGCGCTGGTTTTCGTTTCGTTTTCCGGCACGAAGATGGGGTCGTAGCCGAAACCGTTGGTTCCGTGCTTTTCCCTCGTCAGCGTGCCTCGCCATTCAGCACGGACCGTCGTGGTCTCGCCCGAAGGGAGCGCCAGTACGGCTGCGCAGACGAAAGCCGCGCCCCGGCGCTCGTCCGGGGTGTCCGTCAACTGCCCCAGAACCAGGTTCAGGTTCGCTTCGTCGTCGCCGTGCTTGCCGGACCAGCGGGCCGAGAGGACGCCGGGCATGCCGTTGAGAGCGTCGACGGTCAGGCCCGAGTCGTCCGCGATGGCGGGCAAACCGGTGGCGGCTACCGCGTCCCGTGCTTTGGCTGCGGCGTTGCCTTCGAAGTCGGGGGCGGTTTCCGGGGCTTCCGGGAACTCCTCGACGTCGTTCAAGCCGAGCACCTCGATGCCCTGAATGCCTTCCGCTTCCAGGATCCGGCGCAGTTCGCCCAGTTTTTTCGCGTTCCGGGTGGCCAGCAGCAGCTTGGTCACTTCTGGCCCTTCTTCCTGTCCGGACGCGGTTCCGGCAGCTCGCCCGGGTACGGCAGCGCCAGCGCTTCGTTCTGCATGCGCGTCAGTTCCTCGCAGCCGCCCAGCGCCAGGTCCAGCATGGTGTCCAAAGTGGACCGCGCGAAGGTGGCTCCCTCGCCGGTGCCCTGCACCTCGATGAGGGTTCCGGCGTCGGTGGCGACCACGTTCATGTCGACCTCGGCGCGCGAGTCTTCCTCGTAGGGCAGGTCGAGGCGCACCCGGCCGTCCACGACGCCGACGCTCACCGCGGCCACCGAGGACGACAGCGGCTGCGGGTCGTTGAGCCGGTTCGCCGCGCCCAGCCAGGTGATCGCGTCCGCCAAGGCCACGTAGCCGCCGGTGACCGCGGCGGTGCGGGTGCCGCCGTCCGCCTGGATCACGTCGCAGTCGATGACGATGGTGTTCTCGCCGAGCGCGGCCAGGTCGATGCAGGCGCGCAAGGAGCGGCCGATCAACCGGGAGATCTCGTGCGTCCGGCCCCCGATTCGGCCCTTCACCGCTTCGCGGTCGCTGCGGGTGTTGGTCGCGGACGGAAGCATCGCGTACTCCGCGGTGACCCAGCCGAGACCGGACCCGGCACGCCAGCGCGGCACGCCCTCGGTCACGCTCGCCGCGCACAGCACCCTGGTGTTGCCGAACTCGACGAGCACCGACCCGGCAGGCCACTTCTGGAACCCGCGGGTGAGCTTCACTTCGCGGAGCTGGTCGTCGTTCCTGCCATCTTTTCTCACCACGGGGAGCACTCTAGGACGTCACCCCGACAGTTTCGCGATCAGAGGTCGTAGACCGCGCCCTGGGTCACCAGCTCGGCATCCGGGAACACCGCCTTGGCCTCGGCTAGGACGGCGTTGCGGTCGGTCCACGGGGCGATGTGGGTCAGCAGCAGGCGGCCGACTCCGGCCTCCTTGGCCAGCTCTCCGGCTTCTTTCCCGGAGAGGTGCACGCCGTGCGGACGGTCAGCGGCATCGGTCCAGGAAGCTTCAGACAGCAGGACATCGACGCCGTCGGCCAATTCACCGAGGCCGCGGCAGAGCCCGGTGTCGCCGGTGTACGCGAGGATGGTGCCGCCATAAGCGATGCGCAGGCCGAAGGCGGGGGTCGGGTGGTACACGGCGACAGCGGTGACGTCGAAGGGACCGATCTCGACAGGTTCTTCGCGCAGCTCATGGAACTCGTACACGTCCGACAGATCCGCGCCAGCGCGCTCCGCGGCGTCGGCTGCGTACGCGTGCGCGAGGCGCGAAGGCGCTTCTGCTGGCGCGTACAGCGGCAACCGCCGCGGCCGTGCGGGGTACGGCGGTGCGGGGTGGTAGCGACGAAGCACCGTCAGGGAGTTTACGTCGGCGCAGTGGTCGGCGTGCAGGTGCGAAAGGACGAGCGCGTCCAAGTCGAACGGGTCCAGGACGGTCTGCAATTGGGCGAACGCGCCGGTGCCCAGTTCAAGACCGAGCCGATAGCCCTCCGCCTCCAGGAGGTACCCGGACGCGGCGGCATTCGGGCCGGGGATGCTGCCCGAACACCCGAGGATCGTCAGTCGCACCCCGTCACCCTAACTCTGCTCAGCGGTGCCGCAGCGTCACGCGCTGACCGGGGCGAGCGCGCCCGGCGCGAAGCCCATGAACCGCTGCGCCAAGCGGGCGAACGGCTCCGGCGAACCGGTGGCGAGGAACTCGTGCCGCGGCGGCTCGTCGCGTTCGGCGAGCAGGTCGAGTTCGGTCAAAACGCGGTAAAGGTCCTTGGCGGTTTCGTCGGCGCTGGAAACGAGCGTGACGTCCTGTCCCATCACGATCTGCAGCACGCCGGACAACAGCGGATAGTGCGTGCAGCCAAGGATGAGCGTGTCGACTTCGGCTTCGAGCAACGGCTGCAGATAACCCTGTGCCAGACCGAGGATCTGTCGGCCAGTAGTGATGCCGCGCTCGACGAAGTCCACGAAGCGCGGGCAGGCAACACTGGTGAGGCGTACGTCAGGCGCGGCGGCGAAGGCGTCGTCGTACGCCCTCGAACGCACAGTGCCTTCGGTGCCGATCAAACCGACGCGTCCGCTGTGCGTCGCGACCGCGGCCCGGCGCGCGGCAGGAAGGACCACTTCAATCACTGGTACGTCGTAGCGTTCGCGCGCGTCGCGAAGGCAGGCTGCGGACGCTGTGTTGCAGGCGATCACCAACGCCTTCACTCCGCTCTCGACCATGTCGTCGAGAGCGGCCAGCGCGTACTCGCGAGCGGTGGCGATGGGCAGCGGACCGTACGGATTGCGCGCGGTGTCGCCGACGTAGCGGAGCTGTTCGGCAGGCAGCAGTTCGAGAATCGAGCGTGCGACGGTGAGCCCGCCGACGCCGGAATCGAAAACACCGATGGGCGCGCCGGGAGAACTCACCCCCCGAGGTTACCCGGGGTCGTCGGCTCGATCTTCGGGGATTTGACGCGTTCGCCGCGTGAGGTCAGCCACGCGGCGAGGATGCCGGCCAGCGCGCCGAAGAGATGGCCCTGCCAGGAGATGCCCGGGTTGCCGGGCAGCAGGCCCCAGAGCATCCCGCTCCAGATGCCGAGCAGCACGACCGCGACCGCGATCTGCGCGAGCGACCGGTGGAACAGACCGCGCACCAGCAGGTACGCGAGCCAGCCGAAGGCGAGCCCGGACGCGCCGACGGTGTAGGCGTTCGACGGTCCGACGAGCCACACGCCGAGTCCGGAAACCAGCCAGATGATCGCGGTGACCACGGCGAACCTGCCGATGCCCGCCGCCATCGCGAGGAACGAGAAGATCAGCACCGGCACCGTGTTGGAGAACAGGTGCGACCAGTTGGCGTGCAGCAGCGGAGCCCAGAGGATGCCGTCGAGGCTGGACGCCTGCCGCGACAGGATCCCGCCGTGGGTGAACTCGCCCGGCAGGATCACGTCGAGCAGTTCCACGAGGTAGAGCACGGCCACGAACCCCAGCGCGACGAACGCCGCGGCCTTGGGATGGGGCGGCAGGATGCGCTTCGCGGCGTCGACCGGCTTGCCGCTGCCAGCGGCGGGCGGCGGCGACGTCGGCGGGAGGGGAGGCAGTGTGCTCACGCCCTCAGGCTACGTCCGCGGCGAGCGGACGGCCTCGGGAGAAATCCCTGAACTTGGCCCCGGGGTGACCTGCCGTGAAGGACTCCTTGAGGGAATCTGAGTCCCTCAAGGGGCCCTTCACGGACCGCCGATCAGACCGTTGCGGGCTTTCGCAGCAAGTTTCCGTGGGCGGCAGCGAACAAGGCGGAAAGCAGCGCGGCCACCGCCGCCACCGCGAAGCTCCATCCGGCACCGCCGGCCGACAACACCACCGCGCCGACCGCTCCGGCAAGGCTGCTGCCCACCACCCGGACCAGCGCGTTGATCCCGCCCGCAGCGGCCGTTTTCGCGGGCTCGACGTGCTCGACCGCCATCGTCCCCAACGCGGCGTAACCGAGCCCGATGCCCAGCCCCAGCACCGCCGCGACCGCGTAAAGCCCAAGCCCATCCCCCGGCAAGGTCGTCAGCCACAACGCGGCCACCAGCACCACCGCCGAGCCGCCAGCGACAAGCGCGGGCGCGCTGAACCGGCGCATCAACGCACCGGCCAGCACGGAAACCACCAGCATCAAGATCGTCGTCGGCAAGAGATAAAGCCCCACCTGCAACACCGACGCCCCGAGCACGCCCTGCGCGTACGACGAAAGCGTCATGATCGTGGCGAACAACGCGAAGCCGAGCAGGAACGACGCCACCGTCGCACCCACCGTTTTTCGGTGCAGCAGCATGGGAATCTCAATCAACGGCGTCTTCGTGCGCCGCGCCGTCACCACCCACACCGATGCCAGCACCACGGCCGCGACCAGCAGCCCGACGGTCGCCCAGCCCCATTCGGACCCCTTGCTGATCGCCAGCAGCAGGCAGATCAGCCATCCAGACACCAGCACCGCGCCCACCAGATCCGGCGAACCGCCCCGTACCGCGGCCGTCCGGTCCTCGCGAACCGCGGCGACCAGCGCGAACGCCACCACGCCGAGTGCCGCCAGCACCCAGAACACCGTCTGGTGATCGCCACCGGCGAGCCCGGCGAGGACCATCCCGCCGCCGCTTCCCGCACCGATCGTCGCGCTCAGAATGCCGATCGCCGTCGGCAGCGAGCGGGCCGGCAAAACGGTCCTGACCTGGCCGATCGCCAGCGGAAGCAACGGCGCGGCCGCCCCCTGCAGGATCCGGCCGACGACCAGCAGCGGCAGCGAGCCCGCCACTGCCCCCAGCACCGATCCCCCGATCAGCAACGCGAGCACGACCAGCGACATCGTGCACCTGCCGTACAGGTCGCCGAGCTGCGCGACCAGCGGAATCGCGACCGCGCCCGCCAGCAGTCCGGCGGTCAGCGCCCACGACACCGAACTCAGCGGCGCCCCCAGTTCGAGCTGCAGCCGCGGCAGCAACGGCACCACCACGGTCATCTGCAAAGTCCCGACCGCCACCGCGAACGCCAGCGCGGCGACCGTCCCCCAGTAGTTTTTATACATGTATAAAAAGTAGCATGACGACATGCCAGCGCGCACCGGCCGACCGCCGAAGATCTCCAAGGCCGACATCGTGGCCGCCGCTCACCGGGTCATCGAGGAAGACGGCATCGACGCGTTGACGATGCGTCGGCTGGCCCGGGAGGTCGGCAGCACTGCGATGGCGCTGTACCACCACGTGCGCGACAAAGAGGGTCTGCTTTTGCTGCTGCTGGACGACTACGCGCACCGCGAGATGCCTCGGCCGGAGAACCTCCCGGAGGAGCCGGCGGAACGGATCGTGACTGTCGCGAAGGCGATGCGGGACGGGCTGGCGAGTTGCCCGTGGATCGTGGAAGTACTGCGCTCCGACGACCTGCTGTCAGTCGGAGGACTGTGGTATCCGGAGAAAATCGTTGCAGCGGCGGCAAAAGCCGGGCTGTCAACGGAAGCGGCGGTGGAGGTGTACCGCGCGGTGTGGCACTACACGCTGGGTGAGATCAGCTCGCGCGCGGCGGCCGCTCGACGCCGGGACCAGGGAGGCGACACCTACCGCCAGCGAGTCTTCGCGGAACTGGACGCGACGGAATTCCCGACGCTCGCCGAGATCGGGCCGCGCTGGGAAACCCTTACCGCACAAGACACTTACGAACGAGGCGTACGCGCGCTCGTCGTGGGTTTACTGCCGTGAGGGGAACCCTGAGGGAATCAGAGTCCCTCAGGGTTCCCCTCACGGACGGTCAGGCCCAGAGCTGGCCGTCAAGCCGTTCTGCCGCTTCGTCCAGCGACCCGGAGTACGCGCCGGTCGACAGGTACTTCCAGCCGGCGTCCGCGACCACGAAAGCCACGTCCGCCTTCTCGCCGCGAGCAGCCGCCTTTTCCGCGACCCCGAGAGCCGCGTGCAACACCGCACCAGTGGAGATCCCGGCGAAAATGCCCTCGTGCTCCAGCAACTCCCGCGTCCGCCGGAGAGCGTCGTACGCCCCCACCGAGTAGCGTCCGTTGAGCACACTTTCGTCGTAAAGCTCCGGCACGAACCCCTCGTCGAGGTTCCGCAGGCCGTACACCAGCTCGCCGTACCGCGGCTCAGCGGCGATGACCTGGACGTCCGGCTTGGTCTCGTGCAGGTACCGGCCCACTCCCACCAGCGTCCCGGTCGTCCCGAGCCCGCCGACGAAATGCGTCAGCGTCGGCAGGTCCTTCAGCAGCTCCGGCCCGGTCCCGCGATAGTGCGCGTCCGCGTTGGCCGGGTTGCCGTACTGGTACAGCATCACCCAATCCGGGTTCTGCTTCGCCAGCTCCTTGGCCCGCCGCACCGCCTCGTTCGAGCCGCCCGCGGCGGGCGAGAACACGATCCGCGCGCCGTAGGCCTGCAGCAGCTGCTTGCGCTCGGTCGAGGTGTTCTCCGGCATCACGCACACCAGGCCGTAACCCTTGAGCTTCGCGGCCATGGCCAGCGAAATCCCGGTGTTGCCCGAGGTCGGTTCGAGGATCGTGGACCCGCGGCGCAGGATGCCGTCCCGCTCCGCCGCCTCGATCATGGCCAGCGCGGGCCGGTCCTTGATCGAGCCGGTCGGGTTGCGGTCCTCGAGCTTCGCCCACAGCCGCACCTCGTCGGTCGGCGACAGCCGCGGCAGGCCGACCAGCGGCGTGCCGCCGAGCGTGTCGAGGAGGGAATCGTAGCGGGTCATCGGTTCAGCGCGCGCCGCCCGCGACGGCGGGCAGGATGGTGAGGGTGTCGCCGTCCTTGACCTCGGCGTCGAGCCCGCCGGAGAAACGCACGTCCTCGTCGTTGACGTAGACGTTGATGAAGCGGTGCAGCTTCTCCTCCTTGACCAGGCGCGCCTTCAGCCCGGCGTGCCGCGACTCGACGTCGTCGATGATCTCGGCGACGGTCTTGCCCGCCGCCTCGACGGACTTCTCGCCGCCGGTGTGGGTGCGCAGGATGGTCGGGATGGACACGGTGACGGCCATGGTTCTTACCTCCGGTGGGTTCCTAACACGCTGACGCATCGGACGCCGCGCTTTATTCCGCAGGAGTTCTAGTCGAGGATCTCGACCGGCTCCTCGGTGATCTCGGCGTCCACGATCCGGTACGAGCGGAACTCGTGCGAATCGGGCTCTCTTGTCGAGACGAGCACGTAGTGCGCGTCGGGTTCGGCGGCGATGTTCGCGTCGGTGCGCGACGGATAGGCTTCGGTCGCGGTGTGCGAGTGGTAGATGACCACCGGCACCTCGTCGTTCGCGTCCATCTCGCGGTAGAGCTTGAGCAGATCGCCCGAGTCGAACTCGTAGAACGTCGGCGAGCGGGCCGCGTTCAGCATCGGGACGAACCGCTCGGGGCGGTCCGAGCCGGCAGGACCGGCCACCACCCCGCACGCTTCGTCGGGGTGGTCACGGCGGGCGTGGGCGACGATCTCGTCGACGAGGTCACGGCGGATCCGGAGCACACGGACATCTTAGTTCGTGGACCGAACGAGTCCACACTGTGAGAGCTACCGCTCATCCCCAGGTCAGGGCACAATAACGGGATGCCGGTGTCCTCGAAGATCCGCGAACGCTGCCGTGCGCTGCTGGCCGAAGGGGACGTCGTCCAGTACGTGTTCCCCGCCACATCGCTGATGGTGTCGATGATGGCCGCGCACCGGAACTTCGTCATCGTGGTCACCGATCGGCACGTGACAGTGCTCGCCTGCAGCACTTTCCGCCGGTGGAAGCCGGTTTCGGTGTGGGCGCAGCTGCCGCGCTCGACCGAACTGGGCCCGGTGGACGTGCACCCGTCGCTCGGGCCGACCGTGTCGTTCGGCGGCCTCGTGCTCGAGATCGACGAGGAGTACGTGGCCACTGTGCGCGCCGCCGACCTCGAGCGAAGCGAGGACGCGCTCCCGCAGGACCCGTTCTGACCTCAGCCCAGCGCCTCCGGCCACACGTCCCGGTACGCCGGGATCCCTGCCGCGGAAGTCGCCGACAGCAGGCCGTGCACCATCGCCCGCGCGAAGACCCGTGCCGACGCCGCGCACAACGCGTCCAACGCGCCTGCTCGCGCCGCCACCGCGAATGACCCGGGCTCCCCCGGAAGCTCGCGTGCGCCCGTCGCCAGCGCGAACACGGTGTCGCCGTCGAACATCGAATGCGCCGGACGCACCGCGCGCGCCAATCCGTCCTGCGCGGCCACCGTCAACCGGCGTGCCTCGGCCTTCGTCAACGCCGCATCGCAAGCCACGACACCGATCGTGGTGTTCAGGTCGGTCCGCTGCCCCGGCACCTCGCCCGGCCGATCCGGCCAGTGGACGCCGAACTCGCCGTCCACTTCATGGTCTGCCGCGAACGCCCGCCCGGTCGCGAAATCCACCGCCTGGCCCGCCGCGTTCACCGCGACGATCGCGCCGACAGTCACCTCGCCGACGACTTCGCTCGCCGTCCCGATGCCGCCCTTGAGCGAACCGACGACCGCGCCGGAACCCGCGCCGACGGTGCCCATCGCGACGGCTTCCCCGGCCGCTTCGCAAGCGGCGTAACCGAAATCGGCGTCCGGCCGATTGCCCCACTTGCTGCGCGGCAGGTCGAACAGCACCGCCGCGGGCACGATCGGCACGACCTCATACGGTTGCGCGCCAACGGGAAACCCGAAGTTCCGCTCGGACAGCCACCGCATCACGCCGTCCGCCGCCGCGAGGCCGTACGCGCTGCCGCCGGAGAGACAGACCGCGTTGACTTGCTGCACCAGGTTTTCCGGTTCCAGCAAATTGGTTTCGCGCGTGCCGGGCGCGCCGCCGCGCTGATCGACCGCACCGGTCGCGCCGTCCGGCACGAGCACGACAGTGGTTCCGGAAGCCCAGCCGTCGGCAAGCCTCTCGTGATGGCCTACGAGCACGCCAGGAACATCGGTGATTTTTCCGCCGGTCAGCCGGTCAGCGCCTGGATCAGCGTCTCCTGCACCCATGTCAGCCAATGGTAGACGCCGAGATGGGGTGCGCGGGGGTCGTCTTCCGGCAGTTCGTCGGGCATGTCCTCGGTGACGTCGAGCGCCGTGCCCAGCGCCAGCCGGACGTCGTTCAGCGCGCCGAGCCAAGCGTCGGCCTGCTCGAAGGTCAGCTTCACCGAACCGCCGTCGCGCGGCAGCGTGTCGAGCACGATCTTCGCGACGCCGACCTTCTTCTCCAGCAGCTCCGGCTCGTGCAGCGACCGCATCGCCGCCGCCGAATCGAGGTCCTCGCGGCTCGGGTTGTCCGGGTCGAGCCGGTGGAAGTCCGGCAGCAGCCGCGACAGCACCGGGTCGTCCGGCGATTCGGCGGGCCCGGTGCGAATCCCGGTCAGCTCGGCCAGTTCGTCCTGCGGGGCCTCCTCGGCCCGGGCGGTGAGCATGTCCTCGAGCTGCCCGACAAGCCCGCGCAGCACCGCGGCTTCCTGCTGTTCGAACCCGGCGAGGATGGCGTCCCCCTTGCGCCGCCAGGCCTTCACGAGGGCTGTTCCATGGTCGCCCACAGGCCCGCCGCGTGCAGCTTCGCCACGTCGGTCTCCACCTTCTCCTTCGAACCGGACGACACGATCGCCCTGCCCTTGTTGTGCACGTCGAGCATCAGCTTCGTGGCGTGGTCCCGGCTGTAGCCGAACAGCTTCTGCAGGACGTACGTCACGTACGACATCAGGTTGACCGGATCGTTCCAGACGATCGTCCGCCAGGGCTGGTCGGATTCGGCCAGTTCGGCCCCGAGTGGATCGACCTGCGTCTGTTCGGATGCGACAGGCGTGGACATGCACACCATGGTGTCACGGGGGCATCCCGGTACGCCGCGCCAGGTCCGTCCATGTGAGTGAATAGGCTGCTCCCATGGGTTCCCCCGAGCCGGTCACCAGCGCCAGCACGGCGCTGCTCACCGACCACTACGAGCTGACCATGCTGGCGAGCGCGCTCGCGGACGGGACGGCCGACCGGCCGTGCGTGTTCGAAGTCTTCGCGCGGCGGCTTCCCGACGGCCGCCGCTACGGCGTCGTCGCCGGCACCGCGCGCGTGCTCGACGCGATCGCCGACTTCCGGTTCACCGACGCCGAGCTGACCATGCTGGAGCAGACCGCGGTCGTCGACCCGGAAACGCTGGCGTGGCTGGCCGACTACGAGTTCCGCGGCGACATCGACGGCTACCGCGAAGGCGACCTGTACTTCCCCGGTTCGCCGATCCTCACCGTGACCGGCAGTTTCGCCGAAGCCGTGGTGCTGGAGACGGTGGTGCTGTCGATCCTCAACCACGACAGCGCGATCGCCTCGGCGGCCGCGCGGATGTCCGGCGCGGCGCACGGCAGGCCGATCATCGAGATGGGCGGACGGCGCACGCACGAGTACGCCGCGGTCGCCGCCGCGCGCGCCTCCTACCTGGCCGGATTCGCCACGACGTCGAACCTCGAAGCGGGCCGCCGCTACGGGATCCCGACCCGCGGCACCGTCGCGCACGCGTTCATGCTGCTGCACGACAGCGAGGAAGCCGCGTTCCGCGCACAGGTCAGCAAGATGGGTGCGGACACCACCCTTCTGGTGGACACCTACGACATCACCGCGGGCATCGAGGCGGCCGTGCGCGTCGCCGGCCCGGAGCTGGGCGCGATCCGGATCGACTCCGGCGACGTCGGCCCGCTCGCCCGCAAAGCCCGCGACCAGCTCGACGCGCTCGGTGCGAAAGACACCCGGATCGTGGTGTCCGGCGACCTCGACGAACACGCGATCGCGGCGCTGCGCGCGGAGCCGGTGGACGCGTACGGCGTCGGCACCTCGGTGGTCACCGGATCCGGCGCGCCGACCGCCGGGATGGTCTACAAGCTGGTCGAGGTCGACGGCCGCCCGGTCGCGAAACGCAGTGCGCACAAGGAATCCCGCGGCGGACGCAAGCACGCGCTGCGGCGGCACCGCAGCACCGGGACCGCGGTCGAGGAAGTGGTCTGGACCGCTGCCAGCGGCCGTCCGGAGCCCGGCGAGAACGATGTCGACCTGCAGATCCCCCTGGTGCGCGAGGGCGCGCCGGTGGATGATCTGCCCACGCTGGACGACGCGCGCGCCCGCCTGCGGCGCGCGCAGGTGAGCCTGCCGTGGGAGGGCCTCAAGCTCTCGCACGGCGAGCCCGCGATACCGACGACTTTTCTCCTAAGGAGCCGACCATGACAACCGCGCTGATCGTGGTGGATGTGCAGAACGACTTCTGCGAGGGAGGCTCGCTCGGCCTGCCGGGCGGGGCGGCCGCCGCGGCGGCCATCTCGCAGCGGATGGCCGACGGCGGCTACACGCACATCGTCGCCACCCGCGACCACCACATCGATCCGGGCGACCACTTCAGCGACACGCCCGACTTCAACACCAGCTGGCCGGTGCACTGCGTCGCGGGCACGGCGGGCGCGTCGTTCCACTCGGCGCTGGACGTGGTGCCGGTCGAGGCGGTGTTCTCGAAGGGCGAGTACACCGCCGCGTACTCCGGTTTCGAGGGCAAGTCCGGCGACGGCAAGACGCTCGAGGAATGGCTTCGTGCGCACGAGGTGACCGACGTCGAGGTCGTCGGCATCGCGACCGACTTCTGCGTGCGGGCCACCGCGCTCGACGCTGCTCAGGCTGGGTTTAACGTGCAGGTGCTGCTGGACCTGACCGTCGGCGGCTCACAACCGACAGTGGACGCGACACTGAAGGACTTCGACGACGCAGGCGTGCGCTACACCGGCACACCCGCCCTGCCGCCCTCGTGAGTGGCGGTGCCGGTTAGAACCGGCATCGCCACTCACGAGGCTGGAGCGCCGCCCTTGCCGTACGGGTTGCACGCCGCGGTGCCGAGGTAGATGTCGCCGCTCGCCGGGCCGCCTTGGGGGAACAGCTTCACGTGCACCGCGTGCGTGACCAGGCTGCCGTCGGCGGGCTGCGGCGTCACGGTTTCGTTCAGCGTGATCGTGGCCAGCGCCGTGCCCGCCGCGCCGCCGGGGATCGTGAGGCGGTAGTTCGCGGGGACCGACGACGGCACGGTGAAGCCGGAGACCTCGCCGATCGACATCGAACCGGTGCTGCCCGAATCTGTCGTGGTGGCGCAGCCGACCGAGTACGTGCGGACCTTCAATTCAGGCCCGCCGTACCGGGTCAGCAGGTCGGATTCGAACCGCTGCCCGCCGGTTTCCACCTGCGCGACCGAGCCCTTCCGCCCGCACGTGGTGCCGCCGAAGCCGAACACCGCGACCTCGCCGGCCGCGCCGCCGGGAGTGCGCGCGGAAGCCGGTCCGTCGGCGTCGCAGCGGGCCAGTTCGCCGGTGACCACGTGCTCGTGGTCCACCAGCACGTCGAGGCTGCCCGCGGAACCCCAGCCGGTGGACGTGACCGGCGGATCGGCGTGTGCCACCGCCGGAGCCGCAGCCAGCAGAACCCCGGTGACCAGCAGGATCCGTCCGCGCATTCGACCTGTCTCCCTTCGCCCGTGCTTCGACATCGGCAGCGCGGCGGGGGTCCCAAACGTCGACCGGGACAGCTCACCCGGACGTGTGGCGCAAGACAGGGGTGGTGAGGAACGCAACTTGTCTCGTTCCGTCGCCTCGCTCGACGATAATCTGCCCGGACGTCTGTTTTCCGTGGTTGGAGGTCCCGTGTCGTCACTGTCTCTCCCGGCCCGCCGTCAGGTGCTGGCCGACCTCGTGCCCGGCACCCTGGTGCGCGACCTGGCGCTGGTCGCCGGCGGAGCCGTGCTCACCGGCGCGGCCGCACAGCTGGTCATCCCGCTTCCGGGCACGCCGGTGCCGATGACCGGCCAGACCTTCGCCGCGCTGCTCGTCGGCGCGACGCTCGGCATGCGCCGCGGCGCCGCCTCCATGCTGCTGTACTTGCTCGTCGGCGCGGCCGGCGTGCCGTGGTTCCAGGGCGGGACCTCCGGGCTGTCCGGAGCCTCGGCCGGGTACATCGTCGGGTTCGTGTTCGCCGGCGCGCTCGTGGGCGCGCTCGCCCGCCGCGGCGGCGACCGCACTCCGTTGCGCACGGCGGGGACCATGGTGCTCGGCAATGTCGCGATCTACGCCTTCGGCGTGCCGTGGCTGATGGCCGTCACCGGGTTCGATCTCGCCACCGCCTTCGACAAGGGCGTCACGCCGTTTCTCGTGGGCGACGTGCTGAAGACCGTGGTCGCGGCCGGGGTGCTGCCGCTCGCGTGGACCGCGGTTTCGCGGTTCCGCAAGGAAGACTGAGCCGTAATTCCGGGATCTTCGGTCCGGCGCGAGGGGTCCGTTCGCGCCGGACCGAAGATCCTGTCGGACCTGGCGGCTATCGTGTCTCGCTGTGCCCGCCCGAACCGATTTCCCCGGCGTCCTCGAACTCCTCACCCACGCGGTGGAGTCTGTCGGCGGCGCTGAACGCCCCGGCCAGGTGAAGATGGCCGATGCCGTCGGCCACGCCATCCGCACCGGCGAACACCTCGCCGTGCAAGCGGGGACGGGCACCGGCAAATCGCTGGCGTACCTGGTGCCCGCGATCCGGCACGCGGTGGAGAAAGACACCACCGTCGTCGTCTCCACGGCCACCATCGCGTTGCAGCGCCAGCTGGTCGACCGTGATCTCCCGCGCCTGGCGAAGGCGCTCAAGAAGCCGCTCGGGCGCGAACCGACCTTCGCGATCCTCAAGGGCCGCCGCAACTACCTGTGCCTGCACCGGCTCGACACCGGCCCGGCCGACGAGCCCGACGACGCGCAGCTGTTCGACCCGTTCGCGGTGTCCCGGCTCGGCAAGGAAGTCACCCGGCTGCACGAGTGGACGTCCGACACCGAAACCGGCGACCGCGACGAGCTGGTGCCCGGCGTGTCCGACCAGGCGTGGCGGCAGGTTTCGGTCACCGCAAGGGAATGCCTCGGCGCCGCGAAGTGCCCGGTCGGCACCGATTGCTTCGCCGAACGCGCGCGAGCCGAAGCGGGCCGCGCCGACGTCGTGGTCACCAACCACGCGCTGCTGGCGATCGACGCGCTGCAGGGCTACCAGGTGCTGCCGGACCACGACCTCGTGATCATCGACGAGGCGCACGACCTGGTCGACCGGGTCACCTCCGTCGCGACCGGCGAACTCACCAGCGCCATGGTGTCGGCCGCCGCGCGTCGCTGCGGAAAGCTGATGGACGCGGGCATCGCGGACCGGCTGCTGGAGTCGTCCGACGGGCTCGCGCTGATCCTCGACGACATCCCCGCCGGAAGGCTCGACGCGCTGCCGAAGCCGTTGCAGGGCGCGATCCCGGCGGTGCGCGACGCGGCGAAGGAATGCCTCACCGCGCTGGGCTCGGATCGCAAGGAAGACGTCGGCGAGGCCACCGCGCGCAAGCTGGCCCGGTCGCTGCTGGAAGAAGTGCACGACACCGCGGTGCGGCTGCTCGACGCGTACGACGAGGACCTGGCGCACCAACGCGACGTCGTCTGGCTGACCGGGGACAAGTACTCCGCGAATCCGCGACCGCCTGCCTTGAAGGTCGCGCCGCTCGGCGTCGCAGGGTTGTTGCGGGAGCGCGTGTTCAACCAGCACACCACCGTGCTGACCTCGGCGACGCTCACCCTCGGCGGCGAATTCGACACCATGGCCCGGCAATGGGGTCTCCCGCCGGGCGGCCCGCGCGTGGTGAAGTCGCCGGGCACGGCCACCGACAAGGAAGCCCCGTCGGACGAGGACAACGGCCCGAAGTGGACCGGACTGGACGTCGGTTCGCCGTTCGACCACCGCCGCAACGGCATCCTCTACCTCGCCAAACACCTGCCGCCACCCGGCCGCGACGGGCTCGCCGAGTCCACAATGGACGAACTGGCCGCACTGGTCGAAGCCGCGGGCGGCCGCACGCTGGGCCTGTTCTCCTCGATGCGCGCGGCGAAACAGGCCGCGGAGGCCATGCGGGAACGGCTCGACCACCCGATCCTCTGCCAGGGCGACGACGCCACGCCGTTGCTGGTGCGGCAGTTCTCCGAAGACGCGCGCACCTGCCTGTTCGGCACGCTCACGCTGTGGCAGGGCGTGGATGTGCCGGGGCCGTCGCTGCAGCTCGTGGTGGTGGACCGGATTCCGTTCCCCCGTCCGGACGATCCGGTGTCCTCCGCTCGCCAACGCGCAGTAGAAGCCCGAGGCGGCAACGGATTCCTCACCGTCGCCGCGACGCACGCCGCGCTGCTGCTGGCACAAGGCACCGGACGGTTGCACCGCTCGGTCACCGACCGCGGCGTGGTGGCGGTGCTGGATTCCCGGCTGGCCACCGCGCGCTACGGCGGTTTCCTGCGCGCGTCGCTGCCGCCGTTCTGGCCGACAACAGATCCGCAGGTCGCACGGGACGCGCTGAAGCGACTCGACGCGGCCGCGCCCGCCTGACCGAGCGCACGGGACAGGCGGGTACGGTGAGTGGAACGAACACGACAGGGAGCACCGTTGACCCAGGATTCGTCCAGCGCACAATCCCGGACCGTCAGTGTTGACGACACCGGGGTGCGGCGCCGGCTCGCCGATGGCAGCGAAGAAGCTGTGACGTGGTCAGAACTGAGCTCCGTCATGGTGAGAGTCATCCCCGACGGCCCCTGGAACGAAGACGTCTTCTTCATGCTGGTCGGCAACGACGGCAAAGGCACGGCAGTCCCGAGCGGCGACCCGGCCGCGGACGCCCTCATCGAACGCCTGCAGACCTTGCCCGGTTTCGACAACGAGAAGTTCATCGAGGCGATGACCACGGACGCCGACCAGGCGTACGTGGTGTGGCAAAGCTGATTCAGGCTCGCTGCAGCCGCGCCGCGCTCCGGGGCGGGCTTCCAGGGGCTGGGCTTTCGTTGCCGCGCCTTTTCGCTGCTGCGACCTTGCCTGACCGCGGCCGGGCCGAAAACGCTTGCTGGACAAGGGCTGACGAGCTGCGGCTTCGATAGGCCCCGGCCACAGCAGCTCGGCGAGCCGGATTACGGCTACGGCGCTTCCACTCTGCGAACCGCACGCCAGCCCCGCTCGACGACCTCCTCCGACAACCACCTGCCACGGCCCTCAGCGACCGCGCCGCAGACACCTCGCGCCGCGTCAGCTCAAGCAACCCGCCAAGAACTGCTCGCCGCTACCGCGGCTCGGCGATCGCGCTGCAACAACCACCCGCCGCGGCAGCTCGGCGACCCCTTGCGAGAACCGCCCACAGCACCAACTCAGCAACCACGCCTGCGGCTCGGCCGCCTCCCACGACAACCGTCGCTGATCAGGCGGTCGGGAAGGTCTCCGTCACCGGGATGCCCTTCTTGAGCGTCCGGCTCACCGTGCACAGCCGCTCGATCGCCCGGTCCACCGCGCCCGCCAGCGCCTCCCGCTGGTCCTGGTCCAGACCGGACACGTCGACGTCGAAAGCGACGTGCACCGCGTCCAGTTCCGACGCTCCCTCGCGCCGATCGGCGGTCACCGCGACGCGGAACTTCGAGTCTTCGCCCACGCGCCGCGTGATCAGCTGCTCCGCCGTCACCGCGGAGCAGCCCGCCGCCGCGATCTGCAGCAGTTCCGCCGGGGAGAACGCGCCCTCCGCGCCAGCTCGGCCCAAGCGCACCTCAGCGCCGCGCTCGTTGCGGCCGACGAAGCTGTGCGTGCCTTCGCGCTGTACTTCCAAGGTCATCGGAGACGCCTTTCCACCCGTCGAATCACTGCATTGGCGCAACCGCGCGGGTCACGCCGATGTTCCGGGCTGCTGCGCCAGCACGGTGATCGTGCCCGGATCGACCTCGGTGAACCCCGCGTCCCGGACGGCGATCACGCGGTTGTCGCGCCAGCCCGCCTCCGGATCGTCGACCGGGCACAGTTCCTTCCACTTGCCCGGACTGGGCGTGCGGACCGCGACCCGGTAGTCCTTCGCCGCCCACGCCGCCAGTTCGTCGTCCGGCAGCAGCGACGCGAGGATCATCGTGGCGTGCCCGACCTGCGCGGACGCCTTGCCGACGGTCATCGGGACGTCCGGGTTCAGCATCAGCAGCGGAACGCCGGCCGGGACCGGGCCCGGGGTGTCGGCGGGAAGTTCGCTGCCGGAGATCTGCAGCCGCGAGACCTCTTTCGGAGCTTCCTTGACCAGCCCGGGCACGAGCGCCCGCGCCTCCGCGCCGTCGACCTCGATGGTGATTCCCGGTTGCTCGAGCACTGCCTGCCAGTGCGCGCCGCGAGCCCGGCGCGCGACCTTGCGGATCCGGTTGTCGAGCCACGCGTGCACCGGCTCGGCCCACTCGCCGCCGGGCTCGACACGTTCGTCCAGGCACACCGCGATCGCCGCCGCGGCCGCCGCTTCGAGCAGCGCGGTACGACCCGGCGGTTCGGCGCGTTCGATCCGCAGGATGATCGGCATCGCGCGGACTTCGTCCGGGTTTTCGTCGGAGGTGTCTGAAGTTTCGTCTGCGGGAAGGCCGAGCCACGAGGCGTACCGGCTGCGCAGGGGTTCGAGCAGAGGGTTCACGGGCGGGCCAATTCGAGCCCGTCGGCCGCGTCCGCCGCCTCGACCTCGGCGCGGGTGACGCCGAGGACGAACAGCACTGCGTCGAGGTACGGGTGCGAAAGCGCGGTGTCGGCGACCTCTCGCAGCGCCGGCTTGGCATTGAACGCGACGCCCATGCCAGCCGCGGCAAGCATGTCAATGTCGTTGGCCCCATCGCCGACCGCGACGCACGCGCCGAGCGGAATCCCGTACTCGCCAGCGAACCGGCGCAGCGCGGTCGCCTTGCCTTCGCGATCGACGATGTCGCCGACCACGCGGCCGGTGAGCTTGCCGTCGACGACCTCCAGTTCGTTGGCCGCCGCGAAGTCGAGGCCGAGGTCGTCCACGAGATGGTCGATGACCTGAGTAAACCCGCCGGACACGACGCCGCAGCGGAAACCCATGCGCTTCAAGGTGCGGACGGTCGTGCGGGCCCCCGGCGTCAGCTCGAGCTTCGCCGCGACCTCGTCCATCACGCTGGCAGGCAGCCCGGCCAGCAGCGAGACGCGCCGCTCCAGCGATTCGGCGAAGTTCAGCTCGCCGCGCATCGCAGCCTCGGTGATCTCGCGGACCTGCTCCTCGACCCCGGCGTACGCGCCGAGCATCTCGATGACCTCGCCCTGCACAAGCGTGGAATCGACGTCGAAGACCACCAGCCGCTTCGCCCGGCGCGTGATGCCCGCGCGCTCGACGGCGATGTCGATGTTGGCCTCGGGTGCCGCGTCGGCCAGCATGGACCGGAGTTCGGCGTCGGCTTCTTCGGTGTCTTCGCGCACCGAGACGTACAGCTCGAGCCCGGTCACCGGGTAATCGGCGACGCTGCGGATCGAGTCGATGTTCGCCCCGACGCCCGCCAGCCGCCGCGCGATCTCGGAGAACGCCCGCGCGGTCACCGGACGCCCGAGCAGGACGAGCACGTGCGACGAATCGCGCCGGCCGAGCGCGAACGGATCCGCGCCGATCGCGTCGCCGATCCGGACCTCGACCTCCATGCCGACGGTCGCCATCGCCTGCTCGACGGACTCCTGGAGCCCCTCCGGATCGCGGTAGACGCCGGCGAGCACGCCGAGGACGAGCTGCCCGCGAATGACCACCTGCTCGATGTCGAGCACGTCCACGTCGTGTCGCGTGAGCACGGCGAACAGCACGGACGAGACCCCGGGCTTGTCCGGACCGGTCGTGGTGATGAGGACGGGAGTCTGGCTCACTGGTTCGGTATCCCTCGTTCGTCTCGGCACCGACGCTTAGGCCACGGCGAGTCGGCACGCCCAGTCTGGCCTCCCGCGGCGGCGGGCAGAACGCCCCCGTGCCGCGCTTCACACCGCCGGTGCCACTAACGGGCGATGCGAGGGCGGTGGGGCCGGGGTCAAGGCGTGCGCTGCCGTGCGAGGTCGGGGCCGAGGGACGAGGACCGATGGACCACGGCTGCGGCTGGCGGTCTTGGCGAAGGCGGCGCGGGCAGCCGGGCCGTCCCAGGGCGAGGCCCAGCGGCACGGGGCGAGGCGGGGCGAGGCAGCGAGGCTGGGCGGTGGGTTGAGTTCTCGTGAGCGTTCATCCCGGTTCTAACCGGCACAAACACTCACGAGGCCCCGCCAGCGCCGCCGCCCGCACGCCTCGGCCACCCAGCTCGGGCAGGCTCCGGCACGACAGCTCCCGGCAGGAAAACGGCGCGTGCCCGGCCGAGAGAATCCTCGACCGGGCACGCGCCGTGCAGTTGTTCCGAGCGCCGTTACTGCTCGCTCGCGTTGTCCTTGCTGTGGTCGCCCGGCATGGTGGCGTCCACGAGCTTCTGCGACGGGGCCCCGACGTGCTTGGCCTTGCCGAAGAAGCCGATCTCGCCTTCCGCGTGAAGGCGTTCGACCATGTGCGGGTAGTGCAGCTCGAACGCGGGCCGCTCGGAGCGGATCCGGGGCAGTTCGGTGAAGTTGTGCCGCGGCGGCGGGCAGGACGTGGCCCACTCGAGCGAGTTGCCGTAGCCCCACGGGTCGTCGACCGTGACGATCTCGCCGTACCGGTAGCTCTTGAACACGTTCCAGATGAACGGCAGCGTGGACGCCCCGAGGATGTACGCGCCGATCGTGGAGATCGTGTTCAGCGTGGTGAACCCGTCGCTGGCCAGGTAGTCCGCGTAACGCCGCGGCATGCCTTCCGCGCCCAGCCAGTGCTGCACCAGGAACGTGGTGTGGAAGCCGATGAAGGTGGTCCAGAAGTGCCACTTCCCGAGCTTCTCGTCCATCATCCGGCCGGTGATCTTCGGGAACCAGAAGTAGATCCCGGCGAAGGTCGCGAACACGATCGTGCCGTAGAGGACGTAGTGGAAGTGCGCCACCACGAAGTAGCTGTCCGACACGTGGAAGTCGATCGCCGGGGCGGCCAGCATGATGCCGGTCAGACCGCCGAAGAGGAACGTGACGATGAAGCCCATCGAGAAGATCATCGGCGTCTCGAAGGACAGCTGGCCCTTCCACATCGTGCCGATCCAGTTGAAGAACTTCACGCCGGTCGGGACCGCGATGAGGAACGTCATGAACGAGAAGAACGGCAGCAGGACCGCGCCGGTCGCGTACATGTGGTGCGCCCACACCGCCACCGACAGCGCCGCGATCGACAGCGTCGCGAAGACCAGCCCCTTGTAGCCGAACACCGGCTTGCGGCTGAAGACCGGGAAGATCTCCGACACGATCCCGAAGAACGGCAGCGCGACGATATAGACCTCTGGATGGCCGAAGAACCAGAACAGGTGCTGCCACAGGATCACCCCGCCGTTGGCCGGGTCGAACACGTGGGCGCCGAGGTGCCGGTCCGCCAGCAGGCCGAACAGGGCCGCGGTCAGGATCGGGAACGCGAGCAGGATCAAGATGCTCGTGATCAGGATGTTCCAGGTGAAGATCGGCATCCGGTACATCGTCATGCCGGGCGCGCGGAGACAGACCACCGTGGTGATCATGTTGACGCCGCCGAGGATCGTGCCTAGACCGGAGACCGCCAGACCGGCGATCCACAGGTCGGCTCCCACGCCTGGCGAGTGGATCGCGTCCGACAGCGGCGTGTAGGCGAACCAGCCGAAGTCGGCGGCGCCGCCCGGGGTGAGGAAGCCGGACAGCACGATCAGGCTGCCGAACAGGAACAGCCAGAACGAAAACGCGTTCAGCCGCGGGAACGCCACGTCGGGCGAACCGATCTGCAGCGGCAGAATGAAGTTCGCGAACCCGAACAGGCTCGGCGTCGCGTACAGCAGCAGCATCACCGTGCCGTGCATGGTGAACAGCTGGTTGTACTGCTCCTGCGACAGGAACTGCTGTCCCGGCTGGGCCAGCTCCGTGCGCATGAGCATGGCCATCGCGCCGCCGACCATGAAGAAGGCGAACGACGCGACGAGATACATGATCCCGATCTGCTTGTGGTCCGTCGTGCGGAACAACCGCAGCAGGTACGAACCCTTTGCCGTCTCGCGCGCGGGATACGGGCGCGTCGCGATCGGCTTGGGGGCTACGGCCGTCACTCCTGCCTCCAACACTGCAACCTTGTGGTGGTCAACTTCGGGGCGCTCGGGCTCAGGCGGACCTGATTCCGGGCGGTCAAGGGGATCGTAGCCCTCGGTACCGACAGTCGCTCGCACCGGCTGGTTAGATCACCGCGTGACCGACCCGTACCGCGCCGCGGCGGTCTCCGCCGCGTTCGCCGTCGGCCGCCGTTTCGGCCTCCCGGCCGATGCCGCCGAGGTGCTGCACGAGCGCTCGAACGTGCTGGTGAGGATGGGTCCGGTCGTAGCGCGGGTCCCGGCCACCACCCGGCTGCTGCGGCCGGACGCGACCGCGTGGCTCGAGCGGGACGTCGCCCTTTCGGCCTACCTCACCGAACGTGGTGTGCGCGTCGTCTCACCGGCCTCGGATCCCCCGGCCGGACCGCATTTCGCCGAGGGCCTGCCGGTCACGCTCTGGCACTGGACCCCGCACGATCCGGACCATCGGCACGGGCCGGACGAGACCGCCGGATCGCTCGCCCGGGTCCACGCCGCGCTGCGTGACTACCCGGGCGAACTGCCCTCCCGCGGTCCCGTCAGCGAACTCCTGGACACCGTCGCCCGCAACGGTTCGCTGCTGGACGGCTACGCCGACCGGATCCGCGCGGAAACCGAACGGCTGGCCGCGCTGCTGCCGTCCGGCCCGCTTCAGGCCCTGCACGGCGACGCACACCCCGGCAACCTCATCGAGACCGCCGAAGGCCCGTGCTGGCTCGACTTCGAGGACACCTGGCGCGGACCGCTCGAATGGGACCTGGCGATCCTCGCGCGACAGGGCGGTCCGGAGTTCCTCGCTGCGTACCCGGGCGAAGCAGACGAAGCCGTCCTAGAGACGTGTACGCAGCTTCGCTCGCTCTTCGCGGTGGCTTGGCGCTTCCTGATCGCACAACGCTTCCCAAACCGCTTGGCCGAAGCGCGCACCGCGGCGGCCGAGTACTTCAGCTGACCCAGCCGAGGATCGCTTCGACCACACCGGCCGGGTCCTCCAGCGGCGTCAGGTGCCCGACGTCCGGGAGGACGGCGAGAGTCGCGTCGGGCAGCGCTTCGACCATGGTGTTGGCGGCGTCGAGCGGCGTGATCGCGTCGCGCTCCCCCATGATGACGAGCGCCGGGACGTCGGTTTCGCGCAGCAGGTCAACGGAATCGGGCCGGTTGCGCATCGCCCGCGCGGCCCAGGCGACTCCGGACGGCGGCTGCGCGTCGATCGATTCGCGCACGCGCTTTTGAACAGCCGCGGACGCGGTGTCGGCCAGCAGGTTCGGCAGGTTCGCGTCGGCCAGCCAGCCCTTGACGCCTTCGGCCTCGGCGCGGTTCGCGACGTCGAGCCGGGTCTGCGCGGCTTCGGGGGTGTCCGCGGTGGCCTTGGTGTCGACGAGGACCAGCCCGCCGACGCGCTCGGGAGCCTGCCGGAGGACGGCCAGCGCGAGGTAGCCGCCCATCGAACAGCCGCCGAGAATCACCTGATCAAGTTCGAGCTTGTCGAGAAGCGCGACGACGTCCCGGGCCGCGTCGGCGAGATCCGGGTCGGCTTCGGTCTCCGGCAACGGGCTCCGGCCGAGACCGCGCTGGTCCGGCGTGATGACCCGGAACCGCTCCGCGAGCGGCGCGCGGACCGGGTCCCACATGCGGGCGTCGAGCGGGAAGGCGTGCAGGAGCACCAACGGCAGTTCGGTCATGCCGGAGATTGTCGCTGTTATCGGCGCGATTTTTGTCGGACCCCGTCGTTATGGTCGGGGCGTGACAGAGATCGTGACGGAAAGGCTGGTGCTGCGGCACTTCGTGGAGACCGATCGGCAAGCAGTGGGGGAGATCCAGAGCGACCCGGAGACGAACCGGCACAACCCGCGTCCGCCGGACACCGCGACCACCCAGGTGATGTTCGACAGTTGGCTCGAGCACTGGGCGAAGTTCGGCTACGGGTACCTGGCGGTCCGGGAACGGGGCAGGCCGGAATCCGCGGACGGGTCGGACGTGCTCGGCATGACCGGAGTGCGCACGCGGGAATTCCGCGGCGAGAAGGTGCTGAACCTGGCATACCGCTTCCGCCCGTCGGCGTGGGGAAAGGGCTATGCGGAGGAGGCGGCGCGGGCGTCGGTGGAGTGGGCGGAACGGGAGATCCCGGCGATCCCGGTGCTGATCAGCGTGGCGGTGGCGAACGTGCCGTCGCTGCGGGTGGTGGAGAAGCTGGGATTCACGGAGTATGTGGAGGAGGAGTACGAGGGGGCGGTTTCGCGGCATTTCCGGCGGTGACGGGGTTTTTGCAGTGGCGGCGGACTGGTCTACTGGCCGGTCCAGGAGGAGGCCGACGGCCGAACTCGCTTCTCCGGTATTGCCGGTATTCGAGTGCGTGGCCGGTACTCGAGTGCGTGGTCGTATTCGCCTGCGCTGCGGGCGGACGACCGCGTTGGCGGCATTCGTCCATTGTGGACAGGCGAGTAGGGATTTCTCCTTACCAACGCCGGTTCGGCCGCCGCCGGGCCCGGGCCTCCCAGCAAGGCCGGTGCCAATGCCTGCGATCCGCGACGCCGCCGGTCTCGTCCGCGGGCCACACGACCAGGTGCGGGACGCCGGGCCGGATCTCGTGGTCGCAACCGGGACAACGGTAGGTCTTGGCGGCCTGCGAGCCGGGAACGGTGCGCACCAGCCAGTCCCCGTCGGGACCGGATTCGCTGCGGGCCCAGCCGCTGACCGCACCGGCGTCCGGCCGGTCGCCGGGCGCGGGACGGCCTCGGCCGGGTCGATTGCGTCTGGGCACGCAGCCACGGTAACTGGGCGTCGACGGGGCGGCTCAACAGGTGGGACCTGCGCGTCCTGAATGAATAGTGCCTGCTGAGCGGCGCGTCTGGACCGCCAGGCAACTGCACTGGCCACCGGGCGAATCGACTCCGCGCTCACCCGCTTGACCCGCGCAGCCGCACACCAAGCCAAGCCGAGCGAAATCAACCCCGCGCGATCGCCAGCGGGACCAACTGCTCCGCCGACGTCAACGAGCCGTGCTGGCCCACCAAGTTCGACTCCACCGCTTCGGCCAGTTCGCGCACCATCCCGAACGTCCCGGTCGCCGCCGCGACGACGTCGCCGATTCGCGGGCGGATTCGGTCGCTCACCGCGGCACCGAACCAACCTGCCTCGATTGCCTCCTCGCGCGGCAAAACCCAGGCCCGCGCACCCAGCACCTCGCGCCACGCGGCCACGACATCCGCCGTCGCGCCGGGTTCCGTATAGACATGCCGCGCGCGGACTTCGCCGCCGAAAGCGCGGACGCCTGCCAGCAGTTCCGGAGTGTCCTCCAGGTTCAGTTTCTCCTCGACGGTCACCATCCCGTGATCCGCCACCACCGCAAGGACGGCACCGGCGGGCAATCCATCCACAATGGACTCCACCAGCCGGTCGACCTGGCGCAATTGCATCCGCCACGCGGTCGAGCCGGGGCCGTAGAGGTGGCCCAGCAGGTCCAATTCACTGTGGTAGGCATAGCAAAACGCGCGCGAGGACAGTACTTCCAGGGTCCGCGCGGCCAGGTCGCCGAGTGCGTGCACCCCGGCGTATCGGGCACCGCTTTGCGTCGCTTGGGTGAGGGCAGTGTTGGCGAAATGCGCCGAGGACACCACGGCGGCCTCGATACCCGCGGCAGCGGCGCGTTCGAAGGTGGTCGGGAGAGGTTGGACTTCACGGGGCGGCAGAGCACCGCGGAGGTCGCTGCCGTCGTCGTGGGAGCGCCAGCGCAGGGCGTTCAGTACGCCGGTTCCGGGGATCTCGAAGGTGTAGCCGACCATGCCGTGCTCGCCGGACGCCAGACCGGTGCCGATCGCGGCGACGCCGGCCGCGGTGGTCGACGGGAAGCCGACTCGCAGGGGGCTGCTGGCCAGTTCGGTGAGGACGGGCGCGTCCGCGGCGTGCTGGGCGAGCAGTTCCCAGCCGAGGCCGTCGATGAGGAGCACGCAGGCGCTGCGGGCTTCGGGCAGCGCCAGGCCGCCGTCCTCGCCGGGCACGCCCAGCGCGCCGAGCAGGGCGGGAACGACCTGGCCTAGGTGCGGAACATCCGCGTACTGGGGAACATCCACCCGGACAGCTTCCCACCGACGCGACCCGCCAGCGATAATCAAGCCATGCCCACCTACGCCTACCGCTGCCGCGACTGCACCGAGACCTTCGAACTCCAGCGTCCGATGGCCGAATCCAACGCACCCGCCCCCTGCCCGGAGGGCCATGCGGACACGGTCAAGTTGCTCACGACCGTCGCGCTCACCGGCTCGGCGGCCGCACCCGCACCGGCTGGCGGAGGTTGCTGCGGAGGCGGTTGCTGCAGCTGATCAGCGGGAGGTCAGTTCGCCGCGCAGCATCCACCGCGCAGACCGGCGGCGGACGCTGCGACGGCGACTGATCAACAACCCTTCAACGCCTGATCCAGATCAAGCCACAAGTCCTCGACATCCTCCAGCCCGGCCGAAAGCCGCAGCAGGCCGTGCGTGATGCCGGAGCCCGTGCGGTCGTCCTCGGCGACGATCCGGTGCGTCAGCGAAGCCGGGTGCTGGATCAAGGTGTCGACGCTGCCCAGGCTCACCGCGGGCGTGATCAGCCGGACCGCGCCGATGACCGCGTGCGGGTCGCCGGTTACCTCGAAAGCCACCAAAGGCCCGCCCAGCTTCGGGTAGTGCACGGCGCTGACCGACGGGTGCGAAGCTAGCCGCGAGGCCAGGACAGCGGCGGTCTCCGAGGCGGCCTTGACCCGCAGCGGGAGCGTCGACAGGCCACGCAGCAACAGGTATCCGGCGAGCGGGTGCAGCACGCCGCCGGTAGCGAAGCGCAGGGAACGCAAGCGCGCGGCTTCCTCGGCGTCGCAGGCCACGATGCCGCCCATGACATCGCCGTGGCCGCCCAGGAACTTTGTCGCGCTGTGCAGCACCATTCGGGCGCCGAGGCGGCCGGGGCGCTGGAGAACCGGCGTCGCGAAGGTGTTGTCGACCAGCACCGGAACGTCTCCGCACGCGGCGGTCAGGGCGGCGATGTCCAGTTCGCTCAAGGTCGGATTCGCCGGCGTCTCCACGAAAACCAGGCCGGTGTCGGGGCGCAGCGCGGCGGCGACATCCTCGGGGGCGGTCCAGGTGACCTCGGTGCCCAGGAGGCCGGTGGTCAGCAGGTGGTCGGTGCAGCCGTACAACGGCCGGACGCCGACGATGTGCCGTTTTCCTTGCGTCACCGCGGAAAGCAGGCACGCGGAAACCGCCGCCATGCCGCTGGCGAACGCCACCGCGTGGTCGAAGCCTTCGAGTTCCGCCAGCGCCTGCTCGAACCGTTCGACGGTCGGGTTGCCGATCCGGCCGTAGATGCCGGTGACGTTCCCGCCCGCGGCGAACTCGTCGATCCGGCGGGCCTCCTCGGCGCTGTCGCGCGCGGGGTAGGTCGTGGAGAAGTCGAGCGGGACGGCGTGCAGGCCCAGGTCGGCGAGATCGTCGCGACCGGCGTGGACGGCTCGGGTGCGCAAGGCGGAAGTCATGGCAGTCACGTTCGGACAAGCAACGGCCGCAAAGCAACATTCTCGGATAAGATTCAGCGATGAACGGCAGCATCGAACTCAGTCCGGTTGATCTTGAGATCCTGCGGGTGCTGCAGAACGATGCCCGGACGTCGAACAAGGAGCTGGCGGCCGCGGTCGGGCTCGCGCCGTCCACCTGCCTGGACCGGGTGGCCCGGCTCCGCGAGACCGGCGTGATCACCGGCCAGCACGCCAAGGTCGACGCGGCGAAGGTCGGCCGTCCGCTGGAGGCGTTCCTGTTCGTGCAGGTCCGGCCGCATCGCCGGCCGCTGGTCGAGCAGTTCGTGGAGCATCTGCTGGCACTGCCGGAAATCCGCGCGGTCTACCACTTGACCGGACCGGACGACTTCCTCGCGCACGTCGCCACCACGTCGGCCGCCGAGTTGCAACGGCTGGTGCTGGACGAACTCACCTCCCGCGACGAGGTCGCCCGCGTGCATACGAACCTCGTGTTCCAGCAGTGGCAAGGCGGGCCGCTGCTGCCGCCGGACGGCGAACCCGCCCAGGGCGCGCGCATCCGCCAGCGCAACCGATGAGCTGCGCAGACTCGGATATGCGAATTACGCGCGTCGGAATAGCCTTCGAACTGCTCAGCTGACCTGCTCAGCGCGGTGATCGTACTCCTCGCGGGCATCGAGAACCTCGCTCAAATGCAGCACCGACCACTCCGTGAGCGCCTTCAGGGGCGCCCGCAGCGACACGCCCAACGGAGTCAGTGCGTACTCCACGCGCACCGGCACGGTCGGGTACACCGTTCGCCGGACTATGCCGTCGCGTTCGAGGGCGCGCAGCGTCTGGGTGAGCATCTTCTCGCTCACTCCGGACAACCGGTTGCGCAGCTGGGTGAACCGGCACGGCCCCTGTTTGCCGAGTTCGCCGAGCACGAGGATCGACCACTTGTCGCCGATCCGGTCGAGCAGGTCGCGGGACGGGCATCCGCGCTCGTACGGATCCCACGAGGGTGTCGCCCCGGTCACGGCCTTGGCGGTTGCCACAGCGCTCACCTCACTGCTTTCCGATGGGTGGCTACCTTACCAAAAAGTGGCTACTTCCCGATGGGAAGTGGCCGGGCCATCGTGGACCGCAACGCCGCGGGAAGCCCGCGGCAGGAAGTCCTCGTCACCACCGGAAAGGTGCTCCCACGATGTCCCCCCGCACCGCGCTTTTTGCCCTCACCGCGATGTCCACCGCCCTGACCGCCCTCGCGTTTCCCGCCACTGCCGCGACCCGCGAGGACGGCCTCTCCACGATCACCATCAACGGCGCCAACGCCTATCCCGAAAGCATCGCGACCGACAACCGCTACATCTACACCGGCAGCATCGCCGACGGCACCGTGTACCGCGGACGCCTCGGGTCGAAGGCGCTCGATCCCTTCCTGCCCGGCGGTCGCGACGATCGCACCGAGGTCTCCGGGATCAAGATCAGCGGCAATCGTCTGGTGGTCGCCGGCGCTTTCACCGGGCGCTTGTTCACCTACACCAGCACCGGCAAACTCGTTGCCAGCTACAGCGTCCCCGACTCGGGCGAGAAGACCCTCGTGAACGACGAAGCCGTCGCCCCCAACGGCGACGTCTACGTCACCGACTCGTTCCGCCCCGTGCTCTACCGGATCCCGGCCGCCGAGGTGCACGGCCCGGCAACCGGCGCCCACCGAACCTTGCAGGCGGCCTCCCGCCTGCCGGACTACGTCGCCGGCCAGTCCAACGGCAACGGCATCGTCGCCACCCCCGACGGAAAGTCGCTGATCATCGGCTACTGGTACAGCGGCGCGCTCTACCGGCTTACCCTCGCGACCGGCGAAATCCGCAAGATCGCCGCGCCACCCCTGACCAGCGCCGACGGCATGATGCTGCGAGGGAACACGCTGTACATCGCACGCTCCGTAAACAATGAGATCACCACTGTGCGGCTGTCCTGCGATTACACCCAGGCCACCGTCGTCGGCGAACGCACCTACCCGGGGGCCGACACCACCACCGGCGTCGCCGTGAGCGGGGACCGACTGCTGGTGAGCAACTCCCAGATGAACGGGTACCTGCGCGGCGACCCGCCGACGAGCCCGGTGTTCACCCTCGAAAGCCTGCCACTGCGCTGATTACGCGCAGCAGCGCAAGATAGGCGCGTGCAGATCAACTTCCTGACCGAAACCGACCGCGCCGACTGGGAAGTCCTCGCCCGCGGCAAAGACGCCTACTTCGACGTCGAACGCACCGACGGCAGCTACGACCGGACCTGGCGCCGCTTGCTTGACGACGACCGGATCCGCGGGGTCGCCGCCAAGCTCGACGGCACGATGGTCGGCATCGCGCACTACCTGTTCCACGCCAGCATCTGGTACTCCGGGAAGTGCTACCTCGCCGACGTGTTCGTGAACGAGAACGTCCGGCGAAAAGGTGTCGCGACGGCGTTGATCGAGTGGGTTGCCCGCGATGCCGACGAGCAAGGCTTTCCGTCGCTCTACTGGAACACCCTCGAAGACGCCCCGGCCCGCGCGCTTTACGATCGGGTCGGCAAATACCACGACGGCTTCATTCTCTACACGTACAAGCGTCAGTAGTCCTTAAAGCCCTTACCAGTCTTGCGACCCAACCGTCCTGCCGTCACCAGGTGTTCCAGCAACGGCGCCGGGGCGAAACCTTCCTCGCGGAACTCGTTGAACAACGTCCGCTCGATCGCCAGCGAAACGTCCAGCCCCACCACGTCCAGCAATTCGAACGGGCCCATCGGCAACCCGCAACCGACCTTCATCGCGGTGTCAATGTCGTCCGCCGACGCGTAATGCGCCTCCAGCATTTTCACCGCGTCGTTGAGATACGGGAAAAGCAGCGCGTTCACGATGAATCCGGCTCGGTCGCCACAATGCACCGGGTGTTTGCCGACCGCCGCACACACCGCGGTCGCGGTCGCGGTGACGTCCGGGGCGGTCGCGATCGTCGAAACCACTTCCACCAGTTTCATCACCGGCGCCGGATTGAAGAAGTGCAGGCCGACCACGTCGCCGGGACGCGAGGTCGCCGCCGCGCATTCGATGACCGGCAGCGAGGACGTCGTGGTCGCGAGCACCGCGCCCGGCCGGACGACCTCGTCCAAGGCTGAAAACACCGCCTGCTTAACGGAAAGCTCCTCGGCCACCGCTTCGACCACCAGGTCGACGTCGGCCAGTTCCTCGAATTCCGTCACCGGCCGGATCCGGGCGAGCGCGGCCGCGGCGTCCTCTTCGGACAGTTTGCCCTTCACCACGGCCTTGTCGAGCGACTTCTTCACCTTCGCCACCGACGCGTCGGCCTTCTCCTTGCTCCGCGCCCGCAGCACCACGTCGAAACCGCGCTTGGCAAACACTTCCGCGATGCCGGTGGCCATCGTTCCGGTGCCTATCACGCCGACGGTGCGCACTTCGCGAGCCACCGAAGAGTCCACTTCGGACGATGCGACGGAATCCACCACCACCGGCGAATCCGGCGCGTCGTAGGCGTAGAAACCGTGCCCGCTCTTGCGTCCGAGCTGCCCCGCGGTGATCATCTGCTTCAGCAGCGGCGCGGGCGCGTGCAGCCGGTTGCGGGATTGGTGGTACATCGTGTCGAGGATTTCGTACGCGGTGTCCAGCCCGATCAGGTCGAGCAGCGCGAGCGGGCCCATCGGGTAGCCGCAGCCGAAACGCATCGCGGCATCAAGATCTTCGCGGGTGGCATACCGCTGCTCGTACATCCGCACCGCGTGGTTGAGGTAGCCGAAGAGCAGCGCGTTCGCGATGAACCCGGCCCGGTCGCCCATCACCACCGGCGATTTGCCCAGCCGCTGCGCGAATTCCACGACGTCGGACACCACGTCCGGCTCGGTCACCACCGTGCGCACGACCTCGACCAGCTTCAACACCGGGGCCGGGTTGAAGAAGTGCATCCCGACGACCTTGCCCGGCCGCGCGGTGTGCACGCCGATCTCGGTGATGGACAGCGAGGACGTATTGGACGCGAACACCACGTCCGGCCGCGTCACCTGGTCCAACTGGGTGAACACCTCGGCCTTCGCCGCGAGGTTCTCCGGGATCGCCTCGATCACCAAGTCCACTTCGGACAGATCGGCGAGCGAGGTGGTGGTGCGGATCCGGCCCAGCAGCGCCTCCCGGCCCGCCTCGTCGAGCTTTCCGCCCGCGAGCGCCCGCTCGGTCGAATGCCGCACGTGGCCGAGGCCGCGTTCGACTCCGGCCTCGTCGAGTTCCACCGCGACCACGTCAAGCCCGCTGCGGGCGAGCACCTCGGCGATGCCCGCGCCCATCGTGCCAAGACCGACCACACCGACCGTCGAGATTTCCCGTGCCACCAGGCCTCCAGAGGTTACCCGCTGGTAATTGCCGCTCACTGTGCCACGCGAGCCCCTCGAAAGCACATCGGAATCGAGTCAGTCCCGGCGAAGTCACCCGGTCGGAAACGGCCCGGGTCACTCCCCGAAGTTCGCCTCCACCAGCTCAGCCACCTTGGCGACCGCCTCGGACGCCTGCAGTCCGCGAGCCCGCACCACGATCCGGTCGCCTTGGCGCGCGCCGAGCGACATCAGCGCCAGCACGCTGTGCGCGTCCGCCTCCTGCTCGCCCAGCCGGATCGACACCTCGGCCTCGAATTCGGCAAGGCTGCGCACCACGACCGCGGCCGGTCGCGCGTGCAGCCCGACGTCGTTGGTCAGCGTGAATTCCTTCTCCACCACGCCTTCCTCGCCAGCCGCCGACAGCTCCACCGCGGCCAGGTCGGGTGCGACACCGGCACTCGCCGCGGCCTCGCCCACCGCCTTGGCGTTCGCGCCGCCCTGCGCCGCGACGGCCGCCGCCACCGCGCCTTCCACCAGCGGCGCGTCGACCACCACCGCGGCGGACGGGTCGGCCAGCGATTCCACGGCCAGTTCGGCGGTCATCTGCGCACTGCCGAGGTCGTAGAGCAGCACCACGCCGTCACCGGAGTCCGCGCGCTGAGTGGCCGCGACGACCTCGTCGTAGTCGGTGCCGATGCCGCCGCCGTCGGGCAGCCCGCCCGCCGGGACGATCCGGACGTCCGGGGCCATCTGGGCGGCCAGTTCGGCCAGCCCTTCGGCCAGTTTCGCGCTGTGCGACACAAGAACGATTCCGACGGTCACCGGGCCGCCTCCGCGAACGCGCGCAGCAGCAGCGCCGTCGAACGGGCGCCCGGATCCATGTGTCCCACCGCGCGTTCCCCGAGGTACGAGGCACGGCCCTTGCGCGGGATCAAGTCCACAGTGGACTCCGCGCCGCGGTCTGCCCCGTCGGCAGCCGCGGTGAGCACGTCGGCGATCGTGCCGTCGGCAGCGCCTTCAGCCGCGGAGATGGCCGGGATCAAGGCATCGACCATCGTCGCGTCGCCGCCCACTGCCTTGCCGCGCGCCTGCACACCCTCCAACGCAGCGCGCAGTGCGTCCAGCAGCAACGGCACGTCGATCTCCGCCGCGTCGCCGAGCTTCGCCGACGCACGCAGGAATGCCGTGCCGTAGAGCGGTCCGGCCGCGCCGCCGACCTTCGAAATCAGTGTGGTGGCAGCGAGTTTGGCCACCCCGCCCGGCGTTTCCGGCACTGCGGTCTCCAGTGCGGAGACGATCGCGGTGAAGCCCCGGCTCAGGTTTTCGCCGTGGTCGGCGTCGCCGATCGCGCGGTCCAGATCCACCAGTTCGGTGCGGTGTTCGGCGATCACCTCGGCTGCGGCGCGCAACGCGGCCGCGACCCCTTCGGCTGTGCAGGCCATCAGATCCCCCACCGCAGCGCGGGCGTGCGCACCGGCGCGTCCCACAGCCGCGTAAGCTCGTCGTCCAATTTCAGCAGGGTCAGGCTGATGCCCTGCATTTCCAGGCTCGTGATGTACGGGCCGACCAGCCTGCGCTCGACCAGGATCCCGCGTTCGGCCAGCAGCCGCTCGGCGATGCCGTGCGCGAGATACAGCTCCAGCTGCGGCGTGCCGCCCATCGAGTTGGTGAACAGCAGCACCTTGTCGCCGGACTCGAACGGCAGGTCGGACACCACCGCCTCGACCATCCGGGCGACCAGCGCGTCGGCCGGTTCGGCCGGGATCCGCTCGCGGCCGGGTTCGCCGTGGATGCCGATGCCGAACTCGATCTCGTCCGGTCCCAGGTCGAAACTCGGCTCGCCGGCGTGCGGGACGGTCGGCGCGGACAGCGCCACCCCGATCGACCGGACTTGTCCGATCACCTTGCGCGCCAACGCTTCCACCGCGTCCAGCGAATCGCCGCGCTCGGCCGCCGCGCCGGTGATCTTCTCCAGCAGCACCGTGCCGCCGACACCGCGCCGCCCGGCGGTGAACGTGGAGTCCTTGACCGCCACGTCGTCGTCGATGACCACGCTGCGCACGTCCAGGTCCTCGGCCGCGGCCAGTTCGGCGGCGGTCTCGAAGTTCAGCACGTCGCCGGTGTAGTTCTTCACGATCAGCAGCGCCCCGGCTGGACCGGTGGTGGCCGCGATCGCGTCCTGCACCGCGTCCGGGGTCGGCGAGGTGAACACCGGCCCGGGCACCGCGGCGTCGAGCATCCCCAGGCCGACGAACCCGCCGTGCAGCGGTTCGTGCCCGGACCCGCCGCCGGACACCACGGCGACCTTGCCCGGCACCGGCGCGTCCGCGCGCACGACCAGCGCCGGGTCGTCGCGCACGCGCAGCAGGTCCGCGTGCGCGATCGCGAGCCCTCTGAGCGATTCGGCGACAACGGCCGCCGGATCGTTGATGATCTTCTTCATGGCGGACCTCCGGCACCTCGGCGGCGTGGACGACCCCAACCTATGAGGTCGCCGGGCGCGCCGCAAAGCGCCCCACGGGTCACGCCGCGGGCAGTTTCCCGGCCAGCTGCTTGGCCAGCCCGACGGTCTTGCCGCACGGGTCGTCCTTGTCCGGCTGGGCGTCGGAGTTCGAGTACTCCAGCTGGACAACCTCGACGTGGTCTTCCTTCCACTGCCGGTGCTGCCATTTGACCTGGCAGCTCGACCCGGAGGTGCCCTGCTTCGCGTAGGCCTGGCTCGGCGTGCCGACATCGGCCTTCAGCCAGCCGTCGCCCTCGCTCGGCACGACGCCGGGGAACATCGTCACCCGGACGCTCGGGATCAGGCCCCACTCGCACGAGTGCAGCCCGGACGCCCGCGGGGTCCCGCCCTTCACGACGCCGTCCACCGCGGCCTGGTCGAGTACCGTGCACGGGTCGACGGCCAGCAGCGAGCCTGGGCCCGGCGTGTACTTCTGCGGGTTGTTGTGCAGTTTCTCGACCGCCGTCGCGACGAGCTTGCGACCGGCCGCGCAGGCGTCGCCGCCGGTGTAGTCGATCCGGAAGGACACCCCGAAGGCCGGGTTCCGCGCGGTGAGCGCGCTGACCACGCAGCCGGATCCGCCGCCGAGGTCCGGCACCTCGACCTGCGGCAGCCCGCCGACCGCACCGGTGGTCTTGTCCGAAGCGAACGTCACGATGCCGCCGACCTCGACGCTCGCCCGGATTTCCTTGCCGCCCGGGTCGTTCGCCTTGGCGACACAGGAGTCGAACTGCGTGCTCGACGCGGTCGCCTCGCCCTGGATCGTGCCGAGCGGGCTCATCGCCGTCTTGTCCACGAACTGGCACGGCAGCAGGTCGCGCAGGACGGCGGGGGCGACCGCGGGATCGGTGATGGGGCCGGACGTCGCGGCGCTGTCCCCGGCGGCGGGGACGGTCGTGCGCGCGAAGTTCTCCTTGCCCAGATTCGGGCCGCCGCACGCGGACATCGCGGCCGTCGCGACCAAGCCCGCGGCGACCAGGGCGGACAACTTCGGGAACCGGCCGAACCGGCGATCGTGCACCACGTCCGGCAACCTAGCGGGCCAGGTTGCCGGACGTGGTCGCAACCCGGTTATTCGGCGGGTGACTCTTCCGTCGTTTCGGCGGAAGGCGGCACGACCAGCGGCCGCAGCACCGCCCACAGCACGAACAACGCGGTCACCACCAGCAGGCCGATGCCCGACCAGAGGTTGATGTTCACGTCGGCGGCCTTCTTCAGGTCGGCGTCGCTGGTGAACCCGGCGCCCATGATCGTGAGGATCACGCCGTAGACGCCGAGCAGCAGCGCGATGATCAGCCGGATGTCGAAGGCGCCCGCCTTGTGCGGCCGCGAGGTTTTCTCGGTCATGCGGGCCTCCTCAGAAGATGATGTTGAGGGCGATGGTGAGCACGAGGACGATGCCGGCCAGCAGGCCCGGCTTGCGGTACCAGCCCGCGTTCTCGCCGGTGTTGTCGTGCTTGAGCGAATCGCGCGGCGTGAGCGAGTAGACCAGGCCGACCAGCTGCGCGTCCGGCTTCGGCTGAGTGGCCAGCGAAACCCCGACGCTCACCACGATGTCGACGACGAACGCGGTGCCCGCCGCGACGAAGCTGGTGCCCTGCCCGGCGAGCGAAAGCACGTCCAGCTGCGAGAGCGCCCAGATCGTGATCGCCGACGCGGTACCGGCCACCAGGCCGATCCAGCCCGCGGCCGCGGTCATCCGCTTCCAGAACATGCCGAGGATGAACGTGGCGAACAGCGGCGCGTTGAAGAAGGAGAACAGGTCCTGCAGGTAGGTCAGGATGTTCGCGGACTGCGACGCGACGAACGCGGTGCCGATGGCCAGCACGGTCGCCCAGACAGTCGTCTTGCGGCCGAGGCTCAGGTAGTAGCCGTCCGGCTTGTCCTTCTTCACGTACGTCTGCCAGATGTCGTACGTGAAGACGGTGTTGAACGAGCTGAGGTTCGCCGCCATGCCCGCCATGAACGACGCGAGCAGACCGGCGATCGCGATGCCGAGGATGCCGTTGGGCAGCAGGTCGCGCATCAGCAGCAGGAGCGCGTTGTTCGCGGTGACCCCGCTCGGCGCGGCCTTGTCCTGCAGCAGAAGTCCCTTGTCCTGCAAGTACTCCGGCACCACGACCCCGGCGATCATGCCGGGAATGATGACGATGAAGGGCACCAGCATCTTCGGGAACGCGCCGATGATCGGCGTCCGCCGCGCGGCCGACATGCTCTTCGACGCCATCGCGCGCTGGACCTCGACGAAGTTCGTCGTCCAGTAGCCGAAGGACAGCACGAAGCCGAGACCGAACACGATGCCGAGGACGGACAGGAAGTTGTTGCCGAACCCGGTCAGGTTGTCGCCGGGCCAGGAGTGCAGCTGCGCGGTGCCGCCCGGGCTGTGCGTGATCTTGTCGACCAGGCCCTGCCAGCCGCCGACCTTGACCAGGCCGACGATGGTGAGCGGCAGCAGCGCCACGACGATCACGAAGAACTGCAGCACCTCGTTGTAGATCGCGGCGGACAACCCGCCCAGCGCCGTGTAGCCGAGCACGATGGCGGCGGCGACGACGATCGACACCCACAGCGGCCAGCCCAACAGCAGGTTCACGACGCTGGCCAGCAGGAACAGGTTCGCGCCGGCGATGAGGATCTGCGCCGCGGCGAAGCTGATGCCGTTGACGAGGTGCGCGGTCGGCCCGAACCGGCGGCGCATGAACTCGGGCACGCTGCGGACCTTGGAGCCGTAGTAGAACGGCATCATCACCAGGCCGAGGAACAGCATCGCCGGGATGGCGCCGATCCAGAAGTAATGGACCGTCGGCAGGCCGTAGAGGACGCCGTTGGCGGACATGCCCATGACCTCGACCGCGCCGAGGTTCGCGGAAATGAACGCCAGGCCGGTGACCCACGCGGGCAGCGACCGGCCCGACAGCAGGAAGTCGAGACTGCTCGACACCTGCCTTCGCGCGAGAGCGCCGATGCCGAGCACCAGGACGAAATAGAACGCCAACTCGATGTAGTCGATCGGACTCGCGTCGAGCCGCAAGTTCGCGTCGGCGAGGAACGGCACCCCTGCCACCTCCGAATCAAACATTCTCACACAGAAAACACCATCGTTCCTGTCAGACCGGGACAGTACTGCATGGATTCCGAACAGGCACCCCGACACCGCGGTTTTTCACCAACCTGCCGCTGACCTGTGCATTCCGCGTGCCCGGAAGCACCAGTGTTGAGTCCTGTCGCTTCGCCGGGCAAGGACTCACCAACGGCGCGAATTCACCCGTTCCGGGAGAGTTCCCGCCGGGCCGCCCCTAAGCTCCCGGCACCGCCGGCGCCTTCGGAAAGGACCTCGCCGCGATGACCGGCCCCACGATCCGCATGCCCGGACGGCTCCGCACCGCGCTCGCGCTCGCGTTCCTGCAAGTGCTCATGAACGGCGTGTTCGGCGCGTCCGCCCAGCTGCAGATCGCCAAGCAGCGGAGCGGCGGCGAGGAGCCGTTTTCGATCCTGTACGCGATCACGTGCTTGTACTACGTCTTCGCCGCGGGCCTGCTGGTGTCCTGGATCGCGATCCTGTTCAGCTACGGCTGGGGACGATGGTCGCTGCTGGCGTTCGAAATGCTGTCCGCGATCGGCGGCCTGGCCAACCTGGCGGGCGGAAGCCTGGCGGCGGCGGTGGGTTTGATACTGGCCGGTTTGGTGGTGCCGACGCTGTTCCACGCGGAAACGAAGGCGTGGCTTGACGCGAAGGCTGCTCAGCGCCGAGCCGGATCGACGATCTGACGGATTCCGTCCGTCGTCATCGGCTGGCCTCGTTGAGCCGGACGAGCCATTCGCGCAGCAGACCGGCTTCGGAGACGCTGAAGCCCGCGTCGGTCACCGGGTCGGCGTCTTTGGTGGGGGCGACGATCCCGAGCAGTGCCTGCGCACGGTCGGCGATCGGGGAACTCTCGCCGGGTGCGGCTTGCTCGGTCAGCGCGTTGAGCACGATGTCGCGCAACGGCCGGATCAGCTCGACGTCCCGCGCTTCTTCCGGCTGGGCCAGCAGCAGCAGAACCGCGCCGGTCGTGGACGCCTCGATGGCCACCACAGCCGCCTCGACCGAGGTCCGAAGCAGGCCTTGCGCGTTGGCGCGTTCGAGCATGCCGCGCAAGATGGCCCGGTTTTCCACGGCCGCCGCGGGTTGACTGCCCGGCCGGACGCTTCCGTACATCAGCGTGTAGATCGCGGGATTGGCCAGCCCGAACGCGACGTGCACGTCCCAGCCGCGGCGCAGGTCGTCGATCGGGTCGGCACCGGGTTCGAACGCGCGTTTTTCCGCGAGGTAGCTCTCGAAACCGAAGGTGGCCACGGCGTCGAGGAGCCCGTCCTTGTCCGCGAAAAGCCGGTACAGCGTGGGTGTTTGCACTCCGGCCGCCGTCGCGACGGCCCGGGTGGACAGCCCGGACGGCCCGGCCGCGGCCAGCAATTTCACCGCTTCGCTCAGGATGCGCTCGCGCTGGTCGTCCGACCCATGGGATGCCATGTGCCGACGATAACAGATTTCTGTTGACGTTGACACTGACGTTGTCACGGTATTAGCGTTACCAACGTCAACACCGAAAGGATCCGCTCATGTCTTCTGTTCACGTCGCGATCGCTTACTACTCCGGATACGGGCACACGCTCGAGATCGCGAAGGCCGTCAGCGACGGGGTCGAATCAGTACCCAACACCCGCGTCGACCTGGTCGACGTAGCCGAAATGACCGACGCCACATGGGAAACCCTCGATGCCAGCGACGCGATCATCTTCGGGACCCCGACCTACATGGGATCGGCGTCCGGGGCGTTCCACGCGTTCGCCGAGGCGACCTCGAAGCGCTGGATGGCCCAGCGCTGGCTGGACAAACTCGCGTCCGGGTTCACCAACTCCGGCTCGATGAGCGGCGACAAACTGCACACGTTGCAGTACCTCTCGCTGCTCGCCGCGCAGCACGGCATGCACTGGGTCAGCCTCGGCCTGATGCCCGGCTGGAACACCACCACCAGCAGCGAACACGACGACAACCGGCTCGGCTTCTATCTCGGCGCGGGTGCGCAAACCTGGAACGACCAAGGCCCGGACGCTGTCCACGCCGCGGACCTCACCACGGCGCGCCACCTCGGAGCGCGGGTCGCGACCCAGGCCCTGCGGTATCAGCAGCCGCTCGCTTCGTAGCCTCTCTCAGAACAGCCGGAACTCGTCCGAATCCGTGCCGCGCAACGCGTCGTAGTCCAGAACGACGCAGCGGATCCCGCGGTCCTCCGCGAGGACGCGCGCCTGCGGCTTGATCACCTGCGCCGCGAACACGCCCTGCACCGGGGCGAGCAGCGGGTCCCGGTTGAGGAGTTCGAGGTACCGGGTCAACTGTTCAACGCCGTCAATTTCGCCGCGGCGTTTGATTTCCACCGCGACCGAACCGCCCTTGGCGTCGCGGGCCATGATGTCCACCGGCCCGATCGCGGTCGGGAATTCGCGGCGGACCAGGGTGTAGCCGTCGCCGAGGGTTTTGATGTGCTCGGCGAGCAGTTCCTGCAGGTGCGCTTCCACGCCGTCCTTCTGCAGGCCCGGGTCCACGCCGAGTTCGTGCTTCGAATCGTGCATGACCTCGGCGAGCGTGATGACGAGTTTCTCGCCGGCCTTGTTCTGGACCGTCCAGATGTCCGGGTCTTCGATCAGCCAGCACGGCGGCGACATCCAGTTGAGCGGCTTGTACGAGCCGCCGTCGGAGTGCACGAGCACCGAACCGTCGGCCTTCACCATCAGGACGCGGTTGGCCATCGGGAGATGCGCGGTCAGCCTGCCGACGTAGTCGACCTGGCACCGGGCTACGACGAGCCTCATCGGATCCGCCCCGCACGGAGCGGGCTGGCGAAACCGGCCGGAAGGGTTGGGAGCACGAGACGCACCCGCCGAGGGTAGGACAGTCTCGGTGATACTGGCGAGGTGGACCCCATTCAGCGTGTCGCGACCCGCGAGGTGTATCGGAACAACTGGATGACGGTGCGAGAGGACGCCATCCGCCGCGCCGACGGCAGCGACGGCATCTACGGCGTCGTCGACAAACCGACCTACGCACTGGTCATCCCGCTCGACGGCGACCGGCTGCACCTGGTCGAGCAGTTCCGGTACCCGCTCGGGATGCGGCGGTGGGAATTCCCGCAGGGCACCGCACCCGATCTCGCCGAGACCCCGCCCGCCGAGCTGGCTCAGCGGGAATTGCGGGAGGAGACCGGGTTGCGGGCGTCGTCGTTCACGGAACTGGGGATGCTCGACGTCGCGCCTGGTCTGGCCAGCCAGCGCGGGCACGTGTATCTCGCGACCGGACTCACCGAGGGCGCGCCCGAGCGGGAGCCGGAGGAGCAGGACATGCGGACGGCGTGGTTCAGCCGGACGGAGGTGGAGAAGATGATCTCCGCCGGGGAGATCTCGGACGCGCAGACGGTGGCGGCGTACACGTTGTTGCTGCTGCACGAACGCCGCTGACCACTCTCGCGATGCCGCTGGAACTGCGGTTTCTGCCCGAACGCCGCTTTGGTGCATAGCATCCACCAAAGCGGCGTTCGGTGCGTCAAATGCACCTCACTTTGGCGCGGCGCGAAACCGAGGCCAGGGTGCGGGGTCAATCCGTCCAGTCGGGTTTGCGCTTCTCCAGGAACGCCGCCATCCCCTCACGCGCGCCCGGCAGTTGGGAAGCCGACGCCATCACCTCGACAGCGATCCCGTATGCGTCCGCCTCCGGGCGGTCCAGCTGGGCGTACAGCGTCTGCTTCCCCATCGCCTTGCTCGCCCGGCTGCCGCGAGTCGCACGGCCGAGCAGCTCCGCGACGGCCTCGTCCAGGGAGTCGTCCGGGACCACGCGGTTGACCAAGCCCCAGTCCAACGCCGTGGCCGCGTCGATCACGTCGCCGGTCAAAGCCAGCTCCATCAGGCGTTTCCGGCCGATCGCGCGCGCCACCGGCACCGCGGGCGTATGGCAGAACCAGCCGCCCTTTCCGCCCGGCAGAGCGAAGCCCGACGACTCCGCCGCGACCGCCAGATCGCACGACGCCACCAGCTGACATCCCGCGGCCGTCGCCAGGCCGTGCACCCGTGCGATCACCACCTGCGGCACCGATTCCATCGTCCGCATGAGCGTCGTGCACAGGTTAAGCAGCTCGCGCACGCCCATGAGGTCGCGAGCTGCGACGTCGCCGAAGTCGTGCCCGGCCGAGAACACCGGCCCCGCGCCGGCCAGCACGATGCCGGTCGCGTCGGACTCGCCCGCCTCGCGGAACGCGGCGAGCAGCTCGCCGAGATGCTCGGCGGACAGCGAATTGCGCCGCGCCGCGCGGTTCATCGTGATGGTGACCGTGTCCCCGTCCCGCTTCACGAGGAGGTGCTCGTACTCGCCCATGCCCCGACCGTAACCCCGACCGACGGGATGCGGAAAGTGCGCCGATACGAATCCGGCCCGACCCCGACCTCCGCCCGCAGCCGTCGGCGCAGGTTCGCGGCACTGCCGAGCCCCGCCCGCTCCGCCACCCGAGCGACCGGCAGCTCCGTGGTCTCCAGCAGCCGCCGCGCATGCTGCACCCGCTGGACGAGCAGCCACCGCCCCGGCGTACTGCCCGTCGCGGCGGCGAACTCGCGATGAAAAGTCCGAGGACTCATCCCCGCATGCTTAACCAGGTCCGGCACGCCAATTTCCTCGGCGAGCCGAGCCATCGCCCAGTCCATTGTGGACGCTATCCCCGGCCGCGAAGCGTTGGCAGGCAACGGATCCTCCGCGTACTGCCGCTGCCCACCCTCCCGAACCGGCGGCATCACCAAACGGCGAGCAAGCCGCGCGGCAACATCCGCCCCATGATCACGACGTACCAAATGCAGGCAAAGATCAAGCCCCCCGACGACGCCCGCTGACGTAAGCACGCCGTCCTGCTCGGTGTACAACACGTCGCGACGAAGATCCGCAGCCGGTGCCACCGTCGCAAGCGCATCCAAGTCGTGCCAATGCGTGGTCGCAGGCCGCCCGTCGAGCAGCCCCGCCGCAGCAAGCGTGAAGGCCCCAGAACAAAGCCCAGCAACCGTCGCACCACCACGATGAGCCCGCCGAAGCGCGCCCCGCGCCGCAGCCGGAACCTCGGCGAGGGGGTCGTCCCGCCCCGGAGCGAGAACCAAGTCGCACTCGTCCAGCCCAGAAAGACCATGCGTCGCAACAACTTCACCGAACGGCGACACCCGCGTCCGCCCTCGCCCAGGAGCACACACGCGCACCGTGAACGGACCGATGCCGCTGTCAGTGCGGTCCTGAGCCCACACCTCCGCGATCACCGCCAGGTCGAACATCCGGCTGCCCGGCAGGAGCAGCACCCCGATCGTGCGCATGGCAGAAAAGTACCGCATCGCGCCTCTTATGCCACTCCCCTTTGCCGCGAGCCCCCGGCCAAAATCGTCCCCATGACCACCGCACTGCTGCTGATCGACGTCCAACAAGGGTTCGACGACGCCGAGTTCTGGGGCCCGCGCAACAACCCCGACGCCGAAGCGAACATCAAGGCCCTGCTGCAAGCCTGGCAGGACCGCCGAGACCCGGTCGTGCTAGTCCACCACGACTCCGTGAAGCCTGATTCGCCACTACGCCCAGGCCAGCAAGGCAACGACTTCAAACCCGAACTGGCAGACGCCCGCCCGGACCTGGTCTTCGGAAAGAAGGTGAACTCCGCCTTCCTGGGCGACGTAGACCTGGACGCCTGGTTCACCACCCGAGGCATCACCAGCTTCGTCCTGGCCGGAATCCAAACCAACTTCTGCTGCGAAACCACCGCCCGCATGGGCGGAAACCTAGGCTACGACGTAACTTTCGCCCTGGACGCCACCTTCACCTTCGCTTTGGAAGGCCCGGACGGCACCACCCTGACCGCAGAAGAACTAGCCAAAGCAACCGCGACAAACCTCCACGGCGGCGGCTTCGCAACAGTCAAATCCACCAAGGAAATCCTGGCCTAGCCGTCCGGGAGGGGAACCCTGAGGGACTCAGAGTCCCTCAGGGTTCCCCTCACGACCCACCCGAGGCCACACGAGGCCGCGCGAGGCCGTGAGGGGCCCCTTCACGGACCTAGATTCCCTCAAGGAGCCCTTCACGGACCAACGCCCCGCCCCCGCCTCAATGCACCAAACGCCACGCTGGAGCGATAGCCCCACCACCACCCAAAGGCAACCGACGCACCCAACAATCGAGGCACCCACAC
>NZ_PQIA01000066.1 GCF_003385235.1 Amycolatopsis circi | reverse complement strand
GTTCGGCACGCGCACTCGCGATTTCGCGTACAAACTCCATTCGCTCGCGCCGCCGACCGAGGAATTCCGGGTCGAGCTGGTCGCGCCGGACGGCAGCACCTGGGCGTTCGGTCCGGAGGACGCGGAGCAGCGGCTGACCGGCAGCGCGCTCGACTTTTGCCTGGTCGCGACGCAGCGGCGGCATCCGGCGGACACTGATTTGGTCGCGACGGGCGCGGACGTCGAGGAGTGGCTGGGCATCGCGCAGGCGTTCGCCGGGCCGCCCGGGGCGGGGCGCGAGCCGGGGCAGTTCGCGTGAGCGCGCCGCTGCGCGTCGGGAACGCGTCCGGGTTTTACGGCGACCGGTTCTCCGCCGTGCGGGAAATGCTGACCGGCGGTCCGCTCGATGTCCTGACCGGCGACTATCTCGCCGAGCTGACCATGCTCATCCTCGGCCGCGACCGGATGAAGGACCCGGCGCGCGGCTACGCCAAGACGTTCCTCCGGCAGATGGAGGAAAACCTCGGCTTGGCGAAGGACAAGGGCGTCCGGATCGTCGCGAACGCGGGCGGGCTCAACCCGGCCGGGCTCGCCGACGCGTTGCGGGAACTGGCCGCGAAGCTCGGTCTCGAGGTCCGCGTCGCGCACGTCGAGGGCGATGACCTGATCGCCCGCGCCGACGAGTTCGGATTCGAGAAACCGTTGACTGCCAACGCTTACCTCGGTGCGTGGGGGGTCGCGGAATGTCTTAAAGCCGGTGCGGACGTGGTGGTGACCGGGCGGGTCACGGACGCGTCGGTGATCGTCGGACCGGCGGCGGCGCACTTCGGCTGGGCTCGCGACGATTACGACGCGCTCGCCGGAGCGGTCGCGGCGGGCCACGTCATCGAATGCGGCGCGCAGGCGACTGGTGGCAACTACTCGTTCTTCCGGGAACAGCCGATCGGCGTGCCGGGATTTCCTCTCGCGGAGATCCACGCGGACGGCTCCAGCGTGATCACGAAACATCCGGGCACCGGTGGCGTGGTCAATACTGGAACTGTTACTGCGCAGCTGCTGTATGAGATCACCGGTGCGCGGTATGCGAATCCTGATGTGACGGCGCGGTTCGACACACTGTCGCTGTCGGACGATGGCCCGGACCGGGTGCGGATCAGCGGGGTACGCGGGGAGGCGCCGCCGCCGACCTTGAAGGTGTGCCTCAACCGGCTCGGCGGGTTCCGGAACGAGACGACGTTCGTCCTTACTGGACTGGACATCGAGGAGAAAGCCGCGCTGGTACGGGAACAGCTGGAAGGTGCGTTGGCGAAGCGTCCGCCAGCTGACGTCCGATGGACGCTCGCTCGCACTGACCACGCGGACGCCGATACCGAGGAACGCGCCAGCGCGCTGCTGCATGTCGCGGTGAAGGACAACGACCCGAAGATCGCCGGACGGGCGTTCAGCGGAGCGGCGATCGAGCTGGCGTTGGCGAGCTACCCGGGATTCCACGTCACCGCACCGCCTTCCGACGCGTCGCCGTTCGGGGTCTATTCGGCGGCCTTTGTGGACGCTGCCGCGGTTCCGCATGTCGCAGTGCTGCCGGACGGGTCCAAGGTGGACATCGCGCCCGCCTCAGCGATGCTTGAGTTGTCCGAAGTGGACGAACCGGTGTTGCCGGAACCGTTGCAGGCGGGCAAGGTGCGGCGGGTCCCGCTTGGTTTTGTCGCCGGGGCGCGCAGCGGGGACAAGGGCGGCAATGCGAACCTCGGCGTGTGGGTGCGGTCCGAGGAAGCGTGGCGCTGGCTCGTGCATCGGCTGACTGTCGGCGAATTCCGCCGGTTGCTGCCGGAAACCGAAGGACTGCCGGTCACCCGGCATCTGCTGCCGAACCTGTGGGCGATGAACTTCGTGGTCGAGGGCATTCTCGGCGACGGCGTCGCTTCGCAGGCCAGGTTCGATCCCCAGGCGAAGGCGCTCGGCGAATGGCTGCGGGCGCGCGAACTCGACGTCCCGGAGGCGCTGCTGTGACCGTGGATCCGTTCCGCACGCCGGAACGCACCGAACTGCGCGCGACGGTGCGCCGGTTCGTGGAGAAGGACGTGCTGCCGCACCTGGACGACTGGGAGCGGGCCGGGGAATTGCCGCGCGGCTTGCATCGCAAGGCGGGACAGCTGGGCCTGCTCGGGGTCGCGTTCCCCGAATCTGCGGGCGGCGGCGACGGGAATTACCTCGACGCGCTCGTGGTCGCCGAGGAAATGCACTACGCGGGCGGGTCCGGCGGACTCTTCGCATCGTTGTTCACCTGCGGGATCGCGGTGCCGCACATCGTCGAGGCCGGCGACCCGGTGCAGATCGAACGCTGGGTGCGGCCGACTCTCGAAGGCGAGAAGATCGGGTCGCTGGCGGTCACCGAGCCGGACGGCGGTTCCGACGTCGCCGGGATCCGCACCACCGCGGTGCGCGAAGGCGACGAGTATGTGGTCAACGGGGCCAAGACGTTCATCACTTCCGGCTGCCGCGCGGACTTTGTGACCACTGTGGTCCGAACCGGCGAGGCTGGCGCGCATGGTCTTTCGCTGATTGTGGTCGAGCGTGGGACGCCAGGATTCACGGTGTCGCGCAAGCTGGAGAAAATGGGCTGGGCGGCTTCGGACACCGCAGAACTGTCTTATGTGGACGTTCGAGTACCGGCGGAGAACTTGATCGGCGCGGAGAACAGCGGGTTCGCTCAGGTGGCGACGCAGTTCGTGACCGAACGGCTTTCGCTGGCGGTGCAAGCGTATGCGCACGCACAGCGGGCATTGAATTTGACGTTGGACTGGTGCCGGATGCGCGAGACGTTCGGGCGTCCGCTGATCTCGCGGCAGCTGGTGCAGCACAAGCTGACCGAGATGGCCTGCAAGGTCGACGTCGCCCGGACGTACGCCCGGCAGGTCGCGATCCGGCACGTGTCCGGCGAAGAAGTGATCGCCGAGGCGTGTTTCGCGAAGAACACCGCGGTGCAGACCGCTGAATGGGTCGTGAACGAGGCGGTGCAGTTGCACGGCGGGCTCGGCTACATGCGCGAGGCCGAGGTGGAGCGGCACTACCGCGACGTCCGCATTCTCGGCATCGGCGGCGGCACCACCGAAATCCTGACCGGACTGGCCGCGAAGCGATTGGGATACACCGCATGACCACTATCAGGTCCACAGTGGACACCCGCGCCGACGAGTTCGCCGCGAACCGCGAGGCGATGCTGGAGAAACTCGCGGAGATCGACGCCGAACAGGCCAAAGCGGTCGCCGGCGGCGGCGAGAAGTACGTCGAACGGCATCGCAAGCGCGGGAAACTGCTGGCGCGCGAACGGATCGAACTCCTACTGGACGAGGATTCGCCGTTCCTGGAGCTTTCGCCGCTGGCCGCGTGGGGTTCGGACTACCGGGTCGGCGCTAGCGTGATCACCGGGATCGGGGTCGTGGAAGGCGTCGAATGCTTGATCTCGGCCAGCGACCCGACGGTCAAGGGCGGCGCGAGCAATCCGTGGACGACGAAGAAATCGTTCCGGGCGGCGGATATCGCGGCGCAGAATCGGCTTCCGGTGATCAACCTGGTCGAGTCCGGCGGCGCGGATCTTCCTACGCAGAAGGAAATCTTCATTCCCGGTGGCCGGGTGTTTCGTGACCTGACCAGGTCCTCGGCGGCGAAGGTGCCGACCGTCGCGCTGGTGTTCGGCAACTCGACGGCAGGCGGCGCGTACCTGCCCGGCATGTCCGATTACGTGGTGATGGTGAAGGAACGCGCGAAGGTGTTCCTCGGCGGGCCGCCGCTGGTCAAAATGGCGACCGGCGAGGAATCTGACGACGAATCCCTCGGCGGCGCGGAAATGCACGCGCGGACGTCCGGGCTCGCCGATTACCTCGCCGTGGACGAGGAGGACGCGATCCGCCTCGGCCGCGGCATCATCAAGCGGCTCAACTGGACCAAACAGGGCCCGGCGGCCAAACCGGACTACGCCGAGCCGGTGTTCGACGCCGAAGACCTGCTGGGCATCGTGCCGACCGACCTGAAGGTCCCGTTCGACCCGCGCGAGGTGATCGCGCGCGTCGTGGACGGATCGGACTTCGACGAGTTCAAGCCGCTGTACGGGCCGAGCCTGGTCACCGGATGGGCGAGCATCCACGGTTATCCGGTGGGAGTCCTGGCGAACGCGCAGGGCGTGCTGTTCGGCGAGGAATCGCAGAAGGCCGCGCAGTTCATCCAGCTGGCCAACCAGATCGACACGCCGCTGGTGTTCCTGCACAACACGACCGGCTACATGGTCGGCAAGGAATACGAGCAGAGCGGCATCATCAAGCACGGCGCGCTGATGATCAACGCGGTGTCGAACTCGAAGGTGCCGCACCTGTCCGTCCTCATGGGAGCGTCCTACGGTGCCGGCCACTACGGGATGTGCGGCCGGGCCTACGATCCGCGGTTCCTGTTCGCTTGGCCGAGCGCGAAGTCCGCGGTGATGGGACCGGCTCAGCTGGCCGGGGTGCTGTCCATTGTGGCCCGCGCCGCGGCGGCGAGCCGGGGCCAGGAGTACAGCGAGGAAAACGACGCCGCGATGCGCGCCATGGTGGAAAACCAGATCGAGGCGGAATCGATGCCGATGTTCCTCTCCGGCATGCTTTACGACGACGGCATCATCGACCCGCGCGACACTCGCACGGTGCTCGGGCTGAGCCTGTCGGCGATCCACAACGGACCAGTGAAGGGCGTCGAAGGCGGCTTCGGCGTCTTCCGGATGTGAGGGCCATGATCCAGAATCTGCTGGTCGCCAACCGGGGCGAAATCGCCCGCCGGGTGTTCCGCAGCTGCCGGGACGCCGGAATCGGGACGGTCGCGGTGTTCTCCGACGCGGACGCCGATTCCCCGCACGCGCGGGAAGCCGACGTCGCCGTGCGGTTGCCGGGCAACGCGCCGGGCGAGACGTATTTGCGGGGCGAACTGATCGTCAAAGCCGCGGCGGACGCCGGGGCCGACGCGGTCCATCCCGGATACGGCTTCCTGTCCGAGAACGCCGGTTTCGCCCGTGCGGTGCTCGACGCCGGGCTGACTTGGATCGGCCCGCCGCCCGCGGCGATCGAGACTATGGGCTCCAAAGTGGAGTCGAAACGGCTGATGGCCGCCGCCGGGGTTCCGGTGCTGTCCGAATTGGACCCGGATTCGGTGACCGAGGCCGATCTTCCGTTGCTGGTCAAGGCTTCCGCTGGTGGTGGCGGCCGCGGTATGCGCGTGGTCCGTTCGCTGGACGAGCTGGCCGAGGCTGTCGAGAGCGCTCGTGCCGAAGCGGGATCTGCGTTCGGCGATCCGACGGTGTTCTGCGAGCGCTACCTCGAAACCGGACGGCACATCGAGGTCCAGGTGCTCGCTGACTCGCATGGCACGGTCTGGGCGGTGGGGGAGCGGGAGTGCTCCATCCAGCGTCGGCACCAGAAGGTCGTCGAAGAAGCGCCATCGCCCTTTGTGGACGATGCCATGCGGACGGAGTTGTTCGACGCGGCGCGCAAGGCCGCGCAAGCGATCGACTACGTGGGCGCGGGTACCGTCGAATTCCTGGCTGGACCGGATGGCGGCTTCTACTTCCTGGAGATGAACACGCGGCTGCAGGTCGAGCATCCGGTGACGGAGAACGTCACCGGGCTGGATCTGGTGGCATTGCAGCTTTCGGTGGCCGAGGGCGCTCGACTGCCTGCCGAACCGCCTGCCACCAAAGGACATTCGATCGAAGTCCGCCTGTACGCGGAGGATCCTTCGGCTGGGTGGCAACCGCAGAGCGGGACGCTGCACGCCTTCGAAGTGTCCGGTGTGGACCGTGAATTCACTCACGGTTCCGGGCTGCGCCTGGATTCCGGGGTGGAATCCGGGTCGGTGATCGGCGTCCATTACGACCCGATGCTGGCGAAAGTCATCACGTGGGCACCGACGCGCGCCGAAGCCGCGCGTCGACTTGCCGGTGCTTTGGCTGGCGCGAAGATCCACGGCGTGGTGACCAACCGCGATTTGCTGGTTCGGATTCTGCGCCACGAGGCTTTCCTCGCCGGGGAAACGGATACCGCGTTCTTCGGTCGGCACGGACTGGACACTTTGGCCGCGCCACTGGCCACTGTGGACACCGAGCGCTGGTCCGCACTAGCTGCCGCACTGGCGGATGCCGCCGGAAACCGGGCTAATGCGACCACTCTGGGACGACTGCCCAGCGGCTGGCGCAACGTTCGTTCTGCCGGTCAGCGCAAGGTTTTTGCCAAGGGAGACAACCGTTACGAGGTCGTCTACTCACTGACCCGCGACGGTCTGCAGGCCGAAGGCTACGGCGACGTCGCCCTGGTCGCCGCCACGTCGAACCAGGTGGTCCTCGACATCGCCGGAGTACGCCGGACCTTCGCGGTCGCCCGGCACGGCACGGTGTCCTATGTGGATTCGCCGCTGGGTTCGGTGGCGTTGACCGTCGAGCCTCGGTTCGCCGATCCGGACGCGGCACTGGCGGCGGGGTCGCTGCTCGCGCCGATGCCGGGCACAGTCGTGCGGCTGGCAGTGTCCGGAGGGGACAGGGTGCGGGCGGGCGATCCGTTGCTGTGGCTGGAAGCGATGAAGATGGAACACCGGATCTCGGCCCCGGCGGACGGCGTGGTCGCCGAACTGCCGGTCGAGGTCGGGCAACAGGTCGAGGTAGGCGCGGTGCTGGCTGTGGTGGGAGAGACCGAATGAACGCGATGAACTTCGTCGAACCGGAAGAGCGGGTGGCGCTGCGGAAGGCCGCGGCCGATCTGGCAGGCAAGTACGGGCACGACTATTACGCGAAGAAAGCCCGCGCGGGCGAGAAAACCGACGAGCTGTGGAACGAAGCCGGACAGCTCGGCTACCTGGGCGTGAACCTGCCGGAGGAATACGGCGGCGGGGGAGCCGGAATCGCGGATCTCGCGGCGGTGATGGAGGAATTCGCGGCCGCGGGCTCGCCGCTGCTGCTGATGGTGGTGTCGCCGGCGATCGTCGGAACGGTGCTGTCGCGCTTCGGCACGCCGGACCAGAAAAAGCAGTGGCTGCCGGGGATCGCGGACGGCAGCAAGAAGATCGTCTTCGCGATCACCGAACCGGACGCCGGGTCTAACTCGCACAAGATCACGACGACCGCCCGCCGAGACGGCGGCGACTGGGTGCTGTCCGGCCGCAAGGTGTTCATCTCGGGAGTCGACGAGGCAGACGCGGTGCTCGTCGTCGGCCGCACCGAGGACGCGAAGACCGGTCGTTTGAAGCCGGCGCTGTTCGTGGTGCCGACGGACACGCCCGGCTTCGAGTTCACGAAGATCGACATGGACATCGTCGCGCCGGAAAACCAGTTCTCCCTGTTCCTGGACGACGTGCGCTTGCCCGCGGAGGCCCTGGTGGGCGAGGAAGACGCGGCGATCGCGCAGCTGTTCGCGGGCCTGAACCCGGAACGGATCATGGGCGCCTCGTTCTCGCTGGGAACCGCGAGGTACGCGCTGGACAAGGCGGTCGGCTACGCGAACGAACGGCAGGTGTGGGGCGCGCCGATCGGGTCTCACCAGGGGCTCGCGCATCCGCTCGCGCAGGTGAAAATCGAATTTGAGCTGGCGAAGCTGATGACGCAGAAGGCTGCGTCGCTGTATGACGCGGGCGACGATTTCGCCTCCGGAGAGTCCGCGAACATGGCGAAATACGCGGCGGCGGAGGTGGCGATCCGCGCGGTGGACCAGGCAGTGCAGACCCACGGCGGAAACGGCCTGGCGACCGAGTACGGCCTGGGGAGCCTGGTGACGGCCGTGCGACTGGGCCGGATCGCGCCGGTGAGCCGGGAAATGGTGCTGAATTTCGTGGGGCAGCACAGCCTTGGGCTGCCGAAGTCGTACTGAGCAGTGGTGAGGTCATGAGGCTGGGCCGGAGGTCCGTGAGGGGAACCCTGAGGGACTCAGAGTCCCTCAGGGTTCCCCTCACGGACTCTTGCGGGAGCGGACACGCTGGGCCAGGTGGTGCCTGATGCTCCGAGAACCGCAGCAAGAACGCAGCCGCACGACGCGGCGGCGGTTGATCGAAGCCGCGATGGACTGCATCGGCGAGCGGGGGTGGCACGGGGTCACCGTCGCGGTCATCGCGGAGCGGGCCGGAGTTTCGCGGGGTGCCGCGCAGCATCACTTCCCGACCCGGGAATCGCTGGTCGCCGCGGCGGTCGAGTTGCTCGGCGAAGCTCAGCTGGACGAACTGCGCACGCGCGCGGCCGGGTCGCCGGGCGGGTCGTCGCGGATCGAGTGGGTCGTCGAGATGCTCCTGACTCTTTACACCGGGCCGATGTTCCGCGCGGCATTGCAGCTGTGGGCCGTCGCGTCGACTGATGACCAGTTGCGCGATGTGCTTGTTCCGCTGGAGGCGCGCGTCGGCCGGGAGGCGCACCGGGTCGCGGTCGAGCTGCTCGGGGTCGACGAAGCTCAGCCGGGCGTCCGCGAACTGGTCCAGGCCACTCTCGACCTGGGGCGCGGCCTCGGCCTCGCCAATCTCCTCACCGACGACACCCGCCGCCGCGAGCAGATCGTGCGCGAGTGGGCCCGGACGCTCGAGTCTCGCCTGGCCGGAACCGAACAGGTCTAGTCCTCGTCACATTCCCGAAGCGCTACAGTGTGGTTGTTAACACATTCGGCCCAATCGGCGATAACGTTGAGTAGTAGCTCACGAGGAAGAAGGCGATCCCGGTGTCCGGTTCAGAAGGGGTGACCGTCGAGCTGACCCATCGCGCGATGGCGATGCTCAAGGCGGTCGCGCAGCAGCGCGCGGAGATGTCCACCAGCTGCGAGCCCGACCTGTTCGTCGACGGTTTCGCCTGCTGCGACCAGATGACCGCGCACGCGCTCGCCAAGGGCGGCTACGTCCGTCCGGGCGCGGGCGCCGCCGCCGTGGGCCGGGTTCCCGCCGAGCTGACCGAGGCCGGGGTGGCCGCGCTGTCGGTCGCCGCTGCTGCCTGATCTTCACTCGTTCGGCCGTATCCGCGCACGGTGTGTGACGGACAGCAGGACGGGGACCTCCCGGGCGGGAAGGTCCCCGTTGCCACGCTCCGCCGGGTCGGACGGCCGCGATTCGGACGCGTGCGGGACGGTGGTTCAGTCCACTGAGACGCTGGTCGGCTGACTTGCGAGGCTCAGCTTGAGCCGGTTCGCTTAGCCGAACTGCTGCCAGCCCGGGTCCGCTCGTCGGCCGGGTTCGGATCAGCCGAGTCGCCCGCGCCTGGTCCAGACCGGTTGAATCGTTGCCAGCTCGGCCTCGAATATGCCGGGCTGCCGTCAACTGGGCTCGGATCAGCCGAGGTGCTACCAACTCGGCCCCGCTCAGGGAACCGCTGCCAGCTTGGCTCAGGTCGGCCGAACGGCTGCCAGCCCGCTCGGATTCAGTCGAGCCGCGCCTGCCCGGCCCTGTCCAGTCGACCGCTGTCAGCGCGGTTCAGATCAGTCGAAACGCTGCCAGCCTGCGCGGATCAGCCGAGTCGCATCAGCCCGGGCCAGGTCGGCCGAACGGCTGCCAGTCCGCTCGGATTAGCCGAGTACACCAGCCCTGCTCAGCTCGGCCGAATGGCTGCCAGTCTGCTCGGATCAGCCGAGTCGCGCCAGCCCAGCCCCGTCCAAGCCGAACCGCTGCCCGCGAGGCCCGCCCCACCTCGAGGTCAGCCGTTGTATCCGGCCACGACCTTGGTGAACGCGTAGTTCTCCTGGTCGATCCCGCTGCAGCCGCTGCAGTCGCGGTTCGTCGCCCAGAACGTGACGCGGCCCAGGTGGTGTTCGGCGGCCCAGTCGCGGATCGCGGTGAAGTCTGCGACGGACACGACTTCCCCGGCCCGGTCGGTTTTGCCGTTCATCGACGACAGCCCGGCGCGGTGGTAGGCGGTGGCGTCGTCCCAGCCGAACGTCGACTTCAGTTCTCCGACCAGGCCGTCCACCGCGGATTTCGTCATCGCGACCATGTCGCCGCCGTCGGAGAAGTCGAACGGCATCAGCGACCACACGTCGACGTCCGCGCCCAGCGCCTTCGCCTGCGTGATCAGCCGTTTGCCCCAGTCGTTCGGGCCCTGCGGCGTGGTGCCCATGGTGATCACGACGCGCAGGTTCGGGTTTTTGTCCTTGACGATCTTGACCGCGCCGAGGATCCGGTCCTGGACCGTGGCGTTCTCGAACTCGTCGGTGTTCTCGATGTCGAGGTCGATCGCCTGGAGGCCGTAGGCGTCGATCACCTGCTGGTACGCGCCGGCCAGTTCCTCCGGCGACCCGCAGTTCGGGCCCAGTTTGTTGCCCGACCAGCCGCCGAAGGACGGGATCACGTCGCCGCCCGCGGCGCGGATCTTCTGGATCATCGCGGCGTCGGCACCGTCGAGCGGGCGGTTGCCGTCCCACGCGGGAGCGCAGCCGCCGCCCGAAAGCATGAAGGCGAGGGTGAACGCGCTGACGCCGGTCGCGTCCATCGCGGCGGACGGATCGCTCTGCCCGCCCCATTGGTACAGATACGGTGCCGCGAGAACCGGGTCTCCCGCGGCCGAGGCGGTGCCGGTCGCGGTGGTCAGCGCGGCGCCCGCGGCGAGTGCCAGCACGCCGAGCCTTCCGGCGAGTTTCCGGCGGGAAGTGGTGCGGCGCAGGGATTTCATGGGTCCTCCAACGGGGAAACGCGCACCCGGCGGCACGCGGCATCGGAGCACCTGGCGAAGCCGGACGTGGCGGCGGCGCCCCGCAGGCACTCGGGGGGAGTGTGTGCGCAGTCACAATGGACTAGACCATTGAGAAGTGTCAAGACATGGGCGGGAGTGGGAAAAAACCTCACTGAGGGTGTCGAGGTCGCCGGGACGTTCCAGGGTGCCGGTGATCGGGACGATCGGGAAGTCGTGCGCGGACGCGCGGGCAGACAATGTGCGGGCGAAACCGCTCAGCGGGCGCTGCCGGAACGCTGTGTCAAGCTGGAGACGGCTCCCCGGTCACCGGCGCCCTCGGAGCAGCCGATCTTCGAATGGGAGCGTCATGACCGAACCGGTCCGGATCAGCGGGGCCGACGTCGCCCCGGAACAGCAGGCCGTCCGCTATGAGCTGGCGATCCTGTCCTTCCAGCTGCTCGACGGGCCGAAAGCCGTCGAGGGCGTGCTGCCGTGGGTCGAGGGGCATGGCGAGCTGCTGGGCTGCTGGCAGACGGAGAACGGCGCGCTCGGCAGGCTGGTCGTGCTGCGCGGGTTCGAAAATCAACAGGCGCTGGACGAGGAGCGGCTGCGGGCCCGGCACAGTCGCAAGCCGTTCGGCGGCGACTATCTGACGGACCTGTCGCTGCAGAGTTTCGCGCCGTTCCCGTTCGTTCCGCCGGTGCGGCCGGGGAAGTACGGCTCGGTGTACGAGATCCGCGACTATCACCTGCGGCCGGGCGGGCTGACCGCGACGATCGACGGCTGGCGCGAAGCGTTGCCTGCGCGGCATTTGATCGATCCGCTGACCGTGGTGATGTACGCGCTCGACGGGCCGGACCGGATCATTCAGATCTGGCCGTTCGCGAGCTTGGACGAGCGGCTCGCGATCCGCCGCGACCTTTACGCGAAGGGGATGTGGCCGCCGCCGGGTGCGCCGGAGGAGATCCTCGACGCGGATTCGATTATCGCGTTGCCGTTGGAGTTTTCGCCGTTGGCTTGAGTCGCGTCGGTTCGCTGAGGTATCCGAGCTGCCGCGCTGGTCGTCGGGCGGTAATTTCTGTGCGACGCGTGCCGGGATTGGGTTACGGGGCAGTGGGTTCGCCGATGTCCTCGAACCACAGCGCCGGTTCGCGCTCGATGAATTCCGCCATCAGCGCGACGCACGCCGGGTCGTCGAGAAGGTCGATGCGGACCCCCTGTTCGGCCAGCCAGTCGTGGCCGCCGGTGAAGGTGCGCGATTCGCCGATCACCACGTGCGGGATGCCGAATTGCCGGACCAGGCCGCTGCAATACCAGCACGGCGACAGCGTCGTGACCATGATCGTGTCGCGGTAGTGCGGGCGGCGTCCGGCGGCGCGGAACGCGGCGGTTTCGGCGTGCAGGGACGGGTCGCCGTCCTGGACGCGGCGGTTGTGGCCGCGGCCGAGCAGCTTCCCGTCCCGGTCGAACAGGGCGGCACCGATCGGGACGCCGCCCTCGGTCTTTCCGGCTTCCGCCTCTTCGCGGGCGACTGCGAGCAGGTCGTCGAGCATGCGTCACTTTCGCACGGCACGGCGATGTCCTGGCGATCGAGGACCGATGCTGTCCGCAAAGCGTGGCAGAGTGCTCGGCATGTACGGAACCTCCGAACGGCTGTTGCGCCTGCTCTCCCTGCTGCAGGCACGCCGCGACTGGCCTGGTCCGGACCTCGCGGGCCGGCTGGGGGTCGACGTCCGGACGATTCGCCGCGACGTCGAACGGCTGCGGCAGCTCGGGTATCCGGTGCACGCGACGCCGGGAGTCGCGGGCGGGTACCGGCTGGGGTCCGGTGCCGCGTTGCCGCCGCTGTTGCTGGACGACGACGAGGCGGTCGCGGTGGCGGTCGGACTGCGTACGGCGGCGAACGGCACGGTGTCGGGCATCGAGGAGACGTCCGTGCGCGCGTTGGCGAAACTCGAACAGGTGCTGCCCGCGCGGCTGCGGCACCGGGTGCGGGCGATGGATTCGGCGATGATCCGGATCCCCGGCGGCGCGCCGACGATCGACGCGGAGTTGCTCACCGTGGTCGCGGCCGCGTGCCGGGACAGCGAACGGCTGCGGTTCACGTACGGCACTCAAAAGGGCGACGTGACCGAACGCGACGTGGAACCGTTGCGGCTCGTGCACGCCGGCTGGCGCTGGTACCTCGTGGCGTGGGATCTCGGCCGCGACGACTGGCGCACCTTCCGACTGGACCGCATCGACGGTGTCCCGACGCCCAGTTTCCGTTTCACGCCAAGGGAACCGCCGGCGGAAGACCTCGCCGCGTATGTGTCGAGCCGGATCGCGACCGCGCCGTACCCGCACATCGTGACGTTGCGCGTGTCGGCTCCGGCGGAAGTGCTGGCCGCGCGGGTTTCGCCGACTACGGCGGTGATCGAGCCGATCGACGACGAAACCTGCCGATTGCGCACCGGCGCGAAAACCTTCGACTACATTCCGTTTTACCTCGCGCAGTGGGAATTCGACTTCGTGGTGGAGGACGCGCCGCCGGAATTGACCGGCCGCCTGGCGAACATCGCGGAACGATTCGCGCGGGCCGTTTCAGCCGGGAATCCCGTCGGCGGCGACGGCGAGCAGGTCCACGGCGGCTGCTGACAACGCCTCGGGGAAACCGTTGCTGTCACGGTGTTCCTCGGCCATCCAGCGTTCGGTGGCCAGTCGCAGCACGGACAGGCCGAGATCCGTGGCCAGGCGCGCGGTTTCGGGATCGATGCCGCGATCGCGCAACGCAGCGGTGAGCGTTTCCGAAATCGTGACGAGTTTGATCAGTTCCCGTTCGCGCAGCGGGGGATTGGCGGCGATCACGGTTGCCCGGCGCAGCAGGAATTCGCGCGGACGGAATACGCGCGGCGCGGTGGCGAATGCGGCCAGCAGCGTCGGCAATGCGGCGGTGCCGGGCGGGACGGCGTCGATCGCGGTGCTGAATTCGGTTTCCAGCTCCTGGCTGCCGCCGAACAGCACTTCCCGCTTGTCCGCGAACCAGCGGTAGAACGACCGCTCGGTGAGGTTCGCCCGCTGCGCGATCTGCGCGACCGTAGTGCGGTCGTAGCCCTGCTCCTCGAACAACGCCAGCGCGGCCTGCTCGAGCCGGTTCCGGGTGTTGCCCTCCCATCGCGCCATGCGCCCAGTGTAGCGACAGCAGATGCTGTCATCACTCTGGTAGCGTCAGTGACGACAGCTTCTGTCATCACTCGCGAGGAGACTCGGATGCGCACCCTTCGTTTTCACGAGCACGGCCCGGCTGCCGAGGTACTGCGGGTCGAGGACGCGGCGGCCCCGAACCCCGGGCCAGGCCAGATTCGCGTCGCGGTCCAGGCGTGTGGCCTGAATCCGGCGGACTGGGCGTTGTGCGAGGGCCTGTTCGCCGGTGACCTGCCGCGCGGGATCGGGCTGGAGGTGTCCGGCACGGTCGACGCGCTCGGTGACGGCGTGACCGGCGTCGAGGTAGGCGACCAGTTGTTCGGTTGCGCGCCGTTCACCGGACCGACCGCGGGTGCGTCCGAGCTGGTGTTGCTCGATTCGTGGTTCCCGCGCCCGGACGGGCTCGATGCGGTCCAAGCTGCCGCGTTGCCGATGGCGACCGGCACGGCTTATGCGGCGCTCGACGCACTCGGCGTCGGCTCCGGAAGCACTCTTCTTGTGCATGGCGCGGGCACCACCACCGGGTTCGCCGCCGCACAGATCGCACTCCTGCGCGGGGCGCGCGTCCTGGTCACCGCGGGTGAGACGCACGCCGAGGCGCTCCGCTCAGCTGGCGCGGAAGTCACCAGCTACCACGATGGAATCGCCGACCGCGTGACGACGCTGGCCGGGGGACCGGTCGACCTCGTGCTGGACGCGGCGCCGTTCAGCGGCGCGGTCGCCGAACTCGTGCGCACCGTCAAAGAACCCGGACACGTGCTGACGCTCGATCTCAGCTCGGACGAACCCGGCGTACAGACCATTGTCAGCTCGGGTGCCCAGCCGCGCTACGACGTGCTCGGCGAGTTCGCGTCGCTCGCGGCGAACGGACGGTTTTCGATTCCGGTGTCCCGGATTTTCCCGCTGGACGACTGGCGCGCCGCGCTGGAACTGAGCCAATCCCGGCAGGCGCGGGGCAAACTGGTGCTGGCGCTCTAGCTCGCGCCGAGCATGCGGAGGACCAGCTCGCCGTACTCCTTGCCGAGTTCGGTGGGCGTCTGCCGGGTTCGTTCGCTGTACCAGCGCGCGACGTCGACGCCCAGCGACAGCACGGCCCGCGCCGCGATCCCGACGTCGCCGACGGTGAACGCGCCGGACTCGACCCCGTCGGCGATCACCTCGCGCACGCGCTGCTCGATCTTCCGGCGCAGTTGCGCGACGACCTGATATTCCTTCTCCGGCAACGCATTCAGCTCGTACTGCACGACCCGCGCGACGGTGTGCCGCCGCGCGTGCCAGGCGACGAAATCCTCGACGAGCAGCCGCATCCGCTCCACCGGACCGGTGACGCGCCCGATCACGTCTTCGACGAGGGCGAGCGTCTGCTCGTGGCCGTTGCGGCTGATGGCGAAAAGCAACGCGGCTTTCGAGGGAAAGTGCACGTACAGCGCGGCCGGGCTCATCCCCGCCGCGCCGGCGATGTCCCGCGTGGTGGTGGCGTGGTAGCCGCGCTCGGCGAACGACTCCACCCCGGCGAGCATCAGCCGGCGCGCGGTCTCGGGCTGCACGTCGGGCCACAGGTCGGCCGAGAGCGTGGTCATCCGGCGATCCTCCTCTAGTCCCGCGCCGGCCGGTGAGTCCGCCCGTCGTCCATTGAGTGTAAGCGGTTGCTCAGTGCGGAGTCCGGTGATGCGTCCCTGAATCGAGGACGACCTGCCGGTGGGCCTAACACGGTGCCGCCGCCGAGGACGGGGCAAGCAGCACCTTTCGGCGGTGGCCGGTGTTCGCCGGGCAGTAGCCGGAGCCAGCCTCCGTAACGTCGGAACCATAGCCGCTCGAACTCGGGCGGGGGCGCTGAGCTGAGGTACGCCGACGCGCTGCGGGACAGCGGTCTGTGCCGCGGGTGCACTTCGGCGCAGCCCGCTGGGGGTTCTCAGCGGGGGTGCGGCGTCGGCGGTGCGCAGGGGGTCTTTCCTGCGGACGGGCTTGGCGCGCGATACCGAAAGTCCGTGAAGGACCCCTTGAGGGAATCAGATTCCCCCAAGGGGTCCTTCACGGACGGTGGTCGGGAGCGAAGAGCCGTCCGGCCCGGCCTGTCTCGGCAGAGCGCTCTGGCAAGCGCCGCGACAGGCCGGGCCGCCGCGCGCCGCGTTGCCGAGGAACCCCGCTGTGGCAGACGCGGTACGCGGCGTCCGCCGTGAGCCGGTGCCGGACCTTGCCGCGATGCTGCTCCGGCGGGGGCACCGGACCGGCCGACTAGCCTTCCTGGTCGCCAGGGCTGCGGCGAACAGGAAGGCTGGCGGGCGGAAGGTCGAACGTGGCGACCGGGCCGTTGGACAGGTTCAGGGTGCTGAGCGCGTCGCGGAGACGAACGGCGCTACCCCCCGCTCCGTCGGATGCCTCAGCAGTGATGTCCGGGCCTCGGCAGGTCCAGCGCCGGGTTCGCGGCGAAGAACGCCACTGGCTTGAGATGGAAGCCCGCTTTGGACACCGGCATCACCGGCCAGTCTTCCGGGCGCGGCACGTGGTTCGCTCCGAACGTGTACCAGACAACGACATCGGTATCCACGAGCGGCCGGTCGGCTCGGACGTATTCGACGAGTCCGGCGTCGTCGGGTCGCTGGTTGGGGTAATCGCCGGACGCGTAGCGCTGGTCCGGATCGTAGGCGGTGACCCACAAATGCCGGTACGCGAAGCCCGCGCGCCTGCTCGTCTGCGACCCGGTTTGGGCCAGCGGCAGGATGTTCGTCCCGGGCATCAGCTGGTAGCCGACCGGGCGGCCGGTGTGGTGGCGGACCGACGGGTTGACGACTGTCCAATTGCGACCGGCGAGCGGGTCGACCAGTCGCTGTGCCTGGCTTTCCCGGGCGAGCAGCGTCGGCTGCGCGGCGAAGGCGTTGTGCTGCTCGGATCCCGGCACGGCGACTGTGTCCACTTCGTACACACTGTTGTGCTCGCCGTCGACGGACATGTCCAGCCGCATGTTGAAGAAGTGCTGATGGTTCGGCGCGTACAGGCCGGGAGCGACCGCGGTGCCATACAGCGGAGCATCGCCCTCGTACGCACCGGTGGAGACGATGCCGGTCAGCTTCACCTCGAACTCGATGGTGCCGTCGAGGTAGAAGTACCAGAAGAATCCGTAGTCGTAGTTGTTCGCTGTGGCCCAGCAGGAGACCACGAGCCGGCGTTGCCGACGAGTCTCGGCGTGCCCGAGGTTGCCGTCCGTGTGCTTCCACGCCAGGTTGTCGTCCTCCTCGTGGACGCAAATGGCGTTGGGCAGCGTCACGGGAGCGCCGTCGTCGTCGCACATCACGACGTCCAGGTAGCGGATCTCGCCGAGGCAATCGCAGCCCAGCGCGAGCGAGTTCAGCCAGGGCCCGATGCCGCCCTCGCCGATGTCGAAGGCGTTCTTCACCCGCTGCGACGGGTTCGGATCTCCGTAGGGCACGTACAGCTCCGACATCGAGGCCCGGTACACGATCGGCCGCTCTCGGCCGCCGTCGTCGTACCCGATCCGGTGCAGCACCAGGCCTTCCCGCATGGTGTAGCCGACGCGCAGGCGCCAGCGCTGCCAGCTCAGCTCGTAGCCGTCCAGCGTGAAGCTCGGGCCGTCCGGCTGCGTGATTTCCAGCGGTCGCAGATCCCCGCGGGTCGCGGCGAACGCCGGCACGTTGTCCGGATAGCCCTCGATCTCGCCGGTGACCAGCTCCGGAATGTAGTTGCCGTGCCGTGGCGGGATCGGCACGACGCCGTGGTCGACGAGTTCCGCGACCTCCATCCGGTCGATGTCGACCAGTGCGGTCAGCCCTTCGACCGGGTGAGCGTAGCGATTGTCGTAAATCCCTTGCCGCACATAGACCTGCGGGCGCATCAGCCGCCGTGCCGGGTCCTCGGCCGGGCCGGTGTTACCTGCCGCCCACAGGTCGATCGCGACCGAGTCCAAGTCGGTGATTCCCCGGCGGCGCAACGCCTCTTGGAAACCCGGGTCGGAGCGCAGGACCGCGTCGCAGTCGGCGAACTCGTCGCGGGAGAAGCCCGGCTGCGCGCCGGGAATCTCTTGCCAGGACAACAGTTCCCCTCGGGTGATCGAGACTACGGCCTCGATCGTGGTGCGGCTGTCCCGGTCGCGCAGGACCGCGAACGCCTCGCGCTCGACCGGAACCCCGTCGAGCACCGAGCGTTTGGCCGGCTCGTGCAGTTCGATGCTGATGAACCGCACCATGGCGCCGAGTCCCTTGGCGCCTTTGAGAATCGCGGACGCGGCCGCGATCTCGTCGGCCGTGAGCGGCGCGAGCGGATTGGCGGTCGTCACACTTCCTCCAGGCGGCGATCGGGGTTCCAGTGACCGAGCAGGTCCCGGTAGAGCGGAGAGGTTTCCAGCAGCGTCCGGTGATCTCCGGCGACGGCGCCGGTGCCGTCGAGCACCAGCACCCGGCGAGCGCGCAACGCCGAGCTGATCCGGTGCGCGATCACGATCAACGTGCAGTCTCGTCGGGCGAACGCCTCCTCTGCCCGGCGTTCCGCTGCCGGGTCGAGATGGCAGGTCGCTTCGTCCAGGACCACCACCGAGGCCGGCGAAAGGTAGGCGCGCACCAATGCGATCAGCTGCCGCTCGCCTGCCGACAACGCCGACGGCACGATTTCGTCGCCGAGTCGCGCCACGAGTTCGTCGGCGCCGATCTCGGCGACCGCCTGCGCCACTCGCTCGGGGGTGGCGTCCGGCGCGAAGTAGGTCAGGTTGTCCCGCACGGTGCCCGCGAAGACGTAGGCCTCCTGCGGGATGAGCGTGCGCACCTGAGCAAGCCGTTGCGCGGACAAGTCCGAGACCGGTACGTCGCCGAGCAGGACCGCGCCGGCGGTGGGGCGCAGCAACCCGCAGAGCAGACCGGCCAGCGTCGACTTGCCGATGCCGCTGGGACCGACGATGGCCAGGTGGTCACCCGGCGCTACGACGAGATCGAGCCCGCTCAGCACGGGTTCGGCATGCGAGCCGTAGGCGAAGGTGAGGTCGCGGACGGTCAGTTCGCCGCTGCGGCCGGCCTCGGCACGACGCTCTGGTTCGGCGGGCAGCTCGGCGGCGTCGAGGATGCGGCCGACGGTGACGGCGTACCGCAGGCCGCTGCCGCCGACCGCGGTCATCAGGTTGCGCAACACCGGCTGGAGTCCGATGAGGACGTAGGTGAGACCGCCCATCACGGCACCGGCGGTCAGGCCGCGGCTGACCAGCCACGGTCCGGCGACGAGCAGGACGACCAGCGGCACCCAGCCGCCGACCGCCAGGCAGAGAGTGCGGGCCGCCGTTACGGTGGCGATCGCGCGCTCGGCGTCGGCCTGCGCCCGGATCGGCCCGGCGACCAGGTCCGCGGAATGCTCTTCGGCACCGGTCGCGGCGATGTCGCGAGTGCCGGCCAGCACGGCCCCCGCGGTGACCGCGAGGCGCTCGTCGGCGTGCACCGATCGGCGGAATCGTTCGGCGGCGAAGCGGAGCGTGCCCAGAAAAAGGCCGAGACCCAGTAGGAACGGCGGCAGCAGCAAGGCCACGATGACCGGGTCGACCGACCCCATTCCGACTACGACTCCCACGACAGTGACGAGGAACCCGCGCAGCACGACGATCAGCCCGGCATAGGTGTCCCGGACGATCTCGACCTGGTGGGTCAGGCGCGCGATGGCCCCGTCGTCGGCGCGCCCGCGCACCGCGTGCCCCAGCGCCCCGCCGACGACCTTGCGCACGAGGGTGTCGCGAAACGGTTCGACCAGCGCACCGAGCAGCCGGTACACCTGTCGTGAGCCGATGGCGCCCAACCCGGCGGCCACGAGCAGCAGGCCGAGCCACGCGAGGCCCACGGCCGGGCGATGGGCCAGGAAACCCGAGTCGACCGCGTGCGCGACCGCGAAGCCGGAGAGGGCGGCGGGCAGCGCCTCGGGCACCGACCACAGCAGCAACGCCACCACCGGTCCGCGCGGCATCGCCTTGAGGCCAAAGGATATTTCGCGCTTCATCCGAAGACCTCCCGGTAATCGGGCCGCGCCCACAGTTCGTCGTGGGTGCCGGTCGCGGCGACCTTGCCCTCGGCCAGCCAGACCACCAGGTCGGCGCGGGCCGCGGTCGCCGCGCGGTGGGTGACGATCAGCCGGGTGCGTTCGCCGTGGTCGTCGGTGAGAGTGCGGGCGATCTGCATCTCGGTGACCATGTCCACGCTGGACGTCGCGTCGTCGAGGACCAGCAGCCGCTGGGCGGGCCACGCGCGGGCCAGTCCGAGTCGCTGGTACTCGCCGCCGGACATGGGTGCTTCGGCCAGCGGTGTCGCATAGCCGTCCGGGAGCCGGTTGACGAACTCGTCCGCGTGGGTGGCGCGCGCCGAGGCCCGCACGTCGATCTCCCGCCCGGCAGCCACTGCGTCCCCGATCGACGCGCCGACGAGCACCGGCCGCTCGAACGCGCATCCGACCGCGGTCCGCAGCGTGCGATGATCCAGCGCCGCCAGCGCGACTCCGTCGAGCAGGACCTCGCCTTCGTCCGGCGTGCGCAGGCGCGCGGCGACCTCCGCGAGCACCGACTTGCCCGCTCCGGACGCGCCGACGCCCGCCACCGCCGCCCCGCCCGGGACGCTCAGGTGCACGTCCTCCAGCAACACCGTGTCCTCCGCGCGCACAGTCACACCGCGGAATTCGACGGTGCCCGGGCCGTCCGGCAACGCTTCGGCGCCATAGGAAACCGGTTCGGCCGCGAGCACTTCGCCGACCCGGCGCACTCCCGCCTTGGCGCGGGCGAGCCTGCTGAAGACCCCGGTCAACGCGCCGAGCCCGCCGCCGATCACCGCGTACTGGCTGGCGGCGAACAGTTCGCCGGGAGTGATCCGGCCGCGCAGCAACTCGAGGCCGCCGGCGGCGAGCACGGCGACCAGCACGAGCGGGCCGACCAAAGTGGCTTGCGCGCTGGAACGCGCCAGGACGTTCCAAGTTCCGGCACCGTGTTCGTGCAGCTTCGGCAGGTCCGCCAGCACCCGGCGTTCCTCCGCGCCGACCGTGCCCGCGGCGGCGATTGTCCGGGCCCCGCCGAGGGATTCGGCGAGCCGGGCCGCGATCGCGCTTTGCGTCTGCTGGTAGGCGACCATCACCGCCGCGCTGCGCAACGCGAATGTCCGCAACACGACCACCACCAGCGCGAGACCGACCAGCAAGGCGAGAGCGAGCCACAGATCGATCCAGGCCAGCAGTACGAGACTGCCGATCGGGGGCAGTGCCGCCGAAATCGTCGTGACGACGGCGGGCCCGGCTTGCGCGGCCTCGACGGCGCTGCCGGAGACCCGCGTGACCAGGTCGCCGGTCTCGAACCGGGCGGAGCGGGCCGGACCGATCGCGAGCACGTGCCGCACGACGCGATCTCGCAGCCACGCCGTGGTCCCGGCGACGCAAGCGGTGCCCGCATAGGCGTCGACTACGTCGAAGACGACGTTGACCGCGATCAGGATCCCGGCGGCGACCACCCAGACACCGCGGCTGTGCCCGGTGATCAGCGCGTCGACCGCGTGGCCCAGCACGGTGGGCAACGCGAGGGTGCCGAGGCTTCCGACGAGGCCGGCGAGTCCGATCAACGGCAGCCAGCCGCCCGCGCGCCGCACCACGTCGCCGAAAGTGATCATGAGAGGTCCAGCCCGGTGTGCTCGGCGAGGAACGCGAGCAGGTCGCCCGCCAGCCGCATCGCCCGGCTAGCGGAACTCGCGCCGTGACCGGCGTCGGGTTCATGGCGCAGCAACACCGGCCGTCCGCTCGTCGTCGCCCACTGCAGCGCCGCGCACATCTTGCGCGCGTGCATCGGGTCTACCCGGGTGTCTCCGCCGAACGTCGTGAACAGCACCGCCGGGTAAGCGACGCCTCCCTCCACCCGGTGGTAGGGCGAATAGCCCAGCAGCCAAGCCAATTGCTCGGGATCCGCGGCGGAGCCGTACTCCTCGCGCCACTGCGGACCGAGGCCGAACCGCTCGTACCGCACCATGTCGAGCACCGGCGCCGAGCACACCGCGGCGGCGAACAGTTCCGGGCGCTGGGTCAGCGCGCCCGCCACCAGCAAGCCGCCGTTGGACTCGCCGCAGATGCCGAGGTGCGCCGGCGTCGTCCAGCCCTCGGCGATCAAGTGCTCGGCCGCGGAAACGAAGTCGTCGAAGGCATTCTGCTTGCGGTCGAGCATTCCGTCGCGGTGCCATTCTTCCCCCTCCTCGCCGCCGCCCCGCACCTGAGCGGACGCGAAAACGCCGCCCGCCTCGACCCACGCGAGGATGTAACTGGAGTAGGACGGCGTGAGCGGAACGCCGAAACCGCCGTAACCGTAGAGAATCGTCGGACGCGGTCCGGTGCCGGGCTTCGCGAGGACTACGACGCGGATCGGGGTGCCGTCCGAGGACGTGGCGGTCAATTGCCGGCTGAGCACGTCGGGCACTTTCATGCCGGGCGTTCCCGCCCAGAGCTTCGTCTGACGCGTTTCGGCGTCGTATCGGTAGACCGCGCCCGGGGTCACGCTGTCGGTGTAGCTGAACCACGCCTCGTTGCCGCGCGTGGACACCGACCCCAACGATCCGGCGCCGGGCAACGGCACGTCGGCGACCCGGTCGCCGGTCCTGAGGTCGTGCAGGCTCATCTCGCCGATCGCGTGCCGGATCCGGCTCACTACAAGGAAATCGTCCAGCACCGCCATGTCGCTGATCACCGCCGCCGGATCTTCCGGGATCAACTCGCGCCACTGCGAGGGTGTGGACACATCGGCCACGCACACGCGGCCGCGCGGTGCGCCCTTATCGGTGAGGAGGTACAGAAGATCCTTGTGGGGCAACGCGGCCGCGCGGCCGTCCGGTTCTTCGTGGACGGTCCGCTCCGCGCCGGTGTCAGGGTCGACGAGCCACAAACCGGTGCCTTCGGCAAGCACCAGGCACCGGCCGTCCCGATCGATTTCCAGCCCGAGCGACCCGGTTCGGCCGCTCACCGCGACGTCCCGCTCGACCGGAGAGCCGATCCGGTGCCGCCACACGCGCCGCTCCCGGACGTAACAGAAGCTGTCGGCTCCGGGCAGCCACGCGACCGGCGTGTACCGGCATCCGTGGATCGGTCCGTCGAGCGGTTCGCCCGAGCCGACGTCAAGCACGTGCAGAACGGAGTTCTCCGTGCCACCGCAGGAGAGCTGGAAAGCCAGGCGGGTGCCGTCGTGGCTGGGATGCCACGCGTCGAGCGTCACCAGGCCGTCGCTGTCCAACGCCATCGGGTCGACGAGCGCCCGCTGCGCACCGTCCGATTCGGACACATAGAGCACCGGGTGTTCCTGACCGGGTTCCTGCCGCAGGAAAAACTGCCGATCGCCGCGCCAAAGCGGGGCCGTCACCACCCCGATCGCGCTCAGCCGCCGCACGTCCCGGTGCAGCCGCTCGCGTCCGGGCAGGGCGGCGGCGTGCGCGCGCCAGCGGTCGTCCTCGGCGGACTGCCAGCGCCGGGTCTGCGCGCCGGCGGCGTCTTCGAGCCACCGGTAGGGATCGGGCACGAGGTAGCCGTGCAGGTCGTCGACAATCGGCAGGCGTTCGGCAAGCACGGCCGCTCCTTTCGCTAAGGGTGGGTCCTGGGCGGAGACCAAATCCGCCCAGGACCCGTCGAGCGTCAGTGGCAGAGCAACAGGCTCACGTTGCTCGGCGTGTGCGACGCGCAGCCCAGAACGGTCAGCGTGGAACCGCCGCCCCCGCCCTTGCCGCCGGGAGCCTCCATGCCCTGCAGGTCGAGAAGTGCCATGTGATTACACCTCCTTCGATTGATCGTCACTTGACGAATGCCCAGTGGCATCCGGGTTCTCGGGGCCGGCCAGGAACGGGAGCCGCACCGGTTGTTCGTGCAGCACCGAGCCGAGCGCGAACAGCACGCCCGCCGTCCCGGTCGCGAAATCCATCGACAGGCGCAACAACTGGTCGCCGGGGAACGCGAGCCCGTCTCCGCAGGGCACCGCATGCCAGCCCAAACCCCGGGCCAAAGCGTCCACTCCGGACGGTTCGGCGGCCAGGAGCATCCCGGCCCGGCCGGTGTAAAGGCCGGACTGCACGAAGTAGGCGCTCCGGGTGACCCCGCGCAGCCTGGCCAGCATTTCGCCGAGTTCTTCGTCCGGGCGGTGGCGCAGATAGCGTTCCAGCACCAGCGCGATCCCGACCGAGCCCTCGTCGAGGTAGGGCAGGGTCCGCCAGCCTTGGTCGACCTGCACAGTGCCGTCCTCGGCGCGGATGCAGCGGCGAAGGTCTTGGCGCAGCGCGATTTCCGCGCGATCGAGCAGGTCTAGGTCGCTCGTTTCTTCGTAGGCGTGCAGAAACAGCAACGCTGGTCCGGCCGATCCGAACATCAGCCCGGCCCGGGGATGGTCGCCGCCGCTGATTTCGGGGACGTCGGTCACGCCGCCCAGCCGGTCGGAGACTTGGTCGACCACCGACAGCGCGGGCTCGAGGCCGACGTCGGTCCGGAAGTGCAGGAGATTGAGCCCGATGCCGGCCAGCCCACTGTGCAAGCCGAGTTCGGCCGCGTCCGCGGGCATCGCGAGACAGCGTTCGACGATTCTCAGCGCGTCTTGCCGATGCCCCAGTTCCGCTAGGACATACGCGACACCGTGGAGGCCGTTGTAGAAGCCGATGGCGGCGCCGTCGGCCGGCGTCAACGCGTGTTTGCGCAGCCAGTCCTCGTGTTCGGGGAAGCGTCCCGCACCGGTGGCGGAGAGTGCGTACAGCACGCCAGCCGCGCCGTACGCGACACTGATGCCGCCTCCGGGCAGAAACTGCGCGATGTCGCCGGGAAAAAGGCGGTCGTCGCGGTCCGGCGTGGCGGACGCGAGGATCGAGGTTCGCAGCGCGGCCCGCACATCGTCCCAAGTGGACACTCCGGGCAGCGGAAGCCCGGTCATCCGGGACGGCCCCGGCTCCTCGCCCTCGATGATGCGCACGGACTCGTCCAGCGCGCCCGGCGGCAACGGGAAGACCTCGGCCGCGTATGCCGCGATCTGCCGGGCCTTGCCGGGGTCGAACCGCGTGGTGATGGTGGCCTGCGGAGCGAACATGCCCAGGTGCATGCAGGCGAGCGCGTACCGGTCCACCTCGGCGCCGAGCCGGTCGGCGGGCGCGGAGAACGCCGGGTGCGCGAGCGACGAGCGGGCGTCCTCTTCCGCCAGGGTGGCGACCTCGAAGTCGATCAGCACCAGCCGGCCCTCGGCCGTGACCAGGATGTTCTCCGGGTGCAAGTCGCCGAACACGACGCCGCGTCCGTGCAGCGCGTCCACGGCGGCGGAGACCTTGGCCAGCATGCCCAGCGCCCACTCGATGTACTCGGCCAGCTTCTCCGGCTCCGGATCGGGGTGGGTCAGGGGATAACGGTGCACCAGCAGGCGCTGCAACGGGTTGCCGTCGACGAACTCCTCGACGAGGAACTGATGTTCGCCCAGTTCGAAGCAGTCGAGTACCGCGGGCACCACGTCGAGCCCGGCGAGACGGGTCAGCATGTCGCGCTCGTGCCCGATCCGGGTCACTGCGTCGCGGCCGGCCACGTCGAGGCCCGCGTACGGCCGGCCCTCCTTGAGCACGACCTGGTCGCCGGTGCGAGTGTCCCGGCCGAGGTAAACGCCGCCGCCGTTGGAGAATTGCATCGCGCTCTCGATCGCGTACGGCAGATCCGCGGTGGTGACGGCCGCACGGGCGGCGAGGTGCGGCTCGAGGAACGACGGCAGCGGAATCCACGGCGGCAGCGCGAACGTGGGGCCGCGCACATCGGGCACCAGCGCACCCTCGGCGTTTTCGATGGCGAGTACGCGCTCGCCGTTCTCCGATACGCAGAAACGCTCGGTGAAGCCGCCGTACCGCACATACAGCGGCCCGTCGCCGTAGCGAAGATCGCTGAGGATGTACGGACCCGCCACCCCGTGAAGCAGGCCGTCCAGTTCGGCGAGCACGGCCTCGAAGCGGGTGTCCGAATCCGGGTAAATAGTGACCAGTTTTCCGCTCGATCCCCGGAATGCCGATTTGGCGTTGAACAGCACCACGACATTTCTGCTGCGCAAGAATTTGAAGGCAATACGGTTGCTTTCGCAGAATTCCCAGACCGTGTCCAGCACCCGTTCGGCGTCCTCCAGCCGGGACGACACATGGATCTTCCAGCCTTGTGCCGGAAGCGGCGCCTCCTCGGGCGCGTAGTACATCCAGGTGTCGCTGGACTCGTGTGCCCAACCGTGCGGAACCGTGCGCGCAGTAGCCGCGAAGTCCGTGCTTTCGCCGGCGTGACGGGTCGGCTGGTCGTAGAACAGCCGGTCGGCGAGGCAGTAGACCTCGTAGTTCGCCTCGTCCTGCGCCGTCATCCGAGCCACCTCTTCCGGCTGCGATTCGTGGACGGACGGAAGGTTAAGAAATGGGGTTTCCGGCCGGCTTAGCGTTCCCTTAAGGGCATTCGGCGGCGGTTAATCCGCGGCCCGCTGCTCCATTCGGGGGTGAATACCACGAATGGAGCAATTTCCTTTCCTGGGGTAACGGGGTGCGATTTTGAACGACTGGATGTGGGCAGACCAAGCACTCCCTCGACGAAGGGCGCGGATGAGCATCCGGCATACCCAGGACTTCGCGGAAGCGGCGGAATCGGTATCAGTCGTCCGCTGTGACGGCGGATTCCGGCCGGAGGAAAGCGGCGGGGGCCGGATAGCGGGCGCGGGCTCGGCAGGGGACGGGAAGACCGGGAGGCGGCCGCCGAGGCGGGGGAATGGTCTGAGCCACCTGCGGTCGCTTCGGCAATGGGGGGGTGCCGCCGGGTTTTCCGGCCACTTGTTGTCGGGAAGTCCTGGCGTTCGACGGGAAAAGACTAACAAGGCGAAGGCATTCCAGGTGAGATCAATGCGACTAAGCTTGCCTAACACCGCCTCGACGGATAGCCCGAAGGCATTCGCCGCACCCGGATCGGCAACCGGTGCGGACGTGCCGCGGCAAGGCGCCGAGACGCGAGGAGAGACCGGCCTCAGTCCGGAAGGCGCCGCGCTCGGCTGGGACGCCGCGACCGTCTCCATGCCCGGCCTCGCTGCCGGCGGCACCCTGGCCGTGGTGCCTGCGCACGGCCTCGATCCGGATGTCGAGTGCGGCGCGAACGGGCTTCGCTCGGCAACCGAAGCGCCGCACACCGTGGCGATCCACGCGCTGGGCAATTTCCGGGTCACCCGAAACGGCGTTGCCGTGCCGAGGACGGCGTGGCAGTCACGCAAGGCGCGAGACCTGTTGAAGGTCCTCGTTTCGCGCAGCAGGCCCGCGCCTCGAGACCAGCTGATGGAAGTCCTGTGGCCCGACGTCGATCCCGGCAAGTCCAGCAACCGGTTGTCGGTGCTGCTCAGCACCGTGCGACAGGTTCTGCAGCCGGTCAAAGACGATCCGCAGCCGTTGCGCACCGACGGCACGTCGGTCTGGCTGGACGCGAACCTGGTGAGCATTGATGTCGCGGAGTTCCGCCGGACCGCCGTTTCCGCGGTGGAAGCGCATCGCGCGGGCCGGACCGATGCTGTGGCCCTGATGTACCGGGCCGTCGGCCTCTACGCGGGCGACTTTCTCGAAGACGATCCGTATGCCGACTGGGCTCAGCACACGGTCGAAGAACTGCGCGCTTTGCATCAGGCGGTACTGCGCGCCCTGATCCACCACTGCCAGACCAGCGGCGACGTGGACGAGGTCGTCCGCCACACCTTGCGCCTCTTCGAGGACGACCCCTACGACGAGCAGGCGCACTTGAACCTGATCAAGGTGCTGATCACGGCGGGCCGGATCGGGGAAGCCCGCCGCCGCCACGAAATCTACCGGCGCGCTATGGCGGAGATCGGCGTCGAGCCCCGCGCGATGCCCGCTCTCCGGCCGCGGACCGCCGCGCTGCCTGCCTGGCCGCCTACGGCGTTGTGATCTTTTCCTGCGCCGAGGTCGCCGCCTCGTCCGATGCGCCCCTGCCCCGCAATGCCAGGGGGGTTGGCGAGGCCGGTGCGGGGTGTGCTGTCCGTGAGGGGAACCCTGAGGGACTCTGAGTCCCTCAGGGTTCCCCTCACGGACCTAATAGAACAGCCATGCGGGCGTCAATCGGGCGTTTAGGCGATCCTGAAGTCCTTTATGGCGGGGTCAGATGACGTAGCGCCAGCCGGTGAGGGAGTAGGCGCTGAACCAGCAGCCGAGGAAGACGAAGGCGGCCGTCGCGGCCACAGCGGTGCCTGGGCGGCGGGCGGCGAGACCGCGGGCGATCGGGAACAGCAGGATGAAACCGGGGATCAGGAAGCGCGGCTTGACGGTCGGAAGGCCCGCGGTGCCCACGACCAGCACCACGATCCCGGAGCCGTAGGCGGCAAGCGGCCACCACTGCGACAGCGGGCGCAGCGTCTTGGCCAGCAGGACGGCGAGCACGGCCGCGCCCAGCACGATGAAGACCGTCAACGTCTCCATCACCGAAGAACCGGATGCCAGTTTCTGCCAGGAGAATTCCGCCGCCTCGCGGCCTCCGTCGAAGCGGGTGCGCCAGTTGTCCCATTCGAGGTCGAACCAGCCGGTCGGGCTGCCGGTCCAGATCGCGACGTAGACCCACCAGCCGAGCAGACCGAGCGGGCACAGGACCGCGCAGATCATGGTCTTCCAGCGGTCGCGGGTGCGGAGGAAGGCGATCACCGCGGCGACGCCGACGACGGCGATGAGGACCGCCGCGGTCGAACGGGTGAGGCCCGCGCCCAGGCAGCACGCGGCGGCCAGCAGCCAGCGGCGCTCGACGACTCCGACGAGCGTCCAGGCGGCGAAGGCGGTGAACAGCGCTTCGGTGAAGACCATGGACTGCGTGATGGCGAGCGGTGCCCCGGCCCACAGCGCTACCAGCAGCAAACCGGTGCGCGTTCGGCCGTCGATCCGCTGTGCCAGCCGGAAGATCGCGGCCGCGGCGAGGCATCCGGCGACCGTGCTCACCAGCAGTCCGGCCAAAACGGTGCTGCCCAACGTGATCGGCGAGAGGACGCGGAGCAGCGTCGGGTACGCCGGGAAGAACGCGAGCGGCGTGTAGGGCGCGTAGTTCCCCGCCGCGTCGTACAGGCCGCGTGTGGTGCCGAAGTAGCCGTAGTCGGCGATGTCCAAGTAGAATTGTCCGTCCCAAGCCGTCAGTCGACCGATGAGGGGCTGGCCGGTCCTCGTGGCGAACAGCGCGAGCAGCGCGATGCTGAACACGCGGATGAACAGGTAGACGCCGATCGCCCGGACGTACGGGCGTTGGTGCCAGCGGGTCGCCGACGGGGTGAAGGCGGTTGGTTCGGCGAGTGTCGTCAAGAGGGTTCTTTCTTGTGGAGCGGGCACTGGCGGACCGGTCAGCGGTGGCTGGTGCTGGTCTGGTGGCTGCCAGTGGTCGTCGTGAGGTTCGGGGTGGTTCCGGGGGGCCTGCCGGGGGAACTGCTGCCGGGCGTCGGATCCGGGGTGCGGCCGGTGGTGCTGGGGGCTGGCAGGGTTCCGGTGGTCGGCGCGACAGCAGGCTGGACGATCTGCGGCGCGGTGGCCGGACTGGTTTGGCCTGCCATCGCTGTCACCAGGACTACGAGCAGTGCCGTCGTCAGGGCGCTCCCGCTGACCACGACGAGGTTCCGCCGCCGGCGTTGCTCGCGGCCTTTCGACAGCAGCTGCTCGGGATCCACGCCGGGCGGCGGCTCGTCCACCGGCCCGGCGAGCAGGATCACCGCGCGTGCTTCTTCGTCGTTCATGCCCGCCTCTCCTGGGACGCCAGGTGCCCGAGCTGACTGGGATCAAGGAGTTTGCGCAGGGTCGCCAGCCCGCGCGCGGACTGGCTCTTGACGGTTCCGGCCGTGCAGCCGAGAGCGGCCGCGGTCTCGTGGACGCTGAGGTCGTCCCAGAAACGCAGCACGAGGACCGCGCGTTGTTTCGGCGGGACGCCGTCGAGCGCCGCGCGCACGGAAAGCCGCTGGGCGTGGTCGGGCTCCGGTGCCGTGCTGACGTCCGGCAGCTCTGCGGAAAGATGCTCGCGCGACCGCCACTTCCGCCGGTTTTCGTTCAGGAACGCGCGCACGACCATCCGCCGGACGTAGGCGTCCAGCTCGCCCCGCCGGGACAGCCTCGGCCACACGCGGTAGAGCTTGAGGAAGGTGACCTGCAGCAGGTCGTCGGCCCGGTGCCAGTCTCCGCAGAGGACGAACGCGGTGGCGCGCAGGGAACCCGAGGACGCCGTGACGTACGCGACGAACTCGTCCTCCCACCACGCACCGCTCGGGTCTCGCTCCACACGGGGTACAGGCCTCGTGGTGCCGAGGAGGTTGCATGGGAGTGGAGTGACCCAGGTCATAGGAAGCGAGGCGAGAAGCGGCTCCACTGGTGTGTCCACAGTGGACTGACCGCTGACGTCGCGCGGTACGTCGACGCTTGCGAAAGGGGGAAGAGCCGTGCCAGAGGCTCAGTGAAGTGTCACATGGCACACTGGTGGAGCACGGTGAACCGGTCTTGGCGCGGCATCCAGGTCGCGATGGCTCAGGCCATTGTGGACGAAGCCGCGGCGGGTGGCCTGGTCGCGTACACCGAGGCGGACCGAGCGTTCCATGGTGGGAATGCCGGACTGGCCGAGAAACTCATGCGTACGCACATCGCGCACGTGAGGGAGTCGTGGGCCAGCGCCGAGCCGACGCGGCGGAAGCGGAGTTCTTCGCCCTGCGGCTCGCGGAGCCCCGGTGGGCGGCACCGAACCGCCGCCCACCGGAGGTCAGCGGGCGGCGGCTCCGGCGCGGCGTTTGGTCCAGATGTCGTAGGCGACCGCGGCCAGCAGGACCGCGCCCTTGACCAGCATGACGCGTTCGCTGGGCGCGCCGACCAGCGACATGCCGTTGTTGATCACCGCCATGATCAGGCCGCCGGTGATGGCTCCGACGACCTTGCCCACACCGCCTTGGACCGCGGCGCCGCCGATGAACGCGGCGGCGATGGCGTCTAGTTCGAAGTTGACGCCCGCGGTCGGTCCGGCCTGGTTGAGGCGGCCGGCGAAGATGATGCCGGCCAGGGCGGCCAGGACGCCCATGTTCACGAAAACCCAGAACGTCACGGATTTGACCTTGACCCCGGACAGGGTCGCGGCCTGCAGGTTCCCGCCGATGGCGTAGACATGCCTGCCGAACACGGACTTCCCGGCGACGAGGGAGTAGCCGAGCACGAGCACGGCGAGCAGGACGAGCACCCAGGGCAGATTGCGGAAGCGGGCCAGCTGCACGACGACGGCGAGCACGAGCGCGGCGGCGACGGCGATTTTCAGCACGAACAGCGGGAACGGGTCGACTTCCTGGCCGTAGCCGAGCCGTGCGGTGCGTTTGCGCCATTGGGTGAGCACGATTCCGGCGATCACGACCACGCCGGCCAGGAGACTGAAGAGGTCGGCGCCGCCGAGCGGGCCGAGGCCGATGTTGCCGAGGTAGCCGCCGGTGAAGCCGTTGGACAGGGTGCGGATGGCGTCCGGGAACGGGCCGATGCCCTGGTTGCCGAGCACGGTGAGAGTGAGCGCGCGGAAGGCGAGCATCCCGGCGAGGGTCACGATGAACGCGGGGATGCCGAAGTAGGCCACCCAATACCCCTGCCAAGCGCCGATCACCGCGCCGACGACGAGGGTGATCACGACAGCGAGCGGCCACGGCAGTCCGAGGTTGACCGTGAGGACCGCGGCGACCGCGCCGGTCATCGCGACGGCCGAGCCCGCGGACAGGTCGATGTGCCCGGAGATGATCACCAGGATCATCCCGACGGCGAGGATCAGCACGTAGGAGTTCTGCACGATGATGTTCGAGATGTTCTGCGGTTCGAGCAGCGCGCCGCCGGTGATGGCCTCGAACAGGACCACGATCAGCGCGAAGGCGACGTAGATGCCGCTTTGCCGCAGGTTGATCGAGATCCGCCGGGGGCTGCGCCCCGAGGGCGGGGCGGCCGGATCGGCGGGCCGCACCGGGTTCGTGGTGGTCATGGCCGTTCCTTCGTCATGTGTCGCATGAGCAGTTCCTGGGTGGCCTCGGCGCGGGCGACCTCGCCGGTGATCCGGCCGGCGGAAAGCGTGTAGATGCGGTCGCAGAGGCCGAGCAGTTCGGGGAGTTCGGAGGAGATCACGAGGACCGCTTTCCCTTGTGCGGCCATCTCGTTGACGATCGTGTAGATCTCGTATTTCGCGCCGACGTCGATGCCGCGGGTGGGCTCGTCGAGGATGAGCACGTCCGGGTCGGTGAAAATCCACTTGGCCAGCACGACTTTCTGCTGGTTCCCGCCGGACAGCTTGCCGGTGACGCTGCGCACCGACGGCGCCTTGATCCGCAGGTCTCGGTGGAAGCGCGCGGCGACGTCGTGTTCGGCGTGCTCGTCGATCCAGCCGCGGCGGGCCACGGTGCGCAGTCCGGCCGCGGTGGTGTTGCGCTGGATGTCGTCGATCAGGTTGAGCCCGTACAGTTTCCGGTCTTCGGTCGCGTAGGCGATGCCGTTGCGGATGGCGTCGCGGACGGACCGGAGGGTGATCTCCTTGCCGTCCTTGACCAGCCGTCCCGAGATGTTCGTGCCGTAGGAGCGGCCGAAGACGCTCATGGCGAGTTCGGTGCGGCCCGCGCCCATCAATCCGGCCAGGCCGACGATCTCGCCGCGGCGCAGCGTCAGGTTCGCCTCGTCCACCACGACCCGGCCGGGCTGGCTCGGGCTGTGCACGGTCCAGTCCTCGATCCGGAGCACCTCGTCGCCGATGTCCGGTTCCCTTGGCGGGAAACGGTGTTCGAGGTCGCGACCGACCATGCCGGTGATGATGCGTTCCTCGCTCAGCTCGGCGGCGTCGAGCGTTTCGATCGTCTTGCCGTCGCGCAGGATCGTGACGGTGTCGGCGATCGCGGTGACCTCGCCGAGCTTGTGCGAGATGATCACGCAGGTGACGCCGTCGTCGCGCAGTTCGCGCAGCAACGAGAGCAGATGCGCCGAGTCGTCGTCGTTGAGTGCGGCGGTCGGCTCGTCGAGGATGAGCAGTTTGACGCGCTTGGACAGGGCTTTGGCGATCTCGACCAGCTGCTGCTTGCCGACGCCGAGGTCGCGCACCGGCGTGACCGGGTTCTCCCGCAGCCCTACGCGGCGCAGCAGGTCGGCGGCCTCGTGGTTCGTCCGGTTCCAGTCGAGCCAGCCGCGCTTGGCCCGCTCGTTGCCGAGGAAGATGTTCTCGGCGACCGAAAGCTGCGGGCACAGCGCGAGTTCCTGGTGGATGATCACGATGCCGCGGCGTTCGCTGTCCCGGATGGACCCGAACGCGCAGTCCTCGCCGTCGAAGGTGATCTCGCCGTCGTAGCTGCCGTGCGGGTAAACGCCGGACAGGATCTTCATCAGCGTGGATTTCCCGGCGCCGTTCTCGCCGCAGACGGCGTGGATTTCCCCGCGCCGCACCGAGAGCGTGACGTCGGACAGCGCGGTGACGCCGGGGAAGGTCTTGGTGATCCCGCGCATGCCGAGCAGTTCGGTCATTTCAGCTGGCCCGCCGTGTAGTAACCGGAGTCGAGCAGTTCCTTCTGGTAATTGGACTTGTCGACCACGACCGGCTGCAGCAGCTGGGCCGGGACGACCTTCTTGCCGTTGTCGTAGTCGGTGGTGTTGTTGACCGCGGGCTTCTGTCCTTTGAGGACGGAGTCGGCCATTTTCACCGTGACGTCGGCGAGTTTGCGGGTGTCCTTGAAGACGGTGGAGTACTGCTCGCCCGCGATGATCGACTTGACCGAGGCGACTTCGGCGTCCTGTCCGGTGACCACCGGGTAGGGCTGTCCGGCCGAGCCGTAGCCGTTGCTCTTGAGCGCGGACAGGATGCCGATCGACAGGCCGTCATAAGGCGAGAGCACGCCTTGGACCTTCGCACCGCCGCCGTAGGTCTTGGTGAGCAGGTCTTCCATGCGCCGCTGCGCGGTGGCCGGGTCCCAGCGCAGGATCGCGGTGGTGGCGAAGGCGGTCTGGCCGCTCTTTACGACCAGTTTCTTGCTGTCGATCAGCGGTTTGAGCACGGACATGGCGCCGTTGAAGAAGAACGTCGCGTTGTTGTCGTCGGGCGAACCGCCGAACAATTCGATGTTGAACGGCCCGGGCCCGTCGCCGAGGCCCTTGACCAGCGAGTTCGCCTGTTCGACCCCGACCTTGAAATTGTCGAAGGTGGCGTAGTAGTCGACGGCGGGCGAATTGCGGATGAGCCGGTCGTAGGCGATCACCGGGACCTTGCGGTCGGCGGCCTCCTGCAGCTGGGTGGTGAGCGCGGTGCCGTCGATCGAGGCGACGACCAGCAGCTTCGCGCCCTTGGTCAGCTGGTTCTCGATCTGGTTGACCTGGGTGGGGATGTCGTTCTCGGCGTACTGCAGGTCGACCTGGTAGCCGAGCTTTTCCAGCGCGGCCTTGATGTTGTCGCCGTCGTGGATCCAGCGTTCGGACGATTTGGTCGGCATCGTCACGCCGACCAGCGCGCCCGCGGACCCGCCTGCCTGCTGGTCGACGGTTTTCGCGCTGGACCCGCAGGCGGCGACGCCGAACGCGAGCACGGCGGCCCCGGCCGCCGCGGCGACGGTGCGGATTCCTCGAGTGAACCTCATTGTTCGTTCTCCTTCTTTCAGAAACCCTGGGCGAGCCGGTGGTAGGCCTGGTTCCAGCGGATGCGGTCGGCGAAGTCCGCCGTGGTGGTGTTCTCGTCGATGAGGAGCAGTTCGACGTCGAGCATGCGGGCGAAATCCCGCACGGTCTCAGTGCCGACCGCCTGGGTGAGCACGGTGTGGTGCGGTCCGCCCGCGGTGATCCACGATTCCGCGGAGGCAGTGAGCGACGGCGCGGGCTTCCACACGGCGCGGGCCACTGGCAGGTTGGGCAGCGGCTCGTCGGGCCGGACGACCTCGATCTCGTTGGCCACCAACCGGAACCGGTCGCCGAGGTCGACTAGGCCCACCACGGCGCCCCGGCCGGGCGCGGCGTCGAAGACCAGCCGCACCGGATCCTCGCGGCCGCCGATGCCGAGCGGGTGGATCTCGCACGACGGCGTGGCCGCGGCGATGCTGGGGCAGACCTCGAGCATGTGCGCGCCGAGGATTTTCGGTTCGCCCGGGCCAAAATGGTAAGTGTAATCCTCCATAAAGGACGTTCCGCGGTCCGAGTCGCGGCCCATCGCTTTCACCGCGGCCAGCAGCGCGGACGTCTTCCAGTCGCCCTCGCCGCCGAAGCCGTAGCCGTCGGCCATCAGCCGCTGCACCGCCAGTCCCGGAAGCTGGCGAAGTCCGCCGAGATCCTCGAAGTTCGTGGTGAACGCGCCGAATCCGCCGTCGGCGAGGAAAGACCGCAAGCCGAGTTCGATCCGCGCGGCATACCGCAGCGATTCGTGCCGTTCGCCGTCGCGCGCCAGTTCCGGGGCGAGCGCGTACTCGTCCGCGTACTGCGCGACCAGGCCGTCGACGTCCACGTCGGACGACGCGTCGACCCGCTCGGCGAGTTCGGTGACCCCGTAGGTGTTGACCGAGACGCCGAACCGCAGTTCAGCCTCGACCTTGTCGCCTTCGGTGACCGCGACGTCGCGCATGTTGTCGCCGAACCGGGCCAGTTTCAGTGTCCGCAGATGTGCCGCGCCGATCGCCGCGCGCGCCCACGCGTCGATCCGGGCGACCACTGCCGGGTCGGCCGCGTGCCCGGCGACGGTCTTGCGCGGAATCCCGAGCCGGGTCTGGACGAAGCCGAACTCCCGGTCGCCGTGCGCGGCCTGGTTGAGGTTCATGTAGTCCATGTCGAGACTGGCCCACGGCAGCGTCGCGTCGAGCTGAGTGTGCAAGTGCAGCAACGGTTTGCGCAGGGCGTCCAGGCCGCTGATCCACATCTTCGCCGGGCTGAACGTGTGCATCCACGCCAGCACGCCGACGCAGGCTAAGTCGGCGTTGGCCTCCTGCAGCACCTGCTTGATCCCGGCGGATTCGGTCAGCACCGGTTTCCCGACCAGTTCGCACGGCAGGTCGCCGGAAGCGGCCAGCAGCTGCCGGATCCGCAGCGACTGCCCGGCGACCTGTTCGAGGGTGTCCTCGCCGTAGAGCGCCTGGCTGCCGGTGAGGAACCACACCTGCGGCTTGGTCGCGGAAATCATCTTTTCTCCTTGCTGGGACACGGGTTTCAACGCTGCCCGTAGACGTTCTGGTAGCGCGCGTGCAGCCGGTCGACGTCGGTTCCGGACAGCGGCGCGGGAGTGCCGAGCTGGTGTGCGATGTGGACAGTGCGGGCCACGTCCTCGACCATCACCGCGGCCTTGACCGCGTCGCGGGCGGTGGCGCCGACGGTGAACGGCCCGTGGTTGCGCATCAGGACGGCGGGGGAGCGGGTCGCACTGAGAGTTTCCACGATGCCGCGGCCGATCGAGTCGTCGCCGATCAAGGCGAACGGACCGACCGGGATCTCGCCGCCGAACTCGTCGGCGATCATCGTGAGCACGCACGGAATCGCCTCGCCGCGCGCGGCCCACGCGGTGGCGTAGGTCGAATGCGTGTGCACGACGCCGCCGATCTCCGGCAGGTGCCGGTAAACGTAGGCGTGCGCGGCGGTGTCGGACGAGGGCGCGAGTTCGCCGTGCACGAGGTTGCCGTGCAGATCGGTGACGACCATGGTGTCGGCGGTCAGGTCGTCGTAGGAGACGCCGGACGGCTTGATCACCATGAGGTCTTCGCCGGGGACGCGTGCCGAGATGTTGCCTGCGGTCCAGACGACCAGTTCGTTGCGGGTGAGTTCGTTGTGCAGCTGCGCGACGGATTCCCTGAGTTCGGCGATGGTTCCGCGCGCCTCGGTGGTCAGGGTCATCAGTTCTGTCCTTTCGCGACAGTGGCGAGTTCACGGCGACGCGTGGCGAGACGGTGCATGACGTCGTTGCCGCCGCGGCCGAAGTAGTCGTGCAGTGCGGTGTATTCCGCGTACAGCTCTTCGTAAGCGGCCACGTTCGCCAGCACCGGCTGGTACGCCATCCGCTGCACCGAACCCATCGCCGCCGCGGCAACGCGTACGTCGGGGTAGGCGCCGGCGGCGACCGCGGCGTGGATTGCCGAGCCGAGCGCGGGTCCTTGCGCCGAGCCGATCACCGAGAGCGGGAGGCCGGTGACGTCGGCGTAGATCTGCATCAGCAACGAATTCTTCGTCAGCCCGCCCGCGATCATCAGCTCGGTGACCGGAACTCCGGCGGCCTCGAACGTCTCGATGATCTTCCGGGTGCCGAACGCGGTGGCCTCCAGCAGCGCCCGGTAGACGTGCTCGGGCCGGGTGCGCAAGGTCTGGCCGACGAGCACGCCGGACAGCTCGTGGTCGACCAGCACCGACCGGTTGCCGCTGTGCCAGTCGAGCGCGACGAGGCCGTGCTCGCCGACCTCCTGTTGAGCGGCGAGCCGGGTCAGGAATTCGTGGAGCCCTTCCGTTCGCGCAGCGTCCGAATAGGACGCCGGGACGCAGTGGTCGACGAACCAGCCGAAGATGTCGCCCACCCCGCTCTGGCCCGCTTCATAGCCCCAGAGCCCGGGGACGATGCCGCCGTCGTCGACTCCGCACATGCCCGGGACTTCGCGAAGGTCGGCGCCGTTCATCACGTGGCAGGTCGAGGTGCCCATGATCGCGACCATCTGGCCCGGCTCGACCGCCTGCGCGGCCGGAGCGGTGACGTGTGCGTCGACGTTGCCGACCGCGACCGCGATCCCGGCGGGCAGCCCGGTCCAGGCCGCGGCCTCCGCGCTGAGCTTCCCGGCGAGCGAGCCCAGCTGTCCGATCGGATGGTCGAGTTTGTCGTCCACAAAGGACTCGAACCCGGGGTTGAGGCTCTTGAGGAAACCGCGGTCCGGGTAGCGGCTGTCCTGGTAGATCCCCTTGTACCCGGCTGTGCAGGCATTGCGGACGTAGGTCCCGGTCAGCTGCCAGACGATCCAGTCCGCCGCCTCGACCCAATGCCGCATGGCCCGGTAGACCTCGGGGGCTTCCTCGAACATCTGCAGTGCCTTGGCGAACTCCCATTCGGACGAGATCAGGCCCCCGTACCGCGGCAGCCACGACTCGGCACGCTCGCGGGCGACGGCGTTGATGCGATCGGCCTGCGGTTGCGCGGCGTGGTGCCGCCAGAGCTTCACGTACGCGTGCGGGTTGCCGGTGAACTCGGGCAGTTCGGACAGCGGAGTGCCGTCGTCGGTGGTCGGGACCATCGTGCAGGCGGTGAAATCCGTGCCGATCCCGATCACGTCCTGCGGGTCGACGCCCGCTTCGGCCAGCGCGGCGGGCACGGCGGTGCGCAGCACGTCGACGTAGTCCGAGGGAACCTGCAGCGCCCAGCCCGGCGGCAACTCTTCCGCCGTGGCCGGAAGCCGGTCGTCGACGACCCCGTGCCGGTAGCTGGTCACGGCGGTGCCCAACTCGGCGCCGTCGCGCACCCGGACCACCACCGCGCGCCCGGACAGCGTGCCGAAGTCGATGCCGACGACGAGGGAATCTGCTGGCACTGGAGGGATTTCCTTCCGGGTTCCGCGCCGTGCGACGGGGTGTCGCTGGCGCTGTTAGCGCTAACATTTCGATGGTGCGGTGCTTGGGTGCGGCCTTGGGGGTGCTGCTTACCGAGGCCCGGTGCTGTCCCGGACGATCAGATCGGGTGCGACGAGGTGGCGGACGCCGGGATCGCCGCCGTCCATGCGCTCGACGAGCAACCGGAACGTCCGCCGTCCGACCTCGATGAAATCCTGTCGGACGGTGGTGAGCGGCGGGCTGAAGTAGGCCGCCTCCGGAACGTCGTCGAAACCGGCCACTCGCACCTGGCCCGGCACCGCGATGCCCGCTTCGGCGAACGCGCGCAGCACCCCCAGCGCCATCTGGTCGTTCGCGACGAACACCGCGTCCGCCTGCCCTTCAGCGACCAGTCGGCGGCCCGCGTCGTAGCCGGAACGAGGGCTCCAGTCCCCGCGCAGCGAGGGCGGCACCCGCGCGCCGCGCCGTTCGAGCGCTTCGCGCCAGCCGCGTTCCCGCTCCAGCGATTCCAGCCAGTCCTCCGGCCCGGCGACGTGCCACACCGTCTCGTGCCCGAGCGACAGCAGGTGCTCGGTCACCCGGCGGGCCCCGTCGTACTGGTCGACCGAGAGCACCGGCACCGGAGCTGATTCGCCGCCGCCGACCGCGACCATCGGAATGTCGTCGGGCACCTGTCGCAACGCTTCGCCGGCCGCGACGTGCGGCGCGATCACCACGATCCCGCCGACCGCCTGCCGCCGCAGATTGTCGACCGCCTCCGCGAACGACGACCGGCGCGGACGGCTGACACTGGAGATCGTGACGCCGTACCCCTCCTCGCGCGCGGCGTGCTCGATCCCGTACAGCGTGCTCGCCGGACCGTACAAATTGGACTCCAGCGCCACCACGCCGAGAATGCTCGACCTCCCGGTCGCCAACGTCCTGGCCGCCGAGTTGGGCCGATACCCCAACTGGTCCACCGCGGCCAGCACCCGGGCCCGCGTCTCCGCGCGGACGGGCCCGGTGTCGTTCACGACGCGGGAGACCGTCATGTGCGAAACGCCTGCCATCGCCGCCACTTCGGCCAGCCCGGGCTGGCGTTTGGCTGAAGACCCGTCGGCGGGCATCCCCGCACCTCCTCGTTGGGCTCGCGGGCTTGAGCATGGCAATGTTAGCGATAACAGGCTGGAGGTCAAGCCCCGATCGCCCGACGGGTCCCAGAGTGCGGGTGCTTGCGGAGCAGCGGTGGGTGCGGCTGTCGTCGGGCGCTCCCGAGGTGCCGCGCCATCGCGGGGTAAGGTCCGCGGAGATATTCCCTCCGGCGAAAGCGGGCATTATCCCATTGGTCCGAACGAATATGGATACCCGTTGATCCTGGCGGCTAAACCAGAATTGTGCGCGAGTACGAAGAATTTGTTCAACCCCGTAATTTGCGGACAAAAATTCGCGTTCCGTTGTGCGCCGCCGCCCGCGCTGTGCCAACTTCGTCGCATGACTGATATGCCTGCTTACCCTTCCTCGTCCGCCGACCGGCCCGCGGAGTCCGCCGGAGTCCCGGATCGGCCCGGAACGATCACCGGTGCTTTCTGGGCATTCGTCGCCGCGACACTGGTCGGCGTCGTCGGCGGGGTGTTGCTGTTCTTCTCCAGAGATTCGCTGGTCGACGCGATGCGCAGCGCGAACGGGCAGAACGGCACCCGTCTCACCGACGCGCAGATCGACCAGGCGGCGACGTTCGGCATCGCGATCGGCGCGGTGATCGCCCTCGTGGTCGCGTTGCTGCATCTGCTGTTCGCGTTCAAACTGCGCGCGGGCCGCAACTGGGCCCGGATCGTGCTGACGGTGCTGACCGCACTGCAGGTCGTCTCCCTGCTGTTCGGGCAGGGCACGATCCTCGGCTACATCAGCGCGGTGTGCGGCGTCGTCGGTGTCGTGCTGTCGTTCCTGCCCGAGTCGAGCCGATACATCGCCGCGGCGAAAACCATTCGCTGAACGCCTTTTCTCCGCGGCGCGGCCGGCCGGATGCCACCGCGCGGCGCGACCTCGTGCGCCGTGCGGTGGCAGGCGTGCCGCTGGCGATGACCGGAACGCCGGTTAGCGTGCGGATCGCCTCGACGATCTCCTCGGAGGGTCGCGTCTGCGTTACTGGTCGCCTCGGTGACTTCCGGCTGCCACATGAGAAAGACGGCAGCGCACGGGATCGCGCCTATGCCGAGTGCAAGCAGGAAGAGCACCGAGTACGTTCCGGAGGCAATCATCATCAGCGGTATGGTGATCGGCGAGATGAGCGACGGTGCCCACAGCACAGTCAGAAAGACCCGGGCGCCTCGGTATCCAGCACGCATCGAGTACGCCGCGAACACGACGAGGATGCCGTAAAGCACTGGCACTGTGGGCACCCCGATCACCATCGAGAGCACGAACGCTCGTTTCAGGCTCGCAGGCGGCACGAGTACGGCGACCGAGGGCGGAGGCGCGGGACGGGCCGGACGCGATCCATTCCGTCGCGACCTTGTAAACCGAGCCGAGCACGCCGTGCCACATTTGCTCCAGCAGATCGGGAAACGGTTCCAGCTCACGGAAGATGATGCGCAGCGCCGCACGGTCCGAATGCGACGCGCTGCTGGCGAATGCGGCCTCGACCGCTCCGGCCGACCAGCAACGCCGGAACGCTTTCCGGCAGCGGATCGTCGATGACAATGCCAAGCTCGCCGCGGTGTGCGCCGAGTACACCCATTGCCAGTACGGCGGAGGTGCCGGTTTCGCCGCTCGGTTCGACCCGGGCGATGTGTCCACTGTGGATTACTTCCACCCGAGCACCAAGGGCCAAGGGCTGGTCGCTGACGTGGCTTCGAAAGTGCTGGGTTACTGACGACTGGAAGCGGGGCCGTTCGCCGAGAGCGGCACCGCTTCCGCATGTCCGGGGTGCGCAATCGCAGCCGGGCGATACTCCCGTTTTGGGTACCTTCCCGCAGGTGGATTGTGCCTGGAGGGAGCGGTCGAGGTCATCCGCGCGGGGTGCGCCGCGATTGCTCTGCACGCTCCGCGTGCGACTGGGCTCGCCCGGCCGCAGCGAGTCCGGCCGGAGGGAAGCCCAGTGCGGTCAGGGGGGCGGCAAACGCGGCGACCCCGGCGGCGAACGGAAGGCGGGACACCGAGGAATTCCTAACGCTCCGGTACGGACGCGGCCGTGTCCTCGGGTGCGGTCCGAGCCGGGATCGCGTCGGCGAGCCCGTGCTCGCCGAGCCGCTCCGCCGCGAAGTCGAGAAGGGCGGAGGCGCGCGGAGTGAGCTTCATGTCCGCCGGCCAGATCCCCACTACGTGGGAAACCGTGACAGGGGGGTCGAGAGGCCGGATGACGACAGGTCGCCCCTCGATGCTCATGGGGAGCGCATGAGGCCGGGACATCAGCAGCCCGTACCCGAGTCCGCGGCCCACCAGTGCCTCGACGAGGCCGATCTGGGAGACCCTGGCTGCGATCTTGGGCTCCAGACCGCGCGCGGTGAACGCGTCCGCCACATTGCGGACGCCCGGGGTCGCGTCGTACTGGATGTAGGGCTCGTCGGCGAGATCCGCCAGGTCCACTGTTTCGGCCGCCGCGAGCGGATGCCCGGGAGACAGGTGCGCCTCGAGTTCTGTCGCATAGATCCTGCGGCGGCGGCATCCGGTCGGCAGTGACACGTCGTACACGAGGGCCACATCGAGACGCCCTGCCTCGAGAGCGGAGAGCAGCTCTTCGTTGGTGCCCACCGTGATCCCGATGCTCACGCCGGGATGCCTCTTGGGGAAGCCCTCGAGAAGCTCCGGCACCACGTTCGCGGCGAAGCTCGAGTAGCAGCCGAGCCGCACCGGACCCCTCAGTTCCTGTTCACGCCCGGCGCTCAGAACGAGTTCGTGCGTGTCGGCCACGATCTGACGAGCCCGTCTGGCGAAATCCTGACCGGTCGGAGTGAGGGTGAGCCCTCTGGCCTTGCGCCGCACGCACAGCTGCTCGCCCACGGCGCTCTCCAGGCTCGACACGGCCTGGGACAGCGCGGACTCCGAGATGTGCAGGTGCGCCGCGGCCGCGCTGAGCGTGGGGAAGTTCGGCAGTGCCGCGAACAGCTCGAGTTGCCGCAGGCTCACCTCGGAGATGGCTGACCCTTCCCGCTTCTTCAGTTCAATCGAATTACATCCTCACATTACCACGATTTACACGCAGACGAAGGCCTCGCATTATAAGAGGAACAGCTTCCCGATCCCTCCGAACGGAGGGCTGGCAAGGACTTTGGGGGACAACGGTGTGCTCCTCTGTTGCCGCAGGCAACTCCGTCTCACCACGGCGAATCGCCTTCGCGACGATCATCGGTGCCGATCCTGCTGCTCCTCCTCCGTGTCGTGCGCACCGGCCGCCAGAACCGCCTCGCCGCAGGCTCCGGTGAGAGCCGCGTGTGTCGCGCAAGTCAGTCAAGGAGAAGCGAAGTCAGGCAAGGAGAAGCAGTGGCAAGTGAGGACACGCGAATCGCGATCGTCGGCGGAGGGATGGGCGGGCTGACGGCCGCGATCGCGCTGCGGAAGATCGCCGGAGTCCAGGCCACCGTGTTCGAGCAGGCAGGCAAGCTCGGCGAAGTGGGCGCGGGGGTCACGGTCGCGCCGAACGCCTCGCGCGTTCTCGAGAGACTCGGCGTGCTCGATCGGATCAGGCGGGTCGGAGCGGTCCCGGACGGGCACGGCGTCTACCAGAACGCCATGGGCGCTCTGGTGACCGACGCGGCATGGGAGGACTCGGCCAAGCAGTACCAGAACATCGGAATGTACCGTCCGGACCTGATCGACGCCTTGGCGCAGGAGGTCGATCCGGCGACGATCCGTCTCGGCCACCGGCTGGTTTCGGTGGAGACACTGGGTTCCGGCGTTCGCGTCGAGTTCGAGAACGGCGCGGACGACGTGTTCGATGCCGTGATCGGAGCGGACGGCATCCATTCGGTGGTGCGGGGAGCCGTCGGCCAGTTTCCCGAGCCGGTCTACTCCGGGTACATCGTCTATCGCGGAGTGGTCGACGCGTCCCGCCTGCCCGGCGACTGGCGCATGATCAGCCAGGTGTGGATGGGCAACCGGAGGCACTTCATGTGCTATCCGCTGCAGCAGCGGAAGCTGTTCAACTTCGTCGCCGGCATCCCGAGCGACCGGCCGCTCGACGGGGCCTGGTCCGGCCCGGCGGCGGTCGGCGAACTCGCCGCCGAGTTCGCGGGCGCGGACTGGGACCCGAAACTCCAGGAGTTCATCGGGCGCATCGAGCACACATTTTGGTGGGGCCTCTTCGACCACGAACCGCTCGCCAACTGGTCCCGAGGGCCGATCACCCTGCTCGGCGACGCGGCGCACACGATGTTGCCGCACCAAGGGCAAGGGGTGAACCAGGCGATCGAGGACAGCATGGCGCTCGCCACGTTCCTCGCAGCGGCCGACAGCGTCGCCGACATTCCCGAGGCGTTCAGGCGCTACGCCTCAGTCCGCATGCAACGCACGGCGATCCTGCAGAACGGCTCTCGCCGGGCCGGTGCCATGTTCGACGCACAGTACGAATTCGCGGACCTCGAGAAGCGCGACGCCGATCTCCGGGTCGGGCGCGACTTCCGGCGAAGCGCGGTATTCGACTACGACGCGCAGAAGGTGGCCGAACAGGCGCTCAACCGATTTCAGGGGGTTCCGGTCGCATGACCTCGATCAGCATCATCGGCAGCGGCAAAATGGGCGGCGCGATCGCGGAAGTCGCGACCCGGGCCGGCGCCGGCGTCCAGATCATCAAACGCAGTGCGGAGAGCATGTCCGCGGCCCGTCCTGGTCCCGACTACGGCGTCATGGGCGACAAGCTCACCGGAGACCTGGTCGTGCTCGCCGTTCCCTACGGGGCGTACCCGGGCATCGTCGAGCGCTATCGGGGCCAGTTCCGCGAAAAGATCGTCGTCGACATCAGCAACCCCATCGATTTCTCCACCTACGACCGGTTGGTCTCGCCCCCCGATTCGTCCACCGCGGCCGAACTCGCGAAGCTGCTGCCGGCGGGCACGGCCGTCGTCAAGGCGTTCAACGTCAATCTCGGAGACACGCTCGTCAGCGGCACGAACGGCACGACGCGCACGACCGTCCTGTTCGCCGGCGACTACGCGGACGCGAAGATGGCCGTCGCGGCGTTCATCGAGGCGGCGGGAATGCGTGCGGTCGACGTCGGCCCCCTCACCCGCGCGAGGGAACTCGAGGCGATGGGATTCCTCCAGATCGTGTTGGCGGCGCTCGGCAAGACGCGTTACGAGTCGGGCTTCGCGCTGCTGGAGTGAGTGCCTCCGCGTGCTCCGGCAGGGGTGTTCTCCGGACGGACGCTGAGTGCGGCACGAAGATCGCCGAATCGCTGTCTTGAACGGGGTTCGGCCGACCTGGCGGGGTCAGTGCCGGCAGGCGGCCGCCCCGTGGCAGGAGACCGTCGCCCGCCGCGTGTCGTGCGGCAGAGGGAGTCGGTGACGGGGTAGTTGGCCAAGGAGGAGCGGACGAGCGCGTCGCGGCATGCCCCGCACGCCTCGAACCGCGATCCGCGAGTTCGGTTCGAGGCGTGTTCGGGTCCGGTAAATCCGCCGCGCGCTCAGCCGAGTTCCTGAGCGAGCCCGACGACGATGTTCTCCGGCCCCCGGACGTAGCACAGCAGGTAGACGTTCTCGTACTGCACCACCTCGTCGACCAGCTCCGCTCCGTGGGCGCGCAGGCGGGCGAGGGTGTCATCGAGGTCGTCGACCGCGAACATCATCCGGCGGATCCCCAGGGTGTTCGCCGGCGCGTTCCACGGCTCCGGGGCGCGGGCCTTCGGCTGGTGGAACTTCGCCAGCTCGATCCGGCCGGGACCGTCCGGGACTCGCAGCATGGCGACGTCCTGCTTGACGTCTTTCAGGCCGATCACCCGTTCCGCGCCGCTCCAGTCGAGCGGGCCCTTGCCCTCCAGTTCCAAGCCCAGTTCCACGAAGAACGCGATGACCGCGTCGAGGTCCTCGACGACGATGAGGACGTTGTCCATCCGCTTGACTGCCATGCGGTCACCGTAGCGTCGCGCGCGGCTCTCCGGAAAATCTTAGTGATGCTATTCTTAGGGCAAAGCTATTCACGGGGGTGCCGGATGCCGAAGCGGACCGAACCGGACGAGGTCGACGAGATGCTCGCGCAGTGGCGCGCGGAGACGCCGGACGTCGACACGTCGCCGCTGGCGGTGTTCGGGCGGTTGCATCGTTCGTTCGACCGGTATCAGCGGCAGTTGACGCGCGTGTTCGCCCGGCACGGGATCACGGTCGCGGACTTCGGGATCCTCGCCGCGCTCCGCCGGGGCGGCGCGCCTTACCGGCGCACGGCGGGGGATCTCGCCGACACCAACCTGCTCACCACCGGCGGCATCACGCAGCGGGTCGACAAGCTGGTGCAGGCCGGGCTCGTCCGCCGCGAACGCGACGAGGACGACCGGCGCGTCGTGTTCATCGGCCTCACCGAGGAAGGGCTCGCGGCCACGGACAAGGTGGTGCACGAGCATTTCCCCAACGAAAACCGGATGCTGGCCGGGCTGACCGCGGCGGAACGGGCGCAGCTGGCGAAATTGCTGGGGCGGTTGGAGCGGTCGCTGGACCAGGCTGAGTTCGGCGACTGAACCCGGGTGCGCTGACCTCGCTCGCCGCGACCGTGCCGGGAGCGGGGGCTGCTCCGCTGTTCGCATGAGCAAATAGCTCCGTGTCGTTTCGGCGGATCCGGGCTTAGGTTCGGGCGATGGCGAACGAATTGACCATTCCGCTCCTGCCTTGTCCGTCCATCGACGAGATCGCGTCGTTCTACGAGATGCTCGGCTTCGAGATCGCCTATCGGCAGACGCGGCCGAACCCGCACGTCGCGGTGCGGCGGGAAGACCTCAATCTGCACTTCTTCGGGATGGACGGCTACGACCCGGCGCAGTCATACAGCACGTGCCTGGTCATCGTGGCGGACACCGGCGAGCTGTTCGAGGCCTTCGCGGCAGGGATGCGTTCCGTGCACGGAAAACTGCTCGTCTCCGGCATCCCGCGGATGACCCGGCCGCGGCTGCGCAATGACCGCTACACCGGGTTCACCGTCGTCGATCCAGGCGGCAACTGGATCCGGATCAACAAAGCCGCCAAGGAACCCGAGGCGACGACCAAGCTCGCGAAAGCCATGGAGAACGCCGCGAGGCAGGCGGACGCGCACGGCGACGAACGCCAGGGGCTGAAGATCCTGGAAGGCGCGTTGAAGCGCGCGACCGGCGACGAACCGGAGTTTCCGGCGGCGCGGGAGTACCGCGACGAGCTGGTCGAACGGATCAAGGGCGCGGAACCGCGCCCGGGCGGTTGAGCGCGGGGGTCGCGGGTCGTCCGGAACGGAGGTGACGCCGCTGCCGGATCAGCCTCGCGCCCAAGGAATCGGCTCTTCCGCCAGGCTCAGGTACAGGCTCTTCTGCCGCTGGTAACTGCGGATCGCGGTGCGGCCCTTGTCCGTGCCGAGGCCGCTTTCCTTGGTGCCGCTGAACGGGGTCGAGATGCTGAACTGCTTGTACGTGTTGATCCACACCGTTCCCGCCTCGACGCGGCGCGCCAGGCGGAGCGCGCGGCGGTAGTCGGCGGTCCAGATGCCGCACGCCAGACCGTAAACGGTCGAATTGGCTTGGGCGACAAGGTCTTCCTCGTCGTCGTAGGGCAGCAGGACGCCGACCGGGCCGAAGATTTCCTCCTGGCACGTCTTCGCGTCCGGGGCGAGGCCGTCCAGCAGGGTGGGCTCGTAGTAAGCGCCGCGCGACAAGCGTTCGTCAGAAGGGATTTGGCCGCCGCAGCGGACGACCGCGCCTTCTTCGCGGGCGCGGTCGACCATCGCGGCCACCTTGTCGCGGTGCGCGAAGGTCGCCATCGGTCCGACTTGGGTAGCCGGATCGACTCCGGGGCCGAGTCGCAGGGCCGAAGCGGCGGCGATCAGGCGGGAGGCCCATTCGTCGTACTGCTTGCGCGGCAGGAAGATCCGCGAACCGGCGATGCAGCTCTGTCCGGTCGACGAGAAGATTCCATACAGGATTCCGGCGACAGTCTCCTCGACGTCGGCATCCTCGCAGACGATCGTCGGGGACTTGCCGCCCAGTTCCATGGTGACCGGGATGATCCGGTCCGCGGCGATGCGGCCCAGCACGCGTCCGGTGGTGGTGCCGCCGGTGAAGGCGAGCTTGCCGACCAGCGGGTGGCGGGAAATGGCGTCGCCGACGACCGAGCCGGGGCCGGGCAGGACGGACAGCAGCGCGGGCGGCACGCCGGCGTCGTGGACGAGGCGGGCCAGCGCCAGCGAAACCAGGGGAGTGGCCTCGGCCGGTTTGAGCAGGACGGCGTTCCCGGCGGCCAGCGCGGGAGCGATTTTCTGGGCGTCGCTGGCGATCGGCGAGTTCCACGGCGTGATCGCGCCGACGACGCCGATCGGTTCGTGCACGCTCATCGTCAGGTGAGCGCCGCGGCTCGGCGGGAGTTCGCCTTCGAGGGTTTCGAGCGCGGCCGCGTAGTAGCGGAACGTGCCGCTTGCGCTCGCGACCAGCGCGCGCGTTTCGCCGAGCGACTTGCCGGTGTTGCGGGTTTGCAGCAGGGCGAGCTGCTCGGCGTGGGCCTCGATCGCGTCGGCGACGCGGGTGAGCAGGCGGGCGCGCTGGTGCGGCAGCAGGTCTCGCCATGCCGGATCCGCGGCGGCTTCGGCGCCGGCGCGGGCAGCGGCGTCGACCTGGGCGGAGTCGGCGGCGTGGATCGAGGCGACCGCCGAACCGTCGGCGGGATCCACGCACGCGGACGCGGGACCGCCGCCGCGCTGCCAGTCGCCGCCGACCGGGATTTCGTCGGGCGGGACGGGGACTGGCTCCTAGGCAAATCTCCGAGCCCAC
>NZ_PQIA01000069.1 GCF_003385235.1 Amycolatopsis circi | reverse complement strand
GAGTGGGGGCGCGGGGTGGGTTTTGGTCGGGTGGGGCGGAGCCTCTTCGGGTGCGGGGGCCCAAGGGAAGGGGTCGCCGTCGGTCGGATGCCAGGCAGGGCGGGCGAGGCGCAGGAGGGGAACGCCCGCAGCTTGGGTGGCGTGGGAGGTGCGCGGGCGCTGGCGGGCGGCAGGTTGGGCCAGGGCAGGCGGGAGTAGGTGCGCGCAGCGCGGACGTTGAGTGAGACGACGTCGTTGGGCTAGCAGGGCATAGCGGTAGGCCCGGGCACGGCGGACGTTGGCGAGGTGAGGCAGCGGCGTCGTTGGGCTGAACGGGCGCACGGCGGCTAGGCACAGTGCGGGTGCTGGTGGGGTGCGGCAGTGCAGTCGAGCAGAGAAGGCTCAGGAGATAGGTGCAGCGCGGACCGCTGTCGAGACAGGCGCGGAGTGTGTTCAGCACCGGCTGGTTGGCGTGGGCTCGCTTGTGCGTCAGTTCGGTGCGTTGCACGGCTGTGGACTCGCCGGAATCGAGCGCGGTGGCCTGTGGTCGCGCAAGGCATCAGTGGTGAGGCCGGGGAGAAGCGCGAAACGCGAAGCTGGGATGAAACGCGAAGTGCGAGGAGAACAGCGAACCGAGACGTTGTCTTGGCTGGCGAAGTTCAAACCAGCCAAGGCAACCCTCGAAAAAGAGACCGCCGCTCAGTCGTTCTCCAGATCGCCTTCCAGTGTCAGGTACACCTCGCGCAGCTGAGCCAGCAACTCCGGATCCGGCTCTTCCCACAGTCCTCGATCAGCGGCTTCCGTCAACCGCTCGATGATTCCTCGCAAAGCCCACGGGTTCGCGTCCCGCATGAACTGCTGGTTTTCCTCGTCCAGAACATAAGACTGCGATAACTTCTCGTACATCCAGTCGCCGACCACGCCAGCGGTGGCGTCGAAGCCGAAGAGGTAGTCCACGGTTGCGGCGAGTTCGAAGGCACCCTTGTAACCGTGGCGGCGCATGGCGGACAGCCACCGCGGGTTGACCACTCGGGCGCGGAAGACGCGGGCCGTTTCTTCGCCCAGCGTGCGGGTGCGGACTGCGTCGGGAGTGGTGGAGTCGCCGACGTAGGAAGCGGGCGCGGAGCCGGTCAGGGCGCGGACGGTCGCGATCATTCCGCCGTGGTACTGGAAATAGTCGTCCGAGTCGGCGATGTCGTGTTCGCGGGTATCCGTATTCTTCGCGGCGACCACAATGCGTTTGTACGACGATTCCATGTCTTCCCGAGCCGGGCGGCCGTCCAGGTCCCTGCCGTAGGCGAAGCCGCCCCAGACTGCGTAGACCTCGGCCAGGTCCTTGTCGTCGCGCCAGTTTCCGGAGTCCATCAACGGGAGCAGGCCGGCTCCGTAGGCGCCTGGTTTCGAGCCGAAGATCCGGGTGGTGGCTCGGCGGTCGTCTCCGTGGTCGGCCAGGTCCGCGGCGACGTGGGCGCGGACGTAGTTGGAGGATTCCGGTTCGTCCAGGGAGGCGGCTAGGCGGACGGCGTCGTCTATCAGGGTGATGACGTGCGGGAAAGCGTCGCGGAAGAAGCCGCTGATGCGGACTGTCACGTCGATCCTCGGGCGGCCCAGTTCGGCCAGCGGGATGGGTTCGATGCCGGTCACGCGGCGGGAGGCTTCGTCCCAGACTGGCTGGATTCCGAGCAATGCCAGGACTTCCGCGGCGTCGTCGCCGGAGGTGCGCATGGCGGAGGTGCCCCAGACCGACAGGCCGACGGACCGGGGCCAGTCGCCGGTGTCTTCGCGGTAGCGGCGGAGCAGGGAGTCGGCCAGGGCTTGGCCGGTTTCCCACGCCAGGCGGCTGGGGATGGCCTTCGGGTCCACGGTGTAGAAGTTTCGGCCGGTCGGCAGGACGTTCACCAAGCCGCGCAAGGGGGAACCGCTGGGGCCTGCGGGGATGTAGCCGCCGTCCAGGGCATGCAGGACTGCGTCCACTTCGGACGAAGTGCCTGCCAGGCGGGGGACGATTTCGGTGGCGGCGAAGGTCAGGACGCAGGCGACTTCGGCGTCGAAAGCACCCAGGACCTCGGTGACGACTGAGGGAACCGAAGCGGGGGACCACGAGTGGTGCTCCATCAGAGAAACCAGCGTGTGGGCGGTTGCCTCGATGGCGTCCACTTCGGACAGTGGCGCGTCCGAGTTTTCCTTCAGGCCGAGGGCGGAGCGCAGACCGGGGACGGCTCCTTGCTTGCCGCCCCACATTTGCTGGGCTCGGAGCATCGCGAGGACCAGGTTGACGCGGGCCTCGCCGACCGGGGCCTCGCCCAGGATGTGCAGGCCGTCGCGGATCTGGGCGTCCTTGACCTCGCACAGCCAGCCGTCGATGTGCAGCAGGAAGTCGTCGAACTCCGCGTCGTGCGGGCGTTCGTCGATGCCCAGGTCGTGGTCGAGTTTCGCGGCCTGGATGAGGGTCCAGATCTGGGCGCGGATCGCCGGGAGTTTCGCCGGGTCCATCGCGGCGATGTTGGCGTGCTCGTCCAGCAATTGCTCCAGGCGGGCCAGGTCGCCGTACGATTCCGCGCGGGCCATGGGCGGGACCAGGTGGTCCACGATGGTCGCGTGCGCGCGGCGTTTCGCTTGCGCGCCTTCGCCGGGGTCGTTGATCAGGAACGGGTACACCAACGGCAAGTTGCCCAGCACGGCGTCGGGGGCGCAGGAGGCGGAGAGGCCCGCGGTCTTGCCGGGCAGCCATTCCAGCGAGCCGTGTTTGCCGAGGTGGACGACGGCGTGCGCGCCGAATTCCTCTTCCAGCCAGCGGTAGGCGGCGAGGTAGTGGTGGCTCGGCGGCAGGTCCGGGTTGTGGTAGATCGCGACCGGATTCTCGCCGAAACCGCGCGGCGGCTGGATCACCAGCACGACGTTGCCGGACTGCAGCGACGCCAGGACGATGTCGCCCTCGGGGTTTGCCGACGTGTCGACATACAGCGAACCCGGTGCGGGGCCCCAGTGTTCTTCCATCGCTTCTTGCAATTCGACCGGCAAGGAGGCGAACCACGAGCGATAGCGGGCGGCGGGGACGCGGATCGGATTGCCGGACAGTTGTTCTTCGGTGAGCCACTCGGGGTCCTGGCCGCCCGCGGCGATCAGGGCGTGGATCAAGGCGTCGCCGTCCGGCTGGTCGGTGCCGGTCGGGTTGACGCCGGGGAAAGCCTCCTCGCCGAGGTCGTAGCCGCGGTCGCGCATGAGGCGCAGGAGTTTGATCGCCGAAGCTGGAGTGTCCAGGCCGACTGCGTTGCCGACGCGCGAGTGCTTCGTGGGGTACGCGGACAACATCAACGCGATCCGGCGAGAAGCGGGCGGCGTGTGGCGGAGTCGCGCGTGCGCGAGAGCGATGCGGGCGACGCGGGAGGCTCGCTCGGGGTCGGCGATGTAGCGGGGGAGACCGTCGTCGTCGAATTCCTTGAAGGAGAACGGAACGGTGATGATCCGGCCGTCGAATTCCGGTACCGCCATCTGGTTGCCCGCGTCGAGCGGCGAGAGGCCGTCGTCGCTGGCGGACCAGGTTTCGCGGTCGCTGGTCAGACACAACGCCTGCAGCACCGGCACGTCCAGCGCGGCCATTTCCGCGACGTCCCACGATTCGTCGTCACCGCCTGCTCCGGCTTCCGACGGACGGGTGCCGCCCGCCGCCAGCACGGTGACCAGCAGCGCGTCGACCTTGCCCAGCTCAGCCATCATCTCCGGCGCGCGCGTGCGCAGGGACGCGGTGTGGATTGGCAACGCGCGGCCGCCCGCGGACTCGACCGCGTCGGCCAAGGCGTGCACGAAACCGGTGTTTCCGGACAGGTGGTGCGCGCGGTAGTAGAGGATCCCGATGACCGGGCCGTCACCCGCCGGAGCCGGCCGCGAAAGCACGCCCCACGTCGGCAATTCGGCGGGCGGCTCGAAGCCTTCGCCGGTGAGCAGCAGGGTGTCGGACAGGAACCGGTGCAGTTGCGTGAGGTTCTCCGGACCGCCTTGCGCGAGGTACAGATGCGCTTGCGCGGCGATCCCGGCCGGAGTCGTGGAGAGCTTCATCAGCTCCGCGTCCGGCGTCTGCTCGCCGCCCAGCACGATCACGTGCGCACCGGACGCCCGCAGCGTGTCCAGGCCTTCCTGCCAGGTCCGCGGCGTGCCGAGGATCCGGACGACGACGATCGACGCGCCGTCGAGCAGCCCGGGCAGGTCGCCGAGCGGGAGCCGGGACGGGTTGCCGAGCCGGTAGTCCGCGCCGCTAGCCCGGGCGCTGAGCAGGTCGGTGTCCGAAGTGGACAGCAGCAGGATCACGGCGTTCCTCACTCGGGGTGTCCGCGCCCCGGGTCGTCGGGCGCGCCGGCGGGAGTTCCTGGCTGCCGGCGGCCGCGGGGCCGCCGGTCACAGTGGCGGGACCGCCCCGGATTTCCACCGGGTTCCTCCGCGTGCCGACGCGTGTGCGCTCTTACTCTCGCCGGGCGCACCGGTGCCGTCAAGGTGAGCAGGGACTCGTGAGTGGCAATGCCGGTTCTAACCGGGATTGCCACTCACGAGACCTGCGTCCGGCCCTCGTCCCCGATCCGCGGGAAAGGCGCGGTGGAGAACAGCACCTCCACCGCGACCTCGAAGAACTCCGCGATCCGCAACGCCAGGTAAAGGCTCGGGCTGTACTCGCCGCGCTCCAGGTACCCGATGGTCTGGTAGTGCACGCCGAGCGCGTCCGCGAGCTGCCGCCGCGAGATGCCGCGTTCGGCGCGCAGCACCGCGATGCGGTTGTAGACGTTCTCGCTCACCGCGCCTCACACACGCTGAAGTGCCCTTTCCCGTCGCGCCGCCACCGACGACCCCGATTCGCGCCGGGCCATCCGCTTCAGCAGGATCGGGGCCAGCACCAATCCGATCACGGCCCACGCGAGCAGCACCCCCAGGGTCGCCCACGGCCGCCACGACTGCCCGATTTCGACGACGACCGCCTGGTCCGGCAGCAGAGCCGAGCGCATGCCGAGGCCCAGCCAGTACATCGGGAACACCTGCCCGACGTCCTGCAGCCAGACCGGCAGCGCGGTGATCGGGTAGAAGATCCCGGAGATCGCGCCGAGCCCGAGCATCGGCAGCATGACCAGGGCCAGCATCCGCGAGTCTTGGATCAGCGAGCCGATCGCCGCGCCGATCGGCAGGGTCGCGACCAGGCCGGCGGCGAGCACCCACACCAGGTTCAGGATCGAGAAGAACCCGTCCGGGGCCAGCCCGTCGAACAGGAACAGCGACGGCACCAGCATCACGACGATGCTCGCGACCTGCACCATCGAGAACGTCGTGACCTTGCCGATCAGGTAGCCGAACATCCCGTTCGGCGTCGCCTTCGCGCGCAGCAGCGTGCCGTCCTCGCGGTCGATGACGAGCGATCCGGCGACGCCGGACAGGCCGTTGAACACGATGCCCGCGCCGATCACGCTCGGCACCGTCGCCGCGCCCAGCGAGAACGAGGTGCCCGGCAGCTGTGCGCCGCGCATGAACAAGAGCGTGCCGAAGATCATCGCCAGGAACACGAGCTGGCCGATCAGGTCGTCCCGGTTCGTCCACTGCTGGCGGAATTCGATGAACCCGCGGCGGAGTCCTGCCTGCGCCGCGGTCCGCTGCGCCGACGCCGTCATCGCGCACCTGCCGAGGTCAGTCCGGACTCCGCGCGCTGCACGAGCGTCAGGTACGTGTCCTCCAGCGACGCGCGCCGGACCTCCAGGTCGGCGACCGTCTCGCCGTGCTGTTTGAACAACTCGTACACGTACTTCGTCGCCTCCGTGGTCGAGTGCACGAACCGCTGTCCGCCGACCGTCCAGCGCACCTCGGCCTCGCCGGCGATCTGCCTGCTCAGCTGATCCGGCGACCCGTCGGCGACGATGTGGCCGCCGCTCAGGATCAAGATCCGGTCGGCGAGCTTCTCGGCCTCGTCGAGGTCGTGCGTGGTGAGCAGGATGGTGGTGTCGTCGTCGGCGAGCCGGTGCACGAGTTCGTGGAAATCGCGCCGGGCCTGCGGATCGAACCCCGCGGTCGGCTCGTCGAGGAACAGCAGTTCGGGACGGCCGACGATGCCGATCGCCACGTCCAGCCTGCGCCGCTGCCCTCCGGACAGCATCCGGATCTTCTTGCCCGCGTGCTCGGTAAGCCCGACCGCCTCGATCAGCTCGTCAGTGTCCCACGGGCGGCGGATCCGGTCGGTGGAGTACGGCGCGTAGAACGACCCGAGCAGGTCGAGCAGCTCGCGCACACGCCATTTGCCGTGGTCGCGCCAGGACTGCAGGACGACCCCCAGCCGCGCCCTCCAGTCCTCGCCGCCGCGTGCAGGGTCGGTGCCCAGCACGGACACCTCGCCCGCGGATCGCATGCGGAACCCCTCGAGGATTTCGATCGTCGTGGTCTTGCCCGCCCCGTTCGGGCCGAGCAGGCACAGCACCTCGCCGCGGTGCGCGGTGAACGACGTGCCGTGCAGCACGTCGTTCGCGCCGTAGCGCATGCGTAAGCCTTCGACGCGGAGCACGGTGTCCGCTTGATCTCTCATCGGATGACCCCCATCCTGCCTATGCGATCGAATGTAGCAGATGTACTACAGATGATCGCAAGCCTGTTGAATCAGCCGCGGGTTACAGTGAGCGCCATGTCCAGTCCTGCCCGCGTGCGCGCCGACGCCTGTCCGGGAGTCTTCGCGACGCACGACGCGGCGGACGGACCGCTCGCCAGGGTCCGGCTTCCCGGCGGCGGGGTGACCGCGGATCGGTTGCGCGCGTTGGCTTCCTGCGCAGAGGACCTCGGTGACGGCGACGTGCACCTGACCTCGCGGGCGAACGTCCAGTTGCGCGGAGTCCGCCGGCCCGGGTTGGCGGGACGGCTGATCGAAGCCGGGTTGCTGCCGTCGCCCAGTCACGAGCGCGTGCGGAACGTGCTGGCCTCGCCGTTGAGCGGCGTGCGCGGTGGGCTCGCGGACGTCCGGGGGCTTTCCGCGGCGCTGGATCGGGCGCTGTGCGCGCGGCCGGAACTCGCGGAGCTGCCGGGACGGTTCCTGTTCGGCTTCGACGACGGGCGCGGCGACGTCGCGGGCACGGACGTTTGCTGGCGCGCGATCGGTCCGACGACCGGTGTGGTGCTGTTGGCCGGAGCTGATTCCGGCTGGCTGGTGTCGCGCGACGACGCGGTGTCTGCGCTGCTCACGGTGGCGGAAACGTTTGCGCGCACGCGGGGTTCGGCGTGGCGGATCGGGGAACTGGCCGATCCTTCGAAGCTGCTGCCGGACGGTCCGCGGGAAGCTCCGCAGTTGCTGCCGACGCGGATTGACCCGACGGTCGGGCGCATCCGGCGCGACGACGGTGGCGAGGCGGTGGGGGTTGCACCGCGGTTTGGCCAGTTGACTGCCGCTCAGTTGCGTACGCTCGCCGACTTCGGCGACGCAGTGGTCACGCCGTGGCGTTCGGTGCTGCTGCCCGGCGGCGCGGACGTCGAACGACTGCACGCGGCGGGGCTTTCGACGGATCCGGCGACGGCGGAGCTTAGCGCCTGCATCGGCGCGCCGGGGTGTGCGAAGTCTCTCGCCGACGTCCGCGCGGACGCGGCGACACTGGTCGCGGACGGGGAACTGGTGCACGTCTCGGGCTGCGCACGGCGGTGCGGACGGCCGTCCGGGGCCCACCGCGACGTCGTCGCCGAACCCGGCGGCTACCGTGTCGACGGACGCTGGACCCCGGCGTCCGAATTGGCGGATGCGTTGGCGAGAAAGGGACCTTCGTGATCGACTACCTGCGGGACGGGGCCGAGATCTACCGGCACTCGTTCGCCACGATCCGCGAAGAGGCGGACCTGGCGATCCTGCCCGACGACGTCGCGGGCGTCGCGGTCCGGATGATCCACTCCTGCGGCATGGTCGACCTGGTCGACGACCTCCGCTACTCGCTCGACGTGGTCGAGGCGGGCCGCGCCGCGCTGGAGGCGGGCGCGCCGATCCTGTGCGACGCGAAGATGATCGCCAGCGGCATCACGCGCAAACGGCTGCCCGCCGCGAACGACGTCGTGTGCACTCTGGACGACCCGAGCGTGCCCGGCCTGGCCGAACGGCTGGGCACCACGCGGTCGGCGGCCGCGCTGGAACTGTGGCGCGACCGGCTGCCCGGTTCCGTGGTGGCTATCGGCAATGCGCCGACTGCGTTGTTCCGGTTGCTGGAGCTGCTGGACGAGGGCGTCGGAGCGCCGGCCGCGATCATTGGTGTGCCGGTCGGGTTCGTCGGCGCGGCTGAGTCCAAAGTGGAACTGGCGAAGCAAGCGCCCGCGCCGTATCTCGTCGTGCACGGCCGTCGTGGCGGCAGTGCGATGGCCGTCGGCGCTGTGAATGCGATTGCGAGCACGGTCGAATGACGGGGCGGTTGTACGGCGTCGGGCTTGGTCCCGGCGATCCGGAATTGATGACGGTCAAGGCGGCGCGGCTGATCGGCGAGGCGGACGTCATCGCCTACCACAGCGCGCGGCACGGGCGGAGCATCGCGCGGTCGGTGGCTGAGCCGTATCTGCGCGAGGGCCAGCTGGAAGAACGGCTGGTCTACCCGGTGACCACCGAGACGACCGACCATCCCGGCGGTTACGAGGGCGCGATCGCCGATTTCTACGAGCTGAGCGCGAAAAAACTCGCTGAGCACCTCGACGCCGGACGCGACGTCGTGCTGTTGTGCGAGGGCGATCCGTTCTTCTACGGCTCCTACATGTACATGCACGAGCGGCTCGCCGGACGGTTCGAGGCCGAGGTGGTGCCGGGCGTGACGTCGGTGAGCGCGGCGTCGTCGGTGCTCGGCCGTCCGTTGGTGCAGCGCGACGAAGTGCTCACCGTGTTGCCGGGAACGTTGCCAGCGCCCGAATTGGCGCGGCGGCTGGCGGACACCGAAGCGGCGGCGGTGCTGAAATTGGGCCGTACCTTCGGTTCTGTCCGGGAAGCGCTCGCGGAGGCGGGCAAGCTCGACGACGCTTGGTACGTCGAGCGGGCTACTTGGGGACAGCAGCGGGTGGAGCCGTTCGCGGACGTCGATCCGGAGTCGGTGCCGTATTTCTCCTTGGCGTTGCTGCCAAGTCCGGCTTACAAGTCGCGTGTGGACGGTGAGCCTGCCGTGTCGGCCGCGTCGGCGCCCGCGGAAGGCGGCGAGGTGGTTGTCGTCGGGCTCGGTCCGGCGGGGCCGGAGTGGCTGACGCCGGAAGCGTCGGCGGAACTGGCCGCGGCGGACCACATTGTCGGCTATGGGCCATACGTCGCGCGGGTTCCGCAGCGGGCGGGGCAGCAGCGGCACGCGTCGGGGAACCGGGTCGAGGCGGACCGGGCGGTCGAGGCGTTGCAGCTGGCCGCGACCGGTGCGCGGGTGGCCGTGGTGTCGTCCGGGGATCCGGGCGTGTTCGCGATGGCTTCGGCGGTGCTGGAACAGGTTTCGGCCGGGAACGGTGCTGGCGCGCGAGTGCGGATCGTCCCCGGGGTGACGGCTGCGCAGGCGGCCGCGTCGCGGGTCGGTGCGCCGTTGGGGCACGACTATTGCGTGCTGTCCCTTTCGGACCGGTTGAAGCCGTGGGAGATCATCGAACGTCGGCTGGACGCGGCTGGGGCGGCGGATTTGGTGCTGGCGCTGTACAACCCGGCTTCGCGGACTCGCGTGACGCAGCTGGAGAACGCGCGGGAAGTCCTGCTGCGGCACCGGGATCCGGGGACGCCGGTGGTGGTCGCGCGCGACGTCGGCGGGCCGGAGGAAGACGTTCGAGTTACTACGCTGGGCGAGCTTGATCCGTCTACAGTGGACATGCGGTGCCTGCTGATCGTGGGCTCGTCGCGCACGGTGGTGGAGGAAGGGCCGGACGGGCGGTCGATCGTGTGGACGCCGCGGAGTTACTCCTGACCTTCTCGCAGCAGCCGTTCCGCCTCGGCTAGGTGGTGGGTGAGTTCTTTCCGTTGCGCGGCATTGAGGTTCGGTGCGTGCGCGGCGAGGGCTGAGGAGATCGAACCGTCGGCGCGGGTGCCGAACATCGCGCGTGCGGACGGTTCGATCTCCAGCCGCGATTTGCGCCGGTCTTTCTCGTCGGGCCGCACGCGCATGACGCCCGCATCCGCCATCTGGTGCGTGATCCGGGAGACGAGGCTCTGCGCCAGCCCGGTCCGGCGGGTTACGTCGCTGATCGTCGCGCCCGGGTGGCGCGAGACGTCTTCGACCACCGCCAGTTCTCCCGCGTTGACCTGATCCGCGCCGGTGTTTCCGGTGCTGGTCAGGGCGATCTCGCGCAGGGTGCGGGCGAGTCGGTGCAGGTCGGCGGCGCGCATGGCCCTATTCAATCACTGGTGATACATTCGAGGAAGTATCACTAGTGATGGAGTTGGCGATGGTCGACGACGTGCTGATCGCGGTCGCGGTCGGGATCCTGATCGTGCGGCAGTTCCAGTGGCGCTCCGCCGAACCCCGGCGGATGCTGCTGATGCCGATCCTCCTGATCGTGATCGGACTGGTCTGCCTCGGATTCGAGCTGGGCGGCGGGCTCCAGCCGGCGGACTGGCTGCTGGTCGGCGAACTCGTCCTGGTCGCGGGCACCGGCACCGCGATGGGCTACGTGACGCGGTTCCGGCAGGCCGACGGGCTGCAGTACCGGCTCACCGGCGCGGGAATCGGGCTGTGGGCGGTCTTTCTCGCGATCCGCATCGGGTCGTTCGCGCTGGCCGGTGTCCTCGGCGCGCACCTGCTCGACGCGACGGGCCTGATCCTCGTCTCGTTCGGTGTCAACCGGCTCGCGGCGAGTCTCGTGGTGCGTCACCGGACTGTCCACTGTGGAGATAAAAGCCCGGCGTATGACCAAGGGAACGGCGGAACACGTCGATAAACGCGCTGGTCGTAGCGAATCCGCACAACGGGGGCCGTCGTGAGTGGCAATCCCGGTTAGAACCGCGATTGCCACTCACGAGGCCTTAGCGCGTCGGGTCCTTGCCGTTGGGCTGCGAAGGCCCGGGCCCAGGCGACCACCAGCCCCACACCGTCTTCTCCCCGTGCCGCACCGTCGGCGCCACCCCGGTCGTATACGGCTCGATCTGCAGCAGCTGTCCCCACGACTGGTACGGCTGCCCGTTCAGATAGCTCGGCACCTCCGGCTCGTCCGCGATCTCCTCCAGCCAGCCGTTCGGGCCGCCGTTGGTGCTGGACGCCCATTTCGCCTCGTCGGCGAGCTGGCCGGCGGTGATCCGGTAGTCCGGCATCGCGGAGATGCCGTCGTGCGAGGTGACCGGGTTCGCGCACGGGTACACGAACGACGCGGGCCAGTCGATGTACACCGATTTGCCCGCGAGCTTGTCGGTGAGCGTGGTGAAGGTCGGCACGCGCGGCGCGGACGCGGCGATCCAGCCGTCCTCGGTGAGGTCGTTGTCCACCATGACGATCCGCACCGACGTGGTTTGCGGCGGCAGGTCGCGCAGGTTGATCCGGGTGTCGTTCCAGCCGCCGGTGCCCGCGCCGGGCGGGAGCGCGAACTGGCCGCGCAGCACGCGCACGCCTTCCGGAGTGTTGACGCCGTACTCCAGGCTCACCGACGTGGGCCGCCGGGGCTGGCTCGCGGTGGCGACCACGATCTGGCCGTTCTCGGTCCGGTCGGTGAGCGCGTACCAGTCGCTGCGCAGCCGTCCGGCGCGGGTCTGGGTGTCGAGGTAGCTGCTCCACATCGGCACCTGGTCCTGCTTGAACCCGTGCGGCGGCTCGGCCAGCGGGTCCTTGTCGTCGACCGGGCTGGTGTGGAAGCCGGTCTGGACGCGGCCGTTGTCCTGGTCCGGGCTCGGCAGCGGGTTCGGCGGGTTCTGCGTCACCGGCTTCTCCGGCACGGTCCGCTGGTCGGGCTGCGGGCGCAGGATGCTCTTCGCCGCGTCGCGCTCGACCATCACGTGGTCGGACAGGTTGCAGCTCTTGCCGAACAGGTGCCCGATGTTGGCCGCGCCGAGGCTGTAGCTGTCGCGCTGGAAGTAGATCGCCGCGCCCATCGTGTAGATCTCGCCCGCCGCGACCAGGCCGCAGACCACGACCAGCGACAGCGAACCGAGCCGCAGCGACCGGCTCCGGCCTTCCTGCGGCGCCGGTCCCGGCCGGTGCGCCCGGATGTTCTCCACGAACGCGTAGATCCCGGCGACCGCGGCGGCCCCGAGCAGGATGGTCGACAGCGAGACGCCGCCGATCGAGGGCGCCCCGTTCGTCCACGGCACGCCGATCTTCGAGACGAACCAGTACGCGTTCGGCCCGGTCGCGGCGAGCGCGCCGACTACCAGCAGCACCGCCAGGAACGCCGCGCGGTTGCGGTTGGAGCGCAGCACGGTGGAACTGGTCGCCAATGCGGTGAGCGCCGCCATCGACGCGCCGACCGCGGCGAACGCGCCGAAGTGGTGCGTCCATTTCGTCGGGGTCAGCGCGAGCAGCAGGAAGAACAACGCCGTGGTGCCGATCAGCCGCCGACTCGGCCCCAGCGCCGCACCGGGGATCCGGCCGCGGCGCAGCAGCACCACCAGGCAGGTGACCGTGCACAGCAGCACGAGCAGCACCGGGAACCGGCGCGGCGCGGAGCCGTCCGGCAGGTTCTCGAACAGCAGCTGGTACCGCGCGAGTTCCTGGAACCACGACAGGTTCGGGCCGACCGCGGTGCGGATCCGGGTGGCCTCCTCGACCGTCGCGAACGTCTGGTCGGCGAACATCACCACGAGCACCAGGAAGCCGGACGCGAGGATCGGCGCGAGCATCGGCAGCCAGCCGCTCGTCGACCGCTGCCGGACCAGCTTGAACAGCGGTTTCCCGGCGACCAGGAACGGGGCCACCGCGATCAGCCCGGTCGGCGTCGCGGCGAGGGTGAACGCGGCCGCGGTCAGGCCGAGGCACAGCGGCAGCAGCCGGCGGGTGACCAGCGCGCGTTCGACCGCGCAGATCGCCAGCAGCGACCCGAGCGCGGCGACTGGTTCCGGCCGGACGCCGTTGTTGTAGGGCATCCACCAGACCAGGAACACCGCCGCGGCGGCCCAGCCCGCCGCGCGGCTGCGCCGGACCTGCGTGCCGAGCCGCGGCATCACCTCGCGGCTGATCAGCAGCCAGCTGATCACGCCGAGCAGGTACGAGGGCAGCCGGATCCACGGCGGCACCGTGCTGACGTGCGTCATCAGCTCGTACAGGTGGTAGAACCAGCCGAACGGGGCCTCCGCGACGCCGAACCAGCGGTGGTAGTTCGTCAGGTACCCGGTGGCCTCGGTGACCCGGGCCATGGTGAGGATGTAGCCGTCGTCCGAGGTCACCGGCCCGATGAAGACCCACGCGCCGAGCACGCCGAACACGGTCGCGTCGCGGCCGGTGAGCCGCCACCAGCCGACCGGGGCCCAGCGCGGCGCGCGGCGGGCGAACCCGGAGTCCATCCGCCAGACCGCGATCAGGCAGCCGAGGAACGACAGCGCGGCGAGGATGCCGACGACGATCTTCAGCGCGGTCGGCGAGGTCTGGTAGCGGGTGTCCGGGACGACCGACACGTGCAGCCCGGCGATCGGGTCGCGCGCGGAGGTGATGGACGAGTAGATGCCGAGCACCCGCGGCCGGACGTCGCCGGTGGTGTGGAAGATCGGGGTCTTGCCGACCGAGAGCGTCATCTGGGTCGCGTCCGAGTCGAGCGTGACCGCGCAGCCGGTCTGCGGGAGCGGCTGCTGCGAGATCTGCTGGCCCTGGCTGGACGCGAGCAGCACGCCGTTGTCGACGCGCAGCTGCAGGCCGACGCCGTTGGCCGCGTGCTTGCCGGTGCGCCCGTCCGGGACGGTCGAGAACAGCAGCGCGGGGCCGTTCGTGCGCGCGTCGAGCGACCGGATCGTGTCGCAGGGCAGTTCGGCCTTCAGGTTCTGTGCCCAGTACCCGGTCAAGGGCGCGTTGACGGAACGCGTGTCGGAGGCGGTGGGCCAGACGACTTCCGCGGTGTCCTGCACTACCGGCAGGAAGGGATAGGCCAGGGCGCACAGCGCCGAAAGCAACCCCAGCACTACGGCAATCGGACGCATTAGAGGAAATCTATTGGGTCATGGTTGACGCTCTTGCGCGGGCCCCTCGTCGCGCGGCGTGAACCGCTCGTGGTGTAACGCGCTGGCCAGCGGCGCGCGGCTGCGCCACCCGTGCCGTTCGAGGTCGGGAACCTCGGCCATATTCGTTACCGGTCCTACACAAAGCCAGGCCACCGGCCGGATTCCGGGGGGAATGCCGAGCAGTTCCGCGAGCGCGGGTTCGCGGTAGAAACTCACCCACCCGACGCCGAGGCCTTCCGCGGTCGCGGCGAGCCACAGGTTCTGGATCGCCAGGCACACCGAGTACAGCCCGGCGTCGGCGATCGCGTGCCTGCCGAGCACGGCCGGGGCGCCGCGCTGCTCGTCGTAGGTGACGACGATGCCGAGGCTCGATTCGCGGATGCCCTCGACCTTGATCTTGGCGAAGGTGTCCGCGCGCTCGCCGTCCAGGGACGCGGCGAACACGTCGCGTTCCTCGTGCACGTGGCGGGCGAATTCCTCGCGGGTGGCGGGGTCGCGGACCAGCACGAAGTCCCACGGCTGGCTCATCCCGACGCTCGGCGCGGCGTGCGCGGCTTCGAGCACCCGGGTGAGGACGGCGTCGTCGACCGGCTCGCCGGTGAACTCGGCGCGGACGTCGCGGCGGCGATGCAGGACGTCGTAAAACAACTCGTTCATTGGTTGAGCACCCATTCGACAGCGGCGGCTACGTCCGCGGTTTCCGTAGTGGACGGTCGGGGCGGACGGCGCACGACGACCACCGGCAGGCCCAGTTCCCGCGCGGCGGTCAGCTTCGCGGCGGTCATCGCGCCGCCGCTGTCCTTGGTGACCAGCACGTCGATGTCGTGCTCGGTCATCAGCGCGCGCTCGCCGTCGAGGCGGTACGGGCCGCGGTCGAGCACCACTTCGTGCCGGCGCGGCAGCGGCTGGCCGGGCGGGTCGACGCAGCGGATCAGGAACCACAGCGGGTCGAGGTCGGCGAACGCGGCCAAGCCCTGACGGCCGCTGGTGAGGAACACGCGGGTGCCGAGGCCGGGCAGGAGTGCGGCGGCCTCTTCGAGGTCGGCGGCCCAATGCCAGCGGTCGCCGTCGGTCGGCTGCCAGCCCGGGCGGGCGAGCCGCAGGAGGGGAACTCCCGCAGCTTGGGTGGCGTGGAAAGCGTTGGCGCCGATGCGTTCCGCGAAGGGATGGGTGGCGTCGACCACCGCCCGCACACCGTTTTCACGCAGCCAGGCAGTGAGGCCTTCGACGCCGCCGAAGCCGCCGATCCGCACTTCGCCGACCGGCAGGCGCGGTCGCGTGACGCGTCCGGCCAGCGATGAGACCACTGGGACGGCGCGTTCGTCCAGTTGGGCGGCGAGGTCGCGGGCTTCCGCGGTGCCGCCCAGGATCAGGACGGTCATCGCCCGTATCCGACGGCCGTGCGCCAGCGGTCGAGGGTGCGCATGTTGGCGAGCGTTTCCGCCCAGGTCAGTTCCGGGCCTTGCCGGTCCGCGACGTGGGCGGCGACGTAATCCGCTTCCCGGGCATAAACCCCTTGCGTGGCCTCGATTTCGATGACTTCCGGCTCGCCGTCCGACGGGGTCAGCACGATCGTCGACACGCCCGGCGTGCGCAGTTCGTGGATCCACGCGGGCTTCGGCACGTACAGCTGGCCGGTGGTGCCGTAGATCCGGATGTGGTCGTCCTGCGTGAGCAGGTAGCCGCAGGACAGCTGGGCGATGATGTCGCCGGGCAGTCGCAGCAGACCCATCGCGAACTCGTCGACGCCGCTTTCGGTGAGCCGCGCCATGCCGGTGACGCGCGTCGGCTCCACGGCCGGAATTCCGGTCGCGGCCTGCGAAACCAGCCTGGCCAGCGAGGTGCAGTAGCAGCCGACGTCGAGGATTCCGCCGCCGCCGAGCGCGGGGTCGCCGAGGCGGGCCGCGTCGTTCTCGTCGGAATCGAAGCTGAACGTGACGTCCACCGCGCGGACTTCGCCGATCGCACCGGATTCGATCAGCTCGATCAGGCGTCGGGTCTGCGGATGCAGCCGGTACATGAACGCTTCCATGAGGAAAACGTCGTTGTTCCGTGCGGCTTCGATGACCTTCTCCGCGTCAGCCGCGGTGAGCGTGAGCGGCTTCTCGCACAGCACGTGCTTGCCCGCTTCGATGGCGCGGATCGCCCACTCCTCGTGCTGCGCGTGGGGAGTCGCGACGTAGACGGCGTCGACATCAGGGTCGGCGAGGAGTTCCTCGTAGCTGCCGTACGCCTTCGGGATTTCGTACCTGGTCGCGAAATCTCGTGCTCGCTCGGCGGTGCGCGAGGCCACCGCGGCCAGCACGCCGTGGCGGCTTTGCTCGACGCCCGCGGCGAATTCGGCGGCGATGGTCCCGGTGGCCAGCAGGCCCCAGCGCAGTTCGGTCACAACGACTCCGGTTGGCTCGCCCGATCGCGGGTGCTCGAATACAGGAAACTGTCCGGGAATCCGCCCGCGGCGAGGACCCGGCCGACGAAAATCGTGGCCGCGCGGGTCATTCCGGCGGCCCGCGCTTGACCGGCGATGTCGGCGAGGGTGCCGCGCACCACGGTTTCCCCTGGCTGGCTGGCCAAGGCGACGACGGCGGCGGGACAGTCCTCGCCGTAGTGCGCGGCGAGTTCTTCGGTGACGCGCTCGATGTGGTTGATCGCCAGGTGCAGCGCGAGAGTCGTGCCGGTGCGGGCGAAGTTCTCCAGCGTTTCGGTGTCCGGCATCGCGGTGGACCTCGCCTGCGCGCGCGTGATCACGAGGCTCTGCCCGATGCCCGGGACGGTCAGTTCGCGGCCGAGCACGGCGGCGGACGCGGCGAAAGCCGGAACCCCAGGCACCATCTCGTAAGGCACGTCTTCCGGTTCCAGCCGCCGGACCTGTTCGGCGACTGCGCTGTACAACGACGGATCTCCCGAACACAGCCGTGCGACGTCGTGGCCAGCTCGATGCGCGTCGATCAGCTTCGCGGTGATCTGGTCGAGGCTGAGGTTCGCGGTGTCGACGCGTTCGGCGTCCGGCGCGCAGTAGGCGAGCAGGTCAGTCGGCGTCATGCTGCCCGGGTACAGGCACACCTGGCAGCGCGCGAGCAGGTCGCGACCGCGCACGGTGATCAGGTCGGCCGCGCCCGGTCCCGCGCCGATGAAGTAAACGGTCATTTCCAGCTCCACTGCGTGACTGCTCGGGACGGCGTCCATCCGGTGAACCCGCCGAGCGGTTTCGCGTGCTCCACGGAGATCCGTTGCAGTTCCCCGCCGTGCCGGGCGTACGCGGCGGCAAGGATCTGCTCGGCTTCGAGGGTGACACCGTGCGCGACGATGCGGGCGTCGGTTTCGACACACTGGTCGAGGACGCCGGGGACGGTCAGGCCGCCGCCGATGAAGACCGCGTCCGGGCGGGGGAGACCGGCCAGCGCGTCGGGGGCCGGGCCGGTGACCACCTGTAATTCCGGTACGCCAAGGGCATTGGCGTTGCGCTGGACGCGTTCGGCGCGGGCCGGATCGCGTTCGATCGCGATGGCGCGGTTCAGCGGGTGCGCGCGGGACCACTCGATACCGATGCTGCCTGCGCCCGCGCCGACGTCCCACAGGAGTTCGCCGGGGTTTGGCGCGAGGCGGGCGAGAGCGGACGCGCGGAGGTCGCGTTTGGTGAGCTGGCCGTCGTGGTCGAAGGCGTCGTCGGGGAGACCGACGAGCGGGAGGCCGGGGCCGTCGCAGAGCACGGCGAACACGGTGAGCGGGCCGGGGTCGCGGGTCCAGCCGTCGGTGATCCGCTCGTCGTCCGAGCCGAGGTTTTCCAAGGCGGTAAGGGCGGAATCGCCGTAGCCGCGGGCTTTGAGCAGCTCGCGCAGTTCCGCCGCGGTGCCGCCCAGGACCAGCAGTTTCCGGTGGGGTGCCAGTGCTCGCGCGACGCGGTGGACGGCGCGGCCGACGATCGTCACGACCTCGGTTTCCTCGAACGACCAGCTGAGCCGCGCGCGGGCCAGCGTCGCCGAGGAGACCGCTGGGTGGACGTCGAGCGCGTAGCCGCAGTCACGGAGGGTGGTGGCGATGCCGGACAGGAACGGGTCGCCGCTGGCCAGCACGCAAACCCGCCCGGTCTGCTCGGCCAGGATCTCGTCGAGCGCGGGCAGCAGCGGGCTGGGCCAAGGCCGGGTCCGGAGGTCTTCCGGCAGGGTCGCCAGTTGCCGTTCCGCGCCGAGCACGACGTCCGCCTGCCGCACGGCGTCGCGGGCCGCGGGGGTGAGCCCGGCCCACCCGTCGGCCCCGATCCCGACCACCGTCAGGCGTGATTCTTCGCGCACGATTTCCCACCCTAAGCGAAGGCTTCGCTGTGCGATGATCGGCCGGACGCCGACCCACGAGGGAGTGCTCTTGAAGCCCTATCCGTTCACCGCTGTCGTCGGGATGCCGGACCTGCGTCTGGCGCTCGTCCTGTCCTCGATCTCGCCCGCGGTCGGCGGGGTCCTGGTGCGGGGCGAGAAGGGCACCGCGAAGTCGACCATGGTGCGCGCACTCGCCGGGCTGCTGCCGGCTGTCGACGTGGTGGAGCACTGCCGGTTCTCCTGCGACCCGGTCAGTCCGGACCCGGGGTGCCCGGACGGCCCGCACGCGGCGGGCGTTCCCGCGCACCGGCGGCCGGCGCGGCTGGTGGAACTGCCGGTCGGCGCGGCCGAGGACCGGGTCGTCGGCTCGCTGAACCTGGAGAAGGCGCTGGCCGAGGGCGTCACCGACTACCAGCCCGGCCTGCTGGCCGCCGCGCACCGCGGGCTGCTGTACGTCGACGAGGTCAACCTGCTGCACGACCACCTGGTGGACACGCTGCTCGACGCGGCGGCGATGGGCCGGGCGACGGTCGAGCGCGAGGGAGTTTCCGTCTCGCACGCGGCGCGGTTCGTGCTGATCGGGACGATGAACCCGGAGGAAGGCGAGCTGCGGCCGCAGCTGCTCGACCGGTTCGGGCTGACCGTCGAGGTCGCGTCGAGCCGGGATCCGGAGCAGCGCGTCGAGGTGGTCCGGCGACGCCTTGCCTACGAAGCGGATCCGGACGGTTTCGCGGACGGCTACGCGGCGGCGGATTCGGCGTTGGCGGCGGAGATCGAGGCTGCGCAACGGCTTTTGCCGTCGGTGAAGCTGCCGGACGAGGCGCTGCGGCAGATCGCCGAGGTGTGCGCGTCGTTCGAGGTCGACGGCATGCGCGCGGACATCGTCACGGCGCGGACCGCGGTCGCGCACGCGGCGTGGGCCGGGCGTGACGAGGTCACCACGGAGGACATCCGGGTCGCGGCGCGGCTCGCGTTGCCGCACCGGCGGCGGCGGAATCCCTTTGACGCGCCCGGGATTTCCGAGGAACAGCTGGAACAGGCGCTGGAGGATGCGCAGCCGCCTCCCGAGGGGCCGGACGACGACGGCCCCGGCGAGGGCGGCCCTGGCCCGGATGACGGTGGGCCGATTCCGGACGGCGGCCCGTCCGAGGGCGCTCCGTCTTCCGAGTCTTCGGGGGAAGCTCCTTCGGGCAATGGGTCCTCGCCGCAGAAGACGGTCGGTGCCGGGGACACGTTTCGCGCACGGGTATTTCGGGTGAAGGGCACCGGTGAGGGCGAGCGTGGCCGTCGGTCGCGCGCGATCACCGACACCGGCCGGACGATCGGCGTGCAGCCGCCCAGCGTGCGGGACGGACGTCCGCACCTGGTCGCGACGATCCGTGCTGCCGCACCGCATCAGCAGGCGCGCGGCCGGTCTGGTCCGGGTCTGGAGGTGCGGTCGCCGGACCTGCGGTTCGCACTGCGCGAGGGCCGCGAAGGCAATCTGGTGCTGTTCTGTGTGGACGCTTCGGGCTCGATGGGCGCACGCGCGCGGATGCGGGAAGTGAAGACCGCGGTGCTTTCCCTGCTGCTGGACGCTTACCAACGGCGGGACAAGGTCGGTCTGGTCACGTTCCGTGGTGCGGAAGCTGAGCTGGCGCTTCCGCCGACGATCAGCGTCGAAGCCGCTGCGGCCCGGTTGGACGGCTTGCCCACCGGCGGACGCACCCCGCTCGCCGAGGGGTTGCTGGAAGCCGCACGGGTACTGCGGGTCGAGGCGATCCGGGACCCGCGGCGTCGGCCGTTGCTGGTGCTCGTCACCGACGGCCGTGCCACGAGCGGCTCCGACGCGGTCGCGCGAGCGAAGGCTGCCGCGGGGTTGCTCACCGATGTGACGACGATCGTGATGGACTGCGAGACCGGCCGGATGCGCCTCGGCCTGGCCGCGGAATTGGCTGGACACTTGGGAGCAGAGCACGTGCCACTGTCCGATGTGGCCGCTGAATCGCTGGCTTCGGCAGTGCGCGAACGGACGGGAAGGGCTGCCTGATGCCGCAGGGAAAACCGGCCGTCGTGCCGAAGGACGGGCTCACCACGCGGCAGCGCCGCAACCGTCCGCTGCTCGCCGTGCACACCGGTGAGATGAAAGGGAAATCCACCGCGGCGTTCGGGATGGCGTTGCGCGCGTGGAACCAGGGCTGGTCGATCGGCGTGTTTCAGTTCGTGAAGTCGGCGAAATGGCGCGTCGGCGAGGAAGCCGCGTTCAAGGCGCTCGGGAAGCTGCACGACGACACCGGGCAGGGCGGTCCGGTCGAGTGGCACAAAATGGGCGAGGGCTGGAGCTGGTCGCGCAAGCAGGGGTCCGAAGAGGACCATGCCGCCAACGCCCAGGAGGGCTGGGCGGAAATCAAGCGCCGGCTCGCCGCCGAAACGCACGATTTCTATGTCCTGGACGAATTCAGCTACCTGCTCAAATGGGGCTGGCTCGAGGTCGAGGACGTTGTGTCCACTTTGGCCTCTCGGCCCGGGCATCAGCATGTCGTGATCACCGGCCGGTACGCGCCGCCGGAATTGATCGAAGCCGCCGATCTGGTCACCGAGATGACGAAGGTGAAGCACCCGATGGACGCCGGGCAGAAGGGCCAGCGGGGGATCGAGTGGTAGCACGGGTCGTCATCGCCGCGCCCGGTTCCGGGCACGGCAAAACCACCATCGCGGCCGGGCTCATGGCCGCGTTGCGCGCCGCCGGGCACACCGTGTCCGGGCACAAGGTCGGCCCGGACTTCATCGATCCCAGCTACCACTCGCTCGCCACCGGTCGCCCCGCGCGGAACCTCGACCCGTTCCTGCAGGGCGAAGACACGCTGGTTCCGTTGTTGCGACACGGTTCCGCGGGCGCGGACATCGCCGTCATCGAAGGCGTGATGGGCCTTTTCGACGGCGCTTTGGGCACCGAAGGTTACGCGTCGACCGCCCATGTCGCGCGGCTGCTCAACGCACCGGTGGTGCTGGTGGTCGACGCCTCGGCCGCCTCGCGCAGCGTCGCGGCGACCGTGCTGGGGTTCGCGCAGTACGACACGCGCGTCCGGCTCGCCGGGGTGATCCTGAACAAACTGGGCTCGCAACGACACGAGGACGAGATCGTCACCGCTCTGGAGGCGACGGGCGTCCCGTTGCTGGGTGCGTTGCGGCGCAACGAAAACGTGCACGCGCCGAGTCGGCACCTCGGACTGGTTCCAGCCGCCGAACGCGCCGCTGAGTCGCAGCGGTTGCTGCCGGAGTTGGCGGACTGGGTCGCCGCCGGAGTCGATGTCGAAGCCGTCGTTCGGGTGGCTCGGAGCGCTCCCGCGCTGACTGGTCCTTCCTGGAATCCGGGCCCGTCTTTCGAGGGTTCACCTGCGACTCTCGCCGCTGCGGGCGGTCCGGCTTTCACCTTCCGCTACGCCGAGAACATCGAACTGCTGGCTGCTCGCGGAATTGACGTGGTCGACATCGACCCGTTGAAGGACAAGGCATTGCCGCCCGGTTGCGCTGGTCTGTACTTCGGCGGCGGTTTCCCGGAAGTGCATGCCGCCGAGCTTTCGTCCAATGTGGAACTCCGGACGGCCGTCGGTGCGGCGATCGACGCGGGTATGCCGGTGAGCGCGGAATGCGCGGGTTTGCTGTACCTGTGCCGGTCTCTGGACGGCTTGCCGATGGTCGGTGCCGTCGCCGCGGACGCGACCATGACTTCGCGGGGGAAGCTCGGTTACCGCCGGGCGGTTTCGGTGGCGGACAATGTGCTTGCCGCAGCTGGACAACGCGTCACCGGACACGAATTCCACCGCACCGAAATCGCTCCCGCACACGGTGAAACCGCCGCGTGGGGCTGGGATCGCGGCCTGGACGGATTCGCTTCGGAGTCGTTGCACGCGTCGTACTTGCACGTCCACTGGGCCGGACATCCCGAACTGGCGGACCGTTTCGCCTCCCGGGTGCGCGCCCATTCCCTGGCGGCAGTCCGTGGCTGATTACGACCTCCAGCACCACGGCGATCGCGAGGTCGGCGACGGTCTCGTCGATCTCGCCGTGAACGTCCGGCTCCCAGTTCCGCCTGCCTGGCTGCGCGCGGAACTCGCTGCCGCATTGGACGACCTGGCTGCCTATCCCGATCCCACTCGTGCCGCGGAAGCCGTTGCCGCCCGGCATGGCCGGAATTTCGACGACGTCCTGGTGACCGCCGGTGCCGCGGAAGCGTTCACGTTGCTGGCTTCGCTTCCGGCGAAGCACGCGGTGGTGGTCCACCCGCAATTCACCGAACCGGAAGCCGCTCTGCGCGCCGCCGGACACGCGGTCGACCGAGTCATCCTGTCTGAAGTGGACGGTTACCGGCTGGATCCGGCAGTGGTCCCCGAATCCGCCGATCTGGTCTTCATCGGCAACCCGACCAACCCGACCTCGGTCCTGCACCCAGCCGATTCCATCCGAGCGTTGGCGCGCCCCGGCCGGGTGCTCGTGGTGGACGAAGCTTTCCTCGATGCCGTCCCCGGAGAGGTCGAAAGCCTTGCCGGAGAACGCATCCCGGGTGTCGTGGTGGTGCGAAGCCTCACCAAAACGTGGGGCCTGGCGGGCTTGCGAGCCGGATACGTCCTCGGCGAACCGTCGCTGATCGCGCGTCTTCGCTCCGTGCAGCCACCTTGGTCAGTGTCCACTTTGGCCGCCGTCGCGACCGTCGCCTGCTGTCGCCCCGCAGCCCTGGAAGAAGCCGAAAAGCTGGCCGCCACTGCGGAAGCCGACCGCGACTACCTGGAATCCGGCTTGTCCGCACTGGGAATCCCTGTACTCGGCACCCCGCGCGGCCCGTTCGTGCTGATCCGCGTCCCCGGCGGCGCGGACGTCCGATTGCGGCTGCGCGAAGCAGGTTACGCAGTCCGCCGCGGCGACACCTTCCCCGGTCTGGGGCCGGATCACTTGCGCATCGCAGTCCGCGACCGCGCGACGACGGACGCTTTCCTCGCCGCGCTGGCTAACGCTTCTGGAGTGCGGTGAATTCCTCCAGCCAGGCGTAGTTCGGCGCTGCGGTGCCGTCGGGATTCTTCTGGACGGTCGCCCGCGCGAACACGCTGTTCAGCAACCACGGCGGGGTGTCCGGCCCGAAGTCCGCTCCCTTGAACGCGGAAATGCCCTGGTCGATGCCATACGTCGCGACGGCGAGCTTGCCGGTCGCGCGGAACTTCGTCGTCTGGTCAGTCAGGAAGTTCTTGTTGTTCTCGAACCACGGACTGGTGCGGAGGAAGTCGTCCCACCGCGGTTTCGGGAACGGCTGGCGCAATGCGTTGCGGATGACCTGCCAGACCTTGGTGTCCTGGGGAACGTGGTACTTGGCCGCGTACTCGGGCGAGATCCGGTCGGAGAGATGCTTCTTCCAAAGCTGGACCAGGGAGAACTCGGTGACGAGGAACTTCTTGCCGCCCAGCTTGGGCAGGACGTAATCGAGAAAAGCCTGGACCTGGTCCGGCGCACCGACGTGCGGATGGAGGTCGGTGCCCTCGATCTCCGGCGTCTCGCGGACGTACTTCATCCAGCGTTCGGTGCCCGCGCCAGTCCACTTCGGATCTTCGAGATTATTGAGCGCGCCCATGTAGAGGACGGTCTTTCCCTGGTGCTGTGCGCGATATTTGAGCACGTGGTCGGTGACGGTTTCGTAGAAGTCGTTGAGAGCGCCGTTGTTCCAGTCGGACTGCGGGCATTCGATGAACGGCTCGTTGCCGATCACGAGGATGTCGACCTTGTCCATGACCGCGGGCAGCACCTTGTCGACCCGGGCGAGGTCGGCCTGCATCGCCGGAGTGCCCGGACGCGGAATCTGCTTGTGAGAATCGGGAAAGTAGGGAAACTTGAGGGAGAGAATGGTCCCGTACTTGCGGTCGACCGCTTGCAGGAGAGTTTTGATCGTCGGGTTCTCGGTGGCGTCGTGCTTGTCCAGATCGGGCATCGCGGTGAACCCGCGGACCCACTTCGCGCCGCACCGCTGAAGCTCGTCCCAGCCCATGGTGTCCGGGTCGGCGTTGAAGTTCGCGCCGAGCGCTCCGTCCGGCTTGGGCACCGCGGTGTTGGGGGCTGGGCGGTCCGGAGTTGCGCTGCACGCGGCGGTGCCGAAAACCGAAAGACCGGCGGCCAGTTGAAACAGCCGACGCCGGTTGAGGTGCGCAGATGCCACGAGGTCCTCTCGGTCAGTCGTCGCGGACTGTTCCTTGGTAACACGAGGCTGGCTTCTGCCGCAGCCCGGGCGGCTCGGTCTGCCGGACGTACCAGACAAATCGGTTGCCGCGCGGGCTTTTCCGGGAGGATGATGGTGGGGAGATCTGGCGGGAGAAGTGATGGTGAAGTTCGCGTGCGCCCGTTTCGATACCTCGGATCTGCGCGATCGGAGCGAGGTCTTCGTCCACGTGGAAGCCGACCTGGAGGTCGTGGACGGCGGAGTTGTTCTCTGCAGCTGGAAGTCGTTTCCCGTGGCGGAGCTTGCTGTCGCGCTGCGGAAGTGGAAGGCCCGCCCGGAGACGGACCGGCCTGACTTCGAGTTTCTTTCCCTTTCGCTGGAAGGACGATGGTCGCTGCGGATCTGTCGCGCGCCCGGCGGCTGGCAGGCGATCGACGATGCGGTCCAGGTCGTGCGCGTTGCCGTGCGCCCGGCCGCGGAAATCGATGCAGCGATCGACGACTTCGCGCGGAAGGTGCGTGCGGAATCCGTGCGTACGGTGGGTTCGTGGATTGAGGAGTTCTTCGTATGACGCGGCCGCTGAACCCGGACGAGCGTGCGGTACTGCGTGCTGCTCGCGCAAGTGGACCGGGCAGAGGTCGTCGCGAACTGGTCGCCGGGTTCGGTGAGCGTCGATCTCACGGTGCCCGACGCGATCCCGTACGGCGTGTTTCCCCGGCGGGCTTTGGTGGAGGGCGTCAGGGAGATCCTCGGGCGGATGGCTCAGGGCGTACTGTCCGGTTTGGAATACGCCTAGTACCTCGACGAACCCCCGACCTCTCTGCCGGACTCGGCGGAGACTTCCTTTCCGGAGCAACGGGGACTTCGCTTGGCCGCTGAGTTGAGTCAGGCGGACGCCAGCAACGCCGCGGCCACCGCGACCTCGACGCAACCCCCGAGGACATCGCCGGTCACTCCGCCGATCCGCTGGACGCACCGGGCCAGCAACACTGCCGCGGCCGCGTAACCGAGCGCTACCGCGAGCACCCCTCGCCACCACGGCAATCCCGGCGTCAACGCGGCACACCCCGCCGCGAGCACGAACACCGCCGCGGCCACGAGGACCGGGACCGACCCGGCGACCGTCGCGCCCAATCCCTCCGGCCGGGCCGAGGGGATTCCTCGCGCGCAGCACAGCGAGAGCACACACCGTCCACACAGGACGGACAGCACCGCGGCGGCGATCCCGTGTCCGTGCGCGATCGCGCCGGTCAGCGCGCCGGTTTGGACGAGCAGCACGAAGAGCAGCGTCGCGACCCCGGTCGGCCCCGAGTCGCCGCGGCGCATGACGTCGAGGGCTTTCGTGCGGTCGTAGGAGGCGCCGAGTCCGTCGGCGGTGTCGGCGAGTCCGTCGAGATGCAGTCCGCGGCTGCCCAGGGCGACTGTCCCGAGCGCCAGTGCGGCGACGGCCAGCGCGGGGAGTCCGATCGCGACTCCACCGGCCACGATCAGTCCTGCCACCGCCGCGAGCGGGAGCGCGGCCAGCGGGCCGAGCGTCATCGCGAGCCCCGCCACGCGCCGATCGATCGTGCGCGGGGCGGGGATAGGGACGGTCGTCAGGGTGCCGACGGCCAGGCGGATGCCGCCGCTCAGCGGGATCATCGGCTGCGCCCCAATGCCACATTGGGTGCGTGGGGTGCATCGAACGCCACATTGGCTGCGTGGGGTGCATCGAATTTGGCATTGGGTGCGCGGGATGCACCCAACGCCACATGGGGGCGCTCCCGCGCGAAGCGAACTCCGGGCCGATCCACCACGCGAGCCCCGTGCCGGACGTCGGCTCGAACCCCGGGTAGATCCGCCAACCGAGCCCGAGCCCCGGCCCAACCGCCGCGCCGAACCGCGCTCAATCCAGGCAAACGCCGCTCCCCGAACAAACCCGTCACCCGAGGTCCGCCAGCAGGCCCATCTCCGCGATCACCGCACGCGCCGCCCGCAAAGTCGGCACCGCCTGCACCGCCCCGCTGCCCTCGCCGAGCCGCAAGCCCAGATCCAGGATCGGCGTCAACCCCAAAGCCTTCAAAGCAAACGCTTGCGCGGGCTCCGTCGAACGGTGCCCGGCCAGCCACCACTGCTCCGCACCGGGCGCGATGTCCCGGGCCGCCAAGGCCGCCGTCGCGGAGAAGATTCCGTCCAGCAGCACCGGGATTCCCCGGACCGCCGCTTCCACCAGGAACCCGGCCGTCGCGGCGAGGCAGGCGCTGCCCAAGGCCGTCAGACGGTCGAACGGGTCGGTAACCGCGCGGCGCGAAAGAGCAGCGGCGACGACAGAGGTCTTGCGTTCCAAAGCCTCCCCGGAGACGCCGGTTCCGGTGCCGACGACCTCGCTGGCGGGCAGGCCCAAAGCCGAAGCCACCACAGCAGCACAGACGGTCGTGTTGCCGATGCCCATGTCGCCGGGAATGAGAACGTCCGCAGCGGACTCCGAAGCAGCGATGGCACGACCCGCCTCGAAGGCCGCGAGAGCCTCGCCGGAGGCCAACGCGTCCTCGACGTCGATGGCCCCCGAACCGCGGCGGATCTTGTAGGCGGTGACTTCCTCGGGGACATCCGAGGCGTCCCAGTCCACCGCGATGTCGGCCACCCGTACCTGCGCTCCGACCTGCGCCGCGAGCACGGTCACTCCGCTCCGCCCGGCCAGGAACACGCGCACCATCGCCGCCGTCACCTCGCGCGGGTACGCCGACTGCGCGGACACCCCGTGGTCGCCGGCGAAGACGACCACGCGGACGTCGTCCAGCGGGCGGGGCGGGACCACGCCGTGCGCCGCGCTCAGCCAGGCCGCGAGTTCTTCGAGCCGGCCGAGCGAGCCGACCGGTTTGACCAGGCCGTCCAGCCGCTCCAGGGCGGTGGCGCGGGCGGCGGCGTCCGGGACGGGGATGGCGAAACGCGGCACGGCTAGCTCCTCACGGAAGGTCGAGCGCCCGCCCGGCGACGATGAGCGAAACGCGGTCGCTGTCGGCGGACACCCGGTTGTTGAGTGCGCCCAGCACATCACGGAACAGCCGCCCGGACACCGTTGCGGGCACCACACCGCTGCCGACCTCGTTGCTGACCGCGACGATCGGCACCCGCGCCTGGCTCCACGCGGCGAGGAAATCCTCGAGCCGCTCGTCCAGTCTGCGCTCCCAGCCCGATTTGCCCGTCCACGCGCCGACCTCGTCGAGCACCCGCGACAGCCAGGTGCCGAGACAGTCGATCAGCAACGGGCTCGTCGCGTTGCGCAGCACGGTCGCCAGATCGGTGGTCTCGATCGTCGTCCAGTGGCGCGGGCGGCGGGCCCGGTGCGCCTCGACGCGGGCGGCCCATTCCGGGTCCTCCGCAGACGGGGGCAGTCCGGGAGCGACGTACACGAGGTGAGGGTGGTGCGCGACGAGCCGCTCCGCGTGCCTCGACTTGCCCGAGCGAACCCCGCCGAGAACGAGCACCTTGCCGTCGTCGCGTCCGTACCGGCGGAGGGCCTGCGCCAGGGTTTCGAGAGACCCGGCGAGCCGGTGCGTCAGCTTGGTCATACCCGGCATTCTCTCCCTAGCGCTACGGTTCGCCACGTGCCACTCCGACAATCCGTCACCGCGGCCGGGCTGATCGCCGGATACGCCGCCGACGCGTGGTTCGGCGACCCGCGCCGGGGACATCCGGTCGCGCTGTTCGGCACCGCCGCTGGCCAGCTGGAACGCTGGTGGTGGGCCGATTCCAAGCCGCGCGGGGCGGGCTGTGCGGCGGTCTGCGCGGGGTCGGTCGCCGGGCTGGGATTTCTTGCCGAGCGAGCCGTGCGGCACCGGCCGGGCGCCCGATTCGTCCTGATCGCGGCGGCGACGTGGGTCGTCCTCGGCGGCCGCGGGCTCGCCGCGGAGGGCCACGAAATGGCGCGATTACTCGAATCGGGTGAATTGCCCGCCGCCCGGCAGCGGCTCAGCCACCTCTGCGCGCGCGACGCCACCGGTCTCGACGCCGCCGAGCTGACCCGCGCGGCCACCGAATCGATCGCCGAGAACACCTCGGACGCGGTCGTCGCGCCGCTGCTGTGGGGCGCAGTCGCGGGCGTGCCGGGCTTGCTCGGGTACCGCGCGGTGAACACGCTCGACGCGATGATCGGCTACCGCTCGCCGCGGCACCGCAACTTCGGCTGGTTCGCCGCGCGCACCGACGACTGGGTCAATCTGGTGCCCGCGCGCGTCGGTGCGGTGCTGACGGCGGTGACCGCCCCGTTGGCCGGGGGGCACGCGCGGTCGGCTTGGCGTGCCTGGCGACGCGACGGGAGCGCGCATCCGAGCCCGAACGCGGGGCAGGTCGAGGCCGCGTTCGCCGGGGCGCTGGACATCCGGCTCGGCGGCACGAATACGTATCACGGCGAGGTCGAGAGCCGGGGCACGCTGGGTGACGGTCGTCCGCCGGGCGCGCGCGATTTGCGCCGGGCGGTGCGGTTGTCGCGGCTGGTCGGGGCGGCGGCATTGGCGGTCTCGGCCGGGATCGCGGTGAGCGGGTTGCGGCGCGCAAGGATTACGGTGGTGAGATGAGCGGGCTGTTGATCGCCGGGACCACCTCCGATGCCGGGAAAAGCCTGGTCACCGCCGGAATCTGCCGGTGGTTCGCGCGGCGCGGCGTGCGGGCCGCCCCGTTCAAGGCGCAGAACATGTCGAACAACTCTATGGTTTGCGCGGACGGCGCGGAGATCGGCCGCGCGCAGTGGCTGCAGGCGCGGGCCGCGCGGGTAGAGCCGGAAGCGGCGATGAATCCCGTGCTGCTCAAGCCGGGCAGCGACCGGCGCAGTCACGTCATCGCGCTCGGCAAACCGTACGGAACCCTCGAAGCCGGGGAATACGCCACCGGACGGGCTGGGCTCGCCGAGATCGCCTTCGACGCGTTTGCTGAGCTGCAGCAACGGTTCGACCTCGTCATCTGCGAGGGAGCGGGCAGTCCGGCGGAGATCAACCTGCGCTCCGGCGACTACGTCAACATGGGCTTGGCACGGAAGTTCTCCCTGCCGGTGCTGGTAGTCGGCGACATCGACCGCGGCGGGGTGCTGGCCGCGATGTTCGGGACGCTCGCGTTGCTGTCGGCCGAGGACCAGGCGTTGGTCGCGGGGTGGCTGGTCAACAAATTCCGCGGTGACGTCGGGTTGCTGCAGCCGGGTTTGAACAGCCTGGAGAAGGTCACCGGACGGCCCGTGCTGGGCGTGTTGCCGTGGCTGGACCGCGTGTGGATCGACTCCGAGGACGCCCTCGCTGCCGCCGGATGGCGGCACGAAGCTGCGCAACGCGGGTTGCAGGTGGCGGTGGTCCGGTTCCCGAGGGCATCGAACGCCACCGACGTGGACGCGCTTGCGGCGGAGCCCGGCGTGACGGTGAGCCTGACCGCCGATCCGGACACCGTCGCCGCGGCGGATCTGGTCGTGCTGCCGGGCTCTCGGGCCACTGTGGACGATCTGAAGTGGTTGCGTACGCGAGGTTTGGCGGATGCGGTGACCGCACGGGCCAAGGCGGGGCGTCCGGTGCTGGGGATCTGCGGCGGGTACCAGATGCTCGCGGAGTCCATTGAGGACGAAGTCGAATCGGGTGCCGGTCTCGTCGAAGGGTTGGGGCTGTTGCCGACCCGCGTGACGTTCGCGGGGGAGAAGGTGCTCGGCCGTCCGACCGGCGAATGGCGCGGACATCGGGTCGACGCGTACGAGATCCACCACGGCAGTGCGGGACCGGCGGACGCGGAGTCGTTTTTGGACGGTTACCGCGTCGGTTCGGTGTGGGGGACGACGTGGCATGGCGCGTTGGAGAACGACGGTTTTCGCCGTGCGTGGCTTGCCGAAGCGGCGGCGCAGGCGGGCATCGAATGGCAGGCCGCCGAGGGTGCGCCGGGGTTCGCGGGCCTGCGGGAGGACATGCTGGACCGGCTGGCCGACGCGATCCAGTCCGAAGTGGACACCGGAATGCTGATGGCGCTGGCGGAGGCGGGCGCTCCGGGAGGGCTGCCGTTCGTGCCGCCGGGCGCGCCCTGACCGGTCAGTGCACGACCCGGCCGGTGGTGGGGAAATCAGTCTCCAGAGTGCACACCGCATGTTGATCTGGTGAGTCCGATGTGGACGGCTGCCGTGCGCCCAGGTGGATGTAGTCCGGCGGGACGCTGCTGGCGAAGTACTGCTTGGCTTCGGCCCCACAGGCGCTGCGGAGCGAATCGGCGTCGCCGCCGGGCAGCAGGTGGAACACCTCGATGTCGTGCGCGTCCTCGCAGGAGACAGGGCTGGCCTTGGTGCCCGAGCGGAAGCAGTCGCCGGGGCTGGCCTGGAAGAGCGGGTCCGCTGAAGGACCGGACGCCGCGAGCCCGATCAGGAGCACCGCCAGCCACGCGCCGCTGATCGACAGCCCGGCGATCGCGAGCCCGCGGCCCGGGTTGCCGAACACGCGGATCTGGCGGAGCGCGATGATCCCGAACGCGATGCTCAGCGGCAGGCTGAACGCCGGGACGGCGAGGACCAGCGACGCGATCGCGAAGCCGTTGGTGCCGCGCGGTTGCCTCGGCGGCGGTGGCGCGTCTTCGTAGCTCGGTCCGGTCGGTTTCGGCGGCAGCATGGGGTCCCCTCGGAAACGGCCCCCCGACCCGGCGTCGAGCATAGAACCTGGCAACCCGTTGCGGGGTAACGATTCAGGCGAGCCCGGCGTCGTGCACCAGAATGGCGACCTGGGTGCGGTTCGCGGCCTCGGTCTTGGCCATGATGCGTCCCAAATGGACCTTCACAGTCGCCTCGCTGAGCCCGAGCCCGCGGCCGATCTCGGCGTTGCTCGAACCCTGCGCGACGGCCACCGCGACCTCGCGTTCCCGCGGCGTCAGCGGTTCGAGCCGGGCGCGGGCCGACGCCGGGGCCGCGGTGGTGGCGAAGTGCGTCAGCAGGCGCCGGGTGATCGACGGCGACAGCATCGCCTCGCCGCTGCCCACGACGTGCATCGCTTTGACCAGCTCGCGCGGCGGCGTGTCCTTGAGCAGGAAACCCGTGGCACCGTGGCGAAGTGCTTTGTGGACGTACTCGTCCAGGTCGAACGTGGTCAGCACGACCACCGCGGGCGCGTCCGGCTCGGCGGTCACGAGGCGGGTCACCTCTAGCCCGTCGACCTCGGGCATCTGCACGTCGGTCAGCACGAGGTCCGGCCGGTGCTCCCGGACGAGTGCGAGCACCCCGCGACCGTCGCCGGCTTCCGCGACGACCTCGATCCCCGGATCGGACTCCAGGATCATCCGGATGCCGCTGCGGACGAGCACTTCGTCGTCGATCAGCAGGATTTTCAGCACGTTTCCTCCGCTCGCAGCGGGAACGCGGCCCGCACCCGGTAGCTGCCCGCTCCGTCCGGACCGGCGCGGAGCGTCCCGCCGGTCAGCGTGACGCGCTCGCGCATGCCGAGCACGCCGTAGCCCGCGCCGGGCAGCCCGGCCGAGTCGGCGAGCGGGTTGGCCACTTCGACCACGAGGTCTTCGTCGGAAGTGGACAGTCGCACGTCGATTGCCGTTCCAGGCGCGTGTTTCGCGGCATTGGTGAGCGCTTCCTGGACGATCCGGTACGCCGCGCGCCCGATCGGATCGGGCACGTCCGGCATCGGATCCGGCATGTCGGCGCGCACCTGCGAACCGGCGGCGGCGAGGTCGTCGGCGAGCTGGCGGACCCCGCCGAGCGTCGGATCCGGCAGCGAGCGCGGCTCTGGACCGTCGTCGCGGAGCACCCGCAGGATGTCGCGCAATTCGTTGAGCGCGGCGGAACTCGATTCGCGGATGATCTCGGCGAGCTGCACAGTCTCGTCATCCTTGGCTCGTACGGAAAGCGCACCCGCCTGCAGCGCGACAATGCTGACCCGGTGCGCGACGACGTCGTGCATCTCGCGCGCGATCCGCCGCCGCTCCGCTGTCACGGCTCGCTCGCCGAGCAGGTCACGCTCGCGTTCGGCCTGCTCCGCACGGTCGCGCAAGGCGGCGAGCAAGGCCGCGCGCTGATGCATCCACAGCCCGGCCAGCGCCGGGACCACAACCATCAGGACGAGCGCGAGCCCGAACGACTTCCAGTCCGGCAGACTCGACGGCCGGGAAAACGACACCATCAACCCGATTTCCGCCAGCACGGCGACCGCGGTCGGCCAGCGGAGTCCGCGCAACGACGCGACCGTGTAGAGGGTGATGCAGGTACCCCACAAGGGTGGTGTCGCCAGCGCGACCCCGACCGACACCAGCATCGCGCTCAACGGGAACCGGCGGCGCAGCAATACCGCCACGAACGTCACGGCGACCGCGATCGGCCAGAACCACGGGTGATCCGCGTCCGGCAGCTCGCCGGCCAGCGTCAGGCCGAGTACGCCGAGCGCCACGGCCAGGTCGATCAGGTGGTTGCGCACCAAGCCACCGTAGGCCCTGCACGAAATTCCCCCACTTAGTGGTCTCCGGGGCGTTTGTCCTGGTAGACCCGGCATGGACCCTCCGGAGGGGGTCGCGCGGTCGCGCACCGTTCCGGGCCCGAGGTAGTCTCCGGACAGTGCCATCGGACCCAGCCAACGGACCCAGCCCGGGAGTGCGGATCATGTCCTACGCCGTCGATTTCACCACCGTGTCGACTGTCGGCCTGGAGTCTTCTCCGGTCGCGGACGCGCTCGCCGGGCTGCGGGCCAACGAGGCTCGTTACTTCAAGAACAAGTACGACCACGTCTTCACCGTCGAGCCCGCGGCCGACGTCCCGGAGATCATCGACTGGGTGCACGGGATTCTCAAGGACGAACGCGATATCGTCATTTCCTCGCGGCCGCTGGAGGCGACCGAATTCGAGGTCGACGGCATCCGGATGTCTTACGTCTTCTACGAAAGCGGCCTGTCGATCAACGTCATGTACACCCTCGAAGAGGGCGGCAAGCGCGCGGTCGGGTTCAAGCTTTCCGACGGGATGGACGTGCCCGCGGAACTCGCCGACAAGTTCAAGTTCGCGCGGCAGAAGTCGAAGCTCGCCGGGACGATCCGCGGGTCCTACTTCGTCATCAAGAACGAGCACTGACCCGCAGCGCGGCGCTGCGCAGGCACAACAGCAGCGGGAGCGAACTGTCGTCGCGCAGCCGGGGCGGCAGTGCGTTCGCTTCGCTCAGCGGTATGCCGTCGGTCAGTTCTCGGCCTAGCGCAGCTAGATCGATTTCCAGGACGGTGACTCCGGCGCTGTAGAGCCGTTCCGCGCCCTTCGCTCGGCGGCTCGTGAGTTCGGTGCTGTCGACGGACAGCTGTGTGACGCCGAAGAACTCCGGTTTCGCACCGCGTTCGAGCCAGCGGGCGAAGCCGGTCAGCCGCGTCGAGGAGACTTCGCCGGGCCGGACGGCCGCCTCCTCGCAGAGTTCGCGTTCCATTCCCGCGCACACCGCGGTGTGCAGGGTCCGGCGGGTTCCTCCTTGTGCGGTAAGGAGATCTCGCGGTTCGAGACTGCCGCTTCCCGACGGGGCGAGCAGCAAACCGCTGGCCGAATTCCGGGCCGATTGGCGGACGACTACGAGCAGACCGTCCGAAGTGAACGCGATTGTGGACACTCCGACGAGGTCGGCGAGCGTGCTCGCGGCGAGGGTGCGGAGGGCACCGGACGAGTCGGTCAGCTCCTCGTGGCGCAGGTCGTATTCTCGGCCGTCGGCGGAGTTCGTGATGCGCAGGGACGCCAGTTCGTTGGTGCAGACCGCATCGAAGAACCGGGCGCGATGCAGGACGATCGGTGCCGGACGCGCTCCGGTGACCGGCAGCGGTTCGCCGCGCATGCCGACGATCGGGCCGTTGAACAGCAACCGGCCGCGCGCCCGCAACGGCAGCACGTGCGGTGCGGTCGCCTTCAGCTTCGCGGGCAGCCGGTACGGATCCTCGGCGACGGTGATGCTGAAGGTGCTCTCGGCGAGTGCTGCGTCGATGGCGTCGCTGACCAATGCCGTGCCACGGGCGGGAATCGCCAGGTACTGCGCGTCCGGATAGGCGCGCGGCGGCGGCGTGTCCGCGATCGGGAACGGCGCGGCGATCGCGGTGAATTCGTAACCGGCCCACCGTTTCCGCAGCAGGCGGATGTCTCGGACGAGCGTCAGCAGGCCGAGCAGGAGCGCGACGATCGAGACCGCGACGCCGAACGCGCTCGGCAAAATCGTGACCGCTCCGAGCACGACCCCCAGCGCGGACACGGCGACCGGCCATTCCCCGGCACCGACGAAGAAGAGATAGTCGGCCGTGGCCCGGGCCCGGCGGGTCAGTTTTCCCATCGCCGCACTGTTTAGCACGGATCGAGGCACCGGGTGACCGGAACGAGTGAGTTGGTTACAGCGAGATCGTGCAGTAGAGGTGGTGGCCTTGAGCGGCGGCGCCTGCGGCCAGGGTGGCGAGTTCCTTCAGGAACGTGACGATGTGCTCAGCCTCGACGTCTTCCTCGTTCTGCCCGGCAAAGGCGGCGGCAGCGTCTTGGCGAGCGGCGTCGTCGGCGGTGGCCAGTGCGTCGCGAAAGGAATCGGCCAGCGACATCACCACGGCCTCGCCTTCGTCGAGGAGCGCGACCTCCCGCGGTAGCGCCTATTCGCCCAACGCGCCACGAAACTCCCGCAACCCCTCGATCAACGCCAGAATCGACGGCCGGGCGTAGTGGTCCGGCCGCCAGCCCGCGTACAGCGGCACGGTCAGCGGCCCGTCGGCGGTTTCGATCGGGACGGAGCGCAGACCGAACCGGACCAGGTCGGTCACCAGGCATACTTCGCCGCGGCCGGCGGCGCGGGCTTGGGCGACGCTGGGGGAGCCGGTTTCGTTCAGCTCCGACGGCACGAGCCCGGCGCGGTGGAACGCCTCGTCCACGACCAAGCGCGCCGCGTTGCTGCGGTTCATCACCAGCAGCGGTTCGGTGGCCAGCTCGGCCAGCGGGATCGACTCCGCGTCGTACCAGCGGTGGTCCGGCCGAACCTGCGCCGAAACCAGAACCCGGCCCAGCGCGGCGGTTTCCAGCTGCGCGGGCGGCGGGGACGTCGAGATGCCGAGGTCGGCGCTGCTGTGCAGGAGCCGGTCGAAAACCTGGTCGGGCTCGACCGGAAAAGCGTCGCGCAGCACCGGTCCGGCCTTGCCGGTGGCCATGAACGGCGCCAGCAGACTGTCCACTGTGCTCGGCGGGGCGACGAGCGTGAGCGGAGTGTCCTCAGTGCGACCGATCGCGGCCATCACCGCGCCCGCTTCTTCGGCGCGACGCACCAGGTCTTGGGCGATCGGCACGAACCGGGTGCCCGCCGCGCTGAGCGTCAGCGAACCCGGCGATCGCGAGAACAGCGCCACGCCGAGTTCGGCTTCCAGCGCCCGCAGCTGCCGCGACAGCGACGGCTGCGCGACCCGGACCGTGCCGGCCGCGGCGGTGACCGAGCCTTCTCGCACGACGGCCAGGAAATAACGCACTACGCGCAGTTCCACCCTATGCCTCCGAGGTATCGGAATGGGTCCGGACAGGTATTGGACAGCATAGGTCCCGGGACGAAGACTCTGGGGAACACCGCCGCCAGGGAGTAGCCCATGAATCACGCCGCCGCACCGACCGCCGGGCGCCGGGCCGCGCTCGCCTCCTTCGCCGGGACGGCCATCGAGTGGTACGACTTTTACCTCTACGGAACGGCATCCGCACTGGTCTTCGGCAAGCTGTTCTTCCCGGAGCTGAATCCGGCGACCGGTGTGCTCGCCGCGTTCGGGACGTTCTGGGTCGGCTTCCTTGCCCGGCCGCTGGGCGGGATCGTGTTCGGGCATCTCGGCGACCGGGTCGGGCGCAAGAACACGCTGGTCGTCACGTTGCTGCTGATGGGCTTCGCGACCTTCGCGGTCGGATTGCTGCCCACCTACGCCAAGATCGGCATCGCCGCGCCGTTGCTGCTCGTCGCGCTCCGTGCGGTGCAAGGCGTCGCGGTCGGCGGGGAGTGGGGCGGCGCGGTCGTGCTCGCCGCGGAGAACGCGCCTGCCGGGCGGGGTTCGTACTTCGCCATGTTCGCTCAGCAGGGTTCGCCCGCCGGGGCGATTCTGTCCACAGTGGTCTTTCTGGCCGTGGGCGCGTTGCCGGACGAGCAGTTCCTGACCTGGGGCTGGCGGGTGCCGTTCCTGCTGTCCGGCGTGCTGGTCGCGCTGGGCTTGGTGATCCGGCTGAAGGTCGAGGAACCGGCGGAATTCTTGCGCGCCAAGGCAACCGCGGCCGTCGCGAAGGTGCCGCTGCTCGAAGTCCTGCGGACTGCTTGGCGGACCGTGCTGCTCGGCATCGGCGCGAGCATCATGGGCATCGCCGCCGCATACTTCAGCAACACTTTCGTCCTCGCGTGGTCCACGAACGAACTCGGCATCGGCCGCCAGACGATGCTGTACGTGCTGCTCGGCGCGTCCGTGGTGCAGTTCTGCTGGCAGCCGGTCGCGGCGCGGCTGGCCGAACGCGTCGGCGAAACCCGGTTCATGGCCTTCTCGCTGGCCGGCAACATCGTGGTGACCGTGCCGATGTACCTGCTGATCGCGTCCGGCAATCCGGGGCTGGCGTTCGTCGGCATCGCGGTCGCGACCGTCTGCGGCTCCGGCTACTACGCGGTGCTCGCCGGATTCCTCACCCGCGGGTTCCCGATCCACCTGCGCTACACCGGAATCTCGCTGTCCTACCAGCTGTGCAGCACGATCTTCGGTGGCACCACACCGTTCATCGCGCAGGCCCTGCTCAACTCGACGCACGGCGCGATCTGGCCGGTCGTCATCTACCACGTCGTGCTGCTCGCGCTGACCCTCACCTGCGTACTGGCGCTGGCCCGTCGAACCGCGGCCGTCGCTGATTCCGAGAAAACCCTGACCCGACAAGGATGAACTACGTGCGTCTCGATGCTTTATTCCACAATGGACGCTTCACCACGCTGGACGGAGACCGTCCACAAGCGACCGCGCTGGGCGTGATCGGCGGCCGGATCGTCGGATTCGACGACGAGGTCCGCGGCCTCTCCGCGGACGTGGTGGTCGACCTCGGCGGCGCGCCCGTCGTACCCGGTCTCAACGACGCGCACCACCACTTGAGCATGCGCGGCAAGCGAATCCGAGAACTGGACGTCTCCGCCGAGGCCGCTCCGACGCTCGACGCGCTCTACCGTGCCGTGGCGGCGCGGGCCGCGAACCTGCCCGCCGACGCCTGGGTCACCGGCGCGGGCTACGACCAGAACAAAATCGGCGCACACCCCACCGCCGAAGCCTTGCATCGCGCTGCCGAAGGACGGCCGGTCTGGCTCACGCACACGTCACGGCACATGGCCGTGGCGAGCACCGAAGCCTTCGCCCTGGCGGGATATCCGGATCGCCTGGGCGTGCCGGATGTTCCCGGCGGCACGGTGGTGCGCGACGAAGACGGCCGCGCCACCGGATTGTTGCAGGAACGCGCGACCGTCCTCGTGGACCACCTGCTGCGCCCCGAGGCGACCGAAGAGGTCATCGCCAACATCGCCGCCGGCGCGCACGCCGCCCTAGCCGACGGCCTGACCAGCGTCACCGAACCCGGCATCGGCACCGTCGACGGCATCGGCCACGGCCGCGCCGACCTCGATTCCTTCCAGCGCACCCGGGAACGCGGCGAGCTGGGCGTGCGGATGACGGTGATGCCCTACATCACCGCGCTGCGCGACTGCGGCCCGTTCGAACCGGGCGGCGAATGGTTCGGGCTGGACCTCGGCGTGCGCACCGGCGTCGGCGACGACCGGCTGCGCATCGGCCCGGTCAAGATCCTTTCCGACGGTTCGCTGATCGGCCGGTCCGCCGCGATGTGCTGCGAGTACGAGGACACGCCCGGCAACCAGGGGCTGATGCTGTTCGAACCGGACGAACTGCGCCGCTACATCCTCGAAGCCCACCGGTGCCACTGGCAGATCGCCACGCACGCGATCGGCGACGCGGCCCTCGGAGCGGTGCTCGACGCTTACGAGGAGGCTCAGCAGAAGTATCCGCGCGAGGACGTCCGGCACCGCATCGAACACTGCGCGGTCGCCGACGATGCCGCGGTGGCTCGGATCGCTCAGCTTGGCGTGATTCCGGTGCCACAGGGGCGATTCCTGTCGGAGATCGGTGATGGACTGCTTGCCGCGCTTGGTCCGGAACGCAGCCGACTGGCGTACCGGATGCGGAGCTTCCTCGACGCTGGGGTGGTGCTGCCGGGGAGCACGGACGCTCCGGTCGTCGCGGCGTCGCCGTTGCTGAGCATCCACGACATGGTCAACCGCCGGACCGCGGCGGGGCTGCCGATCGCTCCGGAGGAGGCGGTGACTCCGTTGGAAGCTTTGCGCGCGTACACGATTGGTTCGGCGTATGCGGTGCACGAGGAAACCGTCAAGGGCACGTTGAGCCGAGGGAAGTTGGCCGACTTCACGGTGTTGAGCGACGATCTGCTGGCAGTCGACCCCGCGCGGATCGGCGAACTCAGCGTCGGCGCGACTGTTGTAGGCGGCGAGGTCGCCCACAACGACGGCGCCGCGTGTTAAGTCCGTGAGGGGAACCCTGAGGGAATCAGAGTCCCTCAGGGTTCCCCTCACGGACCTTCACGTAAGAAGGGCGGGTGCGACGCCGTTGTCACACCCGCCCGGCAGCCGGGACCAGCGCGGCGGCAGTGACGCGCGGGTCCCGAAACTGAACGGAGCGAAGCGCGGCGGCAGTGACGCGCTTGGCCCCGAGACTGAACGGAGCAGGCGCGGCGACGTTGACGCCCCTGCTCCGAGCCATCAGGAGATCGGCCGGTCCGTCGGCGCGATCGGGGCCGGGAGCACGCCCCGGCCGGTCAGGAAGGCGTCCACGCCGGCCGCGCACGAGCGGCCTTCCGCGATCGCCCACACGATCAGCGACTGCCCGCGGCCCATGTCGCCCGCCACGAACACATTGTCCACAGTGGTCTGGAAGTTCTTGTCCCGCACGACGTTGCCGCGCTGGTCCAGGTCCACGCCCAGGTCGGTCAGCAGGCCTTCCCGCTGCGGGCCGAGGAAGCCCATCGCCAGCAGCACCAGTTGCGCGGGCAGCTCGGTCTCGGTGCCTTCGACCGGCACGAACTTTCCGCCCTCGTTGCGCACCTCCACCAGTTTCAGCGCGCGCACCCGTCCGTCCTCATCGGACAGGAACTCCTGGGTGTTGACCGAGTACAGCCGCTCGCCGCCCTCCTCATGAGCGGACGTGACCCGGTAGATCATCGGGTACGTCGGCCACGGGTGCGCGTCCGAACGCGACTCCGGCGGCTTCGGCATGATCTCCAGCTGGGTCACCGACTTCGCGCCCTGCCGGTGCGATGTGCCGACGCAGTCCGCGCCGGTGTCGCCGCCGCCGATGACCACGACGTCGAGGCCCTTGGCCGAATACGGCGACTCCGCCAGTTCGCCCGCCGCGACCCGGTTGGCCGGCGGCAGGAACTCCATCGCCTGGTAGATGCCCTCGGCCGAACGGCCCTCGATCGGCAGATCACGCCACGCCGTCGCGCCGCCCGCGAGGACCACCGCGTCGTGGTCCGACTGAAGCTGCTCGACCGTGACGTCCACGCCGACATTCACCGACGTCCGGAATTCCGTGCCCTCGGCCCGCATCTGGTCGAGACGGCGGTCGAGGCGGAACTTCTCCATCTTGAACTCGGGAATGCCGTACCGCAGCAGCCCGCCGATCTTGTCGGCCCGCTCGTAGACCACGACGGTGTGGCCCGCGCGCGTCAGCTGCTGCGCCGCGGCCAGCCCGGACGGACCGGACCCGACCACCGCGACCTTCTTGCCGGTCTTCGCGACCGGAACCTGCGGCGTGACCCAGCCTTCCTCGAAGGCCCGGTCGATGATCGAGATCTCGACCCGCTTGATGGACACCGGGTCGTCGTTGATGCCGAGCACGCACGCGGTTTCGCACGGCGCCGGGCACAGCGTGCCGGTGAACTCCGGGAAGTTGTTCGTGGCGTGCAGCCGGTCCGCGGCCTGCTGCCAGTCCTCCCGCCACACCAGCGTGTTCCACTCCGGGATCAGGTTCCCGAGCGGACAGCCCTGGTGACAGAACGGGATCCCGCAGTCCATGCAGCGTCCGGCCTGCTTCTCCAGCTTGGTCGACGCGAAGTCCTCGTAGACCTCTCGCCAGTCCATCAGCCGCAGGTCCACCGGACGCCGCTTCGGTTCCTCGCGCGTGGTGGTCAGAAAGCCCTTGGGGTCAGCCATGTGCGGCCTCCGTGTTCTGCGACAGTGTCTTTGCGGGGCACCCGCACCCGGGCCCAGCACCCAGTCGGCACTCATAGCTGGCTTCGCGATTATCAGCCATGAGCTGCCTCCATGATCGCCTCGTTCACGTCCCGCCCGTCGCGTTCGGCCGCGACCTGAGCCGCGAGCACGCGCTTGTAGTCCTTCGGCATGACCTTGCCGAACCGGTCGACCGCACTGTCCCAGTCCGCCAGCAAGGCCCGCGCGACGGCGGATTCAGTTTCGTTGTAATGCTTTTCGACGGTTTCGCGGAGGAAGTCGACGTCCGCGGTGTCGAGCGGGTCGATGTCGACCATCTCCGGGTTGACCCGGTGCGCGGGCAGGTCCAGCACGTACGCGACGCCGCCGGACATGCCCGCCGCGAAGTTGCGGCCGACCCGGCCCAGCACGACCATCCGGCCGCCGGTCATGTACTCGCCGCCGTGGTCGCCCACGCCCTCGACGACCGCCAGCGCGCCGGAGTTGCGCACGCAGAACCGTTCGCCGACCTGGCCGCGGATGAAGATCTCGCCGCTCGTGGCCCCGTACGCGATCACGTTGCCCGCGATGATGTGGTCTTCCGCGACGATCGGCGATTCCTTCGGCGGCCGCACGACGATCCGCCCGCCGGACAGGCCCTTGCCGACGTAGTCGTTGCCGTCGCCGTAGAGCCGCAGCGTGATGCCCTTCGGTACGAACGCGCCGAAGGACTGGCCCGCGGTGCCGGTGAAGGTGACGTCGATGGTGTCGTCGGGAAGCCCTTCGCCGCCCCACTTCTTCGTCAGCTCCGAACCGAGCATGGTGCCGACGGTCCGGTTCACGTTGCGCACCGGCAGTTCCAGCCGCACCTTGTCGCCCGCCGCCAGCGCGCCCTCGGCGAGCTGGATCAGCGTGATGTCCAGTGCCTTGTCCAGCCCGTGGTCCTGCTTGACGGTCTGGTGCCGCACCGCGCGCGGCGGCAGCTCGGGCACGTGGAAGATCGGCGACAGGTCGAGCCCGGCAGCCTTCCAGTGGTCGACCGCCTTGCGCTTGTCGAGCAGCTCGGCGTGGCCCACAGCCTCCTCGACCGACCGGAATCCCAGCTCCGCCAGGTATTCCCGGACCTCCTGGGCGATGAACTCGAAGAAGTTCACCACGTACTCCGCCTTGCCGCTGAACTTCTCGCGCAGCTTCGGGTTCTGCGTCGCGACGCCGACCGGACAGGTGTCGAGATGGCAGACGCGCATCATGATGCAGCCCGACACGACGAGCGGCGCGGTCGCGAAACCGAACTCCTCGGCGCCGAGCAGCATCGCGATCATGACGTCGCGGCCGGTCTTGAGCTGGCCGTCGGTCTGCACCACGATCCGGTCGCGCAGCCGGTTGGCCAGCAGCGTCTGCTGCGTTTCGGCCAGTCCCAGCTCCCACGGCCCGCCCGCGTGCTTGATCGAGGACAGCGGCGACGCACCGGTTCCGCCGTCGTGGCCGGAGATCAGCACGACGTCCGCGTGCGCCTTGGACACGCCCGCCGCGACCGTGCCGACGCCCACCTCGGACACGAGCTTCACGTGGATCCGCGCGTCCGGGTTGGCGTTCTTGAGGTCGTGGATCAGCTGCGCCAGGTCCTCGATGGAGTAGATGTCGTGGTGCGGCGGCGGGGAAATCAGCCCGACGCCCGGCGTGGAGTGCCGCGTCTTCGCGATCCACGGGTACACCTTGCCGCCGGGCAGCTGTCCGCCCTCGCCGGGCTTCGCGCCCTGCGCCATCTTGATCTGGATGTCGTCGGCGTTCACCAGGTACTCGCTGGTGACGCCGAACCGGCCCGAAGCGACCTGCTTGACCGCGCTGCGCCGCTCCGGGTCGTACAGCCGCTCCGGGTCCTCGCCGCCCTCGCCGGTGTTCGACTTGCCGCCGAGGCGGTTCATCGCGATCGCCAGCGTCTGGTGCATTTCCATCGAGATCGAGCCGTACGAGATGGCCCCGGTGGCGAACCGCTTCACGATCTCCGAAATCGGCTCGACCTCTTCGATCGGCACCGGCTTCCGGTCGCTGTACTTGAAGTCGAACAGCCCGCGCAGCGTCAGCAGCTTCTCGGCCTGGTCGTTGACCGCCTTCGTGTACTCCTTGAAGACCTCGTACTTCCCGGCCCGCGTGGAGTGCTGCAGCTTGAACACCGTCTGCGGGTTGAACAGGTGCGGCTCGCCTTCGCGCCGCCACTGGTAGTCCGCGCCGGTCTCCAGCTCGCGGTGGCTCGCCCGGACGCCGTCGGCCGGGAAGGCCCGCACGTGCCGCTGTGAAACCTCCTCGGCGAGGGTGTCGAAGCCGACGCCGCCGAGCCGCGAAGTGGTTCCGGTGAAACAGGTGTCGATCACTTCGGCGCCGAGGCCGACCGCCTCGAAGATCTGCGCGCCGGTGTACGAGGCCACCGTCGAAACGCCCATCTTCGACATGGTCTTGCGGACACCCTTGCCGAGCGCCTTGATCAGGTTCGTGGTGGCCTGCTTGGGAGTCACGCCCGGGATGAGGCCCCGGTGCGCCATCTCCTCGACGGTCGCCATCGCCAGATACGGGTTCACCGCGGCCACGCCGTACCCGACCAGCAGCGCGATGTGGTGCACCTCGCGCGCGTCGCCGGCCTCGACGATGAGGCCGACCTGCGTGCGCGTCTTCTCCCGCACCAGGTGGTGGTGCACCGCGCCGGTGAGCAGCAGCGACGGGATCGGCGCGTGGTCGGCGTCGACCCCGCGGTCGGACAGCACGATCAGCCGCGCGCCGTCCTCGATCGCCTCGGACACCTCGGAGCGGATCTCGTCGAGCCGCTGCACCAGCGCGTCCCCGCCGCCGTTCACCTTGTACCGGCCCATGACCGTGACCGCCTGGAACTCCGGCAGGTCGCCGTCGTCGTTGACGTGCACCAGTTTCGCGAGCTGGTCGTTGTCCAGCACCGGGAACGGCAGCACGATCCGGCGGCACGAGGACGAGTCCGCGGCCAGCAGGTTCGGCTCCGCGCCGATCTGCGTGCCGAGCGCGGTCACCAGCTCCTCGCGGATCGCGTCCAGCGGCGGGTTGGTCACCTGGGCGAACAGCTGGATGAAGTAGTCGAACAACGGGCGCGAACCCGACGAAAGGGACGCGAGGGGCGAATCGTTGCCCATCGACCCGATCGGCTCCGCTCCGGTGCGGGCCATCGGCTCGAGGATGGTTTCCAGCTCTTCCTCGGTGTAGCCGAACGCCTGCTGGCGGCGCACGAGCGCGGCGTGCAGCGGGACCTCGCGGTCGCGCTCGGGCAGTTCCTCCAGGCGGAGCAGCCCGGCGTCGACCCATTCGTCGTACGGGTGCTCGGAAGCGAGCTGGCCCTTGACCTCCTCGTCCTCGACGATCCGCCCGGCGACGGTGTCGACCAGGAACATCCGGCCCGGTTCCAGCCGTCCTTTCCGGACGATCTTCGCCTGGTCGAGTTCGAGCACGCCGACCTCGCTGGCGAGCACGACGAGCCCGTCGTCGGTCACCCAGTAGCGGCCGGGGCGCAGGCCGTTGCGGTCCAGCACCGCGCCGATCTGCGCGCCGTCGGTGAACGCCACCAGCGCCGGCCCGTCCCACGGCTCCATGAGCGTGGAGTGGAATTCGTAGAAGGCGCGGCGCGCGGGGTCCATTTCCTGATGGTTCTCCCAGGCCTCCGGGATCATCATCAGCACCGAATGCGGCAGCGAGCGGCCGCCCAGGTGGAGCAGCTCCAGCACCTCGTCGAAGGACGCCGAGTCGCTCGCGCCGCGCGTGATGACCGGGTAGATCCGCTTGAGGTCGCCCGGGATCAGGTCGGTCTCCAGCAGCGCCTCGCGGGCGTCCATCCAGTTGCGGTTGCCCTTGAGCGTGTTGATCTCGCCGTTGTGCGCCACGTAGCGGTACGGGTGCGCGAGCGGCCACGACGGGAAAGTGTTGGTGGAGAAGCGGGAGTGCACTAGCCCGATGGCACTCGTCACGCGCTCGTCGTTGAGGTCAAGAAAGAACTTCTCGACCTGCGGTTCGGTGAGCATTCCCTTGTAGACGATGGTGCGCGAAGAGAGCGACGGGAAGTACACGTCGTCCTCGACCAGCTCGTGCTCAGCGCGCTTGCGCACGCAGAAGGCGGCGCGCTCGAGAGCGAGGCCGTCGAGATTGTTCTTGCGCCCGGCCAGGAACAGCTGGGTGAAGTGCGGCATGGTCTGCGCCGCGGTCGGACCGCAGTGGGCGGTGTCGACCGGCAGCTCGCGCCAGCCCACCACGCGCATGTCCTCCTCGGCGGCGATCCGCTCGATGGTGGTCATGGCGCGGCCGCGGCGCTTTTCGTCCTGCGGAAGGAACGCGGTGCCGACGGCGTAGCTGCCCTCCGGGGGCAGCTCGAACCCGGCGACCTCGCGGTAGAACGCGTCGGGCACCTGGATCAGCAGGCCCGCGCCGTCCCCGGTGTCCGGTTCCGCCCCGCGTGCGCCGCGATGTTCCAGATTCTTCAGCGCGACAAGGGCTTTCGCCACGATCTGATGGTCTCGGCGACCGGTCAGGTCCGCGACGAACGCCACCCCGCAGGCATCGTGCTCGTAAGCGGGGTCGTAGAGGCCGTCAGTGGCCGGGGTGCTCGAACGGTGGGTCACGGCTGGCCGCCTCCCAAGGCGTTGGCGCGGTTTCTTTCACTCCGAAGGGGGGTTCATCACTGAACCGGTTAACGAAGTGGTCCGAAACCGCGATGGTCAGTCGAGAAGGGAAACCTTCCGGCGCCTACGCGCGGCGCGGCACTGCGTCGCGATGCGTGGCTCGCCGCGGCCGGTCGAGGACCGGGCCGGGTGCCGGATGGTTTGTCACCGCACGGCGATGGGCGGCGGAAAAGTTCTGCACGTCGCTGTACAGGCGCACGCGCCGGGGGTCGGTCAGCCTGTGTGGTGGGGGCCGGCCGGGGCGCGTGATGGTGACTCCCGGGTTCGCCGGGTCTTATGACGATAGTGTGAATTCGCTGTGATCGACATACGTCATCGCGCTCTCGTGGGAAAGGCCACGCATACGTTGACGGCCTCCGGGGTACTCCCATATGTCGGGCCGTCTCTCCCGCCACGCGGTCAGCCAGTGCGCTGACCTGCGTAAACCTGCCTGCCTGCCCGGTGTCAACCCGGTGTTCGCTGCTGGTTGACTGGGGCTCGTGAGGGGGAGCGCCGATGGCTGATCGTTACCTGTCTGTGGCAGTGGCCGGGCTGCACGAGATCGAAATACGGCGTTCACGGTTCCTGTGCGCGCTCGCTCCGGCGGCCGACGAAGCGGCCGCGCGGGAAGCCATCGCGGCGCGCCGACGGGCCGAACCGGCGGCCCGGCACCACTGTCACGCGTTCGTCCTCGGCCCCGACGGCCGGACTCAGCGCTCGAGCGACGACGGCGAGCCCGCCGGGACTGCTGGCGTGCCGATGCTGGAGGTGTTGCGCCGCCGCGAAGTCACCGACACGGTCGCCGTGGTGTCGCGGCATTTCGGCGGGGTGCTGCTCGGTGCGGGCGGGCTGATCCGCGCGTACGGGCAAGCGGTGTCGGACGCGCTCGACGCGGTAGGCCTGGTGGAGTACCGGCGATTGCGGCTGTTCGACGTAACGCTGGACTACACCCGGGCGGGCAGGTTCGAAAACGATCTTCGCGGTTCGCCGTACGTGCTGCACGGGACGCGTTTCGACGCGGCGGCGCACTTCGAAGTCGGGCTGGCTCCCGGCGAGGAAGAACGATTCAGCAGCTGGCTGGCCGACCTCACCGGCGGCGAGGCGGTCGCGGTCGAGCTGGGGGAGGAGTGGGTGCGCGGGTAGCCGCGCACTGACTCAAGCTCGGAAGATCAAGCCGCGACGGGCTTTCCGTCCAACGCGCGCGCCCCGGCTTCGGTGAGCACTGCGCGTACCCGCGCGCCGCACGCTCCGTCTTCGGCGGGCTCGATCAGGCCCTTGCGGACGAGGTCGCGGGCGGTGCCCTGGTCGCAGCAGCTCAGCCCGTCGACGAACAAGTCCGGTTCGCAGCTGCAGCTGATTTCCGCGTGCCCTTCGGCCACAGCACGCAGGGTTGCCCGCTCCCGATAGTTCAGCTCGGCGGTCACGGCGGTCCCTCCTTCTGTCCCGGCCCCTGTGTACCCCGGGAACAGTTCCAGTGTCCGTCGCGGCTGCCGGATTGTCGCGTATTTCACTCCTTTTTACGGGGGTATGTCGCGGGGTGGCCCCGGGTACCCCTCATACGCCCCACCAAGCTTCGGAAAGGGATACGAAAGTAGGTTCCGCCGGCGCCGGGAGCACGTCGAGGTACCAGCGGAAGTCGCTGTAGACGTGCAGAAGCGTGTACGCCAGGCAGCGCCGGGAGAAGTCCGGGCCGAGGTCGGCCGGACGGTAACCGTAAGCGAGCAGAAGACTCCGCAGAAATGCCGAGTCGCCGCTCGAAACGAACAAGCCGACCGCGCCGAACTCGTATTCCGCCGCGCCGCGCATCGCCGGTTCGAAATCGAACAGGCCGGACAGTCGCCAGTTGTCCCCTTCGCGGGTGACCATCAGATGGTCGCGCATGACCTCGGTATGCAACGGCACGGTTTCCGGCGTTCCGAGGTCGACCGCGTCGACGAACTCCGGCAGCTGGGCGAGCCAGTGTTCGTCCAATGTGGTCTTGCGATGGTGTTCGACCAGCTTTTCGCGCTGCCTGGCAAGGAACGCGGTCCAATCCCGCGGACCGAGGACGGACAACGCCGGGTCGCGTAAAGAGTGCAAAGTGGACAGCGTCTCGCCGATCTTCGGGGCGAGCGCGAGTTTGTCCGCTGTGGACAGTTCCGGCCAGACCTGCTTGAGCGTGCGTCCGGGCAGCCGTTCCATCACGACGTAACCCCAGCCGTCGCGCGTTCCGGCGTGCACGACGCCCGGAGTCGGGATCGGGAGCTTGCCGTGCACGACTTCCAGCATGGTGCGCTCGGTGGTCAGCTCGTCGAGGTACACCGGCGGGTAGAGCTTCAGGACGAGCTGGTCGCCGACGGCGTACACCGGCAGCGAACCGTCGTCGAAGGGCACGAGTTCGCCGGGTTCGCCGAGCGTCCGGAGGAGGTCTCGTACCGCGGGCAGGAGGCCCTCGCGGGTCAGCTGGCCGGACTCGGCCGCGGTGGCGGCGGGCGGAAACATGCGGCGACGGTAGCGCGCGCCGTGACACCGACGGTGTGGGTTGCGTGGCAACGCTGTCGCAGGTCCGTGAGGGGAACCCTGAGGGACTCAGGGTCCAATGCCAGGGACTTAAGGCGGCGCTGTGGGTGCGGTTCGAAGCGTGCCTGTCCTGGTCGTGGGGGTGGGGGTTGGCGAGGCCGGCACAGGGTTTGCTGTCCGTGAGGGGAACCCTGAGGGACTCAGAGTCCCTCAGGGTTCCCCTCACGGACGCGCGGAAGCGGCTAAGTGGGCATAGTTCGGGCATTTCGGCGGAAGTGACGTCCTTTGTGGACGGTCGGTAGGCGTGAGGCCACGCCGCTTAAGTCCCTGGCATTGGAACCAGAGTCCCTCAGGGCGGCCCTCACGGACTTCCGCGCCAATGCCAGGAACTTAAGCTGCGTCAGCTCAACCCGCCGACCGTATCTTCACCTCCGTGAGGGGAACCCCGAGGGAATCAGGGTGGATTCGAGGGGTGGTTGCAACGCGGGTGGTTATTTGGTTTCGGTCAGGAGTTTAGCGAGGCGTTCGGCTGGGGTGTCCCAGTCGAGGGTTTTGCGTGGGCGGCGGTTGAGTTGTGCGGCGAC
>NZ_PQIA01000071.1 GCF_003385235.1 Amycolatopsis circi | reverse complement strand
AGGCCATCGACTACCACGAATGGTCGTCCGGCTCGTTCTTCGCGGGCCGGCTGGACGGGCTCGGCTTCGGCTACGGCGGCCTGCGGATCACGCATCCGGCGGGCAGCGTCGCGCACACCGAACCGGGGCTCGGCACTACGCGCACCTACGACTACGGCACCTGGACGTCGCCGAAGTACCGGCAGGGCTTCGACGCGACGCAGCTGATCGCGTCGTGGAACGCGCGCACCCCGGCGAAGACGTGGCTGGAGGTGCAGGCGCGCGGCCGGACTTCGGCTGGGGCCGAAACCACCTGGTACACAATGGGCCGCTGGGCCAGCGGGGATGCCGACATCCACCGCACCAGCGTTGACGGGCAGAGCGACGCCAACGCCTCGGTCGACGTCGACACGCTCGCCACGAAGGCGGGCGTCACGCTGCGCTCGTATCAGCTGCGCGTGACGCTGTACCGCGAGCAGGGTTCGCCGACCACGCCGACACTGTCCTCGCTCGGCGCGATGACCTCGAACGTTCCCGACCGGTTCGACGTCCAGACCACTAAACCCGGCCGGGCTCGCGGGATCGAGCTGAAGGTGCCTCCGTTCGCCCAGAACATCCACAAAGGACAGTTCCCGCAGTACGGCGGTGGCGGCGAGGCCTGGTGCAGCCCGACGTCGACCGAGATGGTCGCCGAATACTGGGGCCGCACGCCGTCCGCGCAGCAGATGGACTGGATCCCGGCGGACTACCAGGACCGGTCGGTCGTCTACGCCGCGCGCAACACCTTCGACTACGCCTACGACGGCACCGGCAACTGGCCGTTCAACACCGCGTACGCCGCTTCGCTCGGGTTGCGCGGGCACATCACGCGACTGCACGACCTGAACGAACTCGAGGGCTACATCGCACGCGGCATCCCGGTGATCACCTCGCAGTCGTTCCTGGCCAGCGAACTGGACGGCGCGGGTTACGGCACGGCCGGACACCTGATGGTCGTCGTCGGATTCACCCAGGCGGGCGATGTGATCGCGAACGACCCGGCGTCCAGCTCCGACGGCCGCGTGCGCACGGTGTACAAGCGGGACCAGTTCGAGAAGATCTGGCAGCGGACGAAGCGGCATACCGAGAGCGGCGCGGTGGCTGGCGGGCCGGGCGGGGTCGTTTACCTGATCACGCCGTAATTATTGGCTGGTTCGCCCTGCCGTCACGGCGCTACAGTGCCGTCCGTGACCGAGCCCCCGGACAGCCTGTCGGACCCCCGTGAGCTGCTGCTCGCTTACCTCGACTACTACCGCGACACGCTGCTGCGCAAGCTCGACGGCCTGTCCGACGACGAGCTGCGCACCAGCAGGGTCCCGTCGGGCTGGACCCCGCTCGAGTTGCTCAAGCATCTCGCGTTCGTGGAGCGACGGTGGCTGCGCTGGGGATTCCTGGGCGAAGACGTGGATCCGGTCTGGGGCGAGAACGACCCCGAGACCGGAAAGTGGTCCGTGAGGGCGGACGAATCGGCGGAGTCGGTTCGGGCGCTTTTCCTGGAAGAGTGCGAGGCCTCTCGCGCGATCGTGGCCGGTGCGCAGCTCCAGGACATCGCAAGCGGCGGCGGTCGCTTCGATACTCCGGAGCAGCCGCCTGCGTTGAGCTGGATCCTCTTTCATCTGCTGCAGGAGTACGCGCGGCACGTGGGGCAGCTGGATGTGGTGCGTGAGCTGGCTGACGGGGCGACCGGTGAGTAGGTGGCTCGTGCGTGGCAATCCCGGTTCTAACCGGCATAAACACTCACGAGACCGGGCTATGGCCACATGCGCATGATCCGTGATTAGCTGCCCGCGAGAACGCTGTCGCGGGTGAAAGGTTGTGCGCATGCCGTACGAGGTCCAGGGAGTCGTGTCGCGGGCCAAGGGCCAGCCGGTCTCGCTCGAGACGGTGGTGGTGCCTGATCCCGGACCGGGCGAGGCCGTCGTGTCGGTGCAGGCTTGCGGGGTGTGCCACACCGACCTGCACTATCGCGAGGGCGGGATCAACGACGAGTTCCCGTTCCTGCTCGGGCACGAGGCCGCGGGACGGGTGGACAAGGTCGGCGCGGGCGTCACCGATCTCGCACCCGGCGACTACGTCATCCTCAACTGGCGCGCGGTCTGCGGCACCTGCCGGGCCTGCAAGCGCGGCAAGCCCTGGTACTGCTTCTCGACCTTCAACGCCGAGCAGCCGATGACGCTCACCGATGGCACGAAACTGTCCCCCGCGCTGGGCGTCGGGGCATTCCTCGAGAAGACGCTCGTCCACAGTGGACAGTGCACCAAGGTCGACGAGCGCGCGGAACCCGCCGTCGCCGGGCTGCTGGGTTGTGGCGTGATGGCCGGGCTCGGCGCGGCGATCAACACCGGCGCGGTCGGACGCGGCGATTCGGTCGCGGTGATCGGCTGCGGCGGTGTCGGCGACGCCGCCATCGCGGGTGCGCGACTGGCCGGGGCGACCACGATCGTCGCGATCGACACCGACGACCGGAAACTGCAGTGGGCCAAGGACTTCGGGGCCACGCACACGGTCAACAGCCGCGGTCTGAGCGAGGAGGACGTGGTCGCCGCGATGCAGGACGCGACGAACTCGTTCGGCCCGGACGTCGTGATCGACGCGGTCGGCCGTCCGGAGACCTGGCGGCAGGCGTTCTACGGCCGCGACCTCGCCGGCACCGTCGTGCTGGTCGGCGTGCCCACCCCGGACATGAAGCTCAACGACCTCCCGCTGATCGACTTCTTCTCGCGCGGCGGTTCGCTGAAGTCGTCGTGGTACGGCGATTGCCTGCCGTCGCGGGACTTCCCGATGCTCGTCGACCTGTACCTGCAGGGCAGGCTGCCGCTGGACAAGTTCGTCACGGAGCGGATCGGCGTCGACGGCGTGGAGCAGGCTTTCGAGCGAATGCACCACGGCGACGTACTGCGCAGCGTGGTGGAGTTCTGATCCTTTTCGCCGACGCGGACTATCCGGCCGACCCGTACCCGGGCACGCGGCCGGACTGCTCGTACGTCCACCTCGACGGCGCGGGCCACGCGTTGGACACCGCGCCGCCGGGGTGGCGTTCGCGCACGCCGGTGCTCACGTACGGGTCGAACGCGTGTCCGTCGAAGATCACCTGGCTGCGCAGCCAGCTCGGCCTGACCGGACCGGTCGTCGTGGCTCGTGTCCGGTGCACCGGGCTCGCCGCGGTGTGGGCTGCCGGGCTGCGCCAGCGCGACGGCCAGCGTCCGGCAACGCTCACCGCGCTGCCGGGCGTGGCGGAGGACCACTTCGTCTGGTTCGCGACGCCGGAGCAGCTGGCCGTGCTGGACGTTTGCGAGGGTCGCGGGAATCGGTACGACCTGGCGATGCTGGACAACGCCGACATCCGGTTGGACGACGTGCTGCTTTCCGGGGTGCACGCTTACGTCGGAGCCTCGCCGATCCGGTTTCCGTTGCTGGTCAACGGTTCCCCGGTCCGGGTCGCCGACGTGGCTCAGGCTGACGCGGCGTCGCTCGTCGGCGAACCGGCGGCGGGGCACGGCCTCGCGTGCACCGTCCTGCCGCCGGAGCACACCTTCAGCTGACCGTCCGTGAAGGACTCCTTGAGGGAATCAGATTCCCTCAAGGAGTCCTTCACGGCCAGTGGCAGGGACGGCGCGGATGGTCAGGAAGCCCAGCGGTTCTTGTGCCAGCCGCGCGTGGCGTTCGGGATCGACCGCGGCCGCCGCCTCGGGCGGACGTCCCTCGCGCAGCTGCTCGATCAGAAACCCGGCCTCGCGCAGTTCCTCGCAGGTGCGTTCCAGCGGAGCCAGCCAGTACCGCACCTTCCAGCCGCGGCTCCAGACCTCCTCGACCACCCGGACGTCGAAGTAGTTGCCGCCGTGCCGGAGCCAATCGCCGGTCGGATGCTGCCTCGACAACACCAGCGCACCGCCTGGCCGCAACACCCGGCGGAACTCGCGCAGCGCGCCGACCCGGTCGTCCACGTACTCCAGCGCGAGGGCGAACAGCACCTGATCCACCGACGCGTCCGGCAGCCAGGACAGCGGTTCAGCCAGGTCCTGCACGCGGAATTCGCCTGCTGGTACCCGTTCGCGGCTCAGCTCGACCATGCGCGGGCTGAGGTCGAAGCCGGTCACCCGCGCGCCGCGTGCGGTCAGTTCTTCGGCGTAGAGGCCGGGGCCGCACGCGGCGTCGAGGACGTGCTGCCCGGCGACGTCGCCCAGCAATTCCAGACAGGCCGGGCGGTCGTAGTGCGCGTTGTAGAACCCGTTCTGCGCGTGGTCGAGGAATTCGTCGGCAAACACTTCGTATTGCGGAAAGGAACCCACTGCATCGCTCACCCGCGCCAGTCTGCCCGCGCGGGCGCGTTCAGCCGAGCAGTTTTCCGGGGTTCAGGATTCCGGTCGGGTCCACTGCGGACTTGGCCGCGCGCAGCACGTCCAGCCCGATCCGGCCGATCTCCGCCTCCAGGTACGGCGCGTGGTCGACGCCGACCGCGTGGTGGTGGCTGATCGTCCCGATGCCGATGATCGCCTCGCACGCCGCCGCTTTCGCGCGCTGCCACTGTCCGACGGGATCAGTGTCGTCGCGCGAGGTCAGCACGGTGAAGTACAGCGACGCACCGGTTTCGTAAGCGTGCGAGACGTGGCACATCACGATCGCGCGGCCCAGCGAAGCCACCAGAGCAGCGCGCACCGCGTCGTGCAGTTCGTCCAAATTGGACCAATAGGCGGCGGTCTCCAGGGTTTCCACGCAAACCCCGAGATCCAGCAACGCGTCGCGCTGCCGCGGACCCGAGAACCGGCCGTGCCGCCAAGATTCGCCAAGCACCTTGCCGATCCGCAAGGCCCCCGAACAGCGCAGCATCGCTGAGGTCCGCCGCCGACGCCGAGCGACATCGCCTTCCCAGCCGACAATCAGCAGGCACGGGTTCTTGATCCGGCGCGCCGCCAGATAAGTCTTCAACGCGGTGGTCTTCAGCCCGGCGTTGAGCGAGAACGACACATTCGTCTCGTCCACATCGGACAGACGAGTGACATCCGCCAAGGCGTGGTCCTGCGCGAGCTTCCGCACCGCGGCCGCTCCGGCCTCCCAGCCGTCGACGATCCAGCCCTCGTAATGCCGCTGCTCCGGCAACGGCCGCACCCGCAGCGCGACCTCGGTGATCACGCCGAGCGTGCCCTCGCTGCCGACCGCGAGCTGCCGCAGATCCGGCCCGGCCGCGGACGCCGGCGCGACACCGAGCCGCCACTCGCCCTTCGGCGTGGCCAGCCGGACCCCGGCGACCATGTCCTCGAACCGGCCGTAACCGGACGACGCCTGCCCGGCCGAACGCGTAGCCGCGAATCCGCCGATGGTGGCGCGCTCGAACGACTGCGGTACGTGACCGAGCGTGTACCCATGAGCCGCGAGCAGCCGCTCCGCCTCCGGGCCCCGCACGCCGGCCTGCAGTACGGCGATCCGCGACATCGGGTCCACCGACACCAGCTCGTCAAGCCGCACCAGGTCCAGCACGACCACCGCGGTCTTGTCGCCGCGCAGCGCCGCGACCCCGCCGACCACCGAGGTACCGCCGCCGAACGGGATCACGCCGATGTCGTGCCGCACGCAGACGTCCAGCACGGCCTGCACCTGGTCCGGGTCCGCGGGCAGCAGCACCGCGTCCGGCACCGGCACCTCGTCGCCCGCCCGTGCGTGCAGGAGGTCCAGATAGGACAGACCGCTGGCCCGGCCGAGCCGTTCCCGCGAGTCGAGGAGCACGTGGTCCGCGCCGAGAAGTTCCTCGAATTCGGTACGGACGGGCACAGTCAGCGCGGACTCGGCGACCGGCCTCGGAGAGCTGGTTTTCCCGCCTCGATCCGGGCCGACCTGGCCGATACGCTGGCCTAGCCACCGGACCGCGCGATCGGGCAGACCGGCCGCGGCCGAGCCCTCTTCGGTCCACGAACGCCGGATGCGGTGGTTGATGAGATCGCTCACGACTACAGTGTGACACATGGACGTCAAACGTCACTCCCGCCCGGGAGCGGCCCCCTCCGCGCTCGCGGACGCTCGCAGCCGCCCGACCTCGGCCCGCGTCGCCGACGACGAGCTTCTCGACGCCGCGCGCCAGTGCGTGCTCGCGGTCGGCGTCCGGCGTACGACGCTCGCCGAAATCGCCCGAACCGCGCAGGTCAGCCGCATGACGGTGTACCGGCGGTTCCCCGATGTGCGCAGTGTCCTCGCCGCGCTGATGACCCGCGAGTTCAGCGGCCTGCTGCAGCGGGTGAACGAGTCCGGCGACCACACGGCGCACGCGCGCGACCGCATCGTGCATCTGGCGGCGGCCAGCGTCGGCGCTCTGTCGGCCGATCCGCTGTTCCGGACACTGCTGGATGTCGACGCCGAACTGGTGCTGCCGTACATCGTGGAGCGGCTCGGTGCGACGCAGCACTTCGCCGAGCACGTGCTCCGAAGCCTTCTCGAAGAAGGTCACCGAGACGGCTCGGTGCGCCTCGCTGAGGTGGCCGCCCAGGCACGGTCGGTGCTGCTGGTCGTGCAGTCGTTCGCGTTCTCGCTGCGCCCGGCCACCGCCGACGTCGACGAGGCCGCGCTGCTCGCCGAATTCCGGCACCTGGTCGAAGCGGGGTTGAAACCATGAGCACCGGATCCCTCAACGCGCGCCGCCGCGAACGCGAGCTGACCCGGCTGGTCGACGGCGAGCAGGTCGACGTGCTCGTGGTCGGCGGCGGCGTCACCGGAGCGGGCATCGCGCTCGACGCGGCGGCTCGGGGGCTTTCCGTCGCGTTGGTGGAGGCGCACGATCTCGCGTTCGGCACGTCACGCTGGTCGAGCAAGCTCGTACACGGCGGATTGCGGTACCTGGCCAAGGGCGAACTCGGGCTCGCCCACGAGAGTGCCGTCGAGCGCGGGATTCTCCTGACCCGCACCGCGCCGCACCTCACGCGCGCGATGCCGCAGCTTTTTCCGCTCTATCCCGGTACTTCTGCCGCGCAGCAGGCTTTGATCGCCGCTGGTCTCCGGGCCGGGGACGGGTTGCGGCGGGCGGCGCGTACGCCGTCGTCCGTATTGCCTGGACCGCGCCGGATCCCCGCTGCCGAAGCGCTGGCCTTGTCCCCTGGACTTGCTCCCGCCGGGTTGCGCGGCGCTCTGCTGGCTTACGACGGTGCGTTGGTCGACGATGCGCGTTTGGTGGTCAGCATCGCCCGTACCGCGGCCCTGCTCGGCGCTCGGATCCTCACGCGCTTGTCTGCGGTTTCCTTGTCCGGCAACGAAGCCCAGGTCAGTGACGGCACCTCTTCGTACACCCTTCGCGCGCGCCAGGTCATCAACGCGACCGGTGTCTGGGCGGACACCCTGACTGATTCCGTCCAGCTCCGCCCTTCGCGCGGCTCGCACCTGGTGCTCGCGCCGGACACCGTGCGGGTCGGAGCCACGTCGGTCAACATTCCGGTTCCCGGCGAGACCAACCGGTTCGTGTTCCTGCTGCCGCAACTGGACGGTAGGGTCTACTTAGGACTCACTGACGAACCGGTGTCCGGCGAGGTGCCCGATGTCCCTTCCGTTCCCGAGTCCGATGTGGACTTCCTGCTTTCGACGGCTTCTTCGGTCCTGAACCGCCCGTTGACCGCCGCGGACGTGATCGGCTCGTACGCCGGATTTCGACCGCTCGTTTCCGGTTCTGCCGGACGCAGCGCGGATTTGTCGCGGAAACACGCGGTAATCACCGGTTCCGACGGCGTGCTGACCGTGGTCGGCGGAAAGCTGACGACGTATCGGCGGATGGCCGAGGACGCCGTCGACGCCGCTCTGACGCACGCCGGATTGCCCGCTGGCCCTTCACGTACGGCGAAGCTGCCCCTGCTCGGCGCTGCACCGCGTTCCCGACTGTCGCTTGTGGACGCTCCAGCGCGGTTGGTGGCCAAGTACGGCACCGAAGCACCCCGAGTGGCAGCACTCGGCGAACTGGAACCGGAATTCGCGGCCCCGCTGTGCGCGGCGACGGAAATCACCGCGGCCGAGGTGGTGTGGGCCGTCCGCCACGAAGGCGCGACAACTGTCGAGGACGTCCTCGAACGCCGCACCCGGCTGGCCCTCGTGCCCGCCGACGCCGAAGCCGCGCGGGACCGAGTGGCCGACCTGGTGGAGAAAACGCTGGCCGGACTGTCCTGAAACTTGCCCCGGCCCGCGCAGCCCCTGCCTGGACGGACTACGTGGCTCCGTTCCTGCGAAAGTCCGTGAGGGGAACCCTGAGGGACTCTGATTCCCTCAGGGTTCCCCTCACGGACCTCGGCAAGGCAGCTTGACGCCTCGTTGGGTTTTTGCAACAGTGCGGTCCATGAGCCCGGTGCGGCGTGGCAAGGAGCTTCCGATCCACAACCGGCTGCCGGTGCTGCGCGCGGAGCGCGGGATGAGCCGGGCGGATCTTGCCGAGGCGGTCGAGGTCAATCCGCAGACCATCGGGGCGCTGGAGCGCGGCGATCACTACCCGAGCCTCGACCTGGCGTTGCGGATCTGCGCGGTGTTCGATCTTCCGGTGGAAGCCGTGTTCAGCCGCGCGTCGTTCTCGGACCAGGCGAAGGGGGACGCGTGACGCTGGAGATCGACCGGCTCAGCAAGCGGTTCGGCACGAAAACCGCGCTCGACGGCGTGAGTTTCACCGCGGCGCCGGGCGAGCTGTTCGGGTTCGTCGGCAGCAACGGGGCGGGCAAGACCACCACAATGCGGATCGCGCTGGGCGTGCTGGCCGCGGACTCCGGCGAGGTGCGCTTCGCCGGGCAGCCGGTCACGCACGACACCCGGGCGCAAATCGGATACCTGCCCGAGGAACGCGGTCTGTACCCGAAAATGAAGGTCATCGACCAGCTCGTCTACCTCGCCGAACTGCACGGTCTCAGCACCAACGACGCACACCGCGCCGCCGAACTGTGGATCGCGCGGCTCGGTCTCGGGCCGAGGCGCAAGGACGACATCCAGAAGCTCAGCCTCGGCAACCAGCAACGCGTGCAGCTCGCCGCCGCACTCGTCCACGACCCGGCGCTGCTGGTGCTCGACGAACCGTTCTCCGGCCTCGACCCGCTCGCCGTGGACGTGCTGAGCGGCGTACTGCGGGAGAAAGCGGCAACGGGCGTGCCGGTGGTGTTTTCCAGCCATCAGCTCGACCTCGTGGAGCGGCTGTGCGACCGGGTCGGCATCATCCGCGACGGCCGGATGGTCGCGGTCGGCACCGTGGACGAGCTGACCCGCGACGCCGGACGCCGCTTGGTCGTCACCGCCCCCAGCGCGAATCCCGGTTGGGCGGCAACGGTTCCCGGTGCGCGCGTGCTCGAAGACCGCGGCCCCACGACCGTACTGGAGCTGTCGCCGAGCGCCGACGATCAGGCCGTACTCGCCGCCGCGCTCGCCACTGGCCCGGTGACGGAATTCAGCCACCGCCGTCGCACGCTGGCCGACCTGTTTCGCGATTCGGTCGCCACCCCGGGAGCACCTCGATGAGCCGGATCCGTCCGACCCGCGCGGTGCGGCTGGTGGCCAAACGGGAACTCAACGCACGGCTGCGCACCCGGTCCTTTGTGGTCAGTACCGCGGTGATGCTGTTGCTGCTTTTGGGTTACGTCACGCTGCAGGTTTTCCTCGCCGGAGACCGGGAGACGACTCGCGTCGCACTGGCCGGGCAAGCGCAGGGCATCGCCACGCAACTGGAGAACAACGACCGGCACCTCAAGATCGTCCGGGTACAGTCCGAATCGGACGGACTGACTCAGGTACGCGACGGCGATGTCGACGCTCTTGTCTCCGGCAGCGCTTCGCGGCCGCGGGTGATCGTCAAGTCCACTTTGGATCCCCAGTTGCGGACCGTGCTGGACAACATCGCGCAGCAACAGGTTCTGGACGCTCAGCTGTATTCCGCGAACCTCGATCCCGCTGCGGTGCACCAGGCAGTGTCCGCTACCCACGCCGACGTACAGGCACTCGAACCGGTGGATCCGCAAGCCGGGACGAAGCTCGTGACCGCGATCGTGGTCGCGATTCTGTTGTATATCAGCATCATGACCTACGGGATGTTCGTCGCGCAGGGTGTGGTCGAGGAGAAATCCAGCCGCGTGGTGGAGATTCTGCTCGCGACCGTCCGGCCGGTGCATTTGCTGCTGGGCAAGGTCATCGGGCTCGGCTTGGTCGGGTTGACACAGCTCGCGATCCTCGCCGCGGCGGGTTTGATCGCCGGTGGCGTGTCGGGCGTGTTCTCGATCTCGAGCGTCGCTTTGGGGACGTTGGGCTGGGGTCTTGTCTGGTACCTGCTGGGTTTCCTGCTCTACGCCATGCTGTACGGCGCGGCTGGCGCGCTGGTGTCGCGGCAGGAGGACACGCAGGCGGTCGTCGGGCCGGTGAATATCGCATTGGTGATCGGGTTTGTCGCGGGGATCAACCTGCTGACCCAAGCTCCGCACGGGACAGCTACGCGGGTCGTTTCGCTGATCCCGTTGCTGTCGCCGATCCTGATGCCCGCGCGAATCGCGCTCGGGGCGGTGGAGCCGTGGGAAGTGGTGCTGTCTCTGGTGCTGACGGTGGCGTTGATCGCCGTAGTCACCTGGGCGGGAGCGCGGGTGTATCGGAATGGCGTACTGCGAGTCGGCAGCCGCGTGCGGTTGATGGACGCGTTGCGCCGTTAGGGCGTGGGCTCCGCGTGGTCGTCGGCGAGGTAGCTCTGGTTTACCTCGATCAGCCCGTCGAGCGCGGACCGCGCCTCGGCGAGACGATCGATCGCCGAGGACAGCCGATCGTGCTCTCGTCGCATCGTCGCCAGGGTGCGGCGCGCCTTGCTCGCGCTCGGTTCGGCCATGCACGGCACCATCTCGGCGATGACCCGAGTAGACAGTCCCGCGGCCAGGAAGGCGCGGATGAGTTCGACCCGGCGGACGTGCTCGTCGTCGTAGTGTCGCTGGCCGCTGCCGGCCCGCTCGCTGGACAGCAATCCTTGCTCTTCGTAGTAGCGCAGCAGCCGTCGGCTCACCCCCGTCCGGGCGGCCAACTCCCCGATCCGCATGCCGCTCCCTCCGGTGGCCTGGGCCACACCAGCTTGCCCCTCACATAGATGTGAGCTTTTAGCGTAGCTGGCGGCACCCGCGCCGAGACCGTACGAGGAGAAACCCGTGATCAAATTCGTTTATCTGATCAACCGCGCGAACGGCATGTCCTTCGAGGAGTTCGTCGAGTACCACCGTGACCGCCACGCACCGCTGTTCACCTCGATCCCCGAGGCGCACCGGCATGTGCGCAAGTACACCGTCTCGCACCCGGTGCCCGCCTCGGCGTATCCCGCTCCCGCCTACGACGGGATCACCGAGATCTGGTTCGACGACTGGGCCGGGCACGACGCGTTCTTCGCGTCCGAGAACTACCGGACGCTGGTGAACCCGGACGAGGCGAAGTTCATCGATCTGGCTTCGGTCGGGACTATCGTCTCCAACGAGAAGATCGTGCTCTGAGGGCAGCGTCACTGACCACCGGAAAACGCCAGGACGCACACAACTGGCGGATCCAATTCGAGCATTTCGGTGCGGAGCCGGGAAAAGCCAGCCTCTGCCAGCAATCCGGTCAACTCCTCGACCACGGCGGCCGAAGTGACACCAGGCTGCCGTGGTTGAGATACCAGCGCAACACGCCCTCCTGGACGCAACAACCGGGCGAGTTCGCCTAGCCGGGCAACCGGATCCGGCCACATGGCCAGCGTGTTGACGGCCAACGCGGCGTCGAACGTTCCCTCGCGGAGCGACAGATTCTCCACCGACGCGCACCCCAAACGCACTCGCCCGGCCCGGACTGCCGACCGATTTCGGTGCCGTGCTTGACGAATCATCACCGCCGAGTGGTCGACGCCGACCACCAGCGCCGCCCGCTCAGCCAGCGCGGCCACGGCCACGCCCGGACCGCAGCCGAGTTCGAGGACCCGCTCGGAAGGCTGGATGTCGAGCAACCGCACCGCCCACCGATTCCGGGTCACATTCGACGACCGCCGCCCCATGATCCAGCCCGCGACCCGCCCCGGGACCCCCGTCGGCCGATGAAACTGCGCGATCCCGCCACGCGGACCCCACCATCGCAGAGCCCGTTCCATCACGTTCATGGGGCGAGCAAACCACTTCGAGTACGCTTGAAGTCAAATGACTGCCACCCTGTCCATCGGCGAACTCGCCGAGCGCACCGGCGTGCCGACGAGCGCCCTGCGCTACTACGACGAACTCGGCCTCGTGCGCCCGGCAGAACGGGAAGCTGGCCGACGGCGCTATGCCGAGTCCGCGGTCAAGGACGTCGGCGTGCTGCTCTTCTTCCAAGAAATCGGCTTCACGCTGTCCGAAATCGGTCGTTTCCTGACCGGCGAACAAACCGGCCGACAGGAAATGATCGACGGCAAACTCGCCGAACTGACCGAGCAGCAGCGCCGCATCGAGGCAGCCCGCGCCGCGCTCGAACACGGGCGGGAGTGCCCGGCCAGCGATCCCCTGAAGTGTCCCCGTTTCTGGTCGATCATCGAAGAACGGCAACGCGGCCTGTCGCTGGCCGAAAGCCACGAACGGGCGCACCACCCTAAGACTTCGTAATAGCCCCATACCGCTGCAACGCGACCTGCCGTTCCTCCGCATGGTCGGCGATCGGCTCCGGATACTCCTCCGGACGCTCCTTCAGCACGTGCACCGCTTTCCCTTCCACCCCACGCAATTCCGGCACATACCGGCGCACGTAATCGCCCTGCGGGTCGAACTTCTGGCCCTGCGTGGCCGGGTTGAAGATCCGGAAGTACGGCGCGGCGTCCGTCCCGGAGCCAGCGACCCATTGCCAGTTCAGCTGATTCGACGCCAGATCGCCGTCGACCAGGTGCTTCATGAAGTGCCGCGCACCCCACCACCACGGCAGATGCAGGTCCTTCACCAGGAAACTCGCCACGATCATCCGGACCCGGTTGTGCATCCAGCCCTCGGCCAGCAACTGCCGCATTCCGGCGTCGACGATCGGGTAACCAGTCCGTCCCTCGCACCACCGCGCGAACATCTCCTGCGCGGTTTTCCCGGTGTCGTAACGCATTCCGTCAAACCGGCGGTCGTAGTTCTGCCGTGCGGTTTCCGGGCGGTTCCACAGGACGTCGGCATGGAACTCGCGCCAGCACAGCTCGGAACGCAACGCCTGTGCGCCCTCGGACCGCTGGGAAGCCAGATCGGCCAGCATCGTCCGCGGATGAATCGCACCCCACCGCAAATAGGGAGAAAGCCTTGTGGTGCCAGCATGATCCGGGCGATCGCGTTCGGCAGCATAATCCGCGAGGCCATCGGAGAGGAAGTCGTGCCACACCGACAAAGCGGCGTCCTCCCCCGCTGGCGGCAGTTCGCAATCCACCTCCGGAGATTCCGGCAACGCCGACGACGAAGAAGGCTTAATCCAGTCCACAATAGACACATCGGTGTCCGCCGGACCGGGCCAGCCGTGTTGCGACCAAGCGCGATAGAACGGAGTGAAGACCCGATACGGGGTGCCGTCCGGTTTGGTGACCCGACCCGGCGTCACGGCGTACGAAGAACCCGTCTCCACCCACTGAATCCGATGCTCCGCCAAGGCGGACGCCACAGCTTCGTCGCGCTCACGTCCATATGGTGCGGTATCCGCAGAGACATGCACCGCCGCCGCCCGGATCTCCCGTGCTGCGGCGACAACCTCCTGCGCCGGATCTCCGTGGCGGATCATCAACCGGCCGGACAACGCTTTGTCCAGCTCCCGCAAGGAATTCAACAGAAACGCGATCCGTGGCGAACCGGCGGGTTTGAGCAGCCGGTCGTCCAGTACGTACAGCGCCAGAATGTGCTTGCTGTGCTTGGCTGCTTCGAAGAGCGCGGCATGGTCTCGCAGCCGCAAATCCCGGCGGAACCACAGCACGACCGGCGCTTCCATCGTCATGTAGCACAACGATAAACGCCCCGCCGCGCGAAAGCACGGCGGGGCGTTTCACCAAGCAGAAACTCAGCGCTCCGACATCGGGGTGTAGTCCCGGGACTCGTAGCCGGTGTAGATCTGGCGCGGGCGGCCGATCTTCGTCTGCGGGTCGTTGATCATCTCGCGCCAGTGCGCGATCCAGCCGGGGAGCCGGCCGAGCGCGAACAGCACGGTGAAGAACTTCGTCGGGAACCCGAGCGCGCGGTAGATCAGACCGGTGTAGAAGTCCACGTTCGGGTACAGCTTGCGCTCGACGAAGTAGTCGTCGGAAAGCGCGGTTTCCTCGAGCTTCTTGGCGATGTCGAGCAGCTGGTCGCCGCCCTTGAGCTTGCCGAGGATCTCGTCCGCGGTGTTCTTGATGATCTTCGCGCGCGGGTCGTAGTTCTTGTAGACCCGGTGCCCGAAGCCCATGAGCTTGACACCTTTTTCCTTGTTCTTCACGCGGTTGACGAACGTCGCGACATCGCCGCCGTCGTCGCGGATGCCCTCGAGCATCTCCAGCACCGCCGCGTTCGCGCCGCCGTGCAGCGGGCCGAACAGCGCGTTGATGCCCGCCGAGATGCTGGCGAACAGGTTCGCCTCGGACGAGCCGACGAGCCGCACGGTGGAGGTGGAGCAGTTCTGCTCGTGGTCGGCGTGCAGGATGAACAGCAGGTCGAGCGCCTTCGCGACGTCCGGGTCGACCTCGTACGGCTCGGCCGGGAAGCCGAACGTCATCCGCAGGAAGTTCTCCACCAGGCCCAGCGAGTTGTCCGGGTACAGCAGCGGCTGGCCGACGGACTTCTTGTACGCGTACGCCGCGAGCGTCGGCACCTTCGCCAGCAGGCGGATGGTGGACAGCTCGACGTTGGGCTCGTCGAACGGGTTCAGCGAGTCCTGGTAGAAGGTCGACAGCGCGGAAACGGCGCTGGACAGCACCGGCATCGGGTGCGCGTCGCGCGGGAAGCCGGAGAAGAACGCCTTGAGGTCCTCGTGCAGCAGGGTGTGCCGCTGGATCCGCTCGGTGAAGTCGGCCAGCTGGGCCTCGGTCGGCAGCTCGCCGTAGATGAGCAGGTAGGACACCTCGATGAAGGTGGACTTCTCCGCCAGCTGCTCGATCGGGTAGCCGCGGTAGCGCAGGATGCCCGCATCACCGTCGATGTAGGTGATGGCCGACGACGCGGCGCCGGTGTTGACGAACCCGGGGTCGTAAGTGATGTACCCGGTCTGCGCCAGCAGCTTTCCCAGCTCGATACCCGGCGCGCCCTCGACCGGGTTGACGACCTTGAACTCGTGCTCGCCGTTCGGCAGGCGCAGCGTCGCGGTTTCGCCGCCGGACTGCCCCGCATTCGTCGCGTCGGACATGCAGGTCCCTCTCACGTTGGGCACGGGACGGCGGCGCCTGCAGGTTGCGCAGTAGCCACGTGTTCACGCGAGGAAACACGCGCCTCGCTGCACACCGCCCCGCTGGGTATGAATTCACCACTACGCTAGTCGAAGGGTGGGTCAGTCCGCACTCGCTGCGTTGCCCCAAAAGGCCCCATTGGGACCAGGTTCACACGGTGGCCGCCATCTCCGCCGCGGTCGGCGGCTCCGCCCCGCTGCGGGAAACCGTGATCGAGGCCGCTTTCGCCGCATAAGCAAGCGCTTCGGTCCACGCGCCGGCGTCGAGTGCGGCCAGGTCGCGCACGGTGCGCTCGTGCAGCCAGGCCAGCAACGCGCCCTGCACGGTGTCGCCGGCGCCGATCGTGTCGGCCACCGCGGCCTTCCGGGACGGAACGTGGGCCAGCTCACCGGCCGAAGTGATCACAGACAAGCCGTCCGCGCCCCGGGTGAGCACGACGGCGTCCACACCGGACTCCACCCACGACTTCGCCGCGGCCACCGGGTCGGCTCCTTCGACGAGCCACGCGGCGTCGTCGTCGGAGATTTTCAGCAGCCGCACGTCCGGCAGCCACGACGCGAAGCGCGCGCGATAAGCCGCCGGGTCGGCGATGAGGGCCTCCCGGATGTTCGGGTCGAGCACGGTCAGCGTCCCACGCGCGGATTCGCGGCGCAGAATCCGCTCGTACGCGCTCGCACCGGGTTCCAGCACCATGCCGAGCGTTCCGAGCGACAGCGCGGTGGTTTCTTCCGGCAGCGCACCAGGATCGGAAACCAGCCGATCGGCGGTTCCCTCGACGTAGAACGTGTACTGCGCGGCGCCGCGTTCGTCGAGCGCCACGACGGCGAGCGTCGTCGGCTCGTTGCCGCGCTGCAGCAACGAAGTGTCGACGTTCGAAGCGGAAAGGCGATCCGCCAACGCGACGCCGAACCGGTCAGTGGAAACCCGGGACAGGAACGAGGCGGGCACGCCGAGCCGGGCCGCGGCCAGCGCGACGTTGTATGGACCACCGCCGAGCCGGGGCAGCAAGGCGCGCAGCCCACCGTCCACAGTGGAATCCAACGGTTCACCCGGAACGAGGTCGACCAGCGCCTCTCCACCCACCACGATCACAAGCGGCGAGTGTAGAGGAACCGGCGCTGACAATTCCTGTCCGCGGACGGACAAATCAGTTCTTGTCGAGTCCGCCGAGCAGAAGTTCGCCGAGCGCGGTGAACGCTTCCGCGTCGGACACGTCGGTCCGGCGGCCGAGCACGCCGGTCTGAATGCCTTCGATGATCAGTCCGGTCATTTCGGCCACGAGCCGCGCGTGCACGTCGCGGAACACCCCGTCGGCGACGCCCTTGTCGATGAACGCGCGGATCCGGCGCGCGGCGGCGCGGCTGTTGAGCTGATAGGTGTCGCGGGCCGGGGCGAACGCGGCGATGTCGGCCATGAACTCCGGTGACGCCCGGTTCAGGTGCTCGGAGACGCCGGAGAGGTACTCGCCGATCAGCTCGCGCGCGTCGTCGATGCCCGCGATCCGCTTCTCCAGGCGCTCGGCGGCGTCGCGGAAGAAGTGCGCCACGACCTTGACCGCGAGCTGCTCCTTGCTCGGCGCGAGCGCGTACAGCGTCGACTTCGAGCAGCGGAGCCGGGCGGCCAGGTCGTCGAGCGTGAAACCGGCGAAGCCCTCCGCCAGGAACAGCGCCTCTAGCTCGCGCAGCAGCGCCTGCTGCCGCGCGGTGGGCCGGCGACGGGCTTCAGGGGTGGACATCACGTCACTATCTCCTATCGATCAGGGACAGTCCCGCTCCGCATACGGTACTCTCAATCAGCCGTTAGTACTGTTTTCAGTACCGCCGCGTTCTGGGAGGAACCATGCCGGTCGACCGTCTGCTGCCGACGCCGGAGTCCGAGGATCTGCTCGCGCTCGTCACGGAAATCGCCCGTGACGAGCTGAAACCGCGCGCCGCAGCCGACGAGGAGGCCGAAAACTTCCCGCGCGACCTGTTCGCCCTGATCGGCAAGTCCGGCCTGCTTGGCCTGCCGTACCCGGAGCGCTGGGGCGGGGCCGAGCAACCGTACGAGGTCTATCTGCAGGCACTGGAGGAGATCGCCGCCGCGTGGATGAGCGTCGGCGTGGGGCTGTCGGTGCACACGATGTCCTGCTACGCCCTCGCGAACTACGGCACGGAAGAACAGCAGGACCGCTGGCTGCCGGACATGCTGGGCGGCTCGCTGCTCGGCGCGTACGCCCTGTCGGAAACACAGGCCGGCTCGGACGCGGCGGCACTGTCCACCCGCGCGCGGCTATCCGAGGACGAGTACGTCGTCAACGGCACGAAAGCGTGGATCACCCACGCCGGCGTCGCGGACTTCTACACGACGATGGTCCGCACGAGCGACGACGGCGGCCACGGCATCTCGTGTCTCCTGGTCGACTCGTCGACTCCGGGTCTCTCGGCGGCCCCGCGCGAGCGGAAGATGGGCCTCACCGGGTCGCCGACGGCGCAGATGCTGTTCAACAACGCCCGGGTCCCGGCGGACCGGCTCATCGGCGGCGAGGGCGCGGGCCTGAAGATCGCTTTGGCGTCGCTCAGCTCCGGCAGGCTCGGGATCGCCGCGTGCGCGGTGGGCTTGGCGCAGGCGGCGCTGGACGAGGCCGTGGAGTACGCGAAGGGACGCACGCAGTTCGGCCGCCCGATCGTGGATTTCCAGGGCATGGAGTTCCTGCTGGCCGACATGGCGGCGACGGTCGAATCAGCCCGTGCGACCTACCTGGACGCTGCCCGTCGACGCGACCGCGGACTGGACTTCCAGCGGCAATCGTCGATCGCGAAACTGGTGGCGACGGACGGCGCGATGAAGGTGACGACGGACGCGGTGCAGGTGCTCGGCGGGGCGGGATATACCAAGGACTTCCCGGTGGAGCGGTACATGCGGGAGGCGAAGGTGCCGCAGATCTTCGAGGGGACGAACCAGATTCAGCGGATGGTGATCGCTCGTTCGCTGAAGAACGCCTAGTCCGGACGGTTGTCATAAGCCGCGCGGGCCGCCTGGACGCGGCCCGCGTTGGCTTTCGACCAGTCCGCGATCGCGCCGGTCAACGCGCCGACGTCCCTTCCGAGATCGGTGAGCGCGTACTCCACGCGCGGCGGAATCGTCGGGTAGATGGTGCGGCTGACCAGCCCGTCGCGTTCGAGGTTGCGCAGCACCTGGGTGAGCGATTTCTGCGTCACGCCCTCGACGCCTCGACGCAGTTCGGTGAAGCGCAATGGCCGTTCGTACTGCCGGAGCAGGCCCAGGACGTAGAGCGTCCATTTGTTGGCCAGCACGTCCATCACGGTGCGCGACGGGCACGCTTTCGCATACTTGGTATCCATTGGGTACCTATAGATCGTTGAGGTGCCTTCTTCACAAACGATACCGGCGGCGCGCAGGATCGGTGCATGGTCTTGGTTACCGGTGCTACTGGCAAAATCGGCAGCGAAGCAGTCCGGCTGCTCGGGCCGGTCCGGACGCTCGTCCGCACCCCGTCCGGCGGTGCCGACGAAGTCGTCGGCGATTTCGACCGTCCGGACACTCTCGACGCGGCCCTGCGCGGCGTCGACACTCTGCTACTGATCGGGCCTGCGGTGGAGTCGCAGATCGCGGTTCTCGACCGCGCGGCCGCGCACGGCGTGCGGCACGTTGTCCGGATCACCAACCACAAGTCCTACGTTGATTCACCAGTCGCCCGGCGGCGAGCGCACGCGCGGATCGACGCGCACCTCAAGGCGTCGGGGATGGAGTACACGCTTCTCGCGCCGAACTTCTTCATGCAGAATCTGCTGGCCCTCGCGCCGGAGATCGCGGCAACCGGCGGCTTTTCGGGGTCCGCGGGCGAGGGCCGGATCGGGATGATCGACGCCCGAGACGTCGCCGCGGCGGCTGCTGCGATCGCCGCGGCTCCGACGGAGCATGCCGGGCGGACGTATCTGCTGACTGGGCCGGACCTGGTCACCTTCGCCGATGTGGCGCGGGAATGGGCTTCGGCGACAGGTCAGCCGGTGGAGTATCGGCGGATCTCGGCTGAGGAGCATTGCGCGGCGATGGTCGCGAACGGGGTGCCGGAGGCGGAGTCGAACGCGCAGGTTTTCGGCTTGCTGGCGGAGGGCGACGGGGCTTGGCTGAGCGAGGATTTCGCCGCGGTCACCGGTGGCGCGCCGCGGGGGTTGCGGACGTTCCTCGCGGACTGTGTTGGCGGAAAGTGTCGTACCCCTCGCTTACCGTGAGCGGCATGGACACCAGGACACTTCCGCGGCAACTGCTCTCGATCAAGGAATACCTCGCACTCGGCGAGGTCGAGCCGGGTTTCACCGAACTCGTCGAAGGCCGTCTGGTGTTCTCGCCGAGCCCCGGTGCTTGGCACAACCACGCGACGTACGCACTGGCTTTCCAGCTGCACGAGCAACTGTCGGACGACTTTTACGTGGTGCCGCGCGTCGATATCGATCTGGGTCTCGCGCCGGACGGGGCACCGGGTTTCTCCCGATGCCCCGATCTCCTGGTCACCACGTCGGGCGCAATCGCCCGGACTCGCGAGGAGGACATCCTCCGCGCCGAAGACCTCGTCCTGGTGGTCGAAGTCGCGGCGCCGGATTCGAAGCGCACCGACTACGTCACGAAGCACCAGGAGTACGCCGACGCCGGAATCCCGTTCTACTGGATCCTCGATCTCGACGACCCGGTCTCCCTCGTCACCTGTCGTCAGGACGGGAAGCTCGGCTACCAGAACTCCCCAGCCGTCACCGGGAAATTCCGCGCCGCCGAGCCGTTCCCTTTCGAACTGGATCCCACCGCCCTGCTTCGGTGAGGTCCAGCTCGAAAGCCTCAACCGTTCAGCGAGTTTCCCGGTACCGTCGATCCTTCGACACACCCTCGCCGGTCGTCTCGTCGAAGTGGTAGACCTCCTGGCCCCGCACGAACACCCGCATCGCGCGGTTCATCACGTCCAGCGGGTCGCCCGACCACAGCACCACGTCCGCGTCCAGACCGGGCGTCAGCGTGCCGATCCGGTCGTCCAGGCCGAGCATCTGCGCCGGGTGCAGCGTCAGTGCCTTCAAAGCGGTCTCCGGGTCGAGACCGTCCTTCACCGCCAGAGCGGCTTGGTACACCAGGAAGTTGATCGGGACTACCGGGTGGTCAGTGGTGATGGAAATACGAACCCCGGCCCGCGCGAGAATCCCCGCCGAACGGAGGCTTCGGTTGCGCAGTTCCACCTTGGACTTCGTGGTGAACAGCGGGCCGAGGATCACCGGGACGTCGCGTTCGGCCAGCAGGTCCGCGATCAGGTGGCCTTCGGTGCCGTGGTTGATCACCAGTTTGTAGCCGAACTCGTCGGCGAGCCGGATCGCGGTCACCATGTCGTCGGCGCGGTGCACGTGCTGGTCCCAGTACAGCTCGCCGTCCAGGACCTTCGCCAGCGTTTCGTTGGTCAGGTCCGTTTCGAACGGCTTGCCCTCGGCCAGCGTGTGATCGCGCTTCGCCTGGTAGTTGCGCGCCTTCGTGAACGCCTCGCGCAGGATCGCGGCCACGCCGAGCCTCGTCGACGGGGTGACCTTTCTATCGCCGTAGACCCTTTTCGGGTTCTCGCCCAGCGCGCTCTTCACGCTCACGTGCTCGGCGAACGTCATGTCCAGAATGGAGCGGCCCCACGTCTTCACGCCGATGGTCTGGCCGCCGATCGGGTTGCCCGACCCCGGCTTGATCACCACGCTCGTGACGCCGCCGGACAGCGCGTCGTCGAAGCCAGGCTCGTACGGGTCGATCCCGTCGACCGCGCGGAAGCGCGCGCCGTTCGGGTCGGTCATTTCGTTGGTGTCGTTGCCCGACCAGCCCTCGCCCTCCTCGTGCACGCCGAGGTGCGCGTGCGCGTCGACGAATCCCGGCAGGACCCAGCTGCCGGACGCGTCCACCAGCTCCGCGTCCTCTGGGATCTCGACGTCGGCCTCAGTCCCGACATGGGTGATCCGGCCGTCTTCGATGAGCACAGTGCCGCCCTCGATCGGAGCGGCGCCGACGGGGACCACATAGCCCCCGACAATCGCCTTGTAAGCCATAGTTTGACACGCTAACGAACTCACCCGGGTTCGCGCATCCGGGGTTTTTCCAGGTGCACCAACTGATAGTCCGCCTCCGGCGAGCGGTGCGTCTCGCGGTAACCGAGCTTTCGGTACAAATAGAGCGGTCCGGCCGAACGCTCGCCGGTGCACAGCCGGAACACCGTCACCTCCGCCGGGGTCGCCTCCTCCGCGGCCGCCAGCAGCGCGGTACCGAGTCCCTCGCCTTGGCGATCCGGCGCCACGACGAACCGGCCGATCTCGCCGACCGGACCGTCCGCTCGCATCCGCACGGCCGCCACGAGCCGGCCGTCGTCGCGGAAACCCCAGATCGCGATCGACGGGTCGGCGAGCGCCGCGCGCACGTCGTCGAGGGTGTCCATCAGCGGCGGCAGGTCGAAGTTCTGGTGCGCCCGCGCCTCGGTGAGGTATGCCGCCTGCTGCAGGGTCAACAGCTCCCCCGCGGCGGTGTCGGTCAGCAGCTCGAGCTTCACGGGACCCGGATTCCCCAGCTGCCGGTCCACGACGTGGCCGGCTCCAGTTCGATCAGGTCGGTGCGGGTGTTGAGCGCGTCCGCCGGGCAGGTCATCGGCTCGATCGCCACCGCGCGGCCGCGGCCGGTCAGGTCGTCCGGCGTGAACACCTGCACCCAGCGGAAGTCCGGGCCGGTCCAGACGACCAGCTGGCGGTCGCCGTGGGACAGCACGTGGTGATGAGTCCCGTCGGCGGCCAGTTCCAGCCCGCCGAACGCGGTGTCCAAGTCGACGCCCTCCAGCACGCGCCCCTGGCGGAAGTCGTACTCGGTGCCTTCGACGTCCTGCTCGTCCGCGTACGGCATCTGCTGATCGCCCTCGTACGGCCGGACGCGCGTGGCGGGCAGCGTGAGAGTCAGCTCGTCGGTGGGCGCGTCGCCGATCCGGAAGTACGGGTGGGTCCCGACGCCGACGCCGATCGGCTTCTCCCCCTCGTTGCGGATCTCGTGGGTGATGACGAGTTCGCGCGGCTGCAGGTCGTAGGTGATCGTCGCGCGCAGCGGGACCGGCCAGCCGGGCTGCACCTCGACGTCAATGGCGAGCGTGATCGACGTTTCGGCGTGCTCCACCAGCTCCCATTCCAGGTGCCGGGTCAGGCCGTGGATGGCGTTGCCGCGCGCTTCCTCGGTGATCTCCAACTGCTGCTCTTCGCCCTCGAACTCCCACTTGCCGCCCTTGGTCCGGTTCGGCCACGGCAGCAGCACCTGGCCGAGCCCCTTCGGCGGCTTCTCGTCCTCGGCGAACGTCTCGACGTACGGCACTCCGCTGATCTCGAACGCGCGCAGTCCGGCACCGATCTCGGTGACGACGGCGCGCGCGTTGCCGCGGGTGATCTCGAACTGCTCTCCGGTGGGGTTCGCCATGGCGCTGAGGTTACCGATCGGCCGCGCCGGGCGGGCACGGCTCGAAACTAACTAGACCGGTCGTCATAGTTTGAGCTACGGTGGACGCATGGTCAACCGCACCGACACGCGCCGCCGGATGCTCGAATCGGCGGCTGAGCTGTTTCGCACCCAGGGCTACCACGCCACCGGGATGACGCAGCTCGTGTCCGAGAGCCGGGCCCCGAAGGGTTCGCTGTACTTCCATTTCCCCGGCGGCAAGGAACAGTTGGCCGCCGAAGCGGTACAGCTTTCCGGGGAACGGTTGGCCGGGCAGTTCCGCGAAATCACCGCTGGCGCACCGGATCCGGCCACCGCCATTGACCTCATCGTCGCCGCTCTGGCCGCCTCACTGTCCGAATCGGACTTCCGCTGCGGCTGTCCAATCGCGACGGTCGCGTTGGAAGCCGCCGACAGCGAGCCGATCCGCGCGGCCTGCGACCAGGGTTACGAAGGCTGGCTGCGCGGCATTTCCGCTTACTTCACCGAGCGCGGTCTCCCCGAAGATCGCGCGGATTCTCTGGCGACCATCGTGCTTTCCGCGATCGAAGGCGCGTTGCTGCTCGCACGCACCCGGCGGGATACCGCGCCGCTACAAGCCGTCGCCGCTCATCTGCACACCACTGTCGAACGGGAGTTCGCCTAATGCGGGTACACCACTTCAACTGCGGCACCATGCGTCCGATCGGCGGCAAGCTGGTCGACGGAAAGCCTGGACTGTTTCGCCGCGCCACCCTGGTCTGCCACTGCATGCTCGTGGAGACCGGCACCGGGCTGACGCTGATCGAGACCGGAATGGGTTCACCCACCGTCACCGACGCGGCGCGCTGGCTCGGTCCGCGTTTCCTGCGGACGTCGAACCCGGTGGCGGACGAAAGCGAAACCGCGCTGAGCCGCATCCGCGCGCTGGGCTTCGACCCGGCGGACGTCCGCGACATCGTCCTCACCCACCTCGACCTCGACCACGCCGGCGGGCTCGTCGACTTCCCGCAGGCACGCGTGCACGTCTACGGCAAGGAACTTGACGCCTACCGCGCCGGAAATCCGCGGTACCGCGACGTCCAGTTCCGGCACGGTCCACAGTGGAAGTCCTATTCGGACGCTGGCGAAAGCTGGTTCGGCCTCGACGCGGTCCGCGAACTGGACGGAGTCGAGGGCGTCGCGCTCGTGCCGCTCGCCGGGCACACCGTCGGACACGCCGGGGTGGCCGTCGACACCGGGTCCGGCTGGGTGCTCAACGCGGGCGACGCGTATTTCTTCCACCAGGAGATCGACGCCGATTCCTCTTGCCCGCCCGGATTGGCTATGTTCGAACGGCGGGTCCAGACGCTGCCCGGGCCGCGGCGCGAGAACCAGCGCCGGTTGCGCGAGCTGCGCCGGGACCACGCCGACGAGGTGACCGTGTTCGCCTCGCACGACCTGACCGATTTCGTCCGGCTCAGCGAGAGGAGCACGGTATGAAGGTGCACCACCTCAACTGCGGCACGATGCGCCCGCTCGGCGGCAAGGCGCTCGACGGCCGCCCCGGAATGCTGCGGCGCAGCACGATCGTCGCGCACTGCCTGCTCGTGGAGACCGCCGACTCGCTCGTCCTGGTCGACACGGGGTTCGGCACCCGCGGCGTCACCGAATCACGGCGCTGGCTCGGCGGTCCGTTCATGGCGATGGTCGGCGCGAAGCCGACCATGGAGGAGACCGCCGTCGCGCAGATCCGGGCGCTGGGACACGACCCCGCCGACGTCCGGCACATCGTGATGACCCACCTCGACGTCGACCACGCCGGCGGTCTCGCCGATTTCCCGGACGCCACAGTGCATGTCCGCACCACCGAACGCCGCGCCGCGGACAACCCGAAGAGCTTCCCGGAGAAAACGCGTTACCGGGCCGAACAATTCGCGCACAGTCCACTGTGGAGCACCTACGACGAGGCCGGCGAAAAGTGGTTCGGCTTCGACGCGGTGCAGCCGCTGCGGGGTCTGCCGCCGGAAATCCTGCTCGTCCCGCTGCCCGGCCACACGCACGGTCACTCCGGCGTCGCGGTCGACACCGGCGACAGCTGGCTCCTGCACGCCGGCGACGCGTACTTCTTCCACGGCGAAGTCGCCCCGGTGCGCCCGCACTGCCCGCCCGGCATGCGCGCGTTCGAGGTGATGAATCAGATGGACGGGTCCGCCCGCCGCGCCAACCTCGCCCGGTTGCAGACTCTCGCCCGCGAAAAGCAGGACGAGGTGTCGGTGTTCAGCGCGCACAGCCCGGTCGAATTCCAGGCGCTGCGCCGGAATACCTCGCAGCCCTCCCCGAGTTGAGTACCCGCATGACGCGCATCCGGTACGTCGGCGGCCCGACCGCCCTCATCGAGTACGGCGAGACCCGCCTGCTCACCGACCCCACCTTCGACGCCCCCGGCGACTACCCGATCGGCACCCGCAAGCTGGCGAAAACCGTCGGCCCCGCGCTCACCGCGGCGGAGGTCGGCGCGGTGGACGCGGTGCTGCTCTCCCACGATCAGCACCCCGACAACCTGGACGCGGCGGGGCGAAAGTACGCCCTCGACGCCCCGCTCGTCCTGTCCACCGCCTCGGCGAGGGAACGGATCGGCGACCCCGTTCGAGCGCTGGCCAACTGGGAGTCGTACGACCTCGGCGGCGTCCGCATCACCGGAGTGCCCGCGCAGCACGGTCCCGACGGCAGCGAGCATCTCGTCGGCGAGGTCACCGGTTTCGTGCTCGAAAGCGCGGGCCAGCCGACCGTTTACGTCAGCGGCGACAACGCATCCCTCGACGTAGTGCGACAGATCGCCGAACGCTTCGAGCGGATCGACCTCGCCGTCCTGTTCGCGGGCGGGGCGCAAACTCCGCTGGTCGGCGACGCGTACCTCACGCTGCCCAGCGACGGCGCGGCCGAGGCGGCCCGGATCCTGAACGCGCGTCAGGTCGTCCCGCTGCACTTCGAGCATTGGGCGCATTTCACCCAGGGCCCGGACACCCTTCGACCGGCTTTCGCCCAGGCCGGGCTCGCGGACCGGCTGCATCTGCTCAAGCCCGGCGAGCAGGTCAGCTTCCCGTAAGCACGAACCCTCCGTCGACGGTGATCACCGCACCGGTCACGAAACTGTTCTCCATCAAGTACACGTTGGTCGCCGCCACCTGGTCCGCCTCGCCGACCGATTTGGTCAGCGTTCGTTCGGTGAACGCGGCGACCATCGCGTCCAGTTGCGGTTGCGGCAGCCCGTCCCACATCGGCGTGTGGACCGGTCCCGGGCGGACCGTGTTGACCCGCACCGGGGCCAGGTCGACGGCCAGACCGCGCGCGAGCCCCTCGACCGCGCCCACGGAACCGGCCGCGAGCGCCGCGCCGGGCGTCGGGCGGACGCCGATGATCCCGGACGTCAGCACGATCGAACCGCCCGGCCGGATCCGCGGCGCAGCGTGCTTCACCGCACTCACGACGCCCCAATAACGGACATAAAACCCGCTCTGCGCGTCATCGAGCGAAAGGTCGGCGAGCGGCTGTTGATGTGGCGCGTCGCCTGCGGTGTACACGAGGTGGTCGAGCGTGCCGACGTGCTCGAACAGGGCCGCGACGTTCGCGTCGTCGCGTACGTCGGCGACGAATCCTTCACAGCTATCCGGCAATTCGGCGAGCGCCGCGTCCAGCCGTTCCTTGCCGCTCGACGCGATCGTGACGGACGCGCCCGCCTCCGCCGCGGCGCGCGCGGTCGCCAATCCCATGCCCGAACTGCCGCCGATGACGACGACCCGCTGGTCAACCAAAGACATGATCGGTCCTCTCGAAGTTGATGACTCAGTGAGACATCAACAGTAGCAGTGATGTCCCATTGAGTCATCACTGCTAGGATCACCCCATGCCGCGCTGGGATCCGGAAGCCAAGGAGCGGCTCCGCGCGGCCGCGCTGGAGCTGTTCGCTGAGCATGGCTACGAGAACGCCACGGTCACGCAGATCACCGAGCGTGCCGGGCTCACCCGTCGCACGTTCTCGCGCTACTTCGCCGACAAACGCGACGTGTTGTTCGCTGGGTCAGAGCAGCTCCCGGACGCCATGGCCGACGCTGTCCGGCGCGCGGACCTCGCGCTTCCGCCGTTCCAAGCGCTACTGGCCGCGTTGGTCGAGGCTGGTGATTTGTTCGCTGGCCTGGTTTCGCATGCCGCGCAACGCCGTGCGGTCATCGCGTCCAGCCCGGAGTTGCAGGAACGCGAGCGCACGAAACTCGCGGCCGTCACCGAAGCAGTCGTCGAGGCGTTGCGAGAACGAGGTGCGACCGAGTCGAGCGCGAAGATGCTCGCACAGGTCGGCATCGCGGTCTTCCAAACCGCGTTCGAGCGATGGACCGATCATCCCGAAGGCGCGGATTTCGCGGCGCGGGTACAGGAGGCGGCGGCCGAACTCGCCGCCCACCTGACCCCGTGATCACGCCTTTTCGCGCACCTCGACCAACGTCGAGTCTTCCAATTCCGCTTCCGTGGCTTGTTTCGTGCGCCCGGTCGCCCGCAGCACCAGGTAGGCCACCACCAGCAGGACGAAGAACGGAATCCCGAACTTCCACGCCGGGTCGAGACCTTCGATCCAGAACGTCGAAATCAGGACCGTGGCAAGGAAAGCGATCACTACGACGTTCACCACCGGCGCGCCCCACAACCGCACTGGCGACGGCGGCAATCCGGCCCGGCGACGGCGGATCCGGAACGCCACATGCGTCACCAGAATGATCATCCACACGATGAGCGCGGCGAAGATCGAAATGCCGAACAGCACGAGATACGCGTTGGAATCGGAATTCTTGGACAGGATGGTCGCGATCACGAGGCCCGCGGTGGACAGGACGAGCGCGTTGCGCGGCACGCCGGACCGGGTGAGCCGTCCCGCCCAGGACGGGGCGAACCGGTGTTCGGCAAGGGAATGCAGCATCCGCGTGGTGAGGTAAAGGTTGGTGTTCGCGCTCGACAACGCGGCAGTCAGGACCACGAAGTTCATGATTGTTGCCGCCGCCGGAACTCCAGCAGCCTGGAAGACGCGGACGAACGGGCTGGCGGTGATCGAACCGCCCTCGCCGGTGACAGTCCACGGCACCACCAAGACGACGATGAGCATCGCGGCGACGTAGAAGATCGCCAGCCGCACCACCATCGCCCGAGCCGCACGCGGGATGTCTCGGGTCGGGTTCTCGGATTCGGCCGCGGTCACCGAAACCACCTCGGTGCCGATGTAGCTGAACAGCACGAACACCATAGCCAGCAACAGACCGGACATCCCGTTCGGCAGGAATCCGCCGCCCGCACTGAGATTCGTCAGACCGGGTGCGGGCGCCTTCGGCAGGCCGAAGAACACCAGAATCAAGCCGAGCGCGACGAACACCAGGATCGCGCAGACCTTGATCATCGCGAACCAGTACTCGAACTCGCCGAAAATGTGCACCGCCGCGCCGTTGACGACGATCACCAGCAGCGAGAACACCGCGACCGGCACCCACAACGGAATCTGCGGCCACCAGAACTGGACGTACACGCCGGCCGCGATCGTCTCGCCGCCGATCGCGATCACTTGCATCGCCCAATACGCCCAGCGCACCACGAACCCGCTGCCCGCGCCGAGATACTTCTGCGCGATGCTGCCGAACGCGCCCGCGGCCGGGTGCACCACCACCATTTCCGCCAGCGCCCACGAAATCGTCAGCGCCACCAGTCCACAAAGGACGTAAGCGAGCACCACGCCCGGTCCCGCGTGCGAGATCGCCAGGCTCGATCCGAGGAACAAGCCGGTGCCGATGGCCCCGCCGATTCCGATCATCGTCAACTGCCTGCCACGCAGCCTCCGCTGCAACCGGTTCGGGGACGGGGACTCGGCCATGTCTGCTCCCTACTGGCTCGCCCGGTACTCGGCGATCGCCGCGACGACGGCGTCGAGATCGGACTCGACGTTGTAGTAGTGCAAGGACATCCGCAGCACGTCGCCGCGGGCACTGCACACGATCCGCCGCCCGGCGAGGAACGCCGCCAGCGCGTCGGGATCCCGGTCGGCCAGGGCGACGAGCGGACCGCGCCGCGCGTCGTCCAGCGGGGACCGGAGCTGCTCCCCATCGTCGAGCAACCGCTGCTGCAGCTGCCCGGTCAACCCGCCAATGTGGTCACGCACGCGGTGCGCGTCCAACTGGTGCAACAGTTTCAGCCCGGCGACCGCGCCGTACGCGGACGGGATCGACGGTGTCCCGGTCTCGAATCGGCGGGCGTGTTCGGGATAGTCGAGGTGCCGCGGGTTGAATTCGAACGGATTCGTCCGGCCGAACCAGCCGGTCAGCGGCGGGGAAACCTCATCGCGCAAGCCCGGCCGCACATAGAGGAAGGCGATCCCGGAGATGCCGAGCAGGTACTTCAGGCTGCCGCTGACGAGATAGTCGCAGCCGAGTTCGGTGACGTCGACCGGCTCGACGCCGAGACCCTGGTAGGCATCGACGAAGCTTCGGGCACCGTTTTCCCTGGCCAGTGCGGCAACTTCGCGCACCGGGAACCGCAAGCCGTTGGCGTAGCTGACCAACGGGACGGACACCAGTTGCGTTTGCTCGGTGATGAGCGCGGCGTAATCCTCGGTGTCGACCAGGCCGTCGTGGTGTGCGACGAACTGGACGTCCGCGCCGCGACCCTGCTGCGCCAGCCAAACATGGCCCAGCGACGGGAATTCCAGGTCGGTCGTGACTATTCCCGGCCGCTTCGACCACGCCTGCGTGGACGCGACCTGATACGCGCCTTCGGACGCGGACGGCACGACGGCGATGTCGTCGGCGTCCGCGCCGATCAACTGGGCGAACAACGTCCGCGCCTCGGCGACCTTCGCCATCCACTTGTCCCACGGCGCCCCGTACTCGCGGATCGTGTACTGGAACTCGAAAAGCTCCGCGGTCAGCGCGTCCGACAGCGCGCCCTGGCTGCAGCTCGCGAGGTGCACCGAGTCGGCGAAGGCAGGGAAATGCGCCCGGAAAGCGACTGGGCTGGGCTGGTCGGTCACGACACTCCGTTCCTTGCTTGGCGGGCGAGACCGGTCCGTTCGCCACCGTAACGGCGCGAGCACCGTGCGTCGATGCTCCGTCCCGGCGGCCTTGCGGCACCGGAAGCCCTGGTCGAGGCCCCGTGTTCACCCTGACTGATCTTCGGCAGCTATTCCGTCAGTGCTGTTGAAACCGGTACTGTAGATATGGCCTTCCGCGCTGTCAACGACCGTCAAGGATCCGCAATAGCGCGCCCCGCGACCGAGAGGACGCACCGATGAGCACCCCCGCCGACACCGCGGTCGACCAGCTCCTGACCCAGCTGGCCGAGGGCCGGCTGCAGGTCGTCGACCTCACCAACAAGCTCAGCGCCGCCACCCCGACCCTGCAACTGCCCGAACCGTTCGCGAATCTGATCGACTTCAGCCTCGAATCGGTCAGCGAGTTCGACGACTCCGGGCCGTTGTGGCGGCACAACAACATCCACACCGGCGAGCACATCGGCACCCACCTCGACGCGCCGCGGCACTGGATCTCCAACCGCGACGGCGCGGACGTTTCGGAATTGCCGGTCGGCCGGCTGATCGGGCCCGCGCACGTCCTCGACATCTCCGCGCGCGTCGCGGACGATCCGGACTTCCTGCTGGAGATCGACGACATCCGGGCCTGGGAAGCCGAGCACGGGTCGTTACGGGCGGGCGGCTGGCTGCTCGTGCACTCCGGGTGGGACCAATACGCGCAAGACCGCGACGCGTTCCTCAACTTCTCCGACGGGGCCAGCCACACTCCCGGCATCTCCGCCGAGGCGGCGAAGTGGCTCGCCGAGGAGACGCCGATCGCTGGCTACGGCGTGGAAACTGTCGGCATCGACGCCGGGAACGGCTTCGCGCTCGACCCGCCGATGCCCGCGCACCACCACCTGCTCGGCGCGGACAAGTACGGCATCACCTCGTTGCAGAATCTCGGCTCGCTGCCGCCGACCGGGGCGCTTGTCGTGGTCTGCCCGCTGCCGATCGTCGGCGGAACCGGCAGCCCGGCGCGGGTGCTCGCGGTGACGCCAGGAGGCCAGGCGTGAACGTCGCTCAAGCCGTCGGGATCGCGTTGGCCCGATTCGGCGTCCGCAAGGCGTTCGGCGTTGTCGGGAGCGGGAATTTCCACTTCACCAACGGCCTGATCGAGGGCGGGGCCGAGTTCGTCGCGGCCCGGCACGAGGGCGGCGCGACCACCATGGCCGACGCCTACGCGCGGTGCAGCGGCGAGGTCGCGGCGGTGTCGGTGCATCAGGGCTGCGGGCTGGGCAACGCGACCACCGGGATCGGGGAGGCGGCGAAGAGCCGGACGCCGCTGATCATCGTGACCGGCGAGGCGACTGATCCGCTGTCGAACTTCCACATCGACCAGGACGCGCTCGCCCGGTCGGTGGGAGCGAGCAGCATCCTGGTGCGGTCCGCTCAAACCGCGTTGGCCGATGTGCGGCGTGCGTTCACTCAAGCGCGGCGGGATCGACGGACTGTCCTTTTGCGACTCCCGTTGGACGTGCAAGCCGAGCCGTTCGAGGAAAGCCTCCTTGACGGTCTGGCGGCCATCGCGCCATTGCCTCAACCGCGAGCCGCGGAGGCCGAGGTGCAGGCGCTCGCTTCGATCCTGCAACGCGCCGAACGTCCGGTATTCCTATGTGGACGCGGTTCCCGGGCCGCGCGGACGGAACTGGTCGCGCTGGCGGACCGCTGTGGTGCGCTACTCGCCGAGGGCGCCGTCGCGAAAGGACTGTTCACTGGTGAGCCTTGGTCGATCGGGGTGTCCGGCGGGTTTTCGTCTCCGCTGACGACCGAGCTGATCCAGGGCGCGGACGTCGTAGTCGGCTGGGGTTCCGCGCTCAACGACTGGACCACCGCGCACGGACGGTTGCTCTCGCCGGAAACGACTCTCGTGCAGGTCGACCTGGAATCTGCTGCGCTGGGCCGGATCCGACCAGTCGACTTAGGCATTGTCGGCGACGTCGCCGGTACCGCTGCAGCGGTGGCCGAGCAGGTCGAGGTCCACAATGGATACCGAAGCGATGAGCTTAAAGCACGGATCGCCGAGGGAATCCGTTGGCGGGACAACGAGCACGACGATGCCGGGACCACCGACGTCATCGACCCGCGCACCCTGTCCGTCGCGCTGGATGACCTCCTTCCGGCCAACCGCGTCGTCGGCGTCGATTCCGGGAACTTCATGGGCTACCCCACGATGTACCTCGACGTCCCCGACGAGAACGGCTTCTGCTTCACCCAGGCGTTCCAGTCGATCGGCCTCGGACTGGCCACCGCGATCGGCGCGGCACTCGCCCAGCCAGACCGCTTCCCGGTCGCGGCGTGCGGCGACGGCGGGTTCCTGATGAGCATCGCCGAACTGGAAACAGTCGTACGTCTGAAGCTGCCGATGCTGATCGTCGTCTACAACGACCACGCCTACGGTGCCGAGGTCTACTTCTTCGAACCCGGCGGCCACCCCGCCGACACGGTGACCTTCCCGGACACCGACATCGCCGCTATCGCCCGCGGCTACGGCTGTGACGGGATCACCGTCCGCAGCAAGGGAGACCTCGACGAAGTGGCCACCCGGGTCGCTGCCGGACTCGACCGTCCGCTGGTGGTCGACGCGAAAATCGCCGGGTTCAGCGCCTGGTGGCTTCAGGCCGCGATGACGCACCACTGAGCGCGCGCTTCACCAGGAGGTTCACCACCCACAACAGGATGCCAGCCACCCGGTAATCCTGCGCCGGTCGGCCGGACAGTGGACTCACCAGGTACAGGCAGAAGATCGCGGCCAGCACCGGCACGGCTGTCGGGGCACGGAAATGCTTGTGCGGCACCTTGTCCTTGCGCAGCACCAGAAGCGCGATGTTGACGATGGCGAACACCACGAACAGCAGCAACGCGGTCGTGCCGCCGAGTGCACTTGTGTCCACAAAGGACGCTAATCCGATGGCAATGACGCTGGTGAAAATGATCGACACCCACGGCGTGCGGCGAGTCGGGTGCACGCGGCCGAACACCGGCGGCAGGACGCGTTTATTCGAGAGGCCATACAACGCCAGCGACGTCGCCGAGGAGATGGCGACCAGCCACGTTTTGTCCGCGGTGTCGATCTCGACCAGCCGGGACGGTTCGCCGTCGCCGTTCAGCACCGCCCAGACGCCGACGATGATCAGCAAGCCGGACAGCTCGATGCAGGTAGGGACGACGTTGGCCTTCACCGACTCGCCGACGCCGCGGAAATTGATCAGCGCCAGCAGCACCACGAAAGCGATGCCGACCAGCACCGTCGGCAGCTTCACGAACGCCGCGAGATAGGTCGCGCCGAACGCGACAGCCGCCGACGACGCCGAGGTGATCCCGGAACACATCACCGCGAACGCGACCATGAAGGTCAGGAACGGCTCGCCGACCTTGGCGGCACCCTCGCTCACGTCCGCTATGGGCGGTTAGTGTGCCTTGTCCGGACCTGGACGGGAAGTCGGCCGATCAGGCCTTGGCGACCGCCGTGTGCACGAGCGGGGTCATCATTTCCTTGGTCATCTTGACCGGTCCGGTGTAGTTGACCAGCACCGGAACCCCGTTGGACACCTTGGCCGCGGCGAGCGTCGCGGTCTTCTGCTCGTCGGTGTAGAAGACGGCGCCGTCCGGGAAGCCCGGCACGTCGACCGCGCCCGGCTTGGCCTTCTTGATCGCGGCGATCATGTCCGCGGTCTTGGCCTTGCGACCCTCGTAACGGGTCACCGCGAGCGCGCCGGCGGTCTTGCCTTCGACGACGTATTCGCAGCTCGTGGCCTTGCCGCCGTTGGCAGGGTTGTCGTGGGCGGGACCGGCCTTCGACGAGATGCCGGGGATCTTGATCGCCTTGCTGACGTCGTCGGCGGGCAGCAGAGCGCAGGTGTCCGACGCCTTGTTGGCGGGCGCGGACGAAGAAGGCGGAGAGGACGGAGCCTTGGTTGCGGGCGGCGGCGCGGCTGCTTTCTGCTCGCCAGAAGAGCAGGCGGTGAGGACAGCGGCGGCGGAGATCAACAAAGCGATCGGGTATGCACGCATATCGGGCATGCTATTCCGTTTGGAGTAACGCGAGTGTCAGTGGCCCTCTTCTTCGACCGGTGCCCGGTACCGCCAGAACCCCGGCAGAACGGCCAGCGAAGCCACCGTCAGCACGATCACCAGCAGCCCACCGCCGGTCGCCGCGATCCTGGTCCCCCACGCCGCGGCGGACCAGCCGTGCGTGAGGTCGGCGATCCGCGGCCCGCCCGCGACGACCACGGTGAACACGCCCTGGAGCCGTCCGCGCATCTCGTCGGTGGTGGCGGTCTGCAGGATCGCCTGCCGGTACACCGAGCTGACCATGTCCGCCGCGCCGCCGAGCGCCATGAACACCAGCGCCAGCCACAGCGAATGCGCGAGCCCGAACGCCGCCATCGCCGCGCCCCAGCAGCAGATCGCGATGACGACCGCGGCCCCCTGCCGCTGGACCCGGTGCAGCCAGCCGGAGAACAACCCGATCAGCATCGCGCCCGCGGGCAGCGCGGCGTAGAGCATGCCGAGCGCCGGACCGCCGCCGGGAGGGTCGCCGAACGTCCGCTCGGCCATCTCCGGAATCAACGCACGCGGCATGCCGGCGACCATCGCGATGATGTCCACGACGAACGACGCCAGCAGCACTTTTTGCTTGGCCAGGTAACGGAATCCGTCGATGACCGAGCCGATCCCCGCCTTGCGCGCCCCCTCGCCGAGCGGCGGGATCGAGGGCAGCCGCCACACCGCGATCAACGTGATCGCCAGCGCGCAGACGTCCACCAAGTACAAAGTGGACAGTCCGATCACCGGGATCAGCGCCCCGCCGAACAACGGACCGAACACCGCGCCGAACGTGGCCATCGTGGTGTTGAGCGCGTTCGCCGACGGCAGCAAGGAGGCAGGCACCAGCCGCGCGACGACCGCGCCGCGAGTGGGCATGTTGATCGCGAAAAACGCCTGGTTCGCGGCGAGCAGCCCGAGCACGAGCCACACCGAATGCATCCCGGCGAACGCCTGGAGCCACAGCAGCGCGGAGGTGACCGCGACGCCGACGTTGGTGACGAGCAGCAACTTCCGCCGGTCGACGGCGTCGGCGATCGCCCCGCCCCACAGCCCGAACACGAGCAACGGCACGAGCGCGACCGCGCCGGTCAGCCCGACGTAACCGGACGATCCGGTGATGTCGAAAACCTGCTTCGGCACCGCGACCGCGGTGAGCTGCGACCCGACCGCGGTGACCGCGGTGGACATCCACAGCCGCCGAAAAGCCGGAATCTTGAGCGGACGAGTGTCGACGACGATCCGGCCGAGGAGCTTGCGGGCCCCGTTTCGGGGCGGCATTATCCCCGGTTCTGAAGTCACGAGCTGTCAGCTTAGTTGCGCTAACGAAGCTGGCGCAGGTGATTTTCCCCGCACGGCAGCCGAGGCCTCCACACCGCCTGCTCCCCGACCCCGTGAAGTTCGTGAGGGGAACCCTCACGAACTCAGAGTCCCTCAGGGTTCCCCTCACGACCGCCCCCGCAGCCGACGCACCCCGGCGCCGTAGTCACACTAAAAAATCGGGGTGCCCGCCTCACCATCCGTGCGCAATGTCGCCGCCAGGCGACAAGCCGCAACGAAACCTCAGGGAGCCAACCGCTCCACATGCCACCCGTCGTGGGTGCGGTGGAAGCGAAGCCGATCGTGCAGCCGATCCTCACGGCCCTGCCAGAACTCAACAAAGTCCGGCCGAATCCGCCAACCACCCCAATGCGGCGGGGCGGGGATCTGCTCGACGTCGGCGAAGCGGCGTTCGATGTTGCGCAGGGCGTTGTCCAGCGCGCGCCGTCCGTCGACCACTCGCGACTGCGGCGACGCCCACGCTCCCAGCTGCGAACCGCGCGGGCGCTGGGCCCAGTAGGCGGCCGTCTCGTCCGCGCTGACCTTCTCGACCTCGCCGCGGACCGTCACCTGGCGGTGCAGCGGGTACCAGGGGAAGGTGGCCGACGCGTAGCGCGTGGCCGTGAGGTCGTGGCTCTTCGACGAGGTGTAGTTCGTGTAGAAAACCACTCCGCGTTCGTCGAGGCCCTTGCACAGCACCGTGCGAGAGGAGGGCCTGCCCTCGGCGTCGGCGGTCGCGAGCACCATCGCGTTGGGTTCCGCGAGCGCTTCGGAAACCGCTTGGCTCAGCCAGCTTTCCAGCTGTTCATGCCACGTGGCCGCGAGCGCCGACTCGTCAAACGGCGCACCGTCGTAGGCCACCCGCATGCCAGGCAGCCGCACGACCGCCTCGTCGATCTCCGGTGTCATCCGGCCCAACCTCCGTTACCCCTGGTGAGGGTGTCGAATCACGGCTATCCAGCGACGGTATTGGGTCGCCGGTCCCGGCGAAACCCACCGAACGGTGACTCCTGCCACGCCCGCCCCGCCACCGGCCCGCAATCCGGCGGAAACCAGCTGCCATTCCGCTGTTCACCTGCCGGTGCGGGATCGATCCAGAGAGGACGCTGTCACGACGTCCGGGGCCAGCGCGGTGGTCAGCATCCCGCCCGCGGCCAACGGCGTTCGCGACCACCACGGACCCGACTCGGCTCGGCCAGAAGGCCCGCCGAACTCGACGTCCGTCAGCAGTACGCGGTGTCCGGCCAGCACAGCGAGGCTCGCGTCCAGGGAAGCGTCGCCGACGGTCTGCGTCTGCCGGAGTGCCGGGACGCCGCCGCAGGTCACGTGCACTGTGGAGGACAAGCGGCCTGGGCGCTCGCCTTCTCGACCGAGGACGAGCACCTCGCGGGTGTGGAACCGGGCAGCACAAGCCAGGTCGGCGCGCAGCACGGCGACGTGGTCGGCGCGAGCGGTAACGACCGTCGGTTCCGGCAGGTACTCGAACGATCCGCCGTCCTCGACGACCACCTCCACAGTGGACAAACTCGGCACCTCACGCAGACCGGGCAGCGCAAGGGTCGCCGCGACGCCGGACAGCGTCAGGTCTGCCCCAGCCGCGACGTGGATCTCGAGCCGCAGCTCATCACCGCCGAGCGGGGCGGTGGCCGAGTTGACCAGGTGCACCACCGCTCCCGGACCGCGCTGGCGACGCGGGACGAGCGTCAGCGGTGCCATCGACTTCAGTTCTCGCAGCACCGTCCGTCCGTTGTCGAGGACGGCGACTAGGCGTGCGTGTGCCTTCACCCCTGCCTGACCGGCACCAGCGAGCGCACCCAGTCCGCGACAGCCGGGGCGTCCGGAGTGTCCACTAGGGACTGCGTGAACACCGGCAGCTCGCCCCGCATGTGGTGGGCGTCCGAGGTCATCACGGTCAGGTCGGCACCGACCAGCGGCGCGAGATCCGTTTTGTTGATCACCAGCAGGTCGGCCGTCGTGACGCCGGGGCCGCCCTTGCGCGGCACCTTGTCCCCGCCCGCGACGTCGACCACGAAGATCTGGCTGTCGGCCAGTCCGCGGCTGAATACCGCGGTCAGGTTGTCGCCGCCGCTCTCCACGATGACCAGTTCCAGGCCGGGGAATTTCTCTTCCAGCTTTTCCACCGCGTCCAGATTCGCGGTGATGTCGTCGCGGATCGCGGTGTGCGGGCAGGCTCCGGTCTGCACTGCCTCGATCCGTTCTGGGTCCAGCACGCCTGCTCGGCGCAGGAAGTCCGCGTCCTCGGTCGTATAGATGTCGTTGGTGACCACGGCCAGGTTGTATTCGCCGCCCAACGCCCGGCACAACGCCGCGGTGAGCGCGGTCTTGCCGCTGCCGACCGGGCCGCCGATGCCGATCCGGTACGCCCGTCCGGCGGTCGGTGCCGCGTCGTAGTGATCCGGTTCGGAGGCGGTCGGGTCGAAGTTGACGGCGTGGAAATGCCCGTGACCGTGTTCAGCTGGCAAAGAGACGCACCTCTTCCTGGTGATGCCGAGCGTGTTCCTCGGCGAACAAATCCAGCGCCGGCGACGCTGGTGCTGGCAAATCGGCCGGATCGGCACCGGCGGTCTCGGCGGCCTGGCCGCTTGCTTCGCGCAATGGTCCGGCCAGTCGCGCGACCACCGCATTCACGGCGAACGGATCCAGCCCGAGCAGCCGCACGGCCGCGCTCGCCGGACCGCTCACGGCGAGGTAGGCCACCGTCATGGCTGCGTCGTACGGGCTCCCGCCGCCGATTCCGACGAGTGCGCCGCTGATGATCGGGTGGTGCGGGCGCGGAGTTTCGGCAAGAAGCTGCGACAGCACTGGTGACGGCCACGCCGCACGTCCGGACCGCGCGGTGCCTCGACCTTGGGCCCGTGACGCTTCCCGTTGCGCGAGCGAGGGCGTGCGGGCGTCGAGTTCCTGATCCAACCGACGCCAATGGCTGCTCTCGACGCCTCGGGCGGCCGCATGCGCTGCGGCGGCGGCGAATGCGGCAGCGAGGAATCCCGCGGTGCGCAACCGTCCAAAGAGGAATCCCGGCAAGTCCCGTTCGGACCGTACAAGACCTCGTGCTGCTATCTCTTCGAGACCGCCGGAATGCACGTGTCCGCCACCCGGGAACCGGGAGTCGGCGAGGATGAGTGCGACTGGGTCCATCAGAACAGGAAATACCGTTGCGCCATGGGCAATTCGGCCACCGGATGCGGTTCGATCAGTTCCCCGTCCACCCGTACCGCGAAGCTGTCCGGATCCACTCGCACCTCCGGGGTCGCGTCGTTCAGCACCATGTCCGCTTTCGTCCGGCGGCGGGTGTTGGCGACCGGCACCAGCGGCCGGCCGATGCGGAAGCGTTCGGATAAACCGGACTCCAGTGCTTCCGGGGCGACGAAGTGCAGGCTGGACGCGGCCGCCACGGCAGGCACGGTGCCGAACATCGGCCGCGCGAGCACCGGCTGCGGTGTGGGGATCGAAGCGTTCGCGTCCCCCATCGCCGCCCACGCCGGGAAACCGCCCTTCACCACCACATGCGGGCGCACGCCGAAGAATTTCGGTTCCCACAGCACGAGATCGGCCAGTTTGCCGACCTCGACCGACCCGATCTCCGCGTCCATTCCGTGCGCGATCGCCGGGTTGATCGTGTACTTCGCGACATAACGACGGGCGCGCAGATTGTCCGCCGCGCCATCGCCGGGCAGCGCACCACGGCGGCCTTTCATCACATGCGCGGTCTGCCAAGTTCGGATGATGACCTCGCCGATCCGTCCCATGGCCTGCGAATCGGAACTCATCATCGAGATCGCGCCGAGGTCGTGCAGGACGTCTTCGGCGGCGATCGTGCTCGGCCGGATCCGGCTTTCCGCGAATGCCAGGTCCTCGGGCACCGACGGGTTCAGGTGATGGCACACCATCAGCATGTCCAGGTGCTCGTCGAGGGTGTTGACGGTGTGCGGCCGGGTCGGATTCGTCGACGACGGAAGGAAATTCGCCATCCCGGACACCTCGATGATATCCGGCGCGTGCCCGCCGCCCGCGCCTTCGGTGTGATAGGCGTTGATCGACCGGCCGCCGATCGCCTCTACAGTGGACTCCAGGAACCCAGCCTCGTTCAGAGTGTCGGTGTGGATCGCGACCTGCACGCCGGATTCGTCCGCGACGGTGAGACAGGCGTCGATCGCGGCGGGCGTCGAACCCCAGTCCTCATGCAGCTTGAACCCGCCCGCACCGGCGGCCAACTGCTCGCGCAACGCCTCGTGCCGGACAGTGTTTCCCTTGCCCAGCAGCAACACGTTCACCGGCAGACCGTCCATTGCGGACAGCATCCGGCCGAGGTTCCAGGTACCGGGAGTCACCGTGGTCGCCTTGGTGCCCTCGTTCGGCCCGGTGCCGCCACCGACCAAAGTGGTCAGTCCGGCCGCCAGCGCGGTGTCCACCAGCTGCGGGCAGACGAAGTGCACGTGACAGTCGATGCCGCCCGCGGTGAGGATCTTCCCGTTGCCCGCCAGCACTTCCGTGGACGGTCCGATCACCAGCGCCGGATCGACACCGTCCATAGTGTCCGGATTGCCCGCCTTACCGATGCCGACGATCCGGCCGTCGCGGACGCCGACGTCGGCCTTCACCACGCCCCAGTGGTCGAGAATGACCGCGCCGGTGATGACCAGATCCGGCGCTCCCTCGGCGCGGGTGGCCATGCCCTGGCCCATCGACTCGCGGATCACCTTGCCGCCGCCGAAAAGCACCTCGTCGCCGCTGCCGCCGGGGCCCATCGACCGGTCCTCGGTCACCTCGATCAGCAGATCGGTGTCGGCGAGCCGGATCCGGTCGCCCGCGGTCGGGCCGAACAGTTCGGCGTAGCGGACGCGGTCGATCTCCGGCATCAGAACTCCCCCGCGTATTCGGCGCGCAGCCCCGGCACCCGGCGATTTCCGCTGAGCGGCACCAGGTCAACCTCGCGATCGATGCCCGGCTCGAAGCGCACCGAGGTCCCAGCGGGCACGTCGAGCCGATGCCCGCGGGCCGCTTCGCGATCGAACTCCAGGCCGGGGTTCACCGCGGCGAAGTGATAGTGCGAACCGACCTGCACCGGCCGGTCGCCGAGGTTGCGCACGCGCAGCCGAACCCGGGCGCGACCCGGATTCAGCGGCACCGGCTCGTCGCCGGGAATGATCTCGCCTGGCCGCAAGAACTCCTCCTCAACCGATCGGTTCGTGCACCGTGACGAGCTTTGTGCCGTCCGGAAAGGTCGCTTCCACCTGCACGGAATCCACCATTTCCGGCACCCCGTCGAGCACTTGCGCCCGCGTGAGCACGGACCGCCCGCCCTCGGCCAATTCACTGACCGTGCGACCGGCGCGGGCGCCTTCGATGACGTAGTCGGTGATGAGCGCGACGGCTTCGGGGTAATTGAGCCGGACACCGCGTTGGAGCCGTTTGCGAGCAACGTCCGCCGCGACGTGGACCAGCAGTTTGTCGCGTTCCTGCGGGCTCAGGTGCATGGCAAAGGTCTACCACCGGAGGGCGCGCTCCGCCTGCTTCGGAAACGCAGTGTTTACGTAGCGCGGACAGCGCTTGTCGGCCGAACTCGAAAAGAATTCGGACAAGCCGGGAACGCCTCGGCGAGGATTCCGCAATTCCGCCCTGCAGCGGCCTGCCGCTCCCGAAGCACGCCGACACCCGCCCCGCTCACCGAGCGTGACACCTCCTCCGCCGCGGCAAGCCGGGGTTCACCTCCAGTCCACCGGGGTACCAGACTGTCGCCACCTCACTGGACGGGAGAAAGTGGCGTCCTAAGCTCACCTGGACTGAATCGTTCTCGTAATCGTGACCGAAACCACGACTTCTTCCGTTGCCTCAGCCGGGCAAAGGGAGCATGGTTTGTCCCACCGTGCGATGAGGCGCGCCAGGAGCCAGCGTGTATCCCGTCCGCGCGTGCACAACACAGCCGGGGAATGCGCATCGAAAGGGTTCGCGAAGAGTGACTACCTCCACGATCAGCAAAACCAACGAAGCCGACGACGGGTTCCGGCCTGGCCTCGAGGGCATCGTCGCGTTTCGGACCGAGATCGCCGAACCCGACCGGGACGGCGGTGCACTGCGCTACCGCGGCGTCGACATCGAGGACCTCGCCGGGAAGGTGACCTTCGGCGACGTATGGGGCCTCCTGGTCGACGGCCGGTTCGGCACGGGGCTTCCGCCCGCCGAGCCGTTTCCGCTTCCGGTGCACACCGGTGACGTCCGGGTCGACGTCCAGGCCGCGCTCGCCATGCTCGCCCCGATCTGGGGCTACCGTCCGCTGCTCGACATCACCGACGCCGACGCGCGCGACCAGCTCGCCCGCGCTTCGGTGATGGCGCTGTCCTACGTCGCGCAGTCCGCGCGCGCCATCGGGCAGCCCGCGGTGCCGCAGTCGCGGGTCGACGAGGCGAAGTCGATCACCGAGCGGTTCATGATCCGCTGGCGCGGCGAACCGGACCCGGCGCACGTCAAGGCGGTCGACGCGTACTGGGTTTCCGCCGCCGAGCACGGCCTCAACGCCTCCACCTTCACCGCGCGCGTCATCGCCTCCACCGGGGCGGACGTCGCGGCGGCCATGTCCGGTGCGATCGGCGCGATGTCCGGCCCGCTGCACGGTGGCGCCCCGGCGCGCGTGCTGCCGATGATCGAGGAGGTCGAGCGCTCGGGTGACGCCCGTGCGCTGGTCAAGGGCATCCTCGACCGCAAGGAGCGGCTGATGGGCTTCGGCCACCGCGTGTACCGCGCGGAGGACCCGCGGGCCCGCGTGCTGCGCCGCACCTGCAAGGAACTGGGCGCCGAACGCTACGAGGTGGCCGCCGCGCTGGAGCAGGCCGCGCTGTCCGAACTGCGCGAACGCCGTCCGGACCACCCGATCGAAACGAACGTCGAGTTCTGGGCCGCGGTCATCCTGGACTTCGCGAAGGTGCCGCCGCACATGATGCCGGCGATGTTCTCCTCCGCGCGCACCGCCGGCTGGGCGGCGCACATCCTGGAGCAGAAGCAGACCGGCCGACTGGTCCGTCCGTCGGCGAAGTACGTCGGCCCCGGCCCGCGCACGCCTTCCGAGGTCGAGGGCTGGAACCTCATCTCCCAGGCCTGAGCCGTTTGTCCGTGAAGGACTCCTTGAGGGAATCAGATTCCCTCAAGGAGTCCTTCACGGCGTTTTGGCCAGGTGCGCGTCGGTGGCGGCGAGCATCGCGGTGAGCTGATCGACGAGCCAGCCGTCCAGCGTTTCGCGCGGGACGGTGCCTTCTTGGAGCCACGACAACAAAGCGCCTTCGACGACTGCGGTCCAGCAGCGCAGGGTCAACAAGACCAGCGGCGATGGTTCGGGGATCGGCAGCGCTTCCAGGATCAGCTCGACGGCCCGGTTGCGGACTTCGTCGATCGCCGCGTCCGTTTCCGAAGTAGCGATGACTGAACCGCTGCGCAGCAACGCGACATAGCCCTCGCGGTAATGCGCGGCGACATCGACAAGACCGCGCACGGCCGCGCGCAGCCGTTCTTCCGGCGGGCCTTCCTCAAGCGTCGCGAGCCGGTCGACCAAACCGTCGGTGACCGTCCGCAGCGCCTGCATTTGCAGTTCCCGCAGGCTCGGGAAATACCGGTAGAACAACGGCCGCGACACTTCAGCGCGCGCGACGATGTCATCCACCGTAACCAATTCCGGAGCCCTGGTGCCGAACAGGTCCAGCGCCGCCGCGATGAGGTCGTCCCGCCGGGCCTGCGCGGTCATCCGGCGCGGACGGCTCACGGCGTGACGTCCAGTTTCGCCGCCGCACGCAGCAATCCGGGCGTCAGTCGCGAAAGGACCAGCGCGACCTTAGCTTCCGGAGTGGACGGTTGAATAGCGACGTTCTTCTCCACCGCACGCAGAATGTCGCGCGCCACTCGTTCCGGGCCGAAATTGCGCCGGGCGTAAAGCTTCGACGATTCCTTCTGCCGCCGCTTCTGCTCGACCTCGTCCACCCCGACGAACTTGGTGGTGCTGGTGATGTTGGTGTTCACCAGTCCCGGACACACTGCCGTGACACCGATTCCCTCGGCCGCCAGCTCCGCGCGCAAGCCATTGCTCAGCGCGAGAACGGCGGCCTTCGTGGTGCCGTAAGCGGTCAGGATCTTTGACGGCAGGTAAGCCGCGGCCGACGCGAGGTTCACGATCTGCCCGCCCTCGGCGCGGTCCTTCATCATCGGCGCGAACGCGCGGCAGCCGTGAATCACGCCCCACAGGTTGACGTCCACGACCTTCTCCCAGTCCTCGATCGTCGTGTCGAGGAACGGGCCGGACATGCCGATTCCGGCGTTGTTGACCACGATGTCCGGCACGCCGAACTCGTCGCGCACCTGCTCGGCGAACCGAGCGACCGCCTCGCCGTCCGAAGAGTCCACTGTGTACTCACCGGCGTCGACTCCGCGCTCCCGCACCAGTTTCGCGGTCTCCGCGGCCGAATCGCCGTTGATGTCACTGACGACCACGTCCGCGCCCTCGGCCGCGAACGCCAGCGCGGTCTCCCGGCCGATCCCGCTGCCCGCACCGGTCACGACCACGAGACGGTGCGCGAAGCGACCGCTGGAGCCGCCGACCCGAGCCCGCCGCAGCGCCCGGGTTTCCTCACCGGTTTCCACCGACGCGATCAGTTCCGCAGCCGCGGAAGCGACCACTGCGGGCTTAGTCCGGGTGATCCAGTGCGACCCGATCACGCGCCGGACATGCAGATCCGGCACCCAGCGCTCGACCTCGGTCTGCAGCGGCGTGGTCACATACGAATCGCCGTTCGGCGCGAGCACCTGCACCGGGATTTCCGCCGGACGCGGGCGCGGCCGGGACAACCGCGGTCCCATGTTCGCCCGGTACAGCTTCAGGCCGTGCACGCCGTCCGCGGTCTTCGGCGACGTTTCGGCAGGCTCCAGCTTCCGGATCATCGTGCGCATGATTCCGGTGCGCCACAACAGTTCCGGGATCAACGGAACCTGGAACGCGACGATGTAATACGAGTGCAGGAACTGCCGCAGCGCGTGCCCGAGCCGACGCGGCGTCGGCCGGGTCAGCTGGTCCCGGAACCACGCGCCCGCGTGATCGAGGCTGGGTCCGGAAAGCGAGGTGTACGAGGCGATCCGGCCGTGCAACTGGTCGCCGGTGACCGCGTGCCAGGCCTGGATCGAACCCCAGTCGTGCGCGACGAGGTGGACCTTGCCGGACGGCTGCACCTCGTCGACCACCGCGGCGAGGTCGTCGGCGAGCTGGTCCAGCCGGTACGCCGAGCGCGCTCGCGGTTTGTCGGATTCGCCCGCGCCGCGCACGTCGTAGACGACCACGCGGTGCTCGCGGCGCAGCTCCTCGGCGACGCCGTCCCACATCGAGCTGTTGTCCGGGTACCCGTGCACGAGCACGACCGTGGGCCCGTCCGGGTTGCCGCTCACCCGGACCGAAAGGCGGACTCCGTCGCTGGCAGTCACCTGCTTGTGAGACATCTTGTCATGTTAGACAACTTGTCAACAGTGAGTGTCGTGGTTCCACGGGAAACCAGCGTGTCCACCGTTCGGTGGACAGCCGGATTCCACTGCCCGGACGTCCCGCGCATCGCTCTCCACGGCGCACGCTGAACGGCATGGGCACAGCAGTGCGAGTGCGCGGACTGCGCAAGGAGTACCCGGGCCACCTCGCCGTGGCCGGGATCGATCTCGACATCCACGACGGGGAGGTGTTCGCCCTGCTCGGGCCCAACGGCGCGGGCAAGACGACCACCGTCGAGATCCTGGAGGGGCACCGGCAGCGGACGGCGGGGGAAGCCGCTGTCCTCGGCGAGGACCCGGGTACCGCGGGACGCGCGTGGCGCGCCCGCCTCGGCATCGTGTTGCAAACGGCCACCGACGCGGCGGAACTGACCGTCGCGGAGACCGTGCGGCACTTCGCGAAGTACTACCCGAACCCGCCGGATCCGGAAGAGGTGATCGACCAGGTCGGCCTCACCGAGAAGGCGGGCGCGCGGGTGAAGTCGTTGTCCGGCGGGCAACGCCGCCGCGTGGACGTCGCGCTCGGCATCGTCGGCCGTCCGGAACTGCTGTTCCTCGACGAGCCGACCACCGGCTTCGACCCGGAGGCGCGGCGGCAGTTCTGGGGACTCATCGACGGGCTCGCCCACGAGGGCACCACGATCCTGCTGACGACGCATTACTTGGACGAGGTCGAAGCGCTGGCTGACCGGCTCGCGGTGCTTGCCCGAGGTTCGGTCGTCGCGGAGGGGACGCCGGCGACGCTCGGTGGCCGCGAACGCGCCGAGGCCGTCGTGCGGTGGCAGGACGAACGCGGCAGTCACGAGGAACGCACGCAGTTCCCGACGAAGCTCGTCTCGCAACTCGCTGGCGCGCAAGGGGAACTCGCCGGGCTCACCGTGACGCGCCCCAGCCTGGAAGACGTCTATCTCGACCTGATCGGGGATAAACCGTGACCACGACAACGGCCGTACCGGGCACGTTCAGCCTCGGCCTGGCCCGCGGCGCGCTCGAACTGCGGCAGTTCTTCCGCAACCGCGAGCAGGTGGTGTTCACCTTCTCGCTGCCCGCGGTGCTGATGATCCTGCTCGGCTCCATCCTCGACGGCCCGACCGCGCAGACCGGGGTGTCCTCCGGGCAACTGCTCGCGGCCGGGATGATCGGCGCCGGCATCGTGTCGACGTCGTTCAACAGCGTCGGCATCGGCATCGCCGCGGACCGGGAAATCGGTGCGCTGAAACGACTGCGCGGCACACCGATGCCCGCGGCGGCGTATTTCGTCGGCAAGATGGTGATGGTCGCCGTGACCAGCGTGGCGCAGACCGTCCTGATGGCCGCGGTGGCGATGCTGATGTTCCACCTCGAACTGCCGTCCGACCCGGCGAAGTGGCTGACCCTGCTCTGGGTGCTGCTGCTCGGGATCGTCTCCTCGACGCTGCTCGGCATCTCGATCAGCTCGGTCGCCCGTTCCGCGGCCGGAACCGTGGCGCTGGTGCAGCTGGTGTACTTGGTGCTGCAGTTCATTTCCGGGGTGTTCGTCACGCCGATCACGCACCTGCCGAGGATCATGGTCGACGTCGCGTCGTTCTTCCCGCTGAAATGGATCTGCCAGGGCTTCCGCTCGGTGTTCCTGCCGCCGGAGGCCGCGACCCAGGAAATGGCGGGGACATGGGAGCTTCCGAAGGTGGCGCTGGTGCTGGCGGTGTGGTGCGTGGTGGGCCTGGTGCTCGCGAGGGTGACGTTCCGGTGGACGAACGAAGCGAAGTGAACCAGACCGGCGTGTGGCAGCGGTCGTACTGGTCTTGGGAGGTGCTGTTCGCGGTCGCCTACGTGGCGACCGCCCTCCTGGTGCTCTTCGACGACAACGGGCCGACGACGGCGAAAATCGTGGCCGAGGCGGCGCTGGCGGCGATCGCGGCCGGGTACCTCGCCGTCGGGCGGCGCCTCGTTCAGAGAGACCACAGCGGACGCGCGCAGATCGTGGCGGCGGGGGTGTTGATGGCGTTGATGGTCACCGCCATCCTCGCGACCACCACCGCCAGTTTCGCGCTGTTCATCGCCTGCCCGCTGCTGTTCATGCTGCTGGAGCTGCGCCCGGCGGCGGCAGCGGCAACGCTGCTGATCGCGTTCGAGCCTGTTTCGGCGGTGCTCAACGGCGGCTGGAACAGCAGGCTGCTGTCGATCCTGCTGCCGATGACCGCGATCCTGATCACCTTCAGCGTGCTGGCCGGGAAGTTCACCACCGACGTGCTGAAGGAGAGCCACGCCCGCGCCGAGCTGATCCGCGAACTGGAGTCCAGTCAGGCCGAAGTCGCCCGGCTGTCGCGGGAAGCGGGCACTGCCGCCGAACGCGAACGGCTGGCGCGGGAAATCCACGACACTCTCGCGCAAGGATTCACCAGCATCATCACACTGACTCAGGCGATGGAGTCCGAACTGGACACTGATCTGTCCACAGTGCGCAGACATCTCGCTCTCGCACATCGCACCGCGCGGGAGAATCTCTCCGAGGCGCGCGCGATGGTCGCCGCGCTCGCACCGTCCGATTTGGCCACTGGGTCCTTGCCGGAAGCCGTGCAGCGCCAGGCAGATCGGCTCTCCGAGGAGATCGGCATTCCGGTCCAGTGTGAAGTGGACGATGCGCTGCCGCCACTGTCCACTGCGGTCGAAGTGGTGCTGCTGCGCGCGGCGCAGGAAGCGCTGTCGAACGTGCGCAAGCACTCGGGCGCGTCCCTCGTCCGCGTGCGGCTGTCCGCTGTGGATGGAGCGATACGGTTGCGGGTGGAGGACAACGGGTGCGGGTTCGCCCCGGACGCCGACGGAACCGGATTCGGATTGCGCGGCATGCGTTCCCGGGCCGAACAAGTAGGCGGCAAGCTGGAAGTGCGAACCGGCGCGAACGGCGGCACCGAATTGGAACTGGAGGTGCCCGCGTGATCACGATCATGCTCGTCGACGACCATCCTGTGGTGCGCGAAGGACTGCGCGGCATGCTCGAAGCCGAGGACGACCTCACGGTGGTCGGCGAAGCTGGTTCCGGCGACGAAGCAATCGCGCTCGACCGCGTGAAACAGCCCGACGTCGTCCTGATGGACCTGCGCATGCCGGGCCTAGACGGCGTCGGCGCGATCCACGCGATCCTCAAGGAAACGCCCGCCCGGCGGATCGTCGTGCTGACCACGTACGAAACCGACGCGGATATCCTGCGCGCGGTCGAGGCTGGCGCGTCGGGATATCTGTTGAAAGACGCGTCGCGCACCGAATTGGCCGGTGCGATCCGGGCCGCGCATCGTGGCGAGACCGTGCTGGCGCCGTCGGTCGCGGGCAAGCTCGTGCACCGGATGCGGAACCCGACACCGGCCTCTCCGCTGTCCGCACGCGAGGTGGAAGTGCTGCGGCTGGTCGCGAAGGGCCGCACCAACGCCGAAATCGGCCGCGAGCTGCACATCGGCGAGGCAACGGTCAAAACGCACCTGCTGCGGGTGTTCTCGAAGCTCGGCGTTTCCGACCGCACCGCGGCGGTGACGACGGCGCTGGACCGGCAGCTGCTCGGCTGAGCCGCCCGGGCAGAATGACGACCATGCTCGACTCCACCGAACTCGCCCTGTACCGACGGCTCGCGCAGGAGCAGTCCGTCAGCCGCGCCCCGTCCCTGCTCGCCGCTGTCGTGCGAGGCGGCGAGGTCGTCTGGTCCGGAGCCCGCGGCCGCGTCGGCGACCAGCGCCCGGACGACGACACGCAGTACCGGCTGGGGTCGATCACCAAAACGATGATCGCGACCGCGGTCATGCGGCTGCGCGACGAGGGCAAGCTCGACCTCACCGACCCGCTGGAGCGGCACCTGCCGGGCACCGCGTTCGGCTCGGTCACCATCGCGCAGCTGCTGTCGCACACCTCCGGCCTCACCTCGGAATCGCCCGGCCAGTGGTGGGAACGCGCGCCCGGCGCGGACTGGGCGGCACTCGTCTCGAGCCTGGAAAAGGGCGCGACGAAGCTGCGTCCCGGCTCGAAGTTCCACTACTCGAACGTCGGCTACGGCGTCCTCGGCGAGCTGGTCGCCCGGCACCGCGAGCGGCCCTGGTATGACGTCGTGCGCGACGAAATCCTTACCCCGCTGGGAATGAACCGCACGACCCCGCACCCGGAAGGCGCACACGCCGAGGGATTCGCCGTGCACCCGTTCGCCGACGTGCTGATGCCGGAGAAGTGGCCGGACGCCGGCGCGATGGCTCCCGCGGGCCAGCTCTGGTCCACGATCACCGACCTCGGCCGCTGGACGTCGTTCCTCGGCGGCCACACCGGAGACGTGCTGTCCGCCGACACCGTCGACGAGATGCGGACGATGAACACCGTCGACGACACCGAGGTGTGGTCGACCGGGTTCGGCCTCGGCCTGATGGTCGTGCGCTACCAGGGCAGGCACCTGGCCGGGCACACCGGCTCGATGCCCGGCTTCCTCGCCGCGACCCTGGTCGACCCGCGCAGCGGCACCGGCGCGCTGTGCCTCGCGAACTCCACCTCGGGCGTCAACATCACGCAGCTGTGCCTGGACCTGCTCACCACCGCCGACGACCTCGAACCCGCGCTGCCCGACGAGTGGCTTCCGTCCACTGTGGACCCGGAGCTGCTCGCGCTGACCGGCCTGTGGCACTGGGGCCCGTCGCCGTACTTCCTGCGCGTGCAGGGCGACGGCCTGATCTCGCTGAACCCGGCCGTCGGCGGCGGACGGGCGTCGCCGTTCCGTCCCGAGGGACCGGACACCTGGACCGGCCGGGACGGCTC
>NZ_PQIA01000070.1 GCF_003385235.1 Amycolatopsis circi | reverse complement strand
GGCTTGAGGCCTCGCCGCTTTTTGTGAGTGGTGGGTTACGCCAGGGCGGTTTCTACTGGGGTGTGGGGGAGGTTGTGGGCGGTGGCGACAGGGGCGTTCGTCAGGGCGCCGGAGTGGGTGTTCAGGCCCAAAGCCAGGGAGGGGTCTGCCGACAGGGCGGCTTTCCAGCCCTTGTCCGCCAGCTGTACCGCGTAGGGCAGGGTGACGTTGGTGAGGCCGTAGGTGCTCGTGCGCGGGACTGCGCCGGGCATGTTCGCCACGCAGTAGAAGACCGAGTTGTGGACCGTGTAGGTCGGGTCGTCGTGCGTGGTCGGGCGGGAGTCCGCGAAGCAGCCGCCCTGGTCGATGGCGATGTCCACCAGTACGCTGCCCGGCTTCATGCGGGAGACCAGGTCGTTGGAGACCAGCTTCGGAGCCTTCGCGCCGGGGACCAGGACCGCGCCGATGACCAGATCTGCTTCCAGAACCGACTCTTCCACCGACAGGCGGTTCGAGGTGACGGTGCGGATGCGGCCGCCGAAGTCGTTGTCGATCTGACGGAGGCGGTCGACGTTCGTGTCCAGGATCTCGACGTCGGAACCCAGGCCAAGGGCGACGCGGGCGGCGTTCAGCCCGGCGACGCCGCCGCCGATGACGACCACGCGGGCCGGGTGCACGCCGGGGATGCCGCCGGGCAGGACGCCGCGGCCGCCGCTCGGCTTCATCAGGGAGTAAGCGCCGACCTGCGGGGCCAGCCGGCCCGCGACCTCGGACATCGGGGCCAGCAGCGGCAGCGCGCCGTTCTGCTTCTGCACCGTCTCGTAGGCGATCGCGGTGGTGCCCGCGGCCAGCAGCGCGTCGGTCAGCGGACGGTCCGCGGCGATGTGCAGATAGGTGAACAGCACCAGATCCTTGCGCAGGCGCGGGTACTCCTCGGCGATCGGCTCCTTCACCTTCAGCACGAGTTCGCCCTCGGACCACGTCTCGTCCGCCGTGGCGAGCACCTTCGCGCCCGCGGCGACGTACTCCTCGTCCGTGATGGACGACCCGGTCCCGGCACCCGTCTCGACGAAGACGTCGTGCCCGCGACCGACCAGTTCGTGCACGCCGGCCGGGGTCAACGCGACCCGGTACTCGTGCTTCTTGATCTCACGGGGAACGGCGATGCGCACTGCTTGCCTCCTGGCGGCGGTTCTCTCGAAGGTGTTGCCACTCACGGTGATCTACCCGGACGGCGGTGTCATCATTCCGCCGCCACAGTCTTGAGCGGGGTCGGTAGTGCTGCGAGGACAACGCACTTGACCTCGACTGCACTTGAGGTAGTTGGCTCGCGCATGGCGGAGACTCGAGGAAGGGCGTAAATGCGAGCGGTGTGGCTGCGGGAGTTCGGCGGTCCGGCGGTGCTGGAAGCGGGGGACGCCCCCGATCCGGCTCCCGGACCGGGGCAGGTGCTGATCGAGGTGGCGTTCGCCAACGTCACGTTCGTGGAGACGCAGTTCCGGGCGACCGGGACCGGGCCGTTCGCGGGCGCGCTGCCGATGGTGCCCGGCAATGGCGTCGGAGGTGTGATCAGCCGCGCCGGGGAGGGCGTGGACCCGGCGCTGATCGGGAAACGCGTGGTGACGTCGACCGGCGGCAGCGGTGGTTACGCCCAGCGCGTGGTCGTGGACGCGGCGTTGGTGTTTCCGGTGCCGCACGCGCTGAGCCTCGACGCGGCCGTCGCGCTGCTGGCCGACGGCCGTACGGCGACCGGGTTGGTGCACGCGACAGCGGTGGCTCCCGGGGAGCGGGTGCTCGTTGAGGCTGCTGCCGGAGGGGTTGGCAGCCTCTTGGTGCAGTTGGCGAAGGCTGCTGGTGCGGAGGTGGTGGCTGCTGCGGGCGGGGCGGAAAAGCTGGCCCGTGCTCGGGAATTGGGTGCGGACTTGGCGGTCGACTACACCGATCCACAGTGGACTTCGGCGGCTGGGGAGGTGGATGTGGTGTTCGACGGTGTGGGAGGCGCGGTCGGTACTGCGGCGTTTTCGTTGGTGCGGCCTGGCGGGCGGATGGCGATTTACGGGCTGGCGAGTGGTTCGTGGACGGATGTGTCCGAAGAGGACGCTGCTGCGCGTGGGGTGAAGCTGGTTCGGTCGATCGGTGACGCGGCTGCGATGCGCGGCTATACCGAGTCTGCGCTTGAGGCGGCTGCGGCTGGGCAGCTCACTCCGGTGATCGGGCAGCGGTTTCCGTTGGAGCGTGCGGCTGACGCGCATGCGGCGATGGAGTCGCGGGGCACGATTGGGAAGACGTTGCTGATCGCGTGAGGCGGTATCGCTGCGGTTTCGTTCGGGTCGGCTTGTGCGGTTGGGCACCCCGAAGCTGATTGTGACTACGGACGACGGGTGCTTGTCAAGGCGGGAAAGATGCCTTGACAAGCACCCGTCGTCCGCGTTTTTGGCTTCGTATCGGGGTGCGGGGGTGGTGTGGGTGCACTGGTGAGTTGGGTGCTTCGGTGCGGTTTTAGGGCCGTGAGGGGAACCCTGAGGGAATCAGAGTCCCTCAGGGTTCCCCTCACGGACTTCTGTGGGAGCGGAATCGTTCGGGCTGGTCCTGGCTATTGAAGCCGGAATCGTTGCGCGCCAACGATCTCAGCTACGCGGTCAGCTCCAGCGGAGTGCGATCAGCTGGGTGAGCAGGGCGAGCCGGACGTCGGGGTCGTCCAGGTTCAGCGGGACCAGTTCCAGCAGCCGTTTCATCCGGTATCGCAACGTGTTCGGGTGAATCCGCAGCCGTTCCGCGGCGGCGCGGGGGTCGCCGGGGTGGCGGAGCCATTCGTAGAGAGTGTCGACGTACCCGGCGTTGCTCGTCTCGTCGTGCGCGCGCAGCACGCCGAGCGGGCCGAGTTCTGATACCTGCGCCGCCGCTGCTCCGGCGGCGGCGCGGTGCAGGACCAATGCGGTCCATGCTTCGTCGTAAGCCACAACGCGACCTTCAACCAGCCCGGCCCGCAGCAGACCCAGTGCTTCGTCCGCTTGGGCTCGCGACGCGGCCAGCGCGGTCGGATCGCCTGGTGCACCGGCAGCCGCGCGAGGAAGTCCGCCTCGGCGGGAAGCGGGTTGGGCGAGCAGCGCGTCTCGCAGTTCGGGCCAGCCGCCCTCGCCGGTGCGGTCCGGCACCACGACGTACAGCAATCCGCCAAGCTCGGCCGCGACTGGACGGCGTCCGAAACCTTGCGAAATTCGTTCCAGCAAAGCCAGCAACAGTCCTTCGGCGTCCCGGCTGTCACCCCCGCTGACGTCCACGACGACGACTCGGTGCGGCTCGTCGGATAGGTCCAGTTCGGCGACCACCCGGCGCGGCGGGACCTGTCCTTCCAGGACCGCGCGCAGCAGTTCGGCGGAAGCCCGGCGCTGCGCGTCCGTGTGCGCGCGTCGTCGCAGCAAGTGCAGTGCGACGACGGGGGCGGCGTCTGCGAAGGCCGCCGCGCGTTCCTCGGAAACCGGGCCGGGGACGACGGCCCACATCGACCCCAGCAGCTCGCCGCCCATCCGGATCGGCACGATCAGCCGCGGCAGGGTGCCGTCGCGCTGGGCTGGGACGAAGATCGTCTGGCGGCCACGGGAAAGTTCGCGGAAAACACCGCGCGAGCGGAACCGGGCCAGCACGTCGTCGGGGATGCGGCGGCCCATGATCGTCGCGACGCGGGCCGGGTCGGTGAGGTCCTGGCGGGCGGAGTAGGCGAGGACGCGGGAGTTGGTGTCCTCGATCGTCACTGAGGCGTCGACTACCGCGGCTACAGCGTCGGCGAGCCGGAAGAGGTCGCCGGAACCGGGGTCGCCGCCCTCTTCGAGTGCTTCGGATTCGTCGGCGAGCGCGTCCAGAACCGTGCGCAACAGCCAGACCAGTTGGGCCCACGATGTCGCCGCGTGCACCTGGATCAACGCGATCCCAGCCGACTTCGCCGCGCGCCGCACCGACTGTTTCGCGGCCAACGGCGGCTTCAACAGCACCGCCGCCGCACCCCGGCCAGCACTCACCCGGACGAGCGCCGCGGCGTCGGCCGACTCGATCGTGGCGACGCCGAGCACCAGGTCACCTGCGGCAATAGCGGACTCCGCGCCCGGCTCGGCGATCTCCACGTCGCCGACCGCCGGACAGTCTTCCGGCACGAGAAGCGCGTGGAGCAGCGTGGGACCGACCCGGTCCACGACGCTGCGCACCGAAACCACAGCCACCTCCAGCGCTTCTGACGTTCTTGCTGGAACGGTAGAAGACTGCACCGGTTTCGCCACCCGCGGCACTAGTTAGCGCGACCGACCTTCGGCCACGGTTTGAAGTACGACACCAGCGTCGCCCCCAAAAGCAGCGTCAGCCCGACACTCATCGCCCCCGTGCCCGCCACCGCGCTCGCTCCGACGATCTCGCCCCGCGACGCCTGCTCGCCGTGCGCGACGAAGGACGGGACCACCAGGAGATTCCCGCCGCCGAACAGGGCGAGCGTCGCCAGCAGTTTCCACAGCACCCAGTGGTAGCGGACCAGCTTCCACTTCGTGCCGAGCCCGAGGACGACACCCGTCGCCAGGGCGAGCAGGCTGGCCGGGAAGTAGAGCGCGCCGGCGAGAATCCCGGCGATGACGTTCGCGCTGCGCGTGGTCACCGGGTCGGAACCGGCGATCGCGAGAATGCTGCACACCAGCACCGCGAGTTCGGCCCCGATCCAGCCGACCGACGTGACGACGTGGCCGAACAGGAACCACTTCCGGGTCGCCGGGCGCATTCTCCAGTCCATGCGGCTGAGCGTGCGCTTCACAACACCGTCTCGTCGTCCGTCAGCGCTCGGCACTTCTTCATACGTACGGGTGCGTAGGACTCTCATCCCGTGAGAGCGGTTGGGCGTTTCGTCCGGCCTGGTTACCGTCTGCGGCCAGCCGACCCGTTCACGACCGCTAGGAGCGAGCAGATGCCGGAAGACACCACGAGCTGGTCCTTCGAGACCAAGCAGATCCACGCGGGGGCGGCGCCCGACCCGGCCACCGGCGCTCGCGCCACGCCGATCTACCAGACCACCTCGTACGTCTTCCGCGACACTCAGCACGGGGCCGACCTGTTCAGCCTCGCCGAGCCGGGCCACATCTACACGCGGATCAACAACCCGACCCAGGACGTGCTGGAGCAGCGCGTCGCCACCCTCGAAGGCGGCGTCGCCGGTCTCGCGTTCGCGTCCGGGTCGGCGGCGGTCACCGCGGCGATCCTGACCCTGGCCAGCGCGGGCGACCATTTCGTCACCAGTCCGTCGCTGTACGGCGGCACCTACAACCTCTTCCACTACACGCTGCCGAAGCTCGGCATCGAGGTCACCTTCATCGACGACCAGGATGACGCGGAGCAGTGGCGGGCCGCGGTCCGGCCGAACACCAAGCTGTTCTTCGCCGAGACGCTGGCCAACCCGAGCAGCGCTGTCCTCGACATCCGCAAGGTCGCCGACGTCGCCCACGAGGTCGGTGTCCCGCTGGTCGTGGACAACACGGTGCCGACGCCGTACCTGGTCCGCCCGATCGAGCACGGCGCCGACATCGTCGTGCACTCGGCGACGAAGTACCTCGGCGGCCACGGCACGACGGTCGCCGGCGTGCTGGTCGACGGCGGCACGTTCGACTTCGGCAAGGACCCGGGCCGGTTCCCGGGCTTCAATGAGCCCGACCCGAGCTACCACGGTCTCAAGTACTGGGAGGCGCTCGGCCCGGGTGCGTTCGCGGCCAAGGCGCGCGTGCAGATCCTGCGCGACACCGGCGCGGCGATCGCCCCGCTGAACAGCTTCCTGATCCTGCAGGGCATCGAGACGCTGTCGCTGCGCGTGGAGCGGCACTCCAACAACGCGCAGGCGCTCGCGGAATGGCTCGAAGAGCGCGACGAGGTCGAGAAGGTGTACTACGCCGGACTTCCGTCGAGCCCGTACCACGCGGCGGCGCAGAAGTACCTGCCGCGCGGTACCGGCGCGGTGCTGTCGTTCGAGCTGCGCGGCGGCGTCGAGGCGGGGCGGAAGTTCGTCGACGGCACCGAATTGCACAGCCAGCTGGTGAACCTCGGCGACGTGCGCAGCCTGATCGTGCACCCGGCGTCGACCACGCACAGCCAGCTCGGCCCCGAGGAGCAGGTCGCCGCCGGCGTCACGCCGGGTCTCGTGCGGCTCGCGGTCGGACTGGAAGGAATCGAGGACCTGAAGGCCGACCTCGAGGCGGGCTTCCGAGCCGCCAAGGCGGCGCTGTGACTGATCCCGGCGCGAGTCCTCCGCCCGTCACCGGCGCGTGGCGGGCGGGGGACCCACCCGGCAGGCGGCAGTGGTTCACCGGCCCCGGCGCACTCGCGCTGGAGGCCGGTGCCACCCTGCCCGGCTACACCCTCGCGTTTGAAACGTGGGGAACGCTCAACTCCGACGGATCCAACGCGGTCCTCGTCGAGCACGCTCTCACCGGCGACAGCCACGCCGCCGGTCCCGCTGAACCCGGGCATCCCAGTCCCGGATGGTGGGACGGACTGATCGGTCCCGGCAAGGCTTTCGACACCGACGAACTCTTCGTCGTAGCCCCTAACGTCCTCGGCGGCTGTCAGGGGTCGACAGGCCCGTCTTCGCTTGCCCCGGACGGCGAAGCGTGGGGCAGCCGATTCCCGACTTTGACCGTCCGAGATCAGGTCAACGCTGAAGCCGCGCTCGCGGACGCCCTCGGGATCGAACGCTGGGCCGCCGTCGCGGGCGGTTCGATGGGCGGGATGCGGGCTCTCGAATGGGCCGTAACTCAACCCGATCGTGTTGCCGCCGCGCTCGTTCTCGCCTCGACCGCGCGCGCGTCCGCCGAGCAAATCGCTTGGGCCGCCCCTCAACTGCACGCGATCCGAGGCGACGTCGCTTGGCGAGGCGGCGATTACTACGCAGCCGCCGAAGGCCCTTATCGCGGACTGGGTGTGGCGCGGCGGATCGCGCACGTCACCTATCGCTGCGAACCCGAGCTGGAGACGCGTTTCGGGAACCGTCCGCAGCCGGACGAAGATCCGCTGGCTGGCGGCCGATTCGCCGTCGAGTCCTATCTGGACCATCACGCGGACAAGCTCGTCCGCCGGTTCGACGCGGGTTCCTACGTGGTGCTCACCGAGTCCATGAACACCCACGACGTCGGCCGGGATCGAGGCGGGGTCGCCGCCGCTTTAGGTCGGGTCACCGCGCGAACTGTGGTCGCCGCGGTGGACAGCGATCGGCTTTACCCGCCGTACCAGTCGCACGAGATCGCAGCGGGAGTCGGCGGCGAGGCTACGGTGCTGACTTCGCCGTACGGGCACGACTCGTTCCTCATCGAGACCGAGCAGATCGCCGCACTGGTCAAGACCTTGCTGGGCTGACGCGGTGAAGGTCCGTGAGGGGAACCCTCACGGACTCTGAGTCCCTCAGGGTTCCCCTCACGACCAGCAGCCGGTACATGGGTCGTGAGGGGCCCCTTCACGGACTTAGATTCCCTCAAGGGGCCCTTCACGGACCAACCGCCGCCCGCGTACGCAGCTTGCTCAGGCACCCAGACCCGGCCCTGCACCCCGATACGAAGCCGAAATGCGGTCTGAGGGTGGTTGTCAAGGCATCTTTCCCGCCTTGACAACCACCCTCAGACCGTCAGCACAATGGGGCTTCGGGGTGCCCGCCAGCGTCAGCCGATCGCCGAGGTCAGCGGCGAGTAGTAGCCGCCCCGCTGCCCGGCGGCAGTCGGGTGGTACGACTCGTCCACCGGCCAGGTCAAGCTGTGCAGGTAGTCGCTGGCCGCCGAGCAGATGTTGTGCCCGACGAACGCCGACCGGACGTCCACGAACTTCCCGCCGGCGGCGGAAACCCGCGACGACAGCACCGACGCGAGCGTGTCCGCGCCGGAGTTGATCGCCGACCGCTTCGTGTCGCTCAGCCCGACGCTGCACGATCCGGGCACGGTGTAGAACCGCGGATACGAGAGCACGACCAGCGACGCGCCAGGAGCCTTGCTCTTGGCCGCCGAGTACACCTTGTCCAGCAAGCCGGGCAGGGTGTTCTGGACGTAGGTCTTGGCGGTGTTGACCCGGTCCACGCAGGTCTGGTCGCTTCCCAGCGTGCAGGTCTTGATCACGTCGGTGAACCCGGCGTCGTTGCCGCCCACGGTGAGCGTGATCAAGGTGGCGTTGGACGGCATCGAGCTGATCTGGCTCAGCACGTCGCTCGTCTTCGCGCCCGAGCAGGCGAGGAAGGTGAAATTGGTGCCGGAGTGGGCGTTGGCCCACAACTGGGCGTAGGCGTTGGCACTGCGTTTGCAGCTGCCGGAATCTCCGTAGCTCCCGGCGCCCACTCCGGAGGAGTAGGAGTCGCCGAGCGCGACATAGTTTTGCGACGCGGCGCTCGCACCGGTGGCGAAGCCGAGCGAGGCAGCGAGAGCGACCCCCAGGGCCGCGCACATCCGAAGGATGCGTCGTGATGGTTGACGGGCGTTTGCAGCCATGGGTCACTCCTGTCGTGACAGCTTGACGCGGTAAAGCTTTACCAGGTGCAATCCCCACGAGACACCCCTGAAATCCGGGTGCCTCCACTTGGCTCAAGCAGGAAGTAGGACGGGAAGTTAGCGCTCGCTAACCGCGGGACCTACTATGTGCGGATGTCGGCGAATTCCCTCCCACTGGTGAACGGCGCGAAGCCGAACAGACGGGAACAGATCCTCACCGCCGCCGCCGAGCTGTTCGCCCACCACGGTTTCCACGGCGTCGGCATCGACGACATCGGCGCGGCCGTCGGCATCTCCGGTCCCGCGCTGTACCGGCATTTCCGCAGCAAGGACGCGATTCTCGGGGAAATGCTGAACTCGATCAGCCACTACCTGCTCGAGGGCGGCACGAAGCGCGCCGCGGCGGGCGGCACCCCGGACGCACTGCTGGCCGCGCTCGTGCGGTTCCACGTCGACTTCGCGCTCGACCATCCCGCGCTCATCACCGTGCAGGAGCGCAATCTCGCGAATCTTACCGACGGTGATCGCAAGCAGGTTCGCGCGCTCCAGCGGCAGTACGTCGAGGTGTGGGTGCGGGCGATTCGCGAAGCCGTGCCCGGCCTCGGCGAACGCCAGGCGCGGTCGGCGGCACACGCCGTGTTCGGCTTGATCAACTCGACCCCCTACAACCGCCATCTCGGTGACGGCGCACTCGCCGATCTGCTGTGCCGGCTCGCGCTGGGTGCGCTTTCCGCGGCGGGCTGAGGGCCGCGATCCGGGGTATCCCGCCGACCGCCGGTCTGGTGTTTGATAGGCACGTGACCGCGGACCGGAGCGAGGGCGAGCAGCGGCTCGTCGAGAAGGCACAGCGCGCGCTCGTCGCCATCAGTCTTGGCGAGGACACGGAGGCGCTGGAAGAGGTCACGCCCTCGTCGCGGGAGCAGGGCGAACGCGACGAGGAGACCAAAGAGCTGATGCTGCTGCTCTTCGGAGAGTGCAGCGCGATGGTGTCCACACTTGGTGACGGCGGCACCGCGCCGGTCAAGGTGCAGGTGTTCGACGAAGCGGGCGAAGAGGTTTCGATCGACCAGGCCGATCCGCCGGTCCGCACCGCCGTCCGCACGCTGCTCGCCGAGGTGCACGGCAATACCGCCGCGGCCCGCGAACAGGTCGAGATCGCGTTGGCCAGTGCCGCCCCGAACGAGGTGGACAGCCTCTTGCTGCAGGCGCTGCGCTGGACGATCCGGCTGTCGGTCGAATGCCTCGAACGGGATCTGCCGGTGGCCGGCTGGATCTCCGACGCCGTCGCGGGCTGAAGTGTTTCCTGTTTCACCCGGTCGCGTGGCCGGGCGCTTCGGGCTGGGCTGGACACGGCGGTTAACGAGCACTAACATCTCCGGTGGAGTTAACGACCGCTAACGTCTCGACGGAGAGCCATGGACACGCCGGTACTGCGCAGTTCCGCGGATCCGAACAGCGACACCTTCACCCGTAGCGTCACCTCGCACGGCGAATTGGTCGAGGATCTGCACAAGCGGCTCGCCGCCGCCCGGCTCGGCGGGCCGGAGAAGTCGCGCGCCCGCCATGTGGAACGCGGCAAGCTGCTGCCCCGCGACCGGGTGGACGCGCTGCTGGACCCGGGATCGCCGTTCCTCGAGCTTTCGCCGCTCGCCGCGACCGGGCTGTACGACGACGAGGCCCCGTCCGCGAGCATCATCACCGGGATCGGGCGCGTGTCCGGCCGCGAATGCGTGATCGTGGCGAACGACGCCACCGTCAAGGGCGGCACGTACTACCCGATGACGGTGAAGAAGCACCTGCGGGCGCAGGAAGTCGCGCTGCACAACAACTTGCCGTGCATTTACCTGGTCGACTCGGGCGGCGCGTTCCTGCCGCGGCAGGACGAGGTCTTCCCGGACCGCGAGCACTTCGGCCGGATCTTCTACAACCAGGCCACCATGTCCGCGCGCGGCATCCCGCAGATCGCCGCCGTGCTCGGCTCGTGCACCGCGGGCGGCGCGTATGTCCCGGCGATGAGCGACGAAGCGGTCATCGTGCGCAATCAGGGCACCATTTTCCTTGGCGGACCTCCGCTGGTGAAGGCCGCGACCGGTGAGGTCGTCACCGCTGAAGAACTGGGCGGCGGCGATGTGCACGCGCGCCAGTCCGGCGTCACCGACCATCTCGCGGACGACGACGCGCACGCGTTGCGCATCGTCCGCGACATCGTTTCGACGCTCGGCCCGCGCACGCCGCGCCCGTGGGACGTCAAGGCGATCGAGCCGCCCGCGGCCGACGAACGCGAGCTGTACGGCGTGGTGCCGACGGATCCGCGCACCCCGTACGACGTGCGCGAGGTCATCGCCCGCGTCGTCGACGGCAGCCGGTTCGCGGAGTTCAAAAAGGAATACGGCTCGACGCTCGTCACCGGCTTCGCGCACATCCACGGCCACCCGGTCGGCATCATCGCGAACAACGGCGTGCTGTTCGCCGAGTCCGCGATGAAGGGCGCGCACTTCATCGAACTGTGCGACCGGCGCTCGATCCCGTTGGTGTTCCTGCAGAACATCACCGGCTTCATGGTCGGGCGCGCGTATGAGGCGGGCGGCATCGCCAAGCACGGCGCGAAAATGGTCACCGCGGTGGCGTGTGCGCGGGTGCCGAAGTTCACCGTGATCATCGGCGGCTCCTTCGGCGCGGGCAACTACTCCATGTGCGGCCGGGCGTATTCGCCGAGGTTCCTGTGGATGTGGCCGAACGCGCGGATTTCCGTGATGGGCGGCGAGCAGGCGGCGTCGGTGCTGTCGACGGTGCGCCGCGACGCGATCGAGGGCCGCGGCGGCGAATGGTCCACAGAGGACGAAGAGACCTTCAAGGACCCGATCCGCGAGCAGTACGAGGAACAGGGCAGCCCGTACTACTCCACCGCGCGGCTGTGGGACGACGGCGTGATCGACCCGGCGGACACCCGCACGGTGCTCGGTCTCGCGCTGTCGGCCGCGGCCAACGCGCCCTTGCCCGAGGTCAACTACGGCGTCTTTCGGATGTGATGAGCGTGTTCGAGACTGTTCTGGTTGCCAACCGCGGGGAGATCGCGGTTCGCGTAATCCGGTCGCTGCGTGCGCTCGGGATCCGTTCGGTCGCGGTGTACAGCGACGCGGACGCCGACGCCCGGCACGTGCGCGAGGCCGACACCGCGGTGCGCCTCGGCCCGGCCGAAGCGGCGAAGAGCTACCTGTCGATTCCGGCGATTGTCGCGGCGGCAAAGGAAACCGGCGCGCAGGCGGTGCATCCCGGATACGGCTTCCTCGCCGAGAACACCGCGTTCGCGCGGGCTTGTGCGGAGGCAGGGCTGGTGTTCATCGGCCCGCCGCCGGAAGCTATCGACAAGATGGGCGACAAGATCCGGGCGAAGGCCACGGTGTCCGCGGCCGGTGTCCCGGTGGTGCCCGGAGCGTCCGATGTGGACATTCCAGAGGGCGGGTTCGCCGAAGCGGCGGCGAAAGTCGGTTATCCGCTGCTGCTGAAGCCGTCCGCGGGCGGTGGCGGCAAGGGCATGCGCCTGGTGCACGAAGAGTCCGAATTGGCCGCGGCGATCGAGTCTGCCCGCCGGGAAGCGAAGAGTTCCTTCGGCGACGACACGCTGCTCATGGAGCGGTTCCTCACCACGCCGCGGCACATCGAGATCCAGGTGCTGGCCGACGAGCACGGCACTGTGCTGCACCTCGGCGAACGCGAGTGCAGCCTGCAGCGGCGGCACCAGAAGATCATCGAGGAAGCGCCGTCGGTGCTGCTGGACGAGGCCACGCGGGCGAAAATGGGCGCGGCGGCCGCGGAAGCCGCGCGGTCGGTCGGATACGTCGGCGCGGGCACGGTCGAGTTCATCATGTCCGCGCACAACCCGGACGAGTTCTTCTTCATGGAGATGAACACCCGGCTGCAGGTCGAGCACCCGGTCACGGAAATGGTGACCGGCCTCGACCTGGTGTCCTGGCAGGTGCGGGTGGCGGCAGGGGAGCCCCTCGGCCTGACTCAGGACGACGTGCGCCTCGACGGGCACGCGGTCGAAGCCCGGGTCTACGCCGAGGATCCGGCGCGCGGATTCATCCCGACCGGCGGCACGGTGCTGGCCGTGCACGAGCCCTCCGGCGACGGCGTGCGAGTGGACTCGTGGATGTCGGTCGGCGCGGTGGTCGGTTCGAACTACGACCCGATGCTGGCGAAGATCATCGCGCACGGCCCGGACCGGGCGTCGGCGCTGCAGAAACTGGACCGCGCGCTGGCCGACACCGCGTTGCTGGGCCTCGGCACGAACATCGCGTTCCTGCGCGGTCTGCTCGCCGACGAGGACGTCCGCGCTGGAAAGCTAGACACCGAACTGGTGGACCGGCGGCTGTCCGAATTGATCTCCTCGGAAGTCCCGGCCGGGTTTTTCGTCGCCGCGGCCATGGATCGGCTGCTCTCGCTGCAGCCGACCGGCGCGGTCGTCGACCCGTGGGACATTCCGAGCGGATGGCGGCTCAGTGGCCCCGGCGGGATCACTTTCCGCTTGCGTACCGGGGAAAACCAGGCTGTCGTGCGGATCGAGGGCACGCCGGCGGACGCTTCGGTGCGGGTGGACGACGCCGAGCCGGTGCGCGTTTCCGCCCGCCGCGAAGGCGATCTGCTCGAGGTGCGCCGGGCCAACGGCGTGGAGCGGTACCGCTGCGCAGACGGTCCACAACGGACAGTGTGGCTGGCCCGCGAAGGCCGGTCGTTCGCGTTCGCCGACCAGGAATTCACGTTGTCCTCGCGCGGCGAGGCGGCGGGTGCCGGTCCGGTGAAGAGCCCGATGCCGGGAACGGTGCTGGTGGTGAAGGCCGCCGAAGGTGACGTGGTGAGTGCGGGAACGCCGCTGCTGGTCGTCGAGGCGATGAAGATGGAGCACACGGTGACCGCGCCGATCGACGGTGTGGTGACTGAGCTTTCCGTGCGGGTCGGCCAGCAGGTCGCGCTCGACGAGACGCTGGCCGTCGTGAGCGCAGCAGAGGAGAAGCAGTGATCGACTTCCGGCTGGACGAGGAATACGAAGCGCTCCGCAAGACGGTCGAGGACTTCGCGCAGGCGGAGGTCGCGCCGGTGATCGGCCCGCTGTACGAGAAGGAAGAATTCCCGTACGAGCTGGTCGCCAAGATGGGCGAGATGGGCCTGTTCGGCCTGCCGTTCCCGGAGGAATTCGGCGGCATGGGCGGGGACTACTTCGCGCTGTGCCTCGCGTTGGAGGAGCTGGCGCGGGTCGACTCCTCGGTCGCGATCACGCTGGAGGCGGGGGTTTCGCTCGGCGCGATGCCGATCTACCGCTTCGGCACCCAGGAGCAGAAGGAAACCTGGCTGCCCAAGCTGACCACCGCCGAGGCGCTCGGCGGATTCGGGCTCACCGAACCTGGCGGCGGCTCCGACGCCGGGGCCACCCGCACGCGCGCCCGGCTCGACGGCGACGAGTGGATCATCAACGGCAGCAAGGCGTTCATCACCAACTCCGGCACCGACATCACGAAGCTGGTCACCGTCACCGCGGTCACCGACGTGATGGAGAACGGCCGCAAGGAGATCTCGGCGATCATCGTCCCGTCCGGCACGCCGGGCTTCACGGTGGCCCCGAAGTACTCGAAGGTCGGCTGGAACTGCTCGGACACCCACGAACTGTCCTTTTCGGACGTTCGGGTTCCGGCGGAGAACCTGGTCGGCAAGCGGGGCCGCGGCTACGCGCAGTTCCTGTCCATTTTGGACGAGGGCCGGGTGGCGATCGCAGCGCTGAGCGTCGGTCTCGCGCAGGGCTGCGTGGACGAATGCCTGAAGTACGCGAAGGACCGCGTCGCGTTCGGCCACCGGATCGGCGAGTACCAGGCGATCCAGTTCAAGATCGCGGACATGGAAGTCCGCGCGCACACCGCCCGGCTGGCGTATTACCAGGCGGCGTCGAAGATGCTGCGCGGCGAGCCGTTCAAGAAGGAAGCGTCGATCGCGAAACTGGTGGCGTCGAACGCGGCGATGGACAACGCCCGCGATGCCACGCAGATCTTCGGCGGATACGGCTTCATGAACGAATTCCCGGTCAGCCGGTTCTACCGCGACGCGAAGATCCTGGAGATCGGCGAGGGCACCAGCGAGGTGCAGAAGATGCTGATCGCGCGCCACCTCGGGGTCGGCGCTTGAGACCCAGCGCCGCCGGGGCGTCCGGGCGGAGTTCCGGCGGCGCTGCTTCACCTGTCCTTATTGTGGAGCTATGGAGTTCACCATCCGGCCTGGGGTTGCCGGAGACGCAGACGTGTTGCTGGGGTTTTTCGACGACGCCGTCGAATGGCTGGTCGCGCGGGGCAGCGCGGGCCAATGGGGCACCGAGCCGTGGAGCAAGATCCCGAAGCGGGTCGAGCGGGTGCGCGAGTACGCGGCCGATCCCGAGTTCCGGATGGCGGAGATCGACGGAAAGCCCGCCGGCGCGCTGATCCTCGGCCAAGCCATGCCGTACGCGCCGAAGGCCGACGAGCCCGAGCTGTACGTGCGGCTGCTGATCACTTCCCGCCGGTTCACCGGGCATCGGGTCGGCTCGCGGCTGTTGCAGCACTCGATGGACGAGGCGAAACGACGCGGGGTCGACCTCGTGCGCGTCGACTGCTGGGCGGGCGGCGACGGCGATCTGCCGCGCTACTACGAGAGCCAGGGCTTCAAGCCGACCGAGCAGTTCACCGTCGACGGCTGGCTCGGCCAGGTCCTTGAGCAACGGGTTGGGGGATAGCGGCGCGGTCTGATCCGGAGGACGATATTGGCTAAGTGTCAATAGACCGAGGAGTCCGCCATGGCCAGGCAGTCGCTCTCCGGAAAGGTCGTCGTCGTCACGGGCGGCGCGCAGGGCATCGGAGCGGCCACCGCCGCCGCGCTGCACCGGCGCGGCGCCCGGCTCGTGCTCGGCGACCTCGACCGGGTCCGGGCCGAGAAAACCGCTGGCGAGCTGGGGCCGGACGTGGTCGCGTCGCCGCTGGACGTCACCGACACGGCCGCCTTCACCGCGTTCCTGGACGACGTCGAGAGCACCATCGGGCCGATCGACGTGCTGATCAACAACGCCGGAATCATGCCGCTCTCGCCGCTGGACGAGGAGGACGACGCGGCTACGCGGCGGTTGCTGGAGATCAACGTGCACGCGGTCGTGCACGGCACCCGAGAGGCCGTCAAACGGATGAAACCGCGCGGGCGTGGGCACATCGTGAATGTGGCGTCGATGGCCGGAAAGTCCGGATTCGCCGGAGCGGCCACGTACTGCGCTACGAAACACGCTGTGGTCGGGCTGTCCGAGGCGGTGCACCTGGAGTTGCGTGGCACCGGCGTCGAGGTGTCGTGCGTGATGCCCGCCGTGGTGCGCACGGAACTCGCGTCGGGGCTGGGAGAAGCGCGATTCATCAAGTCGGTCGGGCCCGACGACGTCGCGGCGGCGATCGTCGACGCGCTGGAACGGCCGAAGTTTGACGTGTTCGTGCCGAAATCGCTCGATCTGACCGGCCGGATCACGCGGCTGTTCCCGCGCGCGGTCGGCGAATGGCTGGTACGCGCGCTCGGCGGCGATCAACTGCTCGCGTCCGCCGCGCATTCGCCCGAGCGCGCCGAGTACGAGGGCCGGGCCGCCCGGAGCGCGCCGTCGGCTGTCCCGCCTGGTGGGAGCGTCTGAGGCGGAGGTGCGCTTGCCGGGTGCTTGCGGGAGTGGCGTGTTGATGCCGCGCCCGCGCGCACGGCAAGATGCCCGGCAGACGACGAGTTCCAGGAGGCGCTGAATGGTTTCCCCACCGGCCCGGTTGGCTGCCGCGGCGGCCAACGTCGTGGGCAAGGTTTTCCAGGGTGGGGTCGCCGATCTGCGGCCGATGCCGAGGGTGCTGATCGACCAGGGGCCCAACCGGTCGGTGTACCGGATGACGCACGGCGCGTCCGAGGTCTCCGGCCCGCCGGTGCTGCTGGTGCCGCCGCTGGCCGCGCCCGCGCTGTGCTTCGACCTGCGCCGCGGCTGCAGCCTCATCGAGCACCTGGTGGAGGGCGGACGGCCGACCTACCTGGTGGACTACGGCATGGTCGCCTTCTCCGACCGCCGGCTCGGCATCGAGCACTGGATCGACGAGGTGCTGCCGAGGGCGATCCGGAAGGTCAGCGAGGACGCCGGCGGACAGGGCGTGCACCTGGTGTCCTGGTCGCTCGGCGGGATTTTCTCCATGCTGGTCAGCGCGGACCAGCCGGGCCTGCCGATCGAATCGATCACCGCGGTCGGCTCGCCGGTCGATTTCACCGCGATCCCGATCGTCGCGCCGTTCCGCCCGCTCGTGGACCTGACCGGCGGGCATCTGCTGACCCCGGTGTACCGGGTGTTCGGCGGCGCACCGTCCTATTTGGTCACCCGGGTGTTCCGGGCCACCGGGATCTCCAAGGAAATCACGAAACCGCTGGCGATCCTGAAAAACCTCGACGACCGCGACTACCTCGCGCAGATTGAGGCGGTGGACCACTTCATGGGCAACATGTACGCCTACCCCGGGCGGACGTTCGGCCAGCTGTACCACCGCTTGTTCCGTACCAACGACCTCGCCGAGGGCACCGTCGACCTGAACGGGCGCAAGATCAGCCTGTCCGACGTGAAGGTGCCGATGCTCGTGGTGGCGGGCGAAAACGACACCATCGCGCCGCGCGCGTCGGTGGAACGCGTGGTGCAGCTGCTGGAAAACGCGCCGGAGGCCCGGTTCCGCACCGCGCCCGGCGGGCACCTCGGCGTGCTGACCGGACGCCGCGCCCGGGGCACGACCTGGCGTTACCTCGACGAGTTCTTGGACGACCGGGTCAGCTGACCGAAGGCTGCTGCGGGAAGAACCAGGTCCGCACGTCGCGGGTGAGCAGCGCGCGCAGGGCGAGCCCGGCGAAGATCAGCGGCAGCAGACCGGGCAGGCCCTTGCTGAGCAGCGTGACCAGGCTGTTGAGCACCAGCAGCCCTTCGATGACCGCGGCGGTCACGAAGGCCCATTGCTGGCGCTTCGGCAAGACGACCGCGCACACCGCGAGCGCGATGGCGGTCGCGTAGGTGATCACGATGTACACCTGCGTGAGGCTGATCAGGTCGAGCAGGGAAATACCGGCCATCCCGGCCAGCAGCAGCGGCCCGATCGCGCTGAGCGCGACCTGGATCCACATGAAGATGCGGGCCTGTTTGAGGTCGGCCGGCGCCACCGGAGCGGTCATGCCGGGCAGATTAGGGCATTTCCGCGCGTTTTAGCGGGTTTTCGCCGCGGCGGAGATCAATCCGATATCCGCGCGAAGTCGGTGAAAAACCGGCGGTACCGTAAGCCGGTGATCGCTGCGTATGTGACGTCCCTCGGCGACAGTTCCGAGATCAAGGTCGGCCAGCTGCCGGATCCCGCGCCGGGCCCGCGCGAGGTGCTGGTGAAAGTCTCCGCGGTGGCGGTGAACCACGTCGACACTTTCATCCGTTCCGGCGCGTATCCCGCTGAGGTTTCCTTCCCGTTCGTTATCGGCCGGGATCTGGTCGGCACTGTTGTCTCCTCGCCAGTAGATCGCTTCGCTCCCGGCGACCGTGTGTGGTGCAACAGCCTCGGCCACGACGGTCGGCAGGGCTCCTTCGCCGAGTACTGCGCGGTGCCCGAGGACCGGCTTTATCTCTTGCCAGACGGGGTTTCCGACGACGCCGTCGCCGTCCTGCACACCGCCGCGACCGCGTATCTGGGCCTCTTCGAACACGCCGACGCCGGATACGGCGAGACAATCGCAGTGCTCGGCGCGGGCGGCGGTGTCGGCAGCGCGGTCGTCCAACTTGCTTCGACCGCCGGCCTGCGCGTCATCGCGACCGCCCGCGCCGAGGATGCGGAATGGTGCCGGGAATGCGGTGCCGACGAGGTTTTCGACTACACCGATCCTGATCTGTACCGCAAACTCCCCGCGGTGGATCTGTTGTGGGACAACGCAGGCAGCCATGACCTGATCTCGGCGGTACCGCTCTTGTCCCGCGGCGGGCGCATCATCGCGATGGCCGGAATGGAGTCGACGCCGACGCTGCCGATCGGCCAGCTGTACACGCGCGACGCCAGCATCCGCGGGTTCGCCATCAGCAACGCCGGTGTCTCCGCATTGGGTTCCGCTGCCCGGGTCATAAACCGGGCTTTGTCCACCGGAATCCTTCGTCCCCGGATCGGCACTCGCCTGCCCCTGTCCTCAGCCGCCGAAGCGCACCGATTGCAGGAATCAGGCGAGGCGCGAGGCCGGATTGTGCTGGAGGTTTAAAGCCGCGCGGCGTCACTTGACCGTGAGGACGACCTTGCCCTGGAGGTGACCACCGTCAAGCAGCCGATGCGCGTCGGCGATGCGCTCGAACGGGAATGTCTCCTGCACGTGGACCCGAAGCTTGCCCTTCTCGACAAGCGCGACGAGCTGCCGCAACGCGACTGGATCCGGCTCGACCGCGATGCCGCTGAACCGCATCCCGGCCGCCTCGAACTTCGCGATGAGTTCGGTGTCCTCCTCCGCGACCGCCGTTACCAGGTGCCCGCCTGGCCGGAGCACCCCAAGCGACCGCTCGACAGTGTCGCCGCCGAGAGTGTCGAGCACAACGTCGATATCGCTGGCCACCTCAGCGAAATCGACCTTCTGGTAGTCGACGACTTCATCAGCGCCGAGCCCTTCGACGAACTCCCGCTTGCTCTCGCCGGCGGTCGTAATCACGTGCGCACCAAGGGCTTTCGCGATCTGGATCGCGACGTGCCCGACCCCGCCGCCACCGCCGTGAACCAGCACGCGGTCGCCCGCTTTCACTCCGCCGAGGTCGACCAGCCCCTGCCACGCCGTCAGTCCGACGATCGGCAACGCCGCCGCCTCGACGTGCGAAAGCTCCTTCGGCTTGCGCACCACATGCAACGACGGTGCCGCCACGACCTCGGCGTACGCGTTGGCCGCGCGGGGAAACAGCGGCATCCCGAACACCTCGTCGCCGGGCCGGAACCGCCAGGTCAACGCTTCCTCGACCACGCCGCTGACATCCCACCCGAGGACGAACGGCGGCTGGCCGAGCAACGGGAATTCGCCAGCGCGCAGCCGCGCCTCCAACGGATTCAGCCCGATCGCCTTGACGCGAACAAGGACCTCGGTCGGCAACATCCGGGGCTCGGGTGCGTCCACGATCGTGAGCACTTCGGGACCGCCGAGCTTCTGCTGGGTGATGACTCGCATGACTCTCCTGGTTTCTGGAGGGGTACGAAAACCAGGCTAGGATTCCGATAGGTACCAGCAGGTACCTTTGATGCCATGAGCGAATACGGTCCCGGCGGCGTCTTCCTCGCCGACTGCCCCGCGCGCCTGGCAGTCGAGCTGATCGCCGACAAGTGGACGGTGGTCGTGCTCGCGGGCCTCAGCAAGGGGCCGGTCCGGCACGGGGACCTGGTTGACCTGATCGGCGGGATCTCCCGGAAGGTGCTCACCCAGACGCTGCGTCGGCTTGAAGCGCACGGGCTGGTTCGTCGTCAGGCTTATGCGGAGGCGCCGCCGCGCGTCGAGTACGAGCTGACGCCGTTGGGAGCGACGTTGATCGAGCCGATTCACACCTTGACGGAGTGGGCGCGTGCGAATGGGGACGCGGTTCTGGAGGCGCTGGATTCGGCTGCCCAAAGCGGCTGAACAAGGTCTCGCGGCTGCGCATTCACTGGTGCATTACTGCTGATGCCGCACTTTTCGTAATCACCTGACCACCGGCACGGCCGGACGAGACAGCGGAAGATCGGCAAGCTGAGAAACGCGGTGTCCGGGGTCGACGACGCCGGAACCAAGGAGAAATTCCACCAGCTGCTCGGCGAGTTCGAGAGCAAGACCGGAGAGATCGACGGGGAGCTGAAGGAAGATCGCCGAAGTCGAGGCCGCAGAAATCGACAAGTACGAGCGAAAAGCCAAGGTGTGGCAGAACTTCCTGGCCAAGGAATCTGTCGCAACCTATGTCGGAGCGGCGATTCTGCTGGTCATCTGCCTCTTCGTGGGGGCCGCGACGTTCGCCGGGGTGGAGATCAACCAGGTGCTGTCCAGTGCGTTCCTGCTGGTACTGGGATATTTCTTCGGTCAGTCCACGGGGAAGAAGCAGGTGGAATAGCTCGGCCCGCCTCCGCGAGACGGGCCGAGCGGTCGGACTACTTGAGCTGCGCGCTGGTCTTCCCCAGCACCCGCCGAGCCACGATCAGCTGCTGGATCTGCTGCGTCCCCTCGAAGATGTCCAAGATTTTGGCATCCCGGGACCACTTCTCCAGCAGCGATTCCTCCGTATACCCATACGCCCCAGCAAGCTCGACGCACTTCAACGTCACATCGACCACCGTGCGGCCAGCCTTCGCCTTCGCCATGGAAGCCTGCAGCGAGTTCGGCTCACGGTTGTCCGCCATCCACGCCGACTCCAGCGTCAGCAGGTAAGCCGCCTCGTAATCTGCTTCCAGATGAAGGAAAGTCGCGGCCGCGGCGTGCTGCGTCAAAGCCGGGCGGTCGTAGTCGATCACGACACCGGCTTCGGTGAGGACGCGGCGGGTTTCGTCCAGTGCCGCCCGCGCGACGCCGATCGCCATCGCGGCTACCAGCGGGCGGGTGTTGTCGAAGGTCTGCATGACCCCGGCGAAACCCTTGGCCGTATCGATTTCCGGCGTGCCCAAGAGGTTCTCGCGAGGAACACGGCAGTTCTCGAAGCGCAGCACGGCGGTGTCGGACGCGCGGATGCCCAGTTTGTGCTCCACGCGCACGACCTCGAAGCCGGGCGTGCCCTTCTCCACCACGAACGACTTGATCGCGGCGCGGCCCTTCGTGCGGTCCAGTGTCGCCCAGACCACCACGGCGTCGGCGCGCTGGCCGGACGTCACGAAGATCTTTTCGCCGTTCAGGATGTAGTCGTCGCCGTCCTGGGTGGCCGTGGTGGTGATGGCGGCCGAGTCCGAACCGCAGTCGGGTTCGGTGATCGCCATCGCGGCCCACAGGCCCTTGAAGCGCTCAAGCTGCTCGTCGGTCGCCACGGAGCCGATCGCGGCGTTGCCGAGGCCCTGTCGCGGCATGGACAGCAGCAGGCCGACGTCGCCCCAGCACATTTCGATCGTGCCGAGCACCACGTTCAGGTTGGCGCCGTTGCGGTTTCCCTTGGGGCCGTTGTCCTTTTCGGACCGGCGCACGCCAGCCGCGCCGGCACCGCCTTCGCCGGAGGAGTTCAGGCCGTCCAGCAGCGCGGCGAACATGTCCAATTCGGACGGATAGGTGTGCTCGGCGCGGTCGTACTTGCGCGAGATCGGCCGGAACACCTCGGCCGCGGCCTGGTACGCCTGGTTGATCAGCGCGCCGGCCTTCTTCGGGGCTTCCAGGTTGATCATGAGGGGTGCCTTTCCGAGGGGGGTCGTGAGTGGCGATGCCGGTTAGAACCGGGATTGCCACTCACGAGGGCTGGATCAGAGGAGAACGGCGCCTTCCATCACGCCGATCGCCCGCAGGTCGCGGTACCAGCGCTCCACCGGGTGCTCCTTCACGAACCCGTGCCCGCCCAGCAACTGCACGCCGGCGTTGCCGATCTGCATGCCCTTGTCCGTCGCGAGCTTCCGGGCGAGCGCGGCTTCCCGCGCGTATTCCTTGCCCTGCTCGGCTCGCGAGGCCGCGCGCAGCGTGACCAGGCGCAGGCCTTCCAGTTCGATCGCGATGTCGGCCACCGAGAACGCGACCGCCTGCCGGTGGCTGATCGGCTCGCCGAACGCGGTGCGCTCGTTCACGTAAGGCACGACGTAGTCCAGCACTGCCTTGCCGACGCCAGCGGCGAGAGCCGCCCAGCCGAGCCGGGAAAGCCGGACTACCTCAGTGAAAACGTCCGCCTTGCCGCCGCCGAGCAGTGCGCCCGCGGGCAGCGAAACCTTCTCCAGGTGCAGCTTTCCGGTGGCCGCGCCGCGCAGGCCCATCGCGGGTTCGGACTCGATCGTCACGCCCGCGTTGGACGATTCGACCAGGAACAGCGCCGGTCCGCGGCCTTCCAGATCAGCCGAGACGAGGAACAGCTCGGCCTCCGCCGCACGCGGGACGAGCGACTTCACGCCGTCGAGCTGGTAGCCCTTCGGGGTGCGCTTCGCCTTGGTGGCGGGCTTGAACGGGTCGAACAACGGCGTCCGCTCCAGCAGCGCGAGCGCCGCGGCGGGCACCTGCTCGCCGGTGAACGCGGGCACGTAATCGGCCTGCTGCTGCTCGTCGCCCCACGCGACCAGCGCGGTGCTCACCGCGGACGGGGCCAGCACGGCCACCGCCAGCCCGAGGTCGCCGTGCGCGAGCGCCTCCGCGACCAGCGCGTTCGTGACGACCGAACGCTCAGTGCCCGCGCCGCCCAGCTCCTCCGGGATGCCGACCAGGCTGATGCCCAGTTCGGCCGCGCGGCTCAGCAGGCCCTCCGGCGCGGCGAGCTTCTCGTCGGCGTCCGCGGCGGCCGGGCGCAGCTGCTCGGCGGCGAACTCGCTGACCGTCTCGACGATGAGCTTCTGGTCCTCGTCCGGCGTCAGGTCGAACAGCCCGCGCTCGTCCGGCTTCGGCAGCCGCGCCGGCTTGCCCAGCCGCTGGACCGAGGTGAACGACCTGGTCGCCGCCCCCGCCGCGCGGAAACCGCTCCGGGTCCCCGTCTTGACCAGGTTCTGCACCGGCCCGCGCAGCCCGACCCGGTCGATCGCCTTGCTCCCGGCCAACCGGGTGAGCGCGGCCAGGCCGAGGCCCATCGCGTCTCGTTTCCTTGGCGCAGCCATGCAGCATCTCCCTCGCGTTACCTACTCACGAGTAGGTTAACGTGGCGACGCGGAATCCGCCAGTGCGGCCCGGCTCACTCGGCGATCGGCCGCCGGGCCAGCGGCGTGCGTTCGAACACGATGAGCAGCAGGACTGACGCTGTGACGATCAGCAGCAGCAAGGCCGCGGGCAGGTGCCCGAGCAGCGGGGTGAGCGCGACCAGCGCCGCCGCGAGCACGAGCCGCTGCCGGTTCCAGGTGCCGAGGTTGCGCCGCCGCAGCGAGCTGAGCGCGACCAGGTACAGCGCGAGCCCGCCGGTCAGCGCCCACAACGCGACGCCGTGCAGCGCGTCCGCCGGACTGTGGTGCAGACCGCCGGACAGCGTGAGGAACGTCTTCTTCAACCCGAGCGCGACGAGGACGACGCCGGCGATCAGCGGCAGGTGGAGATAGGTGTAGGAGTCGGTGGCGATCTTGGTCCGCGCGATGCCCTCGGCGCGGGCGAGCCGGTGCTCGGCGACGTTCGCGACCAGGTCGAAGTACGTCCACCACATCCCGGCGGCGAGCGCGATCCCGCAGATCGCCGACCCGGCGACGAGCCACGTGACCGGCACGTGCCCGATCCCGATGCCGATCGCCACGACCGATTCGCCCAGCGCGATGATCACGATCAGCCCGAACCGTTCGGCGAAGTGCGCGGGCGAGTGCAGCCGCCAGCCCGCGGGTCCGGACAGATAGACGTTGAGGTAGTCCACCGCCAGCGCGACGACCCACATCGCCAGTTGCCACGGCCCGCCCACTAGGTCGGCGACGGCGAGCAGCGCCAGGCTCGGGAGCAATCCGCGCAACATCCGCAGCAGCACGCCGCGCAGTTCGGCGTCGTGCTGCGCGGCCCCGAGGTAGGCGACGATGTGCAGCAGTCGCACGACGCCGTAACAGGCGACGAACAGCAGCGGCCCGTCGAGCCCGCCCGGCACGTTGGTGAGTGCCTGCGGCACCGCGAGCGCGACGAGGAACATCACCGCCATCGCGCCGAACATCGCCAGCCGCGCGATGCCGTGGTCGACGTGGATGGTCGTGCCGAGCCACGCGTAGCTGCACCAGCACCACCACAGCACCATCAGCACCAGCAGTCCCTCGCCGACGCCGAGCAGGCTCAGGTGCCCGGACATCAGCTCGGTCGTCTGCGTGATGGCGTAGACGAAGACCAGGTCGAAGAAAAGCTCGATGGTCGTGACGCGGTGGCCTTCGTCCGCGCGGACCAGATGGAACCGTCTCGTGGGCACGGCAGATGCTTACACGTCCGGGGAATGGCCGGGACGGTTTCGCAGAGGTCCGTGAAGGACTCCTTGAGGGAATCAGATTCCCTCAAGGAGTCCTTCACGGACGTCCCGCAGCTCAGTCGAGTCCGAGAACGGCGTGCAGCACCGCCGTCAGCTCCGTCTGCAGGTGCGGCCTGCTCTTGATCCGACCGGTCCGGCTCAGGTCGTTCGCGATGGTCAGCGCGGCGTGCACCCGGATCTTCGCCTCGCGCGCCGGAAGCTCCGGAAACACCGCGCACAGCAAGGAAACCCACTGGTCGACGTAGTCGCGCTGGACGCGGCGCAGATCGGCTTTGTCGCGTTCCGGCATGGTCACGCGATCCGCCGTGAACGACACCAGAAGCTCCGGCGTGCGCAGCAGGATGTGCACGTACGACGCGGCAAGCCGGCCGAGCGCGGATCGTTCGTCGGAGGCCTGCAGAGCCTGCTCGGCAGCAAGTGCGAGCCGGTCGGCGGCGCGGTGTCCAATCGCGACCATCAGCGCGGCCTTGCTCGGGAAGTGCCGGTACACGCTCGGCCCGGCGATGCCCGCCGCCGCGCCGATGTCTTCCATGCTCACCGTGTGGAAGCCGCGTTCGGCGAAGAGCCCGGTCGCGGCGGTCAGCACCTGTTCGCGGCGGGACGGCGTGCCGAGGCTGCTCGCGACCGGCGGCGCGGGCTCGGCCGGGACCGGCAGTGAGACGTCGAGCACAGTCTGGGCCAGTTCGACCAGCAGCGGCACGAAGCGTTTGCGCGCCACCGAGGTGTGGTGCACTGCGACGCTCCCGAACACCGAGAGCGCGGCCCAGCACAGCAGCTCAGCCTCGTCTGCGGACAACTCCGGACGCAGCGTGAGCAGGGCTTTTGTCCACGCGTCGAGCACCGCGCCGGACCGACGGCGGATCTCCCGGCGCTGCTCGCGCGGCAGATGCGGACCTTCCCAGCGCCACAGCGCGGCGATCTCCCGGCGCTCGACCGCCTGCGTCGCGAGGCCGGTGAGCAGGGCGTCCAACTGTTCCAGCGGCGGCGCGGAATCGGCGAGCGCGGCCGCGGTGGCCGACTCCATGTCGTCGATCCCGGCGAGCACGACGTAGGCGAGGATCGCCTGCTTGTCGGCGAAATGCCGGTACAGCGCGGGACCGGTCACGCCCGCCGAAGCGGCGATGTCGTTGATCCCGACGCCGTGGAACCCCCGCGCGCGGAACAGCTCGGCCGCGACGGCGGCGAGCTGGGCCTTGCGGTCGCGAGGCCGCGTGCCGCGGGAGGGAGACGTACTCATGGTGAACTGACCATAGCGCGTATCGAAACTACGGCAACCCATTGACACCATGGGGTTCATCGGGCTTATGTTAATGGCCATTAGCACTTACTGGCCGGTATAGTCGGCCGCGAGATACACCGCAGTGTCCATCCATGCCGCTTCGCGGAGGAGTTGTTCAGTGAGTAGCGAGGCCTACATCTACGAGGCGTTGCGCACGCCCCGGGGCAAGAACAAGGGCGGTGCCCTGCACGGCACCAAGCCGGTCGACCTGGTGGTCGGCCTCATCCAGGAGCTGAAGGTCCGCCACCCGAACCTCGATCCGCAGGCGATCGACGACATCGTGCTCGGCGTCGTGTCCCCGGTGGGCGAGCAGGGCGCGGACATCGCGCGCACCGCCGCGCTCGTCGCGGGCCTGCCGCAGACGGTCGCGGGCGTGCAGCTCAACCGGTTCTGCGCGTCCGGGCTCGAGGCCACGAACGTCGCGGCGCAGAAGGTCCGCTCCGGCTGGGACCAGCTGATCATCGCGGGCGGCGTCGAGTCGATGTCGCGGGTGCCGATGGGTTCGGACGGCGGCGCGCTGTTCATGGACCCGGCCACCGCGTACGACCAGTACATCGCCCCGCAGGGCATCGGCGCGGACCTGATCGCGACGATGGAGGGCTTCTCCCGCGAGGACGTCGACGCGTTCGCGGTCCGCTCTCAGGAGAAGGCCGAGGCGGCCTGGTCCGGCGGCTACTTCGCGAAGTCCGTGGTGCCGGTGAAGGACATGAACGGCGTCACGATCCTCGACCACGACGAGCACCGCCGCCCGGGGTCCACTGTGGAGGGTCTGGCGAAGCTCAAGCCCGCCTTCACCACGATCGGCGAGATGGGCGGCTTCGACGCCGTCGCGCTCCAGAAGTACCACCAGGTCGAGAAGATCGACCACGTGCACACCGGCGGCAACTCGTCCGGCATCGTCGACGGTTCGGCGATCGTCCTGGTCGGGTCCGAGCAGGCGGGCAAGACCTTCGGCCTCACGCCGCGGGCGCGCATCGTCGCCACCGCCTCGATCGGCTCCGAGCCGACGATCATGCTGACCGGTCCGACGCCGGCCACCGAGAAGGTCCTGAAGACCGCGGGCCTGACCCCGGACGACATCGACCTGTGGGAGCTCAACGAGGCGTTCGCGTCCGTCGTGCTCAAGTGGCAGAAGGACTTCGACCTTCCGGACGAGAAGATCAACGTCAACGGCGGCGCGATCGCCATGGGCCACCCGCTCGGCGCCACCGGCGCGATGCTGGTCGGCACGGTGGTCGACGAGCTGGAACGCCGCGAGGCGCGCCGGGCGCTGGTGACCCTGTGCATCGGCGGCGGCATGGGTGTCGCGACCATCATCGAGCGGGTGTGAGGACCGAGATGACCGAGAGCAAGACCATCCGCTGGGACAAGGATTCCGAGGGCATCGTCACGCTGACGCTGGACGACCCGGACCAGTCGGCCAACACGATGAACCAGGCCTTCCGCGAGTCGCTCGCCGCGACCGTGGACCGGCTCGAAGCGGAGAAGGACGACATCGCCGGCGTCGTGCTCACCTCGGCGAAGAAGACCTTCTTCGCCGGCGGCGACCTGCGCGACCTGATCCAGGCGCAGCCGGAGCACGCGGCCGAGATCACCGCGTCCAGCACCGCGATGAAGGGCCAGATGCGCCGGCTCGAGCAGCTCGGCAAGCCGGTCGTCGCGGCCATCAACGGCGCGGCGCTCGGCGGCGGCCTCGAAATCGCGCTGGCGACGCACCATCGCATCGCGGCCGACGTCAAGGGCAGCCAGATCGGCCTGCCCGAGGTCACCCTCGGCCTGCTGCCCGGCGGCGGCGGCGTGGTCCGCACCGTGCGGCTGCTCGGCATCCAGAGCGCGCTGCTGAACGTGCTGCTGCAGGGCCAGCGGCTCAAGCCGCGCAAGGCGCTGGAGCTGGGCCTGGTGCACGAGGTCGTGGACACCGTCGACGAGCTGGTGCCCGCCGCGAAGGCCTGGATCAAGGCCAACCCCGAGGGCGGCGTGCAGCCGTGGGACGTCAAGGGCTACAAGATCCCGGGCGGCACCCCGTCGAACCCGAGCTTCGCGGCGAACCTGCCCGCGTTCCCGGCGAACCTGCGCAAGCAGCTCAAGGGCGCGCCGATGCCCGCGCCGCGCGCGATCCTCGCCGCCGCGATCGAGGGTTCGCAGGTCGACTTCGACACCGCGATCCAGGTCGAGACGCGCTACTTCGTGAGCCTGGCCATCGGGCAGGTTTCGAAGAACATGACCAAGGCGTTCTTCTTCGACCTGCAGTCGATCAACTCCGGCGGTTCGCGTCCGGACGGGTTCGAGAAGTACACCGCCAAGAAGGTCGGCGTGCTCGGCGCCGGGATGATGGGCGCCGCGATCGCCTACGTGTCCGCGAAGGCGGGCATCGACGTGGTCCTCAAGGACGTCTCGCAGGAGGCGGCCGACAAGGGCAAGGGTTACGCGGTCAAGCTCGAGGAGAAGGCTCTCTCGCGCGGCAAGACCACGCAGGAGAAGTCGGACGCGCTGCTGGCGCGGATCAAGCCGACCGCCGACCCGGCCGACTTCGCGGGCGTCGACTTCGTGATCGAGGCCGTGTTCGAGAGCGTCGAGCTGAAGCACAAGGTGTTCGGCGAGATCGAGAGCATCGTCAACGCGGACGCGGTGCTGGGCTCCAACACCTCGACCCTGCCGATCACCGCGCTCGCCGAGGGCGTGCAGCGGACCGAGGACTTCATCGGGATCCACTTCTTCTCGCCGGTGGACAAGATGCCGCTGGTCGAGATCATCTGCGGCGAGAAGACGTCGCCCGCCACGCTGGCGAAGGTCTTCGACTACACCCTGCAGATCCGCAAGACCCCGATCGTCGTCAACGACAGCCGCGGCTTCTTCACCTCGCGGGTCATCGGCACCTTCATCAACGAGGCCGTCGCCGCGCTGGGCGAGGGCGTCGAGCCGGCGTCGATCGAGCAGGCGGGTTCGCAGGCCGGGTACCCGGCGCCGCCGCTGCAGCTGATGGACGAGCTGACCCTGACGCTGCCGCGCAAGATCCGCGCGGAAACCCGTGCCGCGATCGAGGCCGAGGGCGGCACCTGGACGCCGCACGCGTCCGAGGCCGTCATCGACACGATGCTCGACAAGTACGACCGCAAGGGCCGCTCCACCGGGGCGGGCTTCTACGAGTACGACGAGAACGGCAAGCGCACCGGTCTGTGGCCGGGCCTGCGCGAGGCGTTCGGCTCGGGTTCGGCGGACGTGCCGTTCGAGGACCTCAAGGAGCGCATGCTCTTCGCCGAGGCGCTGGAAACGGTGAAGTGCTTCGACGAGGGCGTCCTGACCACGGTCGCGGACGCCAACATCGGGTCCATCTTCGGCATCGGCTTCCCGGCCTGGACCGGCGGCGTGATCCAGTACATCAACCAGTACGAGGGCGGCCTGCAGGGCTTCGTGGACCGGGCTCGTGAACTGGCGGCGCGGTACGGCAGCCACTTCGAGCCGCCGCAGTCGCTGGTGGAGAAGGCAGCCAAGGGCGAGATCTACGAATAAGGCCTGACGGTGTCACGACGGGGCCGTTCCGGGGATTTCCCCGGGGCGGCCCCGTTTTTCGCGGAGGTGACGATGACGGAACAGCTGCCGTTCTTGGACGAACATCGGATCGTCGTGCCTGCCGACGCCGAGACAACCTGGCGTGCGGTCAATGAGGTCGTCGAGCGTTTGTCGGGCCGATTGGCGACCGGCTACGCCTGGGCGGTCGGTGCCGCCGACTGGAAAGCGACTGGCCCCCGGCCGCTCGCCGAAGGTTCGACTGTTCCCGGCTTCCGGGTCGTCGCGGCCGAACCGCACGAACTGCTCGCGCTCGCCGGACGGCATCGGTTTTCCGAGTACCGCCTTGCTTTCCGGCTCGAAGCCGCCGCGGAGGGACAGACCTTGGTCCGCGCCGAGAGCCGGGCCCGGTTTCCTGGAATATTCGGGGTTGGCTACCGCTTGCTCGTCATCGGGAGCGGCGGCCACGCCGTCGGCATGCGGAGGTTGCTGGGAACGATCGCGCGACTGGCGAGCAATTAATTCTCTATTACCGAAGTGCTGATCTACGTTTTTCGTAGTGGATGAGAAAATTGATCAACGCTCGCCCGGGAACCCGTAGCCGAGCGCAACCACGCGTCCTGCGAACGGCTGAACCCGCCGCCACCCGAACGGCCGCGAGCCGCCCGCGGCGAACCGGGAAACCCTTGCCATGACGGCACAATTCCGGGACCCCTCCCGTCGGCCGCATGGTTTACTTCGGCATGGACCAGACGGTGGCCGTCGCGGGGGAGCAGCTCGCGTTCGCTGGGGCAGATCGGCTTGTCAAGCTCATCGGGGCGCTTTATCAGCGGCCCCGCATCGGCGACCGGCCGCGGGAATTGCAGGACGACGGAGAATGGCGCCCCGGTTATCACCGGGAGCGCGCCGGTCGGCGGGGGCTGCCCATGGTGTGCCTCGTGGGCGACGCGCGCGAGGGAGTGCTCGAGGAGCTGGGCTCCCGGTTGCAGAACGCGAAACCGGCGGGCACTGTGCGTTCCGCCTGCCTCTCGCTCGCCGGTCAGCCGGAGATCGACAAACCGGGCGAGGCGACCGAGAAAAGCGTCAACGCGGTGCGCGACATTCTGTGGCTCGCCCGCAACATTCTCGGCCGCAGTTCCCACACGCGGGAAAGCCGGTTGCGGTTCCGGCTGTTCACGCTGGTCGACCAGCTCATGACGAAGCAGTTCCCGGACGACGACGTCGAGCCTGAACGCACCTTGCTGCGCGAACTGCAGGAGAACGGTCTGCTGACCCGGTTCCGCTCGGCCATCGAAAACGTCAGCCGCGAACTGGTGCCGCAGCATCCGACCTGGCGGTTTCCCTTGCTGCTGCTCCGGTTGCTGACGTTCGTGACCTTCCGGATCGCCGTCACCGGGCGCGTCCCGGGGCTGTCCGGGCGGTACCGGTGGTTCCTGCGCCAGCCGCATCTCGCGCCGGAGATGTCGGGCAGCTTCGTCCGTTTCGCACTGCGCCTCACGCAGGGCGAATGGCAGAAGGAGTCGCCGGAATTCGTCGCGCGGCTGCTGGTCAACGCGTTCCTGGAAGACCTGCGGCGCGAGTACCGGCTGCGGCCGTGGCAGTTCTGGCGGAGGCGCCGGATGACGTATCCGGTGCTGCTGCTCGACGAGGTCGGCCCGGCCAATGGCGGCTATCGGCTGCTGGAGCTGATCAACGAGGTCCGCAACCAGGTCGGCCTCTTCGATCCGCTGCTCGTGGTGAGCGCGAGCCAGGCGCCGCCGCCGGACGCCGCGCCGAGCGAAGACCGGCCGAAGTATCACGCCGCCGGTTCCGCCCACGCGTATCAGGTGTGGCAGAACCGGCTCAGCGCCGACCGCCGCGCCCGCCGCCCCACCGCGTGGTACCTGCCGATCGGGCTTGACGCGCCGCAGACCGATGACGAGAAAACCGAGGCGCGCAAGGTGATGCTGGCCCTCGGCGAGCATTACGACCTGTCCGGCGGACGCGGACGGGCGGCGTGGTGGACGACGCGCTGGGTCCGGGCCGGGGTGCCCGCGGTGGTGCTCGCGCTGGTCGCCGCGTTCGCCGTCGTGCGCTACCAGTCCTTTCTGGACAGTCACTGCGGCACCTCGAGCGAATGGCTGACCCGGGTGGACGACCAGTGCGTCGGCGTGTCCGACGGCACGTTCACGCTCTTCGCCCCGGCCGACAAGGAGGGGACGATCCAGCAGGTCGAAGCCGTGATCGCGGACCAGAACCGGCGGGCCGGAGAACTGCACCAGCAGCATCCGGAGCGGCCGTACATCACGCTGGTCGACCTGGAGGCGCTGACGTCGTCGAACGGCACCGCGGAAGGGCTCACCGCGGAACGGGAATCGCTGGAAGGTTTCGCGGTCGCGCAGTCGCGGCAGCTCGACGCGACCGCCGCGGCCGAGCCGATCGTGCGCATGCTGATCGCCAACGGAGGCAAGGGAATGCTCCAAGGCGCGCAGGTCGCGCGCACCCTGCTGGAGATGGCGAAACAGGACCCCAGCATCGTCGGCGTGGTCGGGCTCGACATGAGCAGCGAGCCGACGGCCGACACGATCCGCGCGCTCGGCGACGCGGGCATCCCGGTGGTCGCCGCGACCCTGACCGCGGACCAGCTCGCGGACCAGAATCCGATCTACTTCCAGGTCGCACCGCAAAACCGAAGGGAAGCGGAGGTGGCCGCGTCCTTCGCCGCCCAGCGCCCCGGCCCTCGATCGCTCCGCGTCTACTACTCCGACGACGACACCGATTTCTACAGCCCCAACCTTCGCGACAATCTGGTGAAAGCGTTCAAGGAGAAGGGTTTCGCGGTCGAAGCACGCGCGTTCGTCCCGGACGAAGGGCAAACGGCGAAGTCCGCGCATCTTCGGTACGGCGACCGGCTCGTGGGCAACGCGGGCGCTGCCGGGCGGGACAGCTGCTCCTACGACGGGTACGCGTTCTTCGCCGGCCGAGGCGTCCCCGATTTCGGGGCGTTCCTGGCCGGGGCCGCGCAGTGCGGCAGCACCGCGACGCTCATCGGCGACGACGATGTCGCGCGTTTCGTCGCTGATTCCGTTGCGCGAGAAGACCATCGCGCGCTGCCGTACTACTATTTCGCGCTCGCGAACGCACCGGCCACGCCCGCGAAAGGTCTCGCCCGCGACTTCTACGCCACGCTCAACGCCAAGTTCTCCTTCGAGCACACCGAAAAAGGCCGGTCGTTCGACGGCCACGCCGCGCTGTCCTACGACGCCGCTCTGGTGATGATCACCGCGACCGCGTACCTGCGGGAGACGTCGTCGAAAATCCCGGTGACGCCCGGCGCGGTATGGCGCGAGATCGCCGCGATCCACACCTCGCGGCCGGACGCCGACCAGACCAACAAGTACATCGAGGGCGTCAGCGGAACCATCGACTACGGCGGAGACATCGGCAGGCACGTCCCCCAGGACAAGCCGCTCGCGGTCCTGCACGTCCAGGGCGGCGAGGTCGATCCGGAACTGCAGGGCTTCTGCGGCAAGGCGGTCGGCCGAACGCCGGATTCCTGGTGCCCGGCGGACGGCTGAGCCGCTGTAACAGTTTCCCGCGGATTCGCGACCTCCTCGTTTGTCTGGATTGCGAGGAGGAACCGCATGCTGCGGAAACTGGGGATGGCGTTGGCCGCGGGCGTTTTGGTCGCCGGATGCGGAGCGGCACCGGTCGGGAACGCACCGTCGGCGGTCACAAGCGAGTATTCGCCGCCGCCGACGACCTACAGCGCGCCGGAAACGTCGGCGACGCCAACGACACCGTCGATCGCGGTCCCGGTGACCACCCCGCCGGTGGCGCCGCCGACCACGGTGGCCAAGCCGAAAACGGCGCCGAAGACCCAGGCCGCACCGCGAGTCACCGCGCCCAAGGAGCAGCCAGCACCGAATCCCGCGCCCGCCGACTGCGGTGCCGACTACTACCGCAACTCCTCCGGAAACTGCGTCCACCGCCCGGACTCGAACCCCTCCGGCGCGACCGCGCAGTGCAAGGACGGCAGTTACAGCTACAGCCAGCACCGTTCCGGCACCTGCTCCGGCCACGGCGGCGTCAAACAATGGCTCTGAACCCGCCGAGCCGAGCAAGCGCTGGGCCAAACGGACCAGTCCGCTAAGTCGGATCGATCACGAATCGACCGTTCCTGCCATCCCGCCCGGTAGCGTGCGAATCCGGTACGGCATACGGAACGGGGGACGTGGTGGCACGGGCAGGCGCGCGGCCGATCATCGTGGTGCTCGCCTCGTGCGGGCTGGTCGCTTCGTTCATGCAGACGCTGGTCATCCCGTTGATCCCGGCGTTCCCGAGGCTGCTCGACACCACGCCGACGGACGCGTCGTGGGTCGTCACCGTCACGTTGCTCGCGGCGGCGGTGTGCACCCCGGTCGCCGGGCGGCTCGGCGATCTTTACGGCAAGCGCCGCGTGCTGCTCGTGAGTCTCGCCGTGCTGATCGCCGGATCCGTGGTCTCGGCGCTCACCAGTTCGCTCGCGCTGATGATCGTCGGCCGCGGGCTGCAGGGCTGCGCGATGGGCGTCATCCCGCTCGGCATCAGCATCATGCGCGACGAACTGCCGCCGGAACGCGTCGGCGGCGCGATTTCGCTGATGAGCGCGACGCTCGGCGTCGGCGGCGCGATCGGCTTGCCGGTCGCGGCGATAGTGGCCGAGCACGCGGACTGGCACGTCCTGTTCTGGGGCGCGGCCGGGCTCGGGCTCGGCTGTGCGTTGCTGATCCTGCGGTTCGTCCCGGAATCGCCGCTCCGCACGCCCGCGCCGTTCGATTTCCTTGGCGCGCTGGGGCTCATCGTCGGCCTCACCAGTCTGTTGCTGCCGATCGTGAAGGGCGGCGAATGGGGTTGGGGCAGCCCGGCGACGCTCGGGTTCGCGGCGACGGCCGTGGTCGTTCTCGCTGCCTGGGGCTGGTACCAGCTGCGCCGTCGTGCCCCGCTGGTCGATCTGCGCGTTTCGGCGCGGCGGCCGGTGCTGTTCACGAACCTCGCGTCGGTCCTCGTCGGTTTCGCGATGTACGCGATGTCGTTGTCGTTCCCGCAATTGCTGCAGGCGCCGTCGGCGACTGGCTACGGCCTCGGCCTCAGCATGGTGGAAGCCGGTCTGTGCCTCGCACCGAACGGCCTGGTGATGATGGCGCTGTCCCCGGTGTCCGCGCGGCTGACCAACCGCTACGGCGCTCGCGTCACGCTCATGACCGGCGCGACCGTGATCGCGGTCGGCTACCTCTTCGCGATTTTCCTGATGGCCAACGCGGTCGAGCTGATCATCGCGTCGGTGATCATCGGGGCGGGCGTCGGAATCGCTTACGCCGCAATGCCCGCGCTGATCATGAGCGCGGTGCCGGTCACCGAAACGGCGTCGGCGAACGGGCTCAACTCGCTCATGCGTTCCGTCGGCACCTCGACGTCCAGCGCCGTGATGGCCACGATGCTGGCCCACCTGACCATCACCGTCGGCTCGTTCACCGTGCCGTCGCTCGCGGGTTTCCGCGCCACGTTCGCGGTGGCCGCCGTCGCGGCGGTGGCCGGGCTGGCGTTGACCGCGGTCGTGCCGCGATTCCGTGCCGCCAGCCCGGAACTCGCGCGGGTCTAGAGCCTCGTGAGTGGCAATCCCGGTTCTAACCGGGATTGCCACTCACGAGCATCACAGCAGCGGCGGAACAGCGGCGTCGATCAGGTGCGGCCCCGGCTCGGCCACCGCACGCCGGAACTGGTCGGCCAGCTCCTCCGCGGTCGTCGCCCGCGTCGCCGGAACGCCCATGCCCTCGGCGATTTTCACGAAATCCAGGTCCGGACGGCCGATGTCCAGCAGGTCCTTCGCGCGCGGTCCGTCGCCGGACGCGCCGACGCGCTGCAGCTCCATCCGCAGGATCGCGTACGCGTTGTTGTTGAGCACCACGGTGGTCACGTCGAGATTCTCGCGCGCTTGCGTCCACAGCGCGGAGATCGTGTACATCGCGCTGCCGTCGGATTCGAGGTTGATCACCGGCCGCTTCGGGGCCGCGATCGCCGCGCCGACGGCCACCGGCATGCCGTAGCCGATCGCGCCGCCGGTCAGGGTCAGCACGTCGTGCCGCGGCGCGCCCGCCGTCGCGGCGGGGAGCATGAGTCCGGACGTGTTCGCCTCGTCCACGATGATCGCGTTCTCCGGCAGCAGCGCGCCGATCACGTCGACCCAGTTCTGCACGGTGAGCGGACCGCTCGGCAGCTCCGGCCGTCCGGCCTCCTGCAGGACCGGCTCGGTGTCCGCGGCGACCAAAGCGGCGACGGCTTCCAACGCGGCCGCGACGTCTTGGCCGACGGTCGCGAGGACGTGGACGTCCGCGCCTTCCGGGGTCAGCTCGCTCGGCATGCCGGGGTAGGCGAAGAACGACACCGGGGCCCGCGTGCCCGCGACGATCAGGTGCTTGATCCCGTCCAGCTGGTACTTGGCCTGTTCGGCGAGATATCCCAGCCGTTCGATGTTCGGCAGCCCGGCACCGCGCTCCAGCCGCGCCGGGAAGGTTTCGGCGAGTGCCTTCGCCCCGGTCGCGGCGGCGATCCGGCTGGTCGCGCGCAAACCGGCTTCGTGGCAAGCGGATCCGCCGACCAGCAGTGCCACCGGCTCACCGCTGCGAAGCACGTCCGCGATTTTCTGCACGGTCGTCGCGTCGACCGTCTGCGGCACACGCGGCGGAATCGGCTCGCACGTTTCGCCGCCCTCGCCCCACGACGCGTCGGCGGGAAGGATCAGCGTCGCGACCCGGCCAGGTGCGTCCTGCGCCGCCGCGACCGCCGCCGCGGCGTCCGCGCCGACGTCCTTCGTGTGCCCGGACCGGCGCACCCAGCCTTCGAGCGAACCCGCGATGGCGTCGATGTCCGACTCCAGGGGAGCGTCGTACTGCTTGTGATAGGTGGCGTGGTCGCCGATCACGTTGACCACCGGCGTGTGCGCGCGGCGCGCGTTGTGCAGGTTCGCCAGGCCGTTCCCCAGCCCCGGGCCGAGGTGCAGCAGCGTCGCGGCGGGCTTGCCGGCGACCCGCGCGTACCCGTCCGCGGCACCGGTCACGACGCCCTCGAACAGCGCGAGCACGCCGCGCATCTCCGGCACCGAATCGAGCGCGGCGACGAAATGCATCTCCGACGTGCCGGGGTTGGAGAAGCACACGTCGACGCCGCTGTCGACGAGCGTGCGGATCAGGGACTGGGCGCCGTTGAGCGTGCTCACTGTGCTCACTTTCCGGTTCGAGCGAACAGAACGCCGGGGTTCAGGATCCCGGCCGGGTCGAAGCTGTCCTTGACCCGGCGCAGCAGATCGAGCTTCACCGGGTCTTCCAGCTTGGCGTAGTACTTCGTCTTGGTGCGGCCGAGGCCGTGCTCGCCGGAGATCGCGCCGCCGAGTTCGTACGCGCAGCCGAAGATGTCGGTCAGCAGTTGCGAGCGCGTGTCCGGGTCCTTGCAGAAGATCGCCAGGTGGACGTTGCCGTCGCCGGCGTGCCCGCAGCCGATCGCGCCGCCGCCGGTCGCCATCGCCAGCTCGCGGGCTTTGGCCAGGAACTGCGGCATCGCAGTCCGCGGCACCACCACGTCGATCACGTCGTCCGCGCCCGCGGCTTTGGCGTTCCAGAAGGCTTTTTCCCGCGCTTCGATGAGCTTGCGGGCGGCTCCGCCTTCGAGCACGTACGCGTCGATCGCGCCGAGTTCGGTGAGCAGTTCGCCGAGCGCCTCGACGTCCTCGCCGAGCCGGTCGGCCACCCGGTTTTCCAGCGCCACGGCCAGATATGCCTGGGTCCGGTCGCGGATTTCCGCCGGGACGCCCAGTTCGAGCTTGTCGTTGTAGACCATCGCGGCCATCGTCATGTTGTCGATGTACTCGAGGATCTGCGGGGCGAGACCGCTCGCGGCGATCTTCGGCACCGCCGCCATCACCTGCTCGAAGTCGTCGAACGGGGCGAGCACCGTCGCGCCGTGCGGCAGTCGCGGCTGCAGCTTCACGATCACCTCGGTCACCAGCGCGAGGGTGCCCTCCGAGCCGATGATCAGCTGAGTGAGGTCGTAACCGCTGGAAATCTTCGACATCCGGCCGCCGGTGCGGACGATCTCGCCGGTCGCGAGCACCGCCTGCAGGCCCGAGACGTTGCCGCGGGTGATGCCGTAGCGGATCGCGCGCATCCCGCCGGCGTTGGTGCCGACGGTGCCGCCGACGCTCGCGCTCAGTTCGCCGGGATAGACGGGGTAGGTGAGGCCGTGTTCGGCGGTCTTCGCGTCGAGTTCGGCCAGCGTGACGCCCGGCTGGACCACGGCGACGTGGTTGCCGGTATCGATTTCGAGCACCGAGTTCATCCGCTCGAACGAGACGACCAGCCCGCCTTCGACCGGACGTGCCGCGGCGGACAGCCCGCTGCCGGACCCGCGCGCGGTCACCGGGACGCCCTCGGCGGCGGCGATCTTCAGCAGCGCGGAGACCTCTTCGGCAGTCGCCGGCTTCGCGACGTACGCCGGTTTCTGGCCGGGCGTGCTGAGCGCCTCGTCGTGCGCGTAATCGTCGGAAATCGCGTCACCGGTCAGCAGGTTCCCAGCTCCGACGGCGCCTGCCAGCTGTGTTGCGATCTCGCTCATGCCACTCCCTCGTGCGCGCGCGGTACGTCGTGGCCGAAGCCTAGCCGTTCTGTCGCGGGGCTGGCCATGAATAGTTTTCACGTTAGCCGACGAGCAGCGGACGCGAAAAAGGCCACGCCGCAGCGTGGCCAGGGAGAACCCAAGCAGGGACCGGCCCGCGCCAACAGGCCGGCCCCTGGGTTAATCCTCGGTGCCGGTCAGACGAGCCAGCCGAGCACGTGCGCCAGGTGCGCGAGCAGACCCGAGATCAGGTCGTGGCCGTGGTGCACGTGCTGGGTGAACATCTGCATTGAGGGGCTCCTTGTTCGGATTGTTCTTCCTTGGTGCTCTCGCGAGGAGCCAACGCAGATTTCCACCGGCCCGCTCGCGGTGTCAAAACGCGGTTTTCCCTGTGCTGGCAAGGGATCGGCGGCCGGAGAATCTTCCCATGTTAAACATGTAAGGCTTTCGGGTTTGACACTGGGGGTGCACTGTGGACTCTTCGCCACGGTTCGTAGCGGAAGCCCGCTCCGATCACCCTGGGTAGCAGAAGCGCACTGCGGCAACCGGGCGGCGTCGCCCCTCGAACCGGTGAACGCGAAGCCACGATTGGTGAGTTGCCGAGGTTCACACCGCCGGGTGATCATCGGGGCCGGATCCCTTGTCCGGCAGCGAAATCCAGGCCTCATTCATGATCGCGGAGGGTTAACCCGGCTTCACTCTGGCGGAACAATCTGGCCCGAACGAGCAGCGAAAAGGGCCGGTCCCTCCGCAGTGGAGGAACCGGCCCTGGTTCTTGCCGGAAGCGACAGTCAGTCAGCGCGGGCGAACGACAGCGTCTCGCCCTCCACGCCGCGCAGCCACAGATCCTGCGCGGCCGCGGCCATCTCGGACAGGCCCTCCTCGATCGTCGCGAACACGTTGCCGGGCACCCAGCCCGCGTCGCCGTTGATCAGGAGGTTGTTGCGGCCGTAGAAAATCGCGAGATCCGTGGCACCCTGGTCGCTGTGGGCCTCGCTGCCGTCGTCGTAGCCGTACGCCGGATTGCCGATTTCCCATGCCTCGAATCCGAAGTAGACAACGTCGCCGGGAATCGGCGTGATGGTCGGATTCTCGCGGCCCGGCTTAGGCTCAGCGAAGGGCGGCACGAGCGTGTAGACCTCGTTGCGCGCGTACTTCGCGTGGTAAGCAGAACCGCTCTGCGGCAGCGCGTCCCACACCGCCTTGCAGGTGCGCGGTGCTTCGTCGTCGAGCAGCCGGGCACGGCAGGTGACGCCGCGCTTGTCGAGGCTGATGGTGATGTAGCGCGCCATGCCTCAGCTCCCCGTGACCGACGTGACGACCTCGCCCCAGATGCGCAGCGCGTCGTCGACCTGTTCCGCGTTGACGACCAGGGGCGGCACCATGCGCACGACGTTCGAGTACGCGCCACAGGTGAGCAACAGCAGTCCGCTCTTGGCGGCTGCCTGCTGCGCGGCCTGCGCGGTGGCCGTGTCCGGTTCGCCGTCCGCAGTAGTGAACTCAGTGCCCACGAGGAGCCCGAGACCGCGTACGTCGCCGATAGCCGGTGTCTTGTCCGCGATGACGCGCGCGCCTTCGAGAAGCTGACGGCCACGCTCCGCGGCGTTCTCGACCAAGCCTTCGTCCTGAATGACGTCGAGCGTCGCGATGGCTGCCGCGCACGACACCGCGTTGCCGCCGTATGTGCCGCCTTGCGAACCGGGGTACGCCTTCGCCATCAGCTCTTCCGAAGCGGCGATACCGGACAGCGGGAAGCCGCTCGCGAGGCCCTTCGCGATCAGCACGACGTCCGGGTGGACGTCGAAGTGGTCGTGGCCCCAGAACTTGCCGGTGCGGCCGAAGCCCGCCTGGACCTCGTCGAGCACCAGCAGGATGCCGTGCCGGTCGGCGCGCTCGCGCAGCCCGGCCATGAACTCGGTGTTGGCCGGGACGTAGCCGCCCTCGCCGAGTACCGGCTCGATGAAGAACGCGGCCGTTTCGTTCGGCGCGGAGACGGTCCGGAAGAGGTAGTCCAGCTCGCGCAGGGCGAACTTCGTCGCCGTTTCCTCGTCCCAGCCGTAGTGGTAGGCGTACGGGAACGGCGCGACGTGCACGCCGGACATCAGCGGCGAGATACCCGCGCTGAACCGCGTGCCGGAGGTGGTCATGGTCGCCGCGGCGACCGTGCGGCCGTGGAAACCGCCCTGGAACACGATGACGTTCGGCCGCTTCGTCGCCTGCCGCGCCAGCCGCAGCGCGGCCTCGACGGCCTCGCTGCCGGAGTTCGCGTAGAAGAGCGAATCGAGCCCGGACGGCAGCACCTCGCCGAGCTTGCGGGTCAGTTCGAGCAGCGGTTTGTGCATGACGGTCGTGTACTGGCCGTGCACGAGCTTGCCGATCTGCTCGCGCGCGGCTTCGACCACGCGCGGGTGACAGTGGCCGGTGCTGGTCACCCCGATGCCCGCGGTGAAGTCGAGATGACGTTTCCCGTCCACGTCGTAGAGGTAAACCCCTTCACCGTGGTCGACGACGACGGGCGTTGCCTGCTTGAGCAGCGGGGACAGCTGGGCCATGCGGCGCCCTCCTGGGAGCGGGTGGAGACGGTTGTCGATTGTTGACAATATCCATAGCATGAGTTCGGGACAACAGGAACAGGAGCGAGCTGGATGAGCGGGATCACCGAGAACGGCGTCGTGAGCGCGGTCGGCAAGGAACTCTTCATCGGCGGCAAGTGGGTCTCCGCGCGCAGCGGGAAGACCTTCGACGTGCAGGACCCCTCCACTGGAGAGGTGCTGTGCCAGGTCGCGGACGCCGGGCCGGAAGACGGTCTCGCGGCGCTCGACGCGGCGGTTGCGGCCCAAGCCGATTGGGCGGCGGTGGCGCCCCGGGAGCGCGGCGAGATCCTGCACCGCGCGTACGAGAAGCTCATCGAACGCCGGGACGAACTGGCGCTGCTGATGACTCTCGAAATGGGCAAGCCGGTGGCCGAGGCCGCCGGGGAAATCACTTACGCCGCCGAGTTCTTCCGCTGGTTCGCCGAGGAGGCGGTGCGGATCGACGGCGGCTACGCGGTGGCCCCGAACGGTTCGGGCCGGTTCCTGATCACGCGCCAGCCGGTGGGTCCGACGCTGCTCATCACGCCGTGGAACTTCCCGATGGCGATGGGCACGCGCAAGATCGGCCCGGCCGTCGCCGCGGGCTGCACGATGGTGATCAAGCCCGCCGCGCAGACGCCGCTGTCGATGCTCGCGCTTACCCAGATCCTCGCTGACGCAGGGCTGCCCGAGGGTGTGCTGAACGTCGTCACCACCAAGGACGCGGGCGGCGTGATGGAGCCGCTGATCCGCGACGGACGCGCGCGCAAGCTGTCCTTCACCGGCTCGACCGGAGTTGGCCGCAAGCTGCTGGAGCAGTGCGCGGAGAAGGTGCTGCGCACGTCGATGGAGCTGGGCGGCAACGCGCCGTTCGTCGTGTTCGACGACGCGGACCTGGACGCCGCGGTCGAAGGTGCGATGCAGGCAAAGATGCGCAACATCGGCGAGGCGTGCACCGCGGCCAACCGCTTTTACGTGCAGCGCGGCGTCGCGGAGGAGTTCTCGCGTCGGCTCACCGAGCGGATGCAGGCGCTGCCGATGGGGCGCGGCACCGATGACGGCGTCGTGGTCGGTCCGCTGATCGACGAGGCCGCGGTGAAGAAGGTGACCGAACTGGTCAAGGACGCCACGGACAAGGGTGCGCGGGTGCTCACCGGCGGCTCGCGAGTCGACGGTCCGGGGCACTTCTACCCGGCCACCGTGCTCACCGACGTGCCCGTCGACGCTCGGCTGGCCAGCGAGGAAATCTTCGGCCCGGTCGCGCCGATCACGCCGTTCGACACCGAGGACGAGGCGGTCGAGAAGGCCAACGACACCGAATTCGGCCTGGTGTCCTACCTGTTCACCAGCGACCTGAAGCGCGCGCTGCGGGTGTCGGAACGCTTGGAGGCCGGGATGATCGGTCTCAACCAGGGGATCGTGTCCAACCCGGCGGCTCCGTTCGGCGGCGTCAAGCAGTCCGGTCTCGGCCGCGAGGGCGGCACGGTCGGCATCGACGAGTTCCTGGAGACCAAGTACATCGCGGTGAGCCTGTGACACACCGGATCGCGAGCATCCCGGGCGACGGGATCGGAGTCGACGTCACCATCGAAGCGCGCCGGGTCCTCGACGCGGCGGCGGCGAAGTACGGATTCTCGTTGGAGTGGACCGAATTCGACTGGAGCTGCGAGCGGTACGCGAAGACCGGCGCGATGATGCCGGAGGACGGGGTCGCGCAGCTGTCGGGCTTCGACGGCATCCTGCTCGGCGCGGTCGGCTTCCCGGGCGTCGCTGACCACGTTTCCTTGTGGGGTCTGCTGATTCCCTTGCGGCGGGCGTTCCAGCAGTACGTCAACCTGCGGCCGGTCCGGCTGCTGCCGGGGACGTCCTCGGTGCTGGCCGGGCGGAAGGCCGACGAGCTGGAAATGGTGATCGTCCGGGAGAACTCCGAGGGCGAGTACTCGGAGATCGGCGGACGGCACAACGCCGGGCGACCGGACGAGTTCGTGCTGCAGGAGTCGGTGTTCACGCGGGTCGGAGTGGAACGGATCATCCGGTACGCCTTCGATCTCGCGCGCACGCGTTCGCAGCACGTCACGTCGGCGACCAAGTCCAACGGGCTGATCCACTCGATGCCGTACTGGGACGAGATCTTCGCCGAGGTCGCCGCGCAGTATCCGGACGTCCGCGCGGAACAGTGCCATGTGGACGCTCTCGCCGCGCGGATGGTGCAGGCCCCGGACCGGCTCGACGTGGTGGTGGCGTCGAACCTGTTCGGCGACATCCTGAGCGACCTCGCGGCCGCGATCACCGGCGGACTGGGCATGGCGCCGTCCGGAAACATCAACCCATCAGGTGACTTTCCGTCGATGTTCGAGGCGGTCCACGGCAGTGCTCCGGACATCGCCGGACAGGGCATCGCGAACCCGGTCGCCCAGATCCTCGCCGGGGCGATGCTGCTCGACCACCTCGGGGAAACCGTTGCCGCACAAGCGATCCGAGCCTCGGTCGACGAGGTGCTGACCGCCGGCGAAACGCTCACCCCCGACCTCGGCGGAACCGCTACCACAACCGCGCTCGGCGCCGCGGTGGCCGATTCGCTCCGCTGATTTTTCGTCGGTGCCGCGAGGTTCACTCTTCCCTGACCCGGTCGACGGGTCCCCGAGGGGAGGAGGGTGCCGATGTGCCAGATGTGCGAGGAGCCGGAAAGATCCGAGGAGCAGTACCTGATCGAGGTGCTGGACCGGATCAGGGAGTACGGATGGTGCGTCCAGGGCGTGCTGGGGCCAGGTTCCCGGCCGCCCTGGGCGTACACCGCGGGCCTGACCGTGCAAGGCTTGCCGGAGCTGGTAGTCACCGGATTGTCGTTGCACGAATCGGCATACGTGTTGAACGCCGGAGCTGAACATTCGCTGCACACCGGGCCGCCGGTGCCCGGGGAACAGTGGCTGCTGCCCCGGCTGCCGAAGCTGGAAGTCGTCGAACTCAGCACCCCCGCGGCGCATTTGCATCTCGCGGTTTGCTGTTATGGCACCGGAATCCAAGCCATGCAGCTGGTATACGCCGATCCAACGGGCCGGTTCCCGTGGTCGCCGCACTACAACTCCGGCCTCGGCGGACAGCCCGTGCTGGGGGTGCGGCATGCCTGAGTTCTTCTTGCCGCGCCAGGCTTTTTCGCGCTTTGGCCCGGTAGAATCGGATCATGCCCGAACTTCTGGCCCCCACCGTCCGGCTGCATCGCTCGTGGCTGGAAGCACACGCCGAATGGGGTCCAGGGCTGCACGAGGACGGCTTCGGTCTGTCGGCGTCGGATGTCGTCGATTCTCCCGCTGGCTTCGCCGCCTGGGTGGATTCCTTGACGCGGGACCACACTCTGTACCGCTGGCTAGTCGAGGACGGGCAGGTGCTCGGCGGAATCGCCCTGCGCTCCGGCCCGGCGGAGTACGTGTCGTGGGCCGGACACCTCGGCTTCGGCATCCGCCCGTCGGCGCGTGGCCGCGGTCTGGCTTCCTGGGCGTTGCGCGAGATGCTGACCGAGGCTCGGGGCTTGTCTCGGGTGCTCTTGGCGTGCGCGGGGGAGAACCTGGCGTCCGCCAAGACGATCGAACGCGCGGGCGGCGTGCTGGAGGAAGTACGCCAGACCGAGCGCGGGCCGGTGCGGCGGTACTGGATCACGCTCGAGCCCCAGCCGAGCTGAGTCGCATCGCCCGGGTCGCTTTCGAACCGGCAGCACAGCCGGTCGTCCCTGGCATAGTGGAGACCATGGGCGGGCTTCCCTTCTTCGCTGACGGCGATTTCGTGCCGATCCGGTATGTCATCGGGCACAAGCTGTTGTGGTTGCGCAGCTATGAGAAGCAAGTGGAGGTTCTGTTCACCGCGGTGGAGAGGTTGGAACTCGACACCCGCTTTACCGGCGGTCTTGCTATCGCGCCGGTGTCGAGCCACGGCGACCTCGACGACAGCTCAGCCATACCGTTGCTGCTGCTCACTTTGACCGGCGGCACTTTCGGCTCTGGGTTTGTGGCCTGCAGCAAAGTGAGTGCCGTACGGATCGGCGCGGAAGGAGACGAGTCCGGAGAAAGAGAGGTCCTCTTCTGGGAGGGCGCTTCTTATTCCGAGCATGCGGTAGGGGGTGAAGCCGCTGAACCAGGTCAGGTGGCGTTCGGCCTGCCGGTGGTGCGCCAGTTCTCCCGCGAAAAGCGGACCACCGCGCGGTTCCCGCCGCCGGGGGAGCAATACGCGAGGCGAGGTGGAGGGGAGAGCAAGCCGCCCTAGGCCAGACCGGGAAGCGGCTCGGGTTTCAGGTGCCCGTACGGAGATCGGGCAGTGCGGGGCGAGTTCAGGCGGTGCGTTCCGCCAGGCGCCGAGAAGCTGCCGCCCGGCTTACTTGGCAGGCGCCGGGAACTCGATCCGGGCCGGGTGACTGAGTGCGTTGCTGCGCAGTGCAACCGTGATGCCCGCGCGGAAGCTGGCATCGCTGCTCGGCGATGCCGAGTCCGACAAACTGCCTGCCTCGCTCGGCAGACGGCGGAGGGCTGCCTGGGAGGGGTGGCTGAGTGCGGTGATCCGCAGCGCGATCGCCATGCCCGCGCGGAAGCGGGTGTCGCTGCTCGGCGATGCCGAGTCCGACAAGCTGCCTGCTTCGCTCGGCAGACGGCGGAGGGCTGCCTGGGAGGGGTGGCTGAGTGCGGTGATCCGCAGCGCGATCGCCATGCCCGCGCGGAAGCGGGTGTCGCTGCTCGGCGATGCCGAGTCCGACAAGCTGCCTGCCTCGCTCGGCAGACGGCGGAGGGCTGCCTGGGAGGGGTGGCTGAGTGCGGTGATCCGCAGCGCGATCGCCATGCCCGCGCGGAAGCGGGTGTCGCCGCTCGGCGGCCTGGCGGTTGAGAAGTCGCCTGGCTCACTCGGCAGCGCGACCCGGGCCGGGCGGTTGGTTGCGGTGCCCACACCGCAATCGTGATTGCCTCGCGAAAGCTGGCGGCAGCGACCGTCTGGCCAAAAGCCACCCCGTCACCCAGCCGCCGCAACACCGTCCTTCAAGCTCCGCCCCGGAAGCAACCGGCTGATCGCGTCCTCCATATGCGCGTCCAGCAAATGCAGCGCCGTCTCCTCGTCGTCCGAGCGCAGGGCTTCGATGATTCTCGTGTGCTCCTCCAGCCGATCCTCCACGCCCTGATACGTGTTCTGCAGCAACGTCAGGCACATCCGCGTCTCGATCAGCAACGTCCGGGCCATCCGCATCAGCCGTTTGCTTCCGGACGCATTGATCAGCGCCTCATGAAACCGGAGGTCCGCCTCGGACAACGCGGCCGGTTCGTTCGCGGCGGCAGCCATGTCGGCCACGTTCTGTTCCAGCGTGGTGGCCACCGCCTCGCGGTCGCCGCGGAACGCACAGAGAAGGGCGGCTCTTTCCACCGCCGAGCGGGCGAGATAGATATCGAACACGTCCGCCGGTTCGAGGTCGATCACGAACAGGCCCCGGTGGCGTTCGCTGCGCAGCAGGCCCTCGGACACGAGGTGCTGCATTGCCTCGCGCAGCGGGCCTCGCGAGACCTGGAAGCGGGCGGCCAGGTCGGTCTCGCCGAGCTGGGTGCCCGGCGGAAGCGCGCCGGTCATGATGGCGTCGCGCAGTTGGCGCGCGATCACGGCGGCGGTCGATTCCCGGCTCACCGGTTCTATGTCAGGCAGTGCGACCACGGGTCAGCCCCTCGTCCGGAACAACGCGCCCAGCGAACGCACCAGCCGGGTCGAGCCGGTCAGGCGCAGACCTTCCCAGATGGTCACCTGGTTGGCGGTCAGCACCGGCTTGCCGAGTTTCTCCTCGATCGCGGTGATCTCGCCGAGCGTGCGCATCGCGGTGTCGGGCACCAAGACCGCGTCGGCGTCCGGGTGGTCGTGGCTTACCGCCAGGTCGACCACAGCCTCGGGGGCGAGCTGGCCGACTTCGGCGGCGGTGTCGATGTCGGCGCTCGACATCGAGAGCACCTCGACACCTCCGGCGGCGAGGAAGTCCACGAACAGTCGCGCGACGTCGTCGGGGTAGCTCGCGGCTACCGCGACTCGTTGCACGCCAAGGGCTTTCGCCGCGTGCACGAAGGCGAACGACGTGCTCGACGCCGGGACCCCGGCAACCGCAGCGAGCTGGTCGGCCTGGTTGCGCGCGCCGTCCCAGCCGTACACGAAGCTGCCGGACGTGCAAGCCCACACGACGGCTTCCGGCTGGTGCTTCGCGAGCAGCCGGGCGCCTTCGGCGAGCCGGGCTTCGCTGCCGAGGTCGAGCAGTTCCGGCACGGCGTGCAGGTCGGTGCCGTAGATGTGCGCGACCGGCAAGCCGATGTCGCCTTCGGAGCCGCCGAGAAGCTGTTCCGCGAGCGGGTAGTCGTCCTCGGCCGCGTGGTCGGGGTAGATGAAGCCGATCGTGGTCACGAAACCTCCGGGATGCGCAAATTGTCGACAATATTAGCGGGAGGGGTCAAGACACCTCCCGCAGCCACTGGCCGGGTCCCACGATGGGCAGCCGCATCCGGCGCAGGCAGGCCCACATGGTCAGCTGGTTGGCGGTCAGCACGGGTTTGCCGAGCGCCTTCTCCAGCGGTTCGATCAGGTCGAACGTGGGGAGGTTGGTGCAGCTGACGAAGATCGCCTCGGCCTCGCGGTGGTCCGCGGCCAGGATGCGCTCGGCGATGGTGCGGTAGCTGACCTTCCAGATGCCGCCGCCCAGCCCGAGGTGATCGCTGGACACAGTGTCCACGCCGACCTCGGCGAGGAAGTCGTGGAGTTTTCCGGTGAGGTCGGCGTCGTACGGCGTGAGCACCGAAACCCGGTGCAGGTCGAGCTGGTGCAGCACCTCGACGAGAGCGCCGGAGGTGGTGACCGCGTCCGGCGCGCCCGCGTCGCAGATCGCCTTGGTGAGGGAGCGTTCGTAGTCGATGCCGTTCACGAAGCTGCCGGAGGTGCACAGGTACGCGACCACCTCGGGCTCGACGTGCAGCACGTCGCGCGTGGCCGTGGCGAGGTGTCGGCTGTCGCTCACCAGCTGCGCCATCTCCATGCTCACCGGGACCGGTTCGTACGGAGTGCGGGCGAGATGCAGCGACACCTCCATCGGCACCCAGCGCCACAGTTCGCGCTCGAGCGCGAGGTCGAACGGCGCGATCACGCCGATGCCGCGCTGGGCTAGCGGGCCCTCGAACGCGAGAGAGTCCAGATCCAAGGTTCAGCCTCCGGAATACGCCTGTGCGGATGCCCGTCCGGTGCTCCGGGGGTGGTCCTCGGATTGTTGACAATCATACGAGCCACTTTTACCGTGTCAATCGTGACCGCCCCGGAAACCCCCGTGCTGGCAGTGCTCTGCGGCGCAGACCAACCACCGGACATGGCCGCTATCGAAGACGCGGCGGTAGTTCGTTACACCGACGAGCGCGGGCTCGCCGGTGCGCTTGCCGGAGCCGATGCGCTTTTTGTCTACGATTTCCTCTCCGGAGCCGTCCCCGGTGCGTGGCCCGCCGCGGACCGGTTGAAGTGGCTGCACATCGCGAGCGCCGGTGTCGATCCGGTGCTGTTCCCGGGGCTGCGCGACAGCGACGTCGTGCTCACGAACTCGCGCGGGGTGTTCGACGACGCCATCGCGGAGTACGTGCTCGGCGTCGTGCTGTCGTTCGCCAAGGACTTCGCGCGCTCGCTCGACCTGCAGCGCGCCGGCACGTGGAAGCACCGCGAGACCGAGCGGATCGCCGGGCGGGAGGTGCTGGTGGTCGGCACCGGACCGATCGGACGGGCCATCGCGCGGATGCTGCGCGCGGCCGGAATGCGCGTGTCCGGGGCGGGCCGGCGAGCCCGCGTCGGGGATCCGGATTTCGGCGTCGTGCGCGAATCCGCCGAACTGACGCGGTATTTGCCCGAGTTCGACTACGTCGTCGCGGTCGCGCCGCTCACCGACCAGACCAAGGGCATGTTCGACGCCTCCGCGTTCGCCGCGATGAAACCGTCCGCGCGGTTCGTGAATGTGGGCCGCGGCGAACTGGTGGTCACGTCCGATCTGGTCGCGGCGCTGCAGTCGGGGGAGATCGCCGGGGCCGCGCTCGACGTCTTCGAAACCGAGCCGCTGCCCGCCGAGAGTCCACTGTGGACCATGCCGGACGTCCTGTTGTCCCCGCACATGTCGGGCGACTTCATCGGCTGGCGGCGGACCCTGGTCGAGGTCTTCGCGGGGAACTTCCGGCGCTGGGTCGGCGGGGAGCCGCTCTGGAACGTCGTGGACAAACGGCTCGGCTACGTGCCGTCCGAATCGCAGGGAGGCGCCGGATGGGCGACCGGGAATTGACTGCCAGTGAACTCGTCGCCGCCTACGCCACCGGCGAACTGTCGCCGGTCGAGGCGACGAAGAGCGCCCTGCAGAACATCGAGGACCGCGACCGCGAGATCAACGCCTATTGCCTCGTCGACGCGGATCGCGCGCTCGACCAGGCGAAAGCGGCCGAGGCCCGCTGGCGCGACGGGAATCCGATCGGCGCGCTCGACGGCGTTCCGGCGTCCATCAAGGACATCTTCCTCACCCAGGGCTGGCCGACGCTGCGCGGTTCTACGAGCATCCCGGCCGACCAGCCGTGGGAGGTCGACAGCCCGGTGATGGCGCGGATGCGCGAGGCGGGCCTGGTCGTGCTCGGCAAGACGACCACGCCGGAGATCGCCTGGAAGGGCGTCACCGACAGCGCGCTCGCGGGCATCACGCGCAATCCGGTGAACCCGCGGATGACGGCGGGCGGATCCAGCGGCGGCAGCGCGGCCGCGGTCGCGGCGGCGATGGGCGAGCTGTCCGTCGGCACCGACGGCGGCGGTTCGGTGCGGATTCCCGCGTCGTTCTGCGGGATCGTCGGCATGAAACCGACCCACGGCCGCATCCCGCTGTTCCCGGCGAGCCCGTTCGGCCCGCTCGCGCACGCCGGGCCGATGGCGCGCTGCGTGGACGACACGGCGCTGCTGCTGGACGTTCTCGCGCTGCCGGACCACCGCGACCCGACCGGGCTCGCGCCGCCGATCAGCGCGTACCGCGAGGCGGTGCGGCGCGACGTGCGCGGGCTGATCGCCGCGTACTCGCCGGCACTCGGTTTCGTTGACGTAGATCCGGAAGTCGCGGCGATCGTCCAGTCGGCAGTGCAGTCGCCTGCCGACGCCGGGTTGCAG